>NZ_JAUSOO010000078.1 GCF_030656115.1 Hydrogenophaga sp.
AGTCAGGTCCTTCCACAGCCACTGTCGCATCCGCCAATCGGTTCAGCCGTGTCGCGGAAGGTTTTTTTTACCAGCTAATGTTTCCTGTAGGGAAACGGAGGTCAGCGGATTTATGAGCGATTCCCAAGCAAACGGGGGCAATGTTTATGTTGCCTACAAAGGCAACTCGTACCTTTTCGGCGGCAACGCGCCGTACGTAGAGGAAATGTACGAAAACTACCTGGACAACCCGGGTAGCGTGTCCGAAACCTGGCGTGCCTATTTCGACGCCCTTCAGCACGTGCCGGCCGTCGACGGCAGCGATGCCCGCGATGTGCCTCACCAGCCCGTCATCAATGCATTTGCCGAGCGCGCCAAACAAGGTGGCACCAAGGTTGTCATCGCTGCTGGCGCCGACTCCGATCTGGGACGCAAGCGCGTGGCTGTTCAGCAGCTGATCGCGGCCTACCGCAACGTAGGCGCCCGCTGGGCCGACCTGGATCCACTCAAGCGCACCGAGCGCGACCACATTCCCGAACTCGATCCCGCGTTTTATGGTTTTACCGACGCCGATTTCGAAACCGTGTTCAACACCAGCAACACATTTTTCGGCAAGGAGGTTATGTCCTTGCGCGACCTTTTGAATGCGCTGCGCGAAACCTACTGTGGCAGCGTTGGTGCCGAGTACATGTACATCAGCGACCAGGCGCAAAAACGCTGGTGGCAGGAAAAGCTGGAATCGATCCGCAGCAAGCCGGCGTTCAATGCCGACAAGAAAAAACACATCCTCGACCGCCTGACCGCAGCCGAAGGGCTTGAGCGCTTTCTGCACACCAAATACGTGGGCCAGAAGCGCTTTTCGCTGGAAGGTGGTGAGAGCTTCATTGCCGCCATGGACGAGTTGATTCAGCTCGCAGGCAGCCAGGGCGTGCAGGAAATCGTGATCGGCATGGCCCATCGAGGCCGCCTGAACGTGCTGGTGAACACCCTGGGCAAAATGCCCAAGGACCTGTTTGCCGAGTTCGACCACACGGCTCCGGAAGATCTGCCGGCTGGAGATGTGAAGTACCACCAGGGCTTCAGCTCCGACGTGTCCACGCCTGGCGGTCCGGTTCACCTGTCGCTGGCGTTTAACCCTTCGCATCTGGAAATCGTGAACCCGGTGGTCGAGGGCTCGGTGCGTGCCCGCATGGATCGGCGCGGAGATCCCCACGGCAAGCAGGTGTTGCCCGTGCTGGTGCACGGCGACGCCGCATTTGCCGGCCAGGGCGTGAACCAGGAAACCCTTGCACTGGCCCAGACGCGCGGTTACTCTACTGGCGGCACGGTGCACCTGATCATCAACAACCAGATCGGTTTCACCACCTCTGACCCGCGCGATCTGCGCTCCACGTTGTATTGCACCGATATCGTCAAAGGCGTCGAGTCGCCCGTGCTGCACGTCAACGGTGACGACCCGGAAGCCGTGGTGCTGGCCACCCAGCTCGCGCTGGATTACCGCATGACCTTCCGCAAGGATGTTGTGCTGGACATCATCTGCTTCCGCAAGCTGGGCCACAACGAGCAGGACACACCGAGCCTGACCCAGCCGCTGATGTACCGCAAGATCAGCGCCCATCCTGGCACCCGCAAACTGTATGCTGACAAGCTGGCAGCGCAAGGCTTGGGTGAGACGTTGGGCGAAGAGATGTCCAAGTCCTACCGCGCTGCGCTGGATGCAGGTCGCCACACGGTGGATCCGGTTCTGACCAACTTCAAGAGCAAGTTCGCCGTGGACTGGTCGCCCTTCCTGGGCAAAAAGTGGACCGATGCTGGCGACACCGCCATTCCGATGGCCGAGTGGAAGCGACTGGCCGACCGCCTGACCACCATCCCCGAGAGCGTGACCCCGCACCAGTTGGTGAAGAAGGTTTATGCCGACCGCGCGGCCATGGGCCGTGGCGACATTCCGGTGGACTGGGGCATGGGCGAGCACATGGCGTTTGCCTCGCTGGTGGCCAGCGGTTTCCCGGTGCGCCTGTCGGGTGAAGACTGCGGCCGCGGTACCTTCACGCACCGCCATGCGGTGATTCACGACCAGAACCGCGAAAAGTGGGACACCGGCACCTACACGCCGCTGGAAAATGTGGCTGACAACCAGGCTCCGTTTGTCGTCATCGACTCCATCCTCTCGGAAGAGGCGGTGCTGGGCTTTGAGTACGGTTATGCGTCCAACGACCCCAACACCCTGGTGATCTGGGAAGCCCAGTTCGGCGATTTCGCCAACGGCGCTCAGGTGGTGATCGACCAGTTCATTGCGTCAGGCGAGGTGAAGTGGGGCCGTGTGAACGGCATCACGCTGATGCTGCCGCATGGCTATGAAGGCCAGGGCCCCGAGCACAGTTCGGCGCGCCTGGAGCGCTTCATGCAGTTGGCTGCTGACACCAACATGCAGATCGTGCAGCCGACCACGGCCAGCCAGATCTTCCACATCTTGCGCCGCCAGATGGTGCGCAATCTGCGCAAGCCTCTGATCATCTTCACGCCCAAGTCGTTGCTGCGCAACAAGGACGCGACATCGCCGCTGTCTGAGTTCACCAAAGGCAGCTTCCAGACCGTGATCCCTGAAAGCAACGCCGCAGTGGTGAAGAACGCCGACAAGGTCAAGCGCATCATCTGCTGCTCGGGTAAGGTGTATTACGACTTGGTCAAGAAGCGCGAGGAAAAAGGCGTTGACGATGTGGCAATCCTGCGTGTGGAGCAGCTCTATCCGTTCCCGCACAAGGTGTTTGGTGCCGAGGTGCGCAAGTATCCCAATGCCACCGACATCGTCTGGTGCCAGGACGAGCCGCAAAACCAGGGCGCCTGGTTCTTTGTGCAGCATTACATCCACGAGAACATGCTCGACGGTCAGAAGCTCGGCTATGCCGGTCGCGCTGCATCGGCATCGCCTGCTGTGGGTTACGCGCACCTGCACCAGGAACAGCAGAAGACCCTGATTGAAGCGGCTTTCGCCAAGCTCAAGGGCTTCATCCTCACCAAATGACAGACGGTGGCCGTTGAACAGTGGGCGAGGAGCGGCTCTGCCGCCGCGCCTCACTGGTTTCAACGCCGAACACCCAACGCAAAGAACAGGTAATACAAATGGCAATCGTAGAAGTCAAAGTTCCTCAGCTCTCTGAGTCCGTGGCCGAGGCCACCTTGCTGCAGTGGAAAAAGAAGGTGGGTGATGCCGTCACCGCCGATGAGACACTGATCGAGATCGAGACCGACAAGGTCGTTCTGGAATGCCCCGCCCCCTCCAGCGGTGTGCTGGTTGAAATTTTGCAAGGCGATGGCGCCACCGTGGCCGCTGAGCAGCTGATCGCCCGTATCGACACCGCTGCGGTGGCTGGCGCCGCTGCACCCGCTGCGGCTGCACCCGCTGCGGCCGCACCCGCTGCCGTGGCTGCCACCTCTGTGGCCGCTGCTCCGGCCGCTGCCGCAGCAGCGTCTCAGTCCAAAGCCGGCGTGGCCATGCCCGCCGCCGCCAAGTTGATGGCTGATGGGGGCATGGCCCCCGGCTCGGTGCCTGGCACCGGCAAAGACGGCCGCGTGACCAAGGGCGATGTGCTGGCCGCTGCCGCTGCACCCAAGGCTGCCGTGGCCGCACCGGTGGCCATTCCCACCGGCGCACCCACCAAAGTGCTGCCGCAGGTGGCCACCGTGGCCCCTGACCTGGGTGACCGCCCTGAAGAACGCGTGCCCATGACGCGTCTGCGTGCCCGTGTGGCCGAGCGTCTGCTGCAGTCGCAGTCGACCAACGCGATTCTGACCACGTTCAATGAGATCAACATGGCCCCGGTCATGGAGATGCGCAAGAAGTTCCAGGACCGCTTTGAGAAGGAACACGGCGTCAAGCTGGGCTTCATGAGCTTCTTCGTGAAGGCCGCTGTGCATGCGCTGAAGAAATTCCCGGTACTCAACGCATCGGTGGATGGCAACGATATCGTCTACCACGGCTATTTCGACATCGGTATTGCCGTCGGTTCGCCCCGCGGTCTGGTGGTGCCCATCTTGCGCAACGCCGACCAGATGAGCTTTGCCGACATCGAGAAGAAGATTGCTGAATTTGGCCAGAAAGCCAAAGATGGGAAGCTGAGCATGGACGACATGACCGGCGGCACCTTCGGCTCGATGATGTCCACCCCCATCATCAACCCGCCGCAGTCAGCCATTTTGGGCGTTCACGCCACCAAAGACCGCGCCATGGTGGAAAACGGCCAAGTGGTTGTGCGTCCCATGAACTACTTTGCCATGTCCTACGACCACCGCATCATCGACGGCCGCGAAGCCGTGCTGGGTCTGGTGGCCATGAAAGAAGCGCTGGAAGATCCGGCGCGCCTGTTGTTCGACATCTGAAGCCACAAGGGGTTACACCATGCCACTGGCAGACGAATTGTTGAAGTTGGAGCAGCTGCGTGAGCGCGGCAGCCTGACGGCGGAGGAGTTCGAACGGGCGAAAGCCCGGCTGCTGGGGACCGGTGTGGAGCCTGTGGGGTCGACCAAGCTGGCGCAGTCGCTCAACAGCCTGCGCCGATCAGGCACGGACAAATGGATTGCCGGTGTGTGTGGTGGTATTGCCGCTGCCACGGGCGTTGACGCCTGGATCTGGCGGCTGCTGCTGGCCGTGCTGTTTTTCGCGGGAGGTATGGGCCTGGTGCTCTACATCCTGCTCTGGATTTTTGTGCCCGCCGAGTGAGGCGTGCAGCAACCCGAGAGTTTCAACATGTCTCAATCTTTTGATGTGATCGTCATCGGTGGCGGTCCTGGCGGTTACATTGCGGCCATCCGTGCAGCCCAGTTGGGCTTCAAGGTGGCCTGTATCGACGAGTGGAAAAATGCTGCTGGCGGTCCTGCGTTGGGTGGCACCTGCACCAACGTCGGTTGCATCCCGTCCAAGGCCCTGCTTCAGTCCAGCGAACACTTTGACCACGCCAACCACCACTTTGCCGAACACGGCATCAGCACCGGCACGGTGAAGATGGATGTGACCAAAATGGTGGGCCGCAAAGACGCGGTGGTGAAGCAGAACAACGATGGCATCCAGTACTTGTTCAAGAAGAACAAGGTGACGTTCTTCCACGGCCGCGGCTCGTTCGTGAAGGCTGTCGACGGTGGTTATGAAATCCAGGTCACGGGTGCCAAAGAAGATCTGCTGACCGGCAAACAGATCATTGTGGCCACCGGCTCCAATGCGCGTGCGCTGGCTGGCGTGCCGTTTGATGAAGAAACTGTGCTGTCCAACGACGGTGCGCTGCGCATGGGCGCTGTGCCCAAGAAGCTGGTGCTGATCGGCTCGGGCGTGATTGGCCTGGAAATGGGCTCTGTGTGGCGCCGTCTGGGTTCGGATGTCACCATCCTTGAAGGCCTGCCAACTTTCCTGGGCGCGGTAGACGAACAGATCGCCAAGGAAGCCAAGAAGGCGTTTGACAAGCAAGGTCTGAAGATTGAACTGGGCGTGAAAGTGGGCGATGTCAAGACCACCAAGAAAGGTGTGAGCGTGGCTTATACCAATGCCAAGGGCGAAGCCTTGAAGTTGGATGCCGACAAATTGATTGTGTCCATTGGCCGGGTGCCCAACACCATTGGCCTGAACGCCGAGGGCGTGGGGCTGCAACTGGACGAACGCGGTGCGGTCATGGTCGATGCTGAATGCAAGACCAGCCTGCCCGGCGTGTGGGCGGTGGGCGACGTGGTGCGTGGCCCCATGTTGGCGCACAAAGCGGAAGAAGAGGGCGTGGCGGTGGCCGAGCGCATTGCGGGTCAGCACGGGCATGTCAACTTCAACACCATTCCCTGGGTCATTTACACGAGCCCCGAGATTGCCTGGGTGGGTCGCACCGAGCAGCAGCTCAAAGCCGACGGCGTGGCTTACAAAGCAGGCACGTTCCCGTTCTTGGCGAACGGCCGTGCACGCGCGCTGGGCGACACGACGGGCATGGTCAAATTCCTGGCCGATGCAACCACCGACGAGATTCTGGGTGTGCACATCGTTGGCCCGATGGCTTCTGAACTGATTGCCGAGGCCGTGGTGGCGATGGAGTTCAAGGCCAGCGCTGAAGACATTGCCCGCATTTGCCACGCGCATCCTTCGCTCTCAGAGGCGACCAAGGAAGCCGCATTGGCGGTGGACAAGCGCACGCTGAATTTCTGATCCAGTCCGGTGGCTCGTTTCGAGCCACCGCATCCCCCCGGGTGGGGGGCAGGCCTGCAAGCCCGGTGATTCGGGTTTGCAGGCATTTTGGTTGCTGCACCTTATTGGCGGCTTCACGGACTTTAGAGGGCCACACATGTCCGTCAGATCCACCTACGAAGCCATGCTGGTTGAGCGTGGCTACACCACGGACCCCGCCCAGCAGCGTGCCATTGACGCGCTGGAGCGGTGCGCCACCGAGTGGACGAACTACAAGAAGAAGCGCTCCAACGCGCTGAAGAAAATGTTCATCAAGCCCGATATTCCGCGTGGCGTCTACATGTTCGGTGGCGTCGGTCGGGGCAAGAGCTTTCTGATGGATTGCTTCTTCAACGCGGTACCGATCAAGCGCAAAACCCGGCTGCACTTTCACGAGTTCATGCGCGAGGTGCACCGCGAACTGCGCGAACTGCAGGGCACCGTGAATCCGCTGGATGAGCTGGGTTTGCGCATGGCCAAGCGCTACAAGCTGATCTGTTTTGATGAATTTCACGTGGCGGATGTCACCGATGCCATGATCCTGCACCGCTTGTTGGACGCACTGTTCAAGGCTGGTGTGGGCTTTGTCACCACCTCCAATTTTCACCCGGACGGCCTCTACCCCAATGGCTTGCACCGCGATCGCATCCTGCCTGCGATTGAACTGCTCAAGCAGAAGCTGGAAGTGATCAATGTGGACAATGGAACCGACTACCGCCAGCGCACCCTGACCCTGATCGATCTCTACCATTGCCCGCTGGGGCCCCAGGCTGACGCAGCGATGGAAAAAAACTTTGCTCAGTTGGCAGAAATGGGTGATCAGGATCCGGTGATGCAGATTGAGTCGCGCCAGATCCGTGCCGTGCGGCGTGCGGGCGGCGTGATCTGGTTCGACTTTCGCACCCTGTGCGGCGGTCCACGCTCGCAAAACGACTACCTTGAAATCGCCTCCCAGTTCCATACGGTGCTGCTGTCGAACGTGCCGCAGATGCAGGTGCGTCAGGCGTCTGAAGCGCGGCGTTTCACCTGGTTGATTGATGTGTTGTACGACCGGCGTGTCAAGCTGGTGATGTCGGCTGCGGTGGCGCCCGAACTGCTCTATGTGGAGGGGCCCATGTCGCATGAGTTTCCACGCACGGTCTCCCGTTTGGGGGAGATGCAGTCGGCGGAGTTTTTGGCGCTGGAGCACCGCACGGTGGACACGGGACTGACCTGACGCGCTTGTTGGTGCGCTGGAGCCGGTTCAGAACTCAAATAACAAGCGTTTTTCTGTGTGAGTGACGTTTGAATATCAGAACAGAGGATCCAGCTTGACGATGGCCAACGAGAGGTTGTCGCCCGTACCCCTGGCGCGTGAGCGTGCCTTCTGGATCAGGAATTCGCATGCCTCGCGGGGCGACAGCATGGTGATGGTGCTGGACAGTTCTTCGGGTGTGAAGTAGTGCCATACACCATCACTGCACGCCATGATCGCGTCACCAGCCTGAAGTTGTGGCACCGCATGGATGTCCATCGGCGGGTCGTTGTCGGTGCCCAGACAGCCGGCGAGGATGTTGGAGTTGGGGTGGTTTTGCGCCTCTTCTTCACTGATCTCGCCCTTGTCTACCAAGGTTTGCACATACGAGTGGTCCATAGTTCGAAATACCATTTTTCCATTTCGGAAGTGGTAGATACGGGAATCTCCAGCGTGCGCCCAGTGGCTGTCGCCAGAGGGATTGATGAGAAAGACCGCGATGGTGCTGTGGGGTTCTTGCTCCGATGAAACAGCGGTCAGTTTGATGACCAAATGAGACTCTTCCACGATCTGGCGTAAGAGGGCAGATGCATCGTCGGTGTCAGGGTCGTAGCGCTCGAACAACTGGCGCGCTGTGAGCATCACCTGGTCAGAAGCCTTGCGCCCGCCACTGCGTCCACCCATGCCGTCGGCGACCACAGCCAGCAGGCAGGCAGGGTGGCGTGGGTGGCGAAGCAAACAAACCTGGTCTTGCTGGTAGTCGCGATCACCCCGGTGAATGCCGGTGGATGCTTGAATACGGTAGCCTTTGGACATAACAGGGTCGTTCGGTGGGGAGATAAGCGCCTCAATCCTGGCGGAACCAGGCGTGTCGCCGTTCTGGGCTGAAGCCCAGCGAGCAACTTGAGTGGCTTGCAAAAATGAACTTGATGGTAACCACTAAAGGTTGTGCAGCTTGCTGCCCAGAGTCAAAACTTCGACTTTGACCTTGTGACGAGATGTGACAGCTCTGGGTGCAGAAAGCCTCCCGTCAAGCTTTGAGTTGGTGCTTGAACAGGTCCTTGTCGCGGCACCAGGCGTGCAGGTCGGGGCCCATCAGGGAGTGGTAGCGTTGAGTGTCAGCAGATGCTGAGCTGGGCATCCAGGATGCAGCCGCGATATCCACGGGCAGTGTGCCTGCGGGTGTTGGCAAGCTGTCTTTTTGATTGAAGTTGCTGATCCATTTCCTGAGGGTCCCCTCAGACATGTGCAGTTCTTGGGCAACGGATCGGACGCTTTTGGCGTGTGGCGTTTACCAGACCTTCCACCATGGATCGCTGGCGCTTTTGAAACCCTTGCTCAGGTATTCGCTGCTGGGGTAGCTGGCCAGCATCACCCTGCGTGCGTCGTCGCGCAGTTGCGTTATGCCCAGCGCGTCGTAAGACTGGATCAAGATGTACAGGGCTTCTTCCAGTGCGGGCGCGTCGGTATAGTCCACCAGCGCGGTTTGGGCGCGCCCAATGGCTGCCAAGTATGCGCCACGGGTGTGGTAGTAACGCGCCACATGCACCTCATATTGGGCCAGTGAGTTGACGATGTAGGTCATGCGCGAGCGTGCGTCGGGGGTATAGCGGGAATCGGGAAAGCGCGTGACCAGATCGCGAAACGCTTCAAACGATTCTTTGGCTGCCTTTTGGTCCCGTTCGGACAGGTCCTGGCGTGACAGTGAGCCAAACAGGCCCAGGTTGTCGTTGAAACTGGCCAGACCCTTCAGGTAGAGCGCGTAGTCCAGTGCCGGGCTGGACGGGTGCAGCCGCATGAAGCGGTCGATGGCTGCGAGCGCTTGGGCTGGCTCACCTGCCTTGTAATGGGTGTGCGCTTTGTCGAGCTGGGCTTGCTGGGCCAGTGGCGTGCCTGCGGCACGACCTTCAAGCTTTTCGTACAGCGTAATGGCTTTTTCAAAGTTGCCGGCATCTCGCTCGTCACGGGCTTCGCTGTAAAGCTTGTTGGGGCTCCAGCCAGCGGTTTCATCTATAGGCTTGGTGTTGGCGCACCCAGACAGCACCAAGGCGGAACCCACCAAGCACAGTGACACAGCAGATAATCTGGACAGAAGCATCACTCGCATACCTTTACAACGGAACAACCAGGTTTTGGTCACTGAAATTATATCGACGGGGTGGGTGCAGCCCACGCCGGTACCCAATGATGTGCTGGATGGAGCCTCGCAGGCAGACGAAGGACTGTTTGAGTCCGAAACCCGCCTCTGTGAGGTGCCCACCGACATGCATGGCTGGCGCATCGACCGTGCGCTGGCACGCTTGATTCCCGAGTTCTCACGTTCTTACCTGCAGCAGCTCATGGCCGACGGTGCGGTACAACTGCGCGGCGCGGCGGTGATCAAGCAGGCTGCTCGCATTGCGGCGGGTGAACGCCTGCAGGTGGAGCTGCGCCCCACGCAACAGGCCATGGCTTTCGTGCCACAAGCCCTGGCGTTGGATGTCGTATTTGAGGATGCCGATCTGCTGGTGATCAACAAACCGGCAGGCTTGGTGGTGCACCCTGCTGCGGGCAACTGGAGTGGCACACTGCTCAACGGCCTGCTCGCCCATCACGTTGGCGCTGCCAGCTTGCCGCGTGCGGGTATTGTTCACCGGCTGGACAAGGATACCTCGGGCCTGATGCTGGTGGGCAAAAGCCGCCAAGCGGTCGAAGCCTTGGTGCGTGCCATCGCTGCGCGCGAAGTGAATCGGCAATACCTGGCGCTGGCGCATGGGCGCTGGTCGGGCGCAGCAGAGCAGGGCGTTGACCAGCCGATTGGACGCGACAGCCGCAACCGCCTGCGCATGGCCGTGGTACCCCAGGACGGCACAACGGGCAAACCAGCCCAGACCACTGTGCGTCGGCTTGATGGCTCCGATCAGGCCTGTCTGGTCGCTTGCAAACTGCACACGGGTCGAACCCACCAGATCCGCGTGCACATGGCGTGGCTCGGTCACCCGTTGGTGGGTGACACGCTCTACGGCGGTCGTGTGTTGTGGGGCATGGGACGCCAAGCGCTGCATGCAACCCGGTTGCGGTTGCAGCACCCCATAGGTGGCCAGTTGCTGGATTTTCAGTCTGCGCCCCCCGCCGATTTCATGGATGCACTGGCGCAGAGCGGGCTCCAGTACAATCCGGCATCGCTGGGTTGATACCAAATTTGCCTGTTGTCAGGTTTTGGTGGGGTGCATGACACTGCAGTCCCCCTTTTCCCCAGTATTCCGAATACATTCCAGCGCTCCGGGCCGTTCAGAGTACCGAGTTTTGCTGAAGTCCGATGATTCGGATGTCTTGCCTTGCTGGCACCGCAGGTGGTGCTGCCATTGCAGGCGCGTATTTGCATGGTGCTTCCTTACCCCGCCCGAGCCGCAAGCCGGTGATAGACACACACACGATGAATACCGCGGATGCCAAGCGCGTCCTTGAGACCGCCCTAATTTGTGCACCCCAACCGCTGACCGTGCGGGCCATGGGCGTGCTGTTTGATATGGAGGTCTCGTCCGACACCATCAAGGCCCTGTTGGCCGATCTTCAACTCGAATGGTCGGGGCGCGGTGTCGAGTTGGTGCAGGTGGCCAGCGGCTGGCGTTTCCAGAGCCGCCCCGAGCTGCGCCCCTACCTGGATCGGCTGCACCCCGAAAAGCCGCCCAAGTACAGCCGGGCTGCCATGGAAACGCTGGCCATCATTGCGTACCGCCAGCCCGTGACCCGTGGCGACATGGAAGACATTCGCGGAGTGACCATCAATTCCTTGATCCTCAAGCAACTGGAAGACCGGGGTTGGGTTGAGGTGATCGGTCATCGGGAAACGGTGGGGCGGCCCGCTTTGTTTGCCACCACACGCCAGTTTCTGGACGACCTTGGCCTCGCTTCGCTCGATCAGTTGCCACCGCTGGAGGGCAGCGAAGTGCAGGAGTCTGCACTTGATCGGCTGGACTTCGAGTCGCTGTCTTCCAGTTTGCTGCCCCATCCTACCGATCTCCCTTTTGATGCAGGGGGAGCTGCCCCAGCCCTTGCTAAGCCCTTTTCGACCCATCTCCGACCCGCTGATGTTGGAACCCTCCACACAGGAACACCATGAACCCGGCACAAACCCCCAACCATACGCCCGACGCCATGCCAGATACCGCGCCCGAGGCACCAGATGCGGTGCGTGTGACCGACACGGAGTTTCAGCGTGTTGCATCGTCGTCCACAAAAGCAGTGCGATCGCCGCAGCCGCAGCCGCAAGTGCAGGTGCTGCAGTTCGACGATGTGGTCAGAGGCGTCTTTGATGCCGAACAAGAGATGGATCTGCCGCTGCCACCCAAGCGTGTGCTGGCGCCACAAGCCGAGTCGCCCAAGTTGCACAAGGTGCTGGCGCAGGCCGGCATGGGGTCGAGGCTTGAAATGGAGCAGCTCATTCTGGAAGGTCGCATTTCGGTCAATGGCGAGCCCGCCCACGTTGGCCAGCGCATCCAGTTGGGCGATGTGATCCGGGTCAACGGCAAGCAGGTGCGGGTGCGCATGACGCCGCCGCCACCACGCGTGCTGGCTTACCACAAGCCAGCGGGTGAGGTGGTGTCGCACGACGACCCCCAGAACCGTCCTTCCGTGTTCCGCCGCCTGCCGCGCTTGTACCAGAGCAAGTGGCAGTCGGTGGGCAGGCTTGACCTGAACACCGAAGGTCTTTTGCTGTTGACCGATTCCGGTGAGTTGGCCAACCGCCTGATGCATCCGCGTTTTGGTCTGCAGCGCGAATACGCGGTGCGCGTCCTGGGGGCCTTGTCCAACGAAGAAAAACAGCGCCTGCTCGACGGAGTGCGGCTGGACGACGGCATGGCGCAGTTCGCCAGCATTGAAGACGGTGGCGGCGAAGGTGCCAATTGCTGGTACCGAGTGACCATTGGCGAGGGCCGCAACCGCGAAGTGCGCCGCATGTTTGAAGCGGTCGGCCACGCCGTCAGCCGCCTGATTCGCATTCGCTACGGCGCCATGATGCTGCCGCGCGGTCTCAAGCGGGGTGTGTGGGTTGAGCTGGATCAGCAAGACATCGATCGGCTGACGAAGGCCGCTGGCATGCCAGCGCCTGGCGCTGGCGCGGATCGGGCCGCACGCCCAACCGGTCGGCATCCGGGTGCGCGTGGCAAACAGGCGCCCAAAACGGGTGGTCGGAACTATGGCAACCCCGCTGGAAGCCGGGGCGAAGCCCCCGCAGTGCGGCGCAGCAGCATGTTTGGCACTCCGGCCAGCAACCCCAATGCGCCCAAGAGCCGGGGTGGCAAGGGGCCGAGCGGCGGCGGGGCGCAACCCGATCCCATGAAGACCTCGTTTGGCTATATTGGTCAGGATGCACTGCAGCGCAGGCGCGAAGAAGAATCCAGCCGCCCCACCGGCGGGCGCCGCCGGGGTGGTGGCTCAGGCGGTGGCCGCTCAGGTGGTCGCTAACATCTTGCGCACCGTGGGTGTGGCCCATACGACCCTCCGACGTGCGCTCAATGGCACATGAGATTCACGTCGGCAATGTAGAATCATAGGCTTTGCGATTCGTCTCAAAACGCAATCATTTATCTGTCAATTCAAGGAATAACATGGCCATCGAACGCACCCTTTCCATCATCAAACCCGACGCCGTTGCCAAGAACGTCATCGGCCAGATCTACGCCCGTTTCGAAGCTGCAGGCCTGAAGGTTGTGGCTGCTCGCATGGCTCACCTGTCGCGTGGCGAAGCCGAGGCTTTCTATGGCGTGCACAAAGAGCGTCCTTTCTTCAAGGACCTGGTGGACTTCATGATCTCCGGCCCGGTGATGATCCAGGCGCTGGAAGGTGAGGGCGCGATTGCCAAAAACCGCGATCTGATGGGCGCGACCGATCCCAAGAAAGCCGCTGCCGGTACCATTCGCGCCGACTTTGCTGACAGCATCGATGCCAATGCTGTGCACGGCTCAGATGCCCCTGAAACCGCCGCTGCAGAAATCGCGTTCTTCTTTGCCGGCATGAACGTTTACTCGCGTTGAACATGGCCGACACGCTCCACGTTGTGTCGCTGTCCGCCCGGCGGGTGTCGGCCAGCTGGGGGCGTTTTGGCGCCATCTGCATCTCATGACGGTCAACCTGCTTGAATTTGATCTTGAAGGTCTGGCCGCCTTTTGCGAGCAGCTGGGTGAAAAGCGTTTTCGCGCTGTTCAGCTGTTTCGCTGGATCCATCAAAAGGGGGCATCGCGTTTCGACGAGATGACCGATCTGGCTCGCAGCCTGCGCGAGAAGCTCCCATCCGTGTGTCACATCACCGACCTGCCGGTGCTGTCACGCCAAGACTCTGCCGACGGCACCATCAAGTGGCTGTTTGATGTGGGCGACGGCAATGCCGTTGAAGCCGTTTTTATTCCCGAAGAAGACCGAGGCACCTTGTGCATCTCATCCCAGGCCGGCTGCGCCGTGGGATGCCGGTTTTGCTCCACCGGCCACCAAGGCTTCTCCCGCAACCTCACCACCGGTGAGATCGTGGCGCAGCTCTGGCATGCCGAGCATTTTTTGCGCAAGCACCTGGGCAAAACCGAGCGCGTGATCACCAATGTGGTGATGATGGGCATGGGTGAGCCTTTGCAGAATTACAACGCCCTGGTTCCTGCCTTGCGCGTGATGCTGGATGACCACGGTTATGGGTTGTCGCGCCGCAGGGTCACGGTGTCCACTTCGGGTGTGGTGCCTATGATGGATCGCTTGGCCAAAGATTGTCCAGTGGCGCTGGCGGTGTCCTTGCATGCGCCCAACAACGCTTTGCGCGATTCGCTGGTGCCGCTGAACCGCAAATACCCTATCGCTGAATTGTTGGACGCCTGCTTGCGCTACCTGCCTGCCGCCCCGCGCGACTTCATTACCTTTGAATACTGCATGCTCGATGGCGTGAACGACCAGCCTGAGCATGCGCAGCAGTTGCTGGCGCTCGTTCAAAGTCATGGTGCACGGGGTGTGCCATGCAAAATCAACCTTATTCCGTTCAACCCTTTCCCGGATTCCGGTCTGAAGTGCTCACCCCGTGCGGTGGTGCTCAGGTTTGGGCAGGTATTGAACGAAGGCGGGCTGGTCACGACCGTGCGCAAGACGCGTGGCGATGACATTGACGCTGCGTGTGGCCAGTTGGCTGGTGATGTGCTGGACCGTACCAATGCGGCCCAGCGGTTGGCGCTGCGCCGCACGGTGGTTGAGCAGCCCATTCGGTTCATTCCTTCCGCACGAGAGAGACAGACATGACACAAGTGCTTCGCCAAGGATCACCGCTGCCAAGCGACTTCGGGCTGAACGGGGTATTGCGTCAAACGCTTGTGAGATTGCTGCTGTGCGTACTGATGGCCGCAGGGCTGCTGTCGCTGGTCGGTTGTGCTGGGGGTGTCGCAGCCACATCCAGCACAGCCGAGCCCGTCACCGAGTCCGATGAACCAGACGCCCGCAAGCGTGCGCGCCTTCGCCTGGAATTGGCCTCTGGTTATTTTGAACAGGGCCAGACCACAGTGGCTCTGGACGAGATCAAGCAGTCGCTCGCCGCCGACCCCACCTATGGGCCGGCGTATGTGCTGCGCGGGTTGGTGTACATGCGCTTGAACGACAACCGACTGGCAGAAGACAGTTTCCAGCGCGCGTTGCAGATCAATTCGCGTGATCCCGACGCATTGCACAACTACGGCTGGTTTTCGTGCCAACTGGGGCGCCACACGCAAGCAATTGAGCTGTTTGTCCGAGCGCTGGCCAGTCCGGTGTACGGTGGTCAGGCCAAGACCTACATGGCCAAGGGCGTTTGCCAAACCCGTATGCGGCAGTACCCCGAGGCCGAGGGCAGTTTTGCGCGTTCTTACGAGTTGGATGCTGGTAACCCGATCACCGGCTACAACTTGGCTTCGCTGTTGTTTCGCAGGGGCGACGATTCGCGTGCCCAGTTTTACATCCGCCGGCTGAACAACTCCGAGCTGGCAAATGCCGAAACGCTGTGGCTGGGTATCAAAGTCGAGCGTCGGCTCGGCAATACCGAAGCCCTGCAACAACTGGCTCAGCAATTGAGCCGCCGCTACCCGCAGTCGCGGGAATGGGCTTTCTACCAGCGTGGGGCGTTCGATGAGTGATCGGTCAGCACAAGACGCCACAGCAGCCGTGGCAACCGAAGACCATGCATTCCGACCGGTTTTGTTGAGCCAGGCACGGGAGGCTGCAGGGCTGCACATCGCTGCCCTGGCTGCTGCCTTGAAAGTTCCCGTCAAGAAGCTGGAGGCGCTGGAAGCCGGTCACTACGACGAACTGCCTGACCTGGTGTTCGCGCGCGCGCTGGCCTCCAGTGCGTGCAGGCAGCTCAAAGTGGACCCCACCCCCATTCTGAAGCAGATCCCGGCTGGGGTCACGCCCCAACTGGGCGATTCGGGTACGGCTATCAACACCCCGTTCAAGCCAGCTTCAGGTGGTACGGCGGCGAATTCGGTAGGTTGGTTGTCGCGCCCAGCGGTACTGGCGGCCGTGGTGCTGATACTGGGTGCCTTGCTACTGGTTTTCTTGCCAGAGGTGACTCACCTTGCCGACCCGGTGATCAATGCACCTGCTGCTGACGCGCTCCCCGGCGAATCCCCTGAGCTTGTTTCTTCAGCATCTGTAGAAGGCTCCACGGTTCCCAACGAAGCATTGGTGCAGTCTGCGATGCCTGCCGCAACCACCGACGCTGGGGCAGCTTTGTCGATTGCGCTGAAGCCTGCGCCGGTAGCACCAGCGATTGCCGCCGAAACCGCCGGAACCACCGCAGCGACCGGTGGTGCGGTGGATGCCGCCAAGGTGCTCGTCATTCGCGCTACGGGTGAATCCTGGATCGAGGTGAAGACAGGTACCGGCGTTGTCCTGATTCAGCGCATGCTCAAAGCCGGTGACACAGTCGATTTCTCGGCCGCACCACCTTATTCGGTGGTGGTTGGCCGGGTGGACAATGCCGAGGTGCAGGTCCGTGGGCGCGCTTTCGATGCCGTACCCTTTGCACGCAATGGCGTGGCACGCTTTCAGGTGAAATGAACATGGGCAGCGACAAATGCACGGACGGGGCTAGGGCGGCGGCCGAGCTGACAGATCAGGCGATGAAGCCGATACCCCTGAGCCGAGTGCTGCAGCGCAACACCCGTCCGAGCATCGTGGCCTGGGGCGACCGGCGCGTGACCGTGGGCGGTGGTGCACCGGTGCGCGTGCAGTCCATGACCAACACCGACACGGCCGATGCGGTGGGCACCGCCATCCAGGTGAAAGAGCTGGCCCTGGCCGGTTCCGAGCTGGTGCGAATCACGGTCAACAACGACGAAGCGGCCAAGGCGGTGCCTTACATCCGTGAGCAGCTGGACCGCATGGGCGTGGATGTGCCGCTGATCGGCGACTTTCATTACAACGGTCACCGCTTGCTGAGCGACCACCCGGCTTGTGCCGAGGCGCTGTCCAAGTACCGCATCAATCCGGGCAATGTGGGCCGTGGCGACAAAGGCGATCGCCAGTTTGGCCAGATGGTGGAAATTGCTGCGCGGTACGACAAGGCGATTCGCATTGGCGTGAACTGGGGCAGCCTGGACCAGGACCTGCTCGCCCGCCTGATGGATCAAAACGCCCGCCGCAGCCAGCCGTGGGACGCACGTCAGGTGATGTACGAGGCACTGATCACCTCGGCTCTTGATTCAGCGAAAAAGGCCGAGGCCATCGGCTTGAGCGGCAACAACATCACGTTGTCGTGCAAGGTCAGCAGCGTGCAAGACCTGATTGCGGTCTACCAGGAGTTGGCGCAGCGCTGCGACTATCCGCTGCATCTGGGCCTGACCGAAGCCGGCATGGGCACCAAGGGGGCCGTGGCTTCGGCGGCTGCCTTGTCGGTGTTGTTGCAGCAAGGCATCGGCGACACCATTCGTGTGTCGCTCACGCCGCAGCCAGGGGAGTCGCGCACCCAAGAGGTGGTGATTGCACTGGAGATTTTGCAAGCGCTGGGCATGCGTGCCTTTGTGCCCAGCGTGACCGCCTGTCCAGGTTGTGGCCGCACCACCAGCACCACCTTTCAAGAGCTGGCGAAGCAAATTGACGACTTTCTGCGCGGATCCATGCCGGTCTGGCGGGCGCGCTATCCGGGCGTCGAAAACCTCAAGCTCGCGGTCATGGGATGCATTGTCAACGGCCCCGGCGAGAGCAAGCACGCCGACATCGGCATCAGCCTCCCCGGAACCGGCGAGGCGCCAGCTGCGCCGGTCTACATTGACGGTGAAAAAGTGCTGACGCTGCGCGGTGACCGCATCGCGCACGAGTTTCAGCAGATTGTTGAAAATTACATTGAAAAACGGTACGGCACACCAGCCTGACTGAGCGGATCTCGAAGGTCCAGCAAGCCGCCCGGCGGTCCGCGCCAGCAGGGCGCCGTGCCTCAAACGCAAGAATATCCATGGCAGAAAAATTGAGCGCCGTCAAAGGCATGAACGACATTGCTCCCCCCGCGTCCGCGCACTGGGAGTGGCTGGAAGATACGCTGCGTGCGCTGATGCGCCGGTACGGCTACCGCAACCTGCGCACGCCCATCGTGGAGCCCACAGCGCTGTTCGTACGCGGCCTGGGTGAGGTGACCGACATTGTGGAAAAGGAGATGTACTCCTTTGAAGACCGCCTGAACGGCGAGCAGCTCACCCTGCGGCCAGAAAACACCGCCGGCGTGGTGCGCGCGGTGGTGGAAGCGTCCATGCTGTACGACGGTGGTAAGCGCTTGTATTACATGGGCCCCATGTTTCGCCATGAGCGTCCGCAGCGCGGGCGCTACCGCCAGTTTCACCAGTTTGGCGCTGAAGCGCTCGGTTTTGCCGGGCCCGATGTGGATGCCGAGCTCATCGTGCTGGCCTGCGACCTGTGGGCCGAATTGGGCCTGACGGGCATCGAGCTGGAAATCAACAGCCTGGGCCAGCCCGCTGAGCGTTTGGCCCACCGCCAGGCCCTCATTGCCTACCTGGAAGGCCATGCCGACCAGCTCGACGAAGACGCCAGGCGCCGCCTGCACAGCAACCCCTTGCGCATCCTGGACACCAAAAACCCAGCCATGCAGGATCTGGTCAACGCCGCACCGCGGCTGATGGACCACCTGGGTGCCGAGTCACTCGACCACTTCAACCGCTTGCGTGCTTTGCTGGATGCCCACGGCATCACCTATCGGATCAACCCACGCCTGGTGCGTGGCATGGACTACTACAACCTGTCGGTGTTTGAGTTTGTGACCACACAACTCGGCTCGCAGGGCACGGTGTGTGCGGGCGGTCGCTACGACGGCCTGTTTGAGCAAATCGGTGGCAAGGCTACGCCTGCGGTTGGCTGGGCACTGGGCATGGAGCGCATTCTGGAGTTGCTCAAAGAACAGGGCCTTCTGCCGGAACAACCCACGCCGGATGCCTATGCCGTGGTTCCCGATGCGGCCAGCGTGCCACTGGTCATGCCGGTGCTGCGTGCGCTGCGCCAGGTTGGCGTGTCGGTGCAGATGCATGCCGGTGGCGCAGAGGGCATGGGCAGCATGAAATCGCAGTTCAAAAAGGCCGACGCCAGTGGTGCCCGTTTTGCGCTGATCTTCGGTTCAGACGAGTTACAGCAAGGTATGGTGGCGGTGAAACCGTTGCGGGGCCCTAGACCCGGTGAAGCCGGCACCGATCTAGCTGCTCAGGCCCTGCAGCCACTGGCCGACGTGGCGCAGTGGGCCGAGCGTTTGCGCGGCGCTTGAACCGAATTCACCCGTTGCTGGTAGCCGCCTACAATCCCCCGTTATTCACAGACAAGCACCCATGGCCAAACACCTCGACCTTGAAGAGCAGGAACAACTCGACCAGATCAAACACTTCTGGGCTCAGTACGGCAACCTCATCACCTGGGTGTTGATTGCCGTGTTTGGCTCAATGGCGGCCTGGAACGGTTGGAGCTACTGGCAGCGCAGCCAGGCCACCAAGGCGGCTGCGTTGTACGACGAAATTGAGCGGGCGGCCGTCGCCAGCGATGCCGAGCGTATGGAACGCGCGCTGTCCGACATGAAAGACAAGTTCGGCAGCACCACCTTTGCCGCACAGAGCGGGTTGCTGGCCGGCAAGACGCTGTTCGACGCCGGCAAGACCGATGGCGCTCGTGCTGCGCTGACCTGGGTGGCCGAGAAAGTTTCTGACGACGCTTACAAAGCGGTGGCCCGCTTGCGCCTGGTGGGGTTGGACATCGAGGCTCAAGCTTTCGATCAAGCCCTCAAGACGTTGGAAACGCCGGTGCCGAAGCCGTTTGAGCCTTTGGTGGCCGACCGCCGGGGCGACGTGTTCATGGCACAGGGCAAAACCGAAGAAGCGAAGGCGCAATACCAAATGGCTTGGCGCGGTCTGAGCGACCGTGCGGAATACCGCCGACTGGTCGAGGTCAAACTGGCCTCGCTGGGCGTATCGGCATCCAGCCTCGCCGACACCGCAGAGGTGGCACGGTGAGCGCGTTGCGTGGGGTGCATGGGCGACCAAGCCGTTTGGCCTGGGTGGTATCGGGTGCGGTGATCGCGTTGGCGCTCACGGCATGTTCATCGGGTCCAGAGAAGCCCAAGCCCGCCCAACTGGCACCCGTGGCCGCCCTCATGGGCACCACGGTGGCTTGGTCTTCACAGGTGGGCGCGTCGCACGCAGCGCTGGCGCCGCGTGCAGTGGCCGGCCGGGTGTTTGCAGCAGGCAGCGCGGGCACGGTGGTGGCATTGGACGCCTCAACGGGGAAAGACGTCTGGCGTCTGAACCTCGCACAGCCCATCGCTGCTGGCGTGGGCTCCGACGGCGAGCTGGCTGCTGTGATCACGCAAGGCAACGACCTCGTGACCATCCGCGATGGCCAAGAGGTCTGGCGTGTGCGCTTGCCTGCGCGCTCTTTCACGGCGCCACTGGTGGCCGGAAAACGTGTGTTTGTGTTGACCGCCGACCGCACGGTTCGCGCTTTTGATGGTCAGACCGGCGCCCGCTTGTGGGTTCAATCGCGTCCTGCCGAACCGTTGGTGCTGAGCCAGTCCGGCGCCCTGCTTGCCGTGGGCGATACCCTGGTGGTGGGTCTGGCGGGTCGCTTGGCGGGTTTGAATCCGCTCAACGGATCCATTCGCTGGGACGTCCCCGTGGCCACCTCGCGCGGTACCAACGAGGTGGAGCGTCTGGTGGATGTGGTGGGGCCGGTCAGCCGGGTCGGCAACAGTGTTTGTGCCCGTGCCTATTCGGCAGCGGTGGCTTGTGTCGATGCTGGCCGCGGCACCGTGGCCTGGGCGCAGCCTGCGCAGGGAGCCACGGGTTTGCATGGTGATGACCGCTTGGTCTTCGGCACCGAATCCGACGGGCGTGTGTTGGCCTGGCAGCGCGCCAGCGGTGAACGTGGCTGGGAAGTGGACCGCTTGAAGCACCGTGGCCTGACCGCCCCCTTGGCCGTTGGCCGCGTGGTGGCGGTGGGCGACAGTCAGGGCCTTGTGCACTTGCTTTCGCGAGAAGATGGGTCCGAAATGACCCGCATGACCGCCGACGGCTCCGCCATTTTGGTGGCGCCTGTGCTGGCGGGTGATGCTTTGGTGGTGCAGACGCGCAACGGCGGTGTTTACGCCTGGCGTCCCCAATAACGATTTGATGACCGTGCGCATGTTGCGCACGGTGTCCTGAACGAAAGCTTTTTCCGTGAAACCCGTCATCGCTCTGGTGGGGCGCCCCAATGTGGGCAAGTCCACCCTGTTTAACCGCCTGACGAGTTCACGCGACGCCATTGTGGCCGACTTTGCCGGCCTGACCCGTGACCGCCACTACGGGAACGGTCGCATGGGACCCAGTGAATACATTGTCATCGACACCGGAGGTTTTGAACCCGATGCGAGTGAAGGTATTTACCGGGAAATGGCCAAGCAGACCCGGCAGGCTGTGGCCGAGTCGGATGTGGTCATTTTTGTGGTGGACGCACGCGCTGGCATCAGCGCACAAGACCACGAAATTGCGCAGTACCTGCGTCGTCTGGGCAAGCCCACGGTTCTGGTGGCCAACAAGGCCGAGGGCATGACCCAGGGCTTGCAGCTCGTCGAGTTCTTTGAATTGGGCCTGGGTGAAGTCATGCCCGTGTCGGGCGCCCACGGCCAGGGCATCCGCTCCATGCTGGAGAAGGCACTGGAAAGCATCCCGGGTTTTTCGACCGACGGCGAAGAAGACGAGCAGGTAGACCCGACGGTGATCCGTCTGGCGGTCGCTGGGCGCCCCAACGTGGGCAAGTCCACCCTGATCAACGCCTGGCTCGGCGAAGAGCGCTTGGTGGCATTCGATATGCCGGGTACCACCCGGGACGCCATTTCGGTCCCGTTTGAGCGGAATGGTCAGAAATTTGAGTTGATCGACACGGCTGGCATTCGCCGCAAGGGCCGTGTCTTCGAAGCGATCGAAAAGTTTTCCGTCGTCAAAACGCTGCAGGCGATCGAAAACGCACATGTGGTGCTGCTCCTGCTGGATGCTACCCAGGGCGTCACCGACCAGGATGCCCACATCGCCGGCTTCATTTTGGAAAGTGGCCGTGCGGTGGTGATCGCCATCAACAAATGGGATGCGGTGGACGCCTACCAGCGCGAACAGGTAGAGCGGCAAATTGAAACCCGTCTGGCTTTTCTAAAGTTTGCCTCTTTGCACCTGATTTCGGCGCAGAAGCGGCAAGGGCTGGCCCCGGTGTGGAAGTCGATTGGTCTGGCCCATGCCTCGGCCATGCGCAAGATGTCTACACCCGTGCTCACCCGTTTGCTGCTGGAAGCTGTGGCCTTCCAGGCGCCACAGCGCGGTGGAATGTTCCGTCCCAAGATGCGCTATGCCCACCAGGGAGGTATGAATCCGCCCGTGATCGTGATCCACGGGAATTCACTGGAACATGTCCCAGAGTCGTACAAGCGGTTCCTCGAAGGCCGCTTTCGAAAGGCGTTTGACCTCGTGGGTACGCCGCTGCGCATTGAGTTCAAGACCTCCACCAACCCCTTTAAGGACTAAGGTGAGTCGGGCTGTGTACGCCCCAGCTTTCCTCGGTGTGGTATGGTTCACATCCTCTTAACTTCATTTTGAACACGGAACATATCGTGAGCAATAACAAAGGCCAACTCTTGCAAGATCCTTTCCTGAACCAGCTTCGCCGGGAACACGTTCCTGTCTCGATTTACTTGGTCAACGGTATCAAGCTGCAGGGTCAGATCGAATCTTTTGACCAGTACGTCGTGTTGCTGCGCAACACCGTGACCCAAATGGTCTACAAACACGCCATTTCCACCATTGTTCCTGGCCGTCCAGTGCAGTTCTCTGCCGCTGCTGCAGACGAGTCTGCAGCCTCTTGATTTTGTATTGCTCTCTGATGTCGTCGGAGTTCATGCTGCGCGCAGGTGTGGGCCAGTGCTGCATCTGCGGCCAGCTTGACTGATTTGAATCCCTCCGAACCAACCAGTACGGCGTCCCCATCGGTCATTTTGGTGGGGGTCGACTTCGGTGTGCCTCACTTCGATGGCGAACTCGAAGAGCTCGGGTTACTGGCTCAAACGGCCGGTTATACCGTTGCCGATCGCGTAAGCTGCAAGCGTCGAGCGCCCGACCCTGCATTGTTTGTCGGCTCTGGCAAGGCCGATGAAATCAAATTGCTCGCGCAGTCTACAGGCGCTTCTGAAGTGCTGTTTGACCAGGCCTTGAGTCCGGCTCAACAGCGCAATTTGGAGCGGCACTTGGGCTTGCCGGTGAACGACCGAACGCTGCTCATCCTTGAAATTTTTGCACAACGTGCTCGCAGCCACGAAGGCAAATTGCAGGTGGAGCTCGCACGGTTGCAGTATCTGTCGACCCGGTTGGTCCGACGCTGGTCGCATCTGGAGCGGCAAAGCGGTGGCATCGGCATGCGCGGTGGTCCGGGGGAAAAACAGATTGAACTGGATCGGCGTTTGATCAGCGATGCCATCAAACGCACCAAGGAGCGGTTGGGCAAGGTCAAAAAACAGCGCGCCACGCAAAGACGCCAACGCGAGCGCCGCGATGCGTTCAATATTTCACTGGTCGGTTACACCAACGCGGGCAAATCGTCGCTGTTCAATGGGCTTGTGAAAGCGCGCACCTACGCTGCGGACCAGTTGTTTGCCACACTCGATACGACAACGCGGCAGCTTTACTTGGGGGAAGCTGGCCGCTCGGTGTCCTTGTCCGATACCGTCGGTTTTATTCGCGATCTGCCGCACGGCCTGGTTGACGCGTTTGCTGCCACGCTGCAAGAGGCTGTGGACGCCGACTTGTTGCTGCACGTGGTGGATGCGTCCAATCCGGCGCACCCCGAGCAAATAGCCTCGGTGATGGGGGTGTTGAAAGATATCGGTGCAGATCAAATACCGCAAATTTTGGTATTCAACAAGCTTGATGCGATGGACCCTGCAACAGTTCCGGCGCTTCTGGTGGATTTGATGGAACTGGATGGGCAGTCGGTGCCTCGTATCTACGTCAGTGCACGCAGCGGCCAAGGTTTCCCTGAGCTGCGTGGTATGTTGGCTGAGCGTGTTATGTCCCAGGTCGGTGAAGCCGGCGATATGGGTCCGTACGACCAAGGGTCGTTCGAGGGTATTGAAAATACGTAGCTCTGATTGGGCACAATGGCATGGTTTTGTTTCGAATTAAAGTTGGCAACACATGGATGTGAATCTGAATAACTCTTCCAGCGATTCGCGCAACAGCCGTAGCTTGCTGGGGTCTGGCCGCAACGGCGTGCGTGCGTTGTTTGGCATGTTCAATCTGAACGATCCCCGTTGGGGTCGCGGTGACGGTGACGGTGGTGCTCCAAAGGATCCGGAGGCGGGACGTGAACCGTCTCGCGAGCAGCGTCCTCCCAAGGCGCAAGGTCCCAACCAAGGTCCGCCTGATTTGGACGAATTGTGGCGCGACTTCAACCGCAAATTGGGCGGATTGTTGGGTGGCAAAGGCGGTGGCAGTGGTTCTGGTGGTGGCTCGGGCATGCCAGGCTTCAACCCGAGTCCGAAGAGCACCGGTATTGGCGTTGGCTTGGTTGCAGGCGTGGCTGTTCTGGTTTGGATGGGTACCGGCTTTTTCATCGTGCAAGAGGGTCAACAGGCTGTCATCACCCAGTTTGGCAAATACCACAGTTCGGTGGGGGCCGGTTTCAACTGGCGTTTGCCTTATCCGATTCAACGCCATGAGACGGTTTTTGTGACCCAGATTCGCTCCGTTGACGTGGGTCGAGACACCGTGTTGCCTGCCACAGGTCTGCGCGATTCGGCCATGCTGACGGTCGATCAAAACATTGTTGAAATCAAGTTTGCGGTGCAATACCGCCTGAATGACGCACGTGCGTTCCTGTTTGAGAGCCGCGATCCCGATGCGTCGGTGGTGAAGGCTGCAGAGACGGCCGTGCGCGAGGTCATCGGCAAGATGAAAATGGATGCCGCGCTGGCCGAAGAGCGGGACCAGATTGCGCCCCGTGTTCGGGTGTTGATGCAAACCATTTTGGATCGCTACAAGGTCGGTATTGAGGTGGTGGGTATCAACCTGCAGCAGGGCGGTGTGCGTCCACCCGAGCAGGTGCAGGCGTCTTTCGACGACGTGCTCAAAGCAGGGCAGGAGCGCGAACGAGCCAAAAACGAAGCGCAGGCTTACGCCAACGATGTGGTTCCGCGTGCACGGGGTGCTGCTTCGCGTTTGACAGAAGAGGCGGAGGGTTACCGCGCACGGATCGTTGCACAGGCAGAGGGCGATTCGCAGCGGTTCCGCTCGGTGCTGGCGGAATACCAGAAAGCGCCCCAGGTAACCCGGGAGCGCATGTACACCGACGCCATGCAAGAAATTTACTCCAACGTCACCAAGGTGCTGGTAGACACCAAGTCGGGGTCCAATCTGCTGTATTTGCCGCTGGACAAGATCATGCAAATGACCGCTCAGACGGCGTCTGCGGGCAGTTCGGTGCCGGTCTTGCCGCCTGCTACTTCCAGCACCGCACCCATTCCGTCTACCAACGCTGCGCGCTCGCGCGAGCGTGAAAGTCGCTAAGTACACGCGTTTACCAAGCGACAAGAGAGTCATCATATGAACAAACTGGGTTTTTTCATTACTTCTGTGCTGGTGGCCTTGGCCATCGCCAGTTCCATGCTGTTCGTTGTAGACCAACGCCAATTTGGTGTGGTCTTTCAACTCGGGCAAATCAAGCAGGTTGTGACCGATCCTGGTCTCAACTTTAAGCTTCCGCCCCCATTTCAAAACGTGTCTTATATCGACAAGCGTTTGCTCACGCTGGAGAGCACCGACACCGAGCCCTCCCTGACCGCTGAGAAACAGCGCGTTGTGATTGACTGGTACGTGCGCTGGCGCATCAGCGACCCACAGGCCTATATCCGCAACGTCGGTATCAACGAGCGTGCCGGTGCATTGCAACTCAACCGTGTGGTTCGCAACTCGTTTCAGGAAGAGGTCAACAAGCGGACCTTGAACGAACTGCTCTCGACCCGCCGCGAGCAACTGATGGACGATGTCAAGCGCGAAGTGCTCAATGCTGTGAGCAGTGCTGACAAGCCTTGGGGCATGGATGTGGTCGATGTTCGTATCACACGTGTGGACTACGCAGAGAGCATCACGGCTTCGGTCTACCAGCGGATGGAGGCTGAGCGCAAGCGGGTGGCCAATGAGCTGCGGTCTACCGGTTTTGCTGAAGGCGAAAAGATCCGGGCTGACGCCGATCGTCAGCGGGAAGTGATTGTCTCGGAAGCCTACCGCGCGGCCCAGCTCATCAAGGGTGAAGGCGATGCCAAGGCGGCTGCCGCCTTTTCGGATGCCTTTGGCCGAGATCCTGCTTTTGCCCAGTTTTACCGCAGTCTGGAAGCTTACAAATCCAGTTTTGCTGGCAAATCGGACGTGATGGTGATAGATCCATCCTCTGAATTTTTCAAAGGTATGCGCGGTAGCAACCTGCCACGCTGATGGACTGGCCACCGAGCGAGGCACTTTGGCTGGCGGTGGCCCTCGTGCTTATTTTTGAGGGGCTGTTGCCCTTGGTGGCACCTTCGACCTGGCGCCGTGTGTTCAGTGAAATGCTGAAGCTCCAAGACGGTCAGCTTCGATTCTTTGGTCTGGTGACGCTCGGTAGCGGTTTGCTGCTGTGGTGGTTGCTGGCCTGATCAAGCTCTTTGAAACCCGAGGCATTCTCGCCTTGTCACCGTGATTCCCGGTTGTCCTGGCCGCAGTGCGCCGGGAAGCGCTTCGCCAGCCCGGTAAAATCACGGTTTTAACAGCTCCTGAAAATGCCCATGTCTGCCTGGGTCCTCCCGGATCACATTGCCGATGTCCTGCCTTCCGAGGCCCGTCACATCGAAGAACTCCGCCGGGGTTTACTGGATACAGCGCGTGGCTACGGCTACGAGCTGGTCATGCCGCCGCTGCTTGAACACCTGGAATCCTTGCTCACGGGTACCGGTGAAGCGCTGGATTTGCAGACCTTCAAACTGGTAGATCAGCTGTCAGGCCGCACGCTTGGTTTGCGCGCGGACAGTACTCCTCAAGTGGCCCGAATCGATGCGCATTTGCTCAACCGCCAAGGGGTTGCGCGACTGAGCTATTGTGGACCGGTGGTGCATACCCGCATCGATCGCCCACTGGCCAGTCGTGAGCCGCTGCAGTTTGGGGCTGAAATTTATGGTCATTCGGGCCTAGAGGCCGACTTGGAGGTGATTGAACTTGCCCAGTCCTGCCTGCACAGCGCAGGCGTGAGCCAATTGCAGCTGGATATGGCGGATGTGCGGGTTATTGACGCCGTGTTGTCGCCTGTGCAGTTGAGCACGGCCAGGGTGCTGCAAATTCACGCGGCCTTGGCGACCAAGGATGTGGCCGAACTGCATGCCTTGGCACGCGACCTTCCAACTGCTGTGCGCCATGATTTGTGCGCACTGCCACGCCTGTTTGGCGATGTGGCGGTATTGGATGAAGCGCGCCAGGTCCTGCAGCCTTCTGCCGAACTCCACGCCGCACTCGACAATCTGCACTGGTTGGCTGGTCACGCCCAAGGACTTGGTGTGTCCATTGATCTGGCGGATTTGCGTGGTTACGCCTACTACACGGGCATGCGTTTTGCCCTGTTTGCAGTTGGCCAGCAGGGTCGGGCAGGTCAGTCGGTTGAGTTGGCTCGTGGGGGGCGCTACGACGAGGTAGGGGCTGTGTTTGGGCGCAAGCGTCCCGCCGTGGGCTTCAGCCTGGATCTGAAGGAGTTGGTGTCAACGGTATCCCCTCGTGCCTTGGTGGCCGCGATCCGTGCGCCCTGGGGCATGGATGCAGGCTTGCGCGAAGCCGTGGCAGCTCTGCGCTCACAAGGCCACACCGTGGTGTGTGTCCTGCCTGGTCACGAACACGAAGTCGATGAATTTCACTGCGACCGCGAGTTGGTACAAGACCCTGCTCGTGCAAACGCATGGACCGTCCGGAACATTCAAATGGAAACCCAAAAATGATGAAAAGCAGCAACAGTGCCGCCGTACCTGGGCGCAACGTGGTCGTGGTTGGCACCCAGTGGGGTGACGAAGGCAAAGGCAAGCTGGTCGACTGGTTGACCGAAACCGCGCAAGGCGTGGTGCGCTTCCAGGGTGGTCACAATGCAGGCCATACCTTGGTGATCAACGGTGTGAAGACCGCTTTGCATTTGATCCCCAGCGGCATCATGCGCGCAGGCGTCAAGTGCTACATCGGGAACGGTGTGGTGCTGTCGGTGGGCAAATTGTTTGAAGAAATTGACGGTCTGGAAAAGGCGGGTGTCGACGTGCGTTCGCGTTTGCGGGTCAGCGAAGCTTGCCCGCTGATTTTGCCGTTTCACGCGGCCATTGACATCGCGCGTGAAGCCGCCAAAGAAAAAGCCGGTACCGCCAAAATCGGCACCACCGGCCGCGGTATTGGCCCGGCCTACGAAGACAAAATTGCCCGCCGCGCCTTGCGTGTGCAGGACTTGAAATACCCCGAGCGTTTTGCCACCAAGTTGCGGGAGTTGCTGGTCCTGCACAACCACCTGCTGACCACCTACCTGGGTTCTGCGGGCATGGTGTGGGATGAAAAAATCGCTGCCTACATGAAAGACGGTGCGATCCAGTTTGATCCGGTGTATGCCGAAGCCATGGCGCAGGCCGAGTTGCTCAAGCCCATGATCGCCGATGTCTCGCGTGAACTCAACGAAGCACACCAGACGGGCATCAACCTGCTGTTTGAAGGCGCTCAGGGCACCTTGCTCGACATTGACCACGGCACCTACCCGTTTGTCACATCCAGCAACTGCGTGGCTGGCAACGCCGCAGCGGGTGCGGGCGTGGGCCCGGGTCTGCTGCACTATGTGTTGGGTATCACCAAGGCGTATTGCACCCGCGTGGGGGGGGGCCCATTCCCTACCGAGCTGGAGTGGGACAAAGAAGGCACGCCGGGCTGGCACATGTCCACGGTGGGTGCAGAACGCGGCACCACCACCGGTCGCGCGCGCCGCTGCGGCTGGTTTGACGCGGCTTTGCTCAAGCGCTCCGCTCAGGTGAACGGCTTGACCGGTTTGTGCATCACCAAACTGGACGTGTTGGACGGTCTGACCGAGTTGAAGTTGTGCACAGGCTACGAGCTGGATGGTGAAACCATCGACATCTTGCCCATGGGCGCCGAGGACATTGCACGCTGCACGCCCATTTACGAAACCTTGCCGGGCTGGTCGGACTCTTCGGTGGGTGTGACGCAATACGAAAAGCTGCCGATCAATGCCCAGCGCTATCTCGATCGCATTCAGGAAACCACGGGTGTTCCCATCCATGTGGTGTCCACCAGTCCCGACCGAGATCACACCATCCTGATTCGCCACCCGTACCACGCCTGATGGCCGCGGGTGCCTGTTTCGTGCAAAATCCACAACCCCTATTCCACCCGGAGCTTGCATGCTGACCGAAGACGGAAAACACCTCTACGTTTCCTACGACGAGTACCACAACCTGATCGAGAAGCTCGCACTCAAGGTGTACCAGTCCGGTTGGGAATTTGACACCATTCTGTGTCTGGCGCGCGGCGGCATGCGTCCGGGGGATATTCTCTCGCGCATTTTTGACAAACCGTTGGCCATCATGTCCACCAGTTCTTACCGTGCCGAGGCTGGCAAGGTGCAGGGCGATCTGGACATTGCCCGCTACATCACCACACCCAAAGGCGAGATCGCGGGCAAAGTGCTGCTGGTGGACGATCTGGCCGACTCCGGTCACACGCTCAAAGCGGTGATCGGTCTTCTGAAGAACAACTACGCACCCATCACCGAGCTGCGCAGCGCGGTCATCTGGACCAAAGAGCTTTCCACCTTCACGCCCGACTATTCGGTGGAATACCTGCCCACCAACCCCTGGATTCATCAGCCGTTCGAAGGCTACGACAGCATGCGCCCGGCGCAGTTGCTGGAGAAGTGGAAACTTTGAGGGCGCTATTGCCGCTGCAGCGTGGACTGCACGCCTTGAGGAAACACCCGCAGGGCGCCTTGGGTGCCCATTTTTTGCATCCGCTGCGCCTCGGCGGGAAACTCTTTGCCTGCTGTTCATGACCGAGCTTGCCACCCAGCTGATCCACCACGCGTACCGTCCGCCTGAGGGCTTTGAAGCCGTGGCGCCTGGCGTTCACAAGGCTTCGACGGTCATCTTCCCCAACGTGCATGCCCTGCGCACGCGGGAGTGGAAAGACAAAAGCGGCTACACCTACGGTTTGCACGGGACCCCCACCACCTTCATTCTGGAAGAGCGTATTGCCACCCTTGAGGGTGGGCGGTTTTGTGCGCTGGTGCCCAGTGGTCTTTCGGCGGTGGCGTTGGTGGACATGGCCTTTCTGCGCCAGGGCGACGAGCTGTTGATTCCCGACAACGCCTATGGCCCCAACAAGGCGTTTGCCCATGTGGAGCTGGCCGCCTGGGGCATCACGCACCGCTACTACGACCCACAGAACCCCGCTGACTTGGCCGACAAGATCGGACCGACCACCCGCCTGGTCTGGCTGGAGGCGCCGGGGTCGATCACGCTGGAGTTCCCCGATCTGCCAGCCTTGGTGGCGGTGGTGCAGCAAGCCAACACCGCCCGGACCGGTGCGCGTCCCATTTTGACGGCGCTCGACAACACCTGGGGGGCGGGCATTGCGTTCAACGCGTTCCAGTTGGGGGCCGACATCTCGATGCAGGCCCTCACCAAATACCCCAGCGGCGGGGCCGATGTGCTGATGGGTTCCGTGGTGACCCGCGACGAAGCCTTGCACCAACAGGTGTTGATGACGCACATGCGGTTGGGGCTGGGCGTGAGCGCCAACGACACCGAGCTGGTGTTGCGCGGTTTGAACACCATGGCGCTTCGTTACGCTGCACAAGATGCGGCCACGCGTGGGTTGGCCCGCTGGATGCAAGGGCAGCCTGGTGTGGCGAAGGTGTTGCACCCGGCCTTGGCCGGGTCGCCCGGTCACGCCGTGTGGCAACGCGATGCCAAGGCCGCCGCTTGTCTGTTCAGCGTGGTGTTTGATTCCGGCATTGCGCCGTGCCAGATCGACGCGTTTTGCGACAGCCTGCGTTTGTTCAAACTCGGCTGGAGTTGGGCTGGCCCCATCAGTCTGTGCGCGCCGTACGATGTGCCGTCCATTCGCACCACGCCCTGGCCGCATGCTGGCGGTCTGGTACGCTTTGCAGTGGGTCTGGAAGCCGTGGACGACCTGCGAGCCGATCTGTCCCAGGCACTGCCCGCTCTGTCGGCTTGACCTTTTTCCTGAACCCTATTTATTTAACAACCGACAAGAAAGACTGCTTTGGCCACTCCCAATTACGGATACGAAAAACGCCAGCGCGAACTCGCCAAGAAAAAGAAAAAAGAGGAAAAGCTGAAGGCGAAGGCTGCCGGCAAGCGCTATGACGATCCTGATGCGCCGGAAGGCCAATCGGCCGACGACGCTGACACCACCGGCGCAGCACCTGCCAGCGGTGAGGGGCCTGCCAACCCTGCTTGAATTGGCTGTGTTGGCTGACGGTACTGCGGCAGGTGCCTAAGGGCTTGCTGTCGCAGCCTCGCTGGCCATGAGTTGGCGCGCCGCTTCGATCAGCGACTCGGCCGATCGGTTGGGCAATCGGCAGGGCAGGGCATGCCCGAACTGGCTGAAATTGCGCTCGATCGATTGCGCGTACATCGGGTCGTAGTGCTGGGTCAGCAGTTCCAGCACCACATCGGGCGTCTGCCCTTGTTGCACGCGGTCTATCCAGCCACCCACCACCGCCTTGCCGCGCAATTCGGTCAGGGCTTCCAGACGGCGACAAAAGTGCTCGCTGTCCGTCACGAAAAAATCGTAGTCCTCAAGCAGCAGCGCGACGCGCTCGGCATCTGTCAACTGCAGGTCGATGCAGGGGCTTTGGCGCATGGCGTCAATGAGGGCATCGGGCACGCGCACATTGCCCACCTTTTTGCTTTCGCTCTCCACGTACACCGGGCGCACCGGGTCCAACTGACGCAATGCGTCCCAGATCAGGCTGTCAAAACGTTTTTGGCTGGGTTGCTCCATGCCAGGGATGTGGCCCAGCACCGAACTGCGGTGGTTGGCCAGTGCTTCCAGGTCGAGCACCTGGGCACCCTGGGTGGTCAGTGTGTGCAGCAGACGGGTTTTGCCACTGCCGGTCGGGCCGCAGACCACGCGGTAGTGCAGTCGCTGGGCCAGGCGAGGAATGTCGTCCACCAGCGCTGCGCGCCAAGCTTTGTAGCCACCTTCGATCAAGGTCACCTGAAAGCCGATGGCACCCAGAATGGTGGCCAGTGCGCCGCTGCGGTTGCCGCCACGCCAGCAGTACACCAAGGGCTTCCACTGGCGGGGCTTGTCGAGCACGTTGCGCTCGATGTGTGCCGCAATGTTGCGCGCCGACAGCGCTGCACCCCGTTTTTTGGCCTCAAACGCATTGACCTGCTTGTACATGGTCCCGATGGTGATGCGCTCTGCGTTGTCCAGCGTGGGCCAGTTGATGGCACCGGGCACGTGGTCGAGGGCGTACTCGTCTTCGGTTCGGGCGTCGATGATGGTGTCGAAATCGGCGAGGCGGGTCAGAGCGTCGCAGGCAGGCAGTGTTTGAACGGGCATGCTGGATTATCGCGGCAGACCTTCAGCCCAGCCGCAAACGGTGTCTGGCAGAGCAGGGGGACTCACCTGGGCAGCAGCTTGCGCAGGGCGGGCCACACGTTGTCACGCATGATGGGCTGCGCGGCTTCGTTGGGGTGGATGCGGTCGGCCTGAAACAGCTGGGTCGGGTCTTTCAGGTCGCCCACGCCCTTGAGGAAAAAGGGCACCAGCGCGGCTTTTTCGGTGTGCGCAACGCCGGAGAAAACCTCCCGGAATTCCTGTCCGTATTTGGCGCCGTAATTGGGTGGCATTTCCATGCCCAGCAACAGCACGCGCGCACCCGCTTCGCGCGAGATGCGGGCCATGTGGCCCAGGTTGTCGCGCGTCATGCCCAAGGGCAGGCCGCGCAGGGCGTCGTTGCCACCCAGTTCAATCACCACCACGGCGGGTTGGTGTTGCTTCAAAAGGGCTGGCAAGCGGGAGCGGCCGCCGGATGTGGTGTCGCCGCTGATGCTGGCGTTGACGATCTGTGCGCGCACTTTTTCTTTGCCCAGTCGCTGTTCCAGCAGGGCGACCCAGCCGGTGCCGCGCTTGAGTCCGTATTCGGCGCTGAGCGAATCGCCCACCACCAGCACCACGGGCGGTGAGGCCGTTTTGCTGCTCGCAGCCTGTGCCGCGGACTGTGCCAGCGTGGTGCCTGAAAACCCCATTGAGGTGGCCAGCAGGGCCAGCGCGATAAAGTGACGTCGATTCAACTTGAAAAGTCCTTCCATGCCCGATGTGATGATTGCTGTGCAGCACGTGTTCAAGTCGGTCACCGACTCCACGGGGTCTTTGACGATTTTGCGCGATATCGATTTTTCCCTGAACAAGGGGGAAACCGCCGCCATTGTGGGGGCCTCTGGTTCCGGCAAGAGCACGCTGCTGTCCATCATTGCAGGGTTGGACACGCCCAGCAGCGGCACAGTTCACATCGACGGGGTCGATTTGTTCGCCATGAACGAAGACCAGCGTGCGGCCCTGCGGGCGCAGAAGGTGGGTTTTGTGTTCCAGAGTTTTCAGCTGCTGGGCAATTTGACGGCCCTGGAAAACGTGATGCTGCCACTGGAGCTGGCTGGCCGGCGCGATGCACGCGCCACGGCGGCGGCCATGCTGCAGCGCGTGGGCCTGGGCGAGCGGCTGGGCAGCTACCCCAAGGTGCTGTCGGGCGGCGAACAGCAGCGTGTGGCGCTGGCGCGGGCTTTTGTGGTCAAGCCAGCGGTGTTGCTGGCCGATGAACCGACGGGGAGTCTGGACTTTGCCACCGGCGGCAAGATCATGGAGCTGATGTTTGAGCTCAACCGCGAACTGGGCACGACGCTGGTGCTGGTGACGCACGATCGCGCCATTGCCCAGCGTTGCGAGCACCGCATCACCATCGAAGCCGGGCAGGTGGTGGCCGAAGCCGTGGTGGACTGAGCGGCTTGCTGCAGTGGGGCGGCGATAATCGCCCGCTATGTCTTCACACAAAGTGCTTTTCGGCTTTCACGCCGTGGGCGTGCGTCTCAAAACCGCGCCCAAATCTGTTATTGAAATTTATTACGAGCCGACGCGGCGCGACATGCGCATGCGCCAGTTTCTCGACCGGGCCCGTGAAGCTGGGGTGCGGCTGATCGAGGCCGACGGCCTGCGCCTGGCCAAGCTCGCGGGCAGCCACGGTCACCAAGGTGTGGCTGCGCGCGTGGAGGCGCTGGCCCAGGTGCATTCGCTCGATGAGTTGCTGGAAAAGCTGGAAGCCGAGGGCACGGTGCCGCTGCTGCTGGTGCTGGACGGCATCACCGATCCGCACAACCTGGGAGCCTGTTTGCGTGTGGCCGACGGTGCGGGTGCCCACGCCGTGATTGCGCCCAAAGACCACGCGCCGGGCAACAACGCCACCGTGGCCAAGGTGCCCAGCGGCGCGGCCGAGACCAAGCCGTAATTCATGGTGACCAATCTGCCGCCTACCTTGGGTGAACTCAAGGAGCGCAACATCTGGGTTATCGGCACCAGCGACGACGCACCCAAGACGCTGTACCAGGTGGATCTGAAAGGCCCTACTGCGCTGGTGCTGGGCGCCGAGGGCGAGGGCATGCGCCAACTCACGCGCAAGACCTGTGATGAGCTGGTCAGCATTCCCATGCAGGGCGCCGTAGAAAGCCTGAACGTGTCGGTGGCCAGCGGTGTGTGTCTGTACGAAGCGCTGCGCCAGCGCACCTGAAAAACCCCTGTTGAAACCCATGAAAACCATTCAAACGTTGCGTCCGGCCTTGTGGTCGTTGATGCTGGTATCGGCGCTGTTGGCTGCCTGCACCCAGGAGCAGCAAAACAAGCTGGGCCGCGAAATCCAGAACTGGACCGGCGCCAACGGCGTGCTGGAGGTCTATGCCGGTGACAAACTGGTGCGCCGTTTCCTCAAGATCGACAAGATCAGCACCGCGCTGGGTACCGACGACGGCAAGCCCCGTGCCTACCGGTTTGGCTATGGCGTGCTCGACGAAAACCTGAACATGCTGGCCGACCCTGGTGAAAAGAAGGTGTATTTCGAGATCAGCGACTACACCAACGCGGTGTTCTTCGAGAACCCGCGCTGAGCCAGGGCCGCATGGCGCAGCAGGCTGCACGCAGGTTCTGGAGTGCACCCTTGAAACCGACTTTTGTGCAGCTCAAACCCAGCCCAGGGCCCCCAGCAAACCACCCGCACCAATCAGCCACAGCAGGTGAATTTTGGTGCGCCACACCAGCAGCGTGGTCACAGCGGTGAGCAGCCACAGCGGCCAGTCGCGGGCGGGGTGGTCGTGTGAACCGGTCAGCAGCCAGCCGGTGGCGATCAGCAGCGCGATGACGATGGGCGCCATGCCGGTCTTGAAGGCGCGCACGGCGCGCAACTCTCGGTTGTGGTGGGCCCAGCGTGTGGCGGTGTAGGTCAACACCGAAGACGGCAGCAGGATGGCCACCATGCTCACCAGCACGCCCAACAGCGCCAGTGCCCAGGCCACAGCGCCACCGCCTGGCCCCCCGCCGGCATTGAGCCCCACATTCCACCCCAGCAGGGCCACAAACAGCACATTGGGCCCCGGCGCAGCTTGTGAGAGGGCGATGGACGAGCTGAATTGGGCATCGCTCAGCCAGGCATTCTGGTGCACCAGGTAGCGGTGCATGTCGGGTGCGGTGGTGATCGCTCCGCCCACGGCCAGCAGCGACAGCGATGCGAAATGGCCGAACAAGTCCACCCAGTTCGCCAGTGTGGGCTGCATGCTCATGTCTCGTCCGCCTTGAGCGTGTGCACCGCTGCCAGTACCCGGTAGGCCCACAGGCAAGCACCTCCGCCAACGCCCAGCAGCACCCACAGCAGGGGCCAGCGCAGCAGCGCGATGGCCACAAAGGTGAGCACGGCCAACGCGATGCACAGGCCGATGCCCATGGCATTTTTGTCCAGTGCGCCGATGAGTTTGATGCCCGTGGCCGTGATCAGGCCCGCGGCCACGGCGCCCATGCCGCGCAAGGCGTTTTGAGCCATCGCGGTCTCGGCCACGCTGCCGTACAGGACCGCCAACAGCAGCACAACGACCAGCGGCGCTGCCAACATGCCCGCGAGCGCGGCCACCGCGCCTGGCAGACCGAAGTAGCGGCCACCGATCATCAGAGACAGGTTGACCACGTTGGGTCCCGGCATGATTTGCGCGACAGCCCAGTCTTCAATGAACTGTTCGCGCGTCATCCAGCGCTTTTTCTCGACCAGCTCACGCTGCACCACCGCCAGCACGCCGCCAAAGCCCTGCAGGGCCAGCCAGGTGAAGGACCAGAACAGGTCGGCGCGCGAACGCGGGCGGTAGAGGTCCTCAGCCATGGTTGAACACCACCCAAGCGGCAGGACGGCCAGCGTGGCACCCAGGGTTCCCGTGGAACGGGCTTCGCCCGGCCACAGGTTGTGTCTTCCCGCGCAGCAGGGGGGAAGGTGCGAAGCGGCGCAGGGGGACTTTCATCTCACACCGACATGCCACCCGAGACCTCGATCACCGCGCCGTTGATGTAGCTGGCCTCGTCGCTGGCCAGAAAGGCGTAGACATTGGCAATCTCTTCGGGCTGGCCCAGACGGCGCAAGGGCACGCGGTGTTCCATCTCGCTGATGACTTTTTCCGGGATGGTGCTGAGAATGGGTGTGGCGATGAAGCCAGGCGCCACGGCATTGACGCGCACGCCCTTGGGGCCCAGCTCGCGGCTCCAGGTTTTGGTGAAGCCGATCACACCGAACTTGGTGGCGGCGTAGTTGGTCTGACCAAAGTTGCCGTAAATGCCGACCACCGAAGACGCATTGAGAATGACGCCGCTGCCCTGGGCGGTCATGCTGTCGGCCACGGCCTGGGCGCAGTGGAACACCCCGCGCAGGTTGACATCGATCACGCGGTCGAACTGTTCCAGCGTCATTTTTTGCAGGCGTGCATCTTGGGTGATACCGGCGTTGTTCACCAGCACGTCGATGCGGCCAAAGCGCTCCAGCACCTGCGCCACCACCGCATCCACCATGCTGCGCTGGGTCACGTCCATCACAAAACCCATGGCCTGGGCGCCCAGCGCCTCGCATTGCTTGACGGCATCTTCCACGGCGGTTTGTTTGACGTCGCAGACGATGACGACTGCGCCCTCGCGGGCAAATTTGAGCGCGGTGGCCAGGCCAATGCCTTGTGCTGCGCCGGTGATGAGGCTGATTTTTCCGTCGAGTCGTTTCATGGTGGTGAAGTGTTGGGGTGCGTCAAAAAGCCGGCGGATGGTGGTGTCCGCCGGCTGCTGGAAAAGTGTAACCGCGTAGGTGGATGGCGGTGGGACGACGGCGACTTCAGTACACCGGCTGGTGCTGTCGCAGGGCCGCTTTCACCTCGGCGCTCAAGGCAAACCCCGGGCCGTGTTGGGCGGCCAGTTCGCCGCAGCGCTGCTCAAACGGTTCAATGCCCATGCTGTAGATGAATTGCAGGGCGCCACCGGTCCAGGCCGGGAAGCCAATGCCGAAGATGGAGCCGATGTTGCCGTCGTGCACGCTGGTGAGCACGCCCTCAGCCAGGCAGCGTGCGGTTTCCACCGCCTGGCGGTACAGGATGCGGTCTTTCACGTCCTGCAGATCCCAGGCCACGCCAGGATTTTCGAACAGGGTCTTCAGCTCGGGCCAGAGCTGCTTTTTCTGCCCGGCGGGGTAGTCGTAGAAGCCGCCGCCAGCGGCGCGGCCCGGGCGCTTCAATTCTTTCACCATGCGCTCCACCAGCAACTCGCCCGGTGTCGCGGTGTAGGTCTTGCCTTCGGCGGCCAGGTCGGCACGGGTCTGGTCGAGCACATGCACCGAGAGCGACAGCGCGGTTTCGTCCAGCACGGCCAGCGGGCCCACGGGCATGCCCACCTGCATGGCGGCGTGTTCGATCACCGGCGCCGGGATGCCTTCGACCAGCATGGCCGCACCTTCCATCACAAAGGTGCCAAAGGTGCGGCTGGTGTAAAAGCCGCGCGAATCGTTCACCACGATGGGCAGCTTGCCCAGCGCCTGCACGTAGTCGTAGGCGCGCGCCACGGTTTCGTCGTCGGTGTGCTGGCCGCGAATGATCTCGACCAGCTTCATTTTGTCCACCGGGCTGAAGAAGTGGATGCCGACGAACTTGTTCGCACTGCGGCTGGCCTGGGCCAAACCCGAGATGGGCAGGGTGGACGTGTTGCTGGCGAAGAAACCGCCCTCGGCCAGCATGCCCTCGGCTTCCTGGGTCACCTGGGCCTTGAGTTCCCGGTTTTCAAACACGGCTTCAATGATCAGGTCGCAGCCTGCCAGGTCTTGTGCGCTGGCGGTCGGTGTGATGAGGTTCAGGATGCCCTGTTGCTTGTCGGCACCCATCTGCCCTTTGTCTACGCGCTTTTGCGTGAGCTTGGCGGTGTAGGACTTGCCTTTTTCGGCGGCATCAAGGCTCACGTCCTTGAGCACGGTGGCGATGCCCTTGGTGGCTTGCGCGTAGGCGATGCCCGAACCCATCATCCCGGCGCCGAGAATGCCCACCTTTTTCGGCTGGTAACGCGGCACGTCCTTCGGCCTCGACTGCCCGCCCTTGATGGCGTTCAGGTTGAAGAAGAAAGTGTTGATCATGTTCTTGGCCACGGGGCTGACCATCAGCGCGGCCAGGTAGCGGCTTTCCACGCGCATGGCGGTGTCAAAGTCCACCATGGCGCCTTCCACCATGGCGGCCAGCGCTGCCTCAGGAGCGGGGTAGAGGCCGCGCGTTTTTTGCTTGAGCACCGCTGGGGCCACGCTCAACATGCCCGCGATCTTGGGGTTGCTCGGTGTGCCGCCAGGCATTTTGTAGTCCTTGCGGTCCCACAAATGCTGGCAGGCCTCGGGCTTGCCCTGGGCGGCCTCAATGAAGGCAAGGGCGCGTGGCATCAGTTCTTCGGGCGTGGCCACCAGTTCGTGCACCACACCGATCTTCAGCGCCTCTTCGGGGCCGAAGAGCTTGCTCTCCAGGATGTAGGGCTGCGCGGCCATCAGGCCCAGCAGGCGCGTCATTTTGGTGATGCCGCCACCACCCGGAATCAGGCCCAGCGTGATCTCCGGCAGGCCAAACTGCACCTTGGGGTTGTTCACGGCGATGCGGTGGTGCCCGACCAGCGCCACCTCCCAGCCGCCGCCGAGCGCTGCGCCGTTCAGGCAGCTCACCACCGGCACGCCCTGCGTTTCCAGGGTGCGAAAGTTGCGTTTGATGCGCTCAATTTCGGTGAACACGCGCGGGCCGTCTGCCGCTGTCGAGCGCATCACGCCCTTCAGGTCGGCGCCGGCAAAAAAGGTGCTTTTGGCCGAGGTCAGCACGATGCCCTTGAGCTGGGCCTTGTCTTTCACCACTTGCGCGGCGATGGCGTCCAGGTCGTCCTGCCACTGCAGGCACATGGTGTTGACCGGCGAGCCCTGCTCGTCAAAGGTGATGGTGGCAATGCCGTTGTCGAGGGCGTAGCGGATGGTTTTCGTGATCATGTTTCGGTTCTCCGCTGTCGGTCAGACGCGTTCAACAATCGTGGCAATGCCCATGCCGCCGCCGACGCAGAGGGTGGCGAGGCCGTAGCGCAAATTCCGGCGGTGCAGCTCGTCAATCAGCGTGCCCAAAATCATCGCGCCCGTGGCACCCAGCGGATGCCCCAGCGCGATCGCGCCGCCGTTGACGTTCACCTTCTCGTGCGGCACACCCATTTCCTGCATGAACTTCATGGGCACGGCGGCGAAGGCCTCGTTCACCTCGAACAGGTCGATCTGGTGAATGGTGAGGCCCGCTTTGGCCAGCGCCTTGCGCGCGGCCGGCATGGGGCCGGTGAGCATGATCGTCGGGTCGGCCCCTGAGAGCGCCACCGACACGATGCGGGCGCGCGGCGTGAAGCCGTGCTGCTTGCCAGCGGCCTCAGAGCCGATCAGGATGGCCGCCGCCCCGTCCACAATGCCCGACGAATTGCCCGCGTGGTGCACATGGTGGATGCGCTCCACCTGTGGGTAGCGCTGCAGGGCCACCGAGTCAAAACCCATGGCGCCGAGCTGCTCAAAGGCGGCCTTCAGCCCGCCCAGACCTTCCAGCGTGGTGTGGGGTTTGATGAATTCGTCCTGCGCCAGAATCACCTGGCCCAGCGCGTCCTTCACGGCCACCACCGAGCGGTCAAAGTACCCGGCGGCGCGTGCGGCCGCAGCCCGCTTTTGCGATTCGAGCGCAAACGCGTCCACGTCGGCCCGGCTGAAACCGCTCATCGTGGCGATCAGGTCGGCCCCGATGCCTTGCGGCACAAACAGCGTGGCGCTGTTGGTTTCCGGGTCTTGCGCCCAGGCACCGCCGTCGGAGCCAATGGGCACGCGGCTCATGCTTTCCACGCCGCCAGCGACCACCAGGTCTTCCCAGCCGCTCTTCACCTTCATGGCGGCCAGGTTCACCGCTTCCAGGCCCGAGGCGCAGAAGCGGTTGATCTGCACGCCCGAGCAGCGCCAGTCCCAGCCGGCTTTGAGCGCGGCCACCTTGGGCAGTACCGAGCCCTGCTCGCCGATGGGTGAGACCACGCCCATGACCACATCGTCCACCGCAGCGGTGTCGAGGTCGTTGCGGTGCTGCAGCTCGGTGAGCAGGCCCGCCAGCAGGTTGACCGGCTTCACCTCATGCAGGCTGCCGTCTTTCTTGCCCTTGCCGCGCGGCGTGCGGATTGCGTCGTAAACGAAGGCTTCGCTCATGGAGTCACTCCTGTGTCACTGACCAGACTGGCCATTGGTATTCAACCAGTATAGACTTTCACAAAGCAAACGCTCTGTAAAAATGGAGACATAGATTTCTGAAATACCTTGAACGCACGCCCTGCTGAATCGGGCAGACTGCGTGCAACGAAACACCCGGGGAGGGAAACCATGTGGATGACATCTGTTGGAAGGCATTTGGCGCGCGCGGCATGCGCAATGGTGTTGGGCAGCGCCCTGACCGCTTGCACGTCACCTCCCAGGCACCCGGCGCTCGTCACAGCCGCCGATGCGGGACAACTGGCGCCGTTGCTGCCCGTGCGGCAGTTCGTGGCCAATGCGGAGCGGGTCGGCGGCTTCGTGATGGCACCCAACGGCGAGCGCCTGCTGTGGTCGCAAACCGTGGGGCTGGATACGGGTTTGGCGGTGCGCCGCGTGGACGCGGCCGGGGCTACCACCACCTACGCGGTGGGCAACCAGGGGCGCCGCGGGGGCTACTACAACTGGTTGCCTGACAGCCGCCACTTTGTTTTCAGCAAGGACGAGCAGGGTGACGAGAACACGCGCCTGTTCGTGCAGGACGCCGAGCTGAGCCAGCTGGCGCCATGGGCGCTATCACTGCCGCGCGATGTGCGCAGCTTTGTGGTGGGCATGGGCCCCGAGGGCAGCGCGCGCTTTTTCCTGGCGAACAACCAGCGCGACAAAGCATCCTTTGACCTGTATGAGGCCGATGCCGCCTCGCGCACCTTGCGCGAGGTGTCTCGCAACGACGGACTGGTTCTGCACTGGCTCATCGACACCCAGGGCCAGCTGGCGGGAAGGATTCGACAACTCGCCCGCCCGGATGGGTCCGACAGCGTGTTCGAGCTTCTGGCGCCCGACGGGAGGTGGCGCGTGATGAAAACCATGGGCGGGTTCGACACCTTCTGGGTGCAGCGCATAGACACTCAGGCCCGCCGTGCCTGGGTGCTCTCCAACCTGGGGCGCGACAAGCTGGTGCTGGTCGAACTCCACCTGGACACCGGTGTCCAGCAGGTGCTGGCCGAACACCCGCGCGTGGACCTGAGCCAGACGCTGTTTGAGGGGCGAACCGGTGGGCCGAACGGCTATGTGGTGGCGCCGGGCTACCCAGAGGCGCATTACCTGGATACCGCCTACGGCCAGGCGGTGCAGGGCGCTGTGGCGCGAGCGCTCAGCGATGGGCTCATCAACGCCCAGCCTGTGCTGGCACGCCGCAATGGTGGCGACACCGTTGGGCGGCGCGTGCTGCTTCGCAGCCAAAGCGACTTTGACGATGCCGAGCTGCTTTGGGACCGGCAGACCGGCAAGGTGGAGCGGCTCAACACCCGCTTTGTGGACACGGAAAAAACGCTGTCGCCCTCGGTGCCCTTCGAGTTCACTGCGTCTGATGGCCGCGCCATTGCGGGCTACCTGATCCGCCCACGCGGTGCTCAAAGGCGGGTGCCGCTGGTGGTTGACATCCATGGCGGCCCCTGGGTGCGCGACATCTGGCAACCTGCCACTTACAACGCCCGTCAGCTGTTGGCCAACAGGGGCTACGCGGTGATGCAGGTGAACTACCGTGGTTCCAGCGGGTATGGGCGTGAACACCTGTGGGCGGCTGAGCGGGAAACCAATGGCCGCCTGCAGCAGGACATTGCCGAAGCCGTGCAATGGGCGGTGGACCAGGGCATAGCAGACCCTGAAAGCCTGGCCGTGATGGGCGGCAGTTTCGGTGGTTTTTCGGTGCTGGCGCAGCTGGCGCAAAAGCCGCACAACTACCGCTGTGGCGTCAATGTGGTGGGTGTGGCGAACTGGCCGCGCACGATGGAGAGCTGGCCCGCCTTCTGGCGCAACCGCCACTACTTCACCCGCACCTATGGCGACGTGGACAACCCGGTCGACAGGGCGGAGATGCTTCGCAACTCTCCGGTGACCTACCTTGATCAGATCAGCGCGCCGCTGTTGGTGATCCACGGTGCCAACGACATTCGCGTACTGCGACAGGATTCCGACGACGTGGTGGCGGCGCTGCGCCAGCGCGGCCACCCAGTGGACTACCTGCTGTTTGACAACGAAGGCCACTCCATCAGCAAGTGGCGCAACCGCCTGGCCATGTGGCGCGGGATTGAAGACTTCTTCGCCAGTTGCCTGGGCGGGCGCAGCGCCGGGTTTGACTATTACCAGTTGATGCCGCGTTGAACCAGTTGCTGGCAGCGCGGGCCTTTATTCCCTTTTACAACCACCGAGACAACTCCCATGATCGACCGCACCCTTTTCAACGCCGACCACGAAGCGTTTCGCGACAGCTTTCGCCGCTTCATGGACAAGGAAATCGCTCCTTTTCACGAAGCCTGGGAAGAGCAGGGCTATGTGGACCGCGCCGTGTGGAACAAGGCCGGCGAGAACGGCTTTTTGTGCATGACGATGCCCGAGGCTTACGGCGGATCGGACGCCGACAAGCTGTATTCGGTGGTGCAGATGGAGGAGCTGGCGCGCGCTGGGTTCAGCGGCATCGGCTACGGGCTGCACAGCGAGATCGTGGCGCCGTACATCCTGCATTACGGCACCGAGGCGCAGAAGCAAAAATACCTGCCGCTGCTGGCCAGCGGCGCCATGGTGGGCGCCATCGCCATGAGCGAGCCCGCCGCGGGCAGCGACCTGCAGGGCGTGAAGTCCACCGCCATCCGGCAAGCCGACGGCAGCTACCTGCTCAACGGCAGCAAGACCTTCATCACCAACGGCTGGCACGCCGACCTGGTGATCGTGGTGGCCAAAACCGACCCGGCGGCAGGCGCCAAGGGCACCAGCCTGCTGCTTATTGAGCGCGGCATGCCCGGTTTTGAGAAGGGCAAGCGCCTGAAGAAGCTGGGCATGAAGGCGCAGGACACGTCCGAGCTGTTCTTCGACAACGTGCGCGTGCCGGCAGAGAACCTGCTCGGCGGTCCGGCCATGGAAGGCAAGGGCTTTATCTGCCTCATGGAGCAGCTGCCCTGGGAGCGGCTGCAAATCGCCATTGGTGCGGTGTCGGCGGCGCAGGCCGCGATCGACTGGACGGTGACTTATGTGAAAGACCGCAAGGTGTTTGGCCAGACTGTGGCCGCGTTCCAGAACACGCGCTACAAGCTGGCCGAAATGCAGACCGAAGTGCAGGTGGCCCGGGTGTTTGTGGACAAATGCTGCGAGCTGGTGGCGGTGGGCCAGCTCGACACCGCCACCGCCAGCATGGCCAAGTACTGGTGTTCGGATCTGCAGTGCAAGGTCATGGACGAGTGCGTGCAGCTGTTTGGCGGCTACGGTTACATGTGGGAATACCCCATTACCCGGGCTTACGCCGATGCGCGCGTGCAGCGCATTTACGGCGGCACCAACGAAATCATGAAGGAAGTGATTTCACGCGGCATGGGCCTGGGCGGGCGCTGACGCTGCCCACCGGGGCGTTGGGTTTCAGAGGTCGATGATGCTGGCCAGCTCGACACCGGCAGGGGCTTCGTAGTCCGCGATGACCCAGGCACGGCTGGGGTGGCTGGCGGCGTCTTGCAGCAGCTCGGTCAGAAGCCGCATCGACGGCGCGTCCAGCGCGGCAAAGGGCTGGTCGATCAGCGTCAGTGGTGTGCCCGCCGCGAATGCCGCGCTGAGCCACACCTTTCGCTTGCTGCCCGCTGAGAGCATGTACATCGGCTTGTTCAAATGCGGTTCGAGGGCGAAGCCCGCCACCAGATCGGCCAGCACGTCGGCGCTGAAGCGGGGCAGGTGCTGGCTCAGGCTGTCCAGATAGCCCGCAGCGCTGAGGGCGTCGTGCGCTTCGGTTTGTGGGTCGATCCAGAACACCTGTTGGCGGTAAGCGCTGTGCTGTGCGTCCAGCCGTGTGCCGTGGATGCTCAGGGTGCCCGACTCGGGGGCCAGATCGCCCGCTATCAAGCGGATCAGGCTGCTTTTGCCGCAGCCGTCGTCGCCCCGTACCAGGCTCAGGCCGGGGGGAAGGTCAAAGCTCAGCCCGTCAAACAGCGGGCGGTTGGGCCAGCCAAAACGCAGGTTGCGGGCTTGCAAAACAGGTGGGGTGGTACGGTCTGGCGCGGCGTTCATGGGGGTGGGTGACGGGGTTTCAACAACGGCGTGGTTTCAATAGCCCACGCTGTAGCGCAGACCCCGGTGGTTCAGCACGGCGCTGCGCGGGCCGATGGTTTCCAGCACCAGGCCGGGTGCCACTTCTTGTCCTTCCTGCACCACTTTGCCGTTGGCAATGAGCATGCGGTGGGCCGGGTTTTGTGAGTACGTAGAGCCGTTCACATTCACCACCGGCAATTGGGCGCGGGCTTCCGGCGAGAGTTCGGCAAAACTGCGCACCGGGGCGGGCGGAGGGGCTTCTGCCGTGGACTTGGGCGCGGCGGCGGTGCCTGTGGCGCTGCTTGTTGCTGGCGGCGCGCTGGCGGCTGGGGGCGTTGCTTCTGGGCGGGCCGGTTGGCTCGGCGGGGCCGGGGGAGCGGGTGCCAACAGGGGCAACACCGCTGGCGATGGCGCACTGCTGGCGGTGGCCTGAACGCTGGGCGTGGGGCTGGGCGCTGCTGCGGTGAGCGGCGCTGGCGGGGTGGGCTTCGCCGGCACGGGCGCTGCAACCGGGTTGTGTGGGCCCGCGCTGGGGTTGGGCGCTGGCGCCGTCATCCACCACCAGGCAGCCCCGCCCAACGCGGCGGCGGCCACCGCAGCCAGCAGCCAGGCGGTGGTGGGACCACCTGTGCGTGGCGGCGTGGCCGCGCTGGGCTGCACGTTGTGCGTGTGCAGGCCGGGCACATGGCCGCGCTCGCGTTCGGCGTCGGCACGTTTGAGGGCATCAAGGATGTAGGACATCGGCAGGTCTGGGGTGTCGGGTCGGGCGGGGCGGCGCAGGCGGGCGGGGTTCGGTCCCGGCTCAATTCTGGCCCAGGCGGGGTTCGTCCACCCCGCTGGCCCGGTTGATCAGCATGAAGGTCATGGGGCCGGCCAGGCCGTCGCCATCAATGCCCTGGCTGCGCTGAAAGGCGCGAATGCGCGACGAGAAATCGCTCGCATCGGCGGCGATCTGGCCGCTGCTTTGCAGCTGCTGCAGCTGTTGGGCCAGCCAGTTGGCGGCCGGGCCGCTGTTGCCGTTGTTCAAACGGCCTTGCTGGCCTGGCGGCGTGCGCCACAAGGTGGCATAGTCGCCGCGCCAGATGTCGGCCAGCGCGGTCAGTGGCATGCGCCAGCGGCCATTGGCTGTGTCCAAAGTGGCGGTTTCGCTGGTGATGGCGCTCAGCAGCGCCCAGCCAGTGCCTTGCCCGGGCCAACGCAGCAACAGCACGGCGGGGCGGTCCATCTGCCGCAGACCGTGCAGCGTCATGCGACCGATGCGAAAACATTGCAACTGCTGGCGCTGTGCGCTCTCGCAAGGCTCGGTGCCGCTCAGCGTTGTGCCCCACAGGCTGCCCAGTTGGCTCAGGGCCGGGGCTTCGTTGCGCCACAACGCATCCAGCGGGGGGAGTCCCAGGGTGGGCTCGGGTGGCACCGGAGCTGCGGTGGGCTGTTCGGGGGCGGGCTCGGTGGCTGCCGCAGCCGGGGGTGTTGGCGCTGGCACGGCGGCTGGCGTTGCGCTGGGCAGGGTGGCGGGTGTGGGTTCTGGCGCAGCGGGTGCGGGGGCCAAACTGCCGCCCGTCCACAGTGCAAACAGCGCCGCCGCCGAAGCGGCACCGCCGACCGCACCCAGCGCCAGGGTGCCCAGGCGCTGGCGCAGGGCTTTGCCCGCTGCCGCAGTGGGGCTGGGCGCCAGCGCTTCCGACTCAAACACCTCGGTCGCCGCCTGGTCCACCACAGCGCGTTCCACCCGCGCCTGGCCCGTGGCATAAGCCCCCAGCAGCGCGCGGTCGCACAACAGGTTGATGCGCCGGGGCACCCCACGTGCAATGGCATGCACGCGGCGCAGCGCCTCGTCTGAAAACGGCAACGGGCCCTGCAAGCCCGCCACGCCCAGGCGGTGCTGGACGTATTGGCGCGTCTCTGCCTCGTTCAGCGCACCCAGGTGAAAGCGCGCAATCACGCGCTGAGCGAGTTGCTCCAGCTCGGGCTGGGCCAGCATCTGGCGCAGTTCGGGCTGCCCGATCAGGATGATTTGCAACAGCTTGCGTTCGCTCGTTTCCAGGTTGGTCAGCAAGCGCAATTGCTCCAGCACATGCGTGCTGAGGTTTTGCGCCTCGTCGATGATCAAAATGTTGTGTTGCCCGGCCGCGTGGCTGCGCAGCAGGTAGTCGTTCAGCGGGTCCAGGTGCTCTTTGATGGTGGCCGGACCCTGGCCCTCGTGCTCGACCGCGACCTGGAACTCATGGCAAATGGTCTTGAGCAGGTCGCCCACGGTGAGCTTGGGGTTGAAGATGTAGGCCACGTTGCAGTGCTGGGGCAGTTGCTCCAGAAAGCAGCGGCAAATGGTGGTTTTGCCCGCGCCAATCTCGCCGCTGAGCAACACAAAGCCGCCACCGCCCTCAATGCCGTACAGCAGATGCGCCAGCGCCTCCCGGTGGCGCTCGCTCATATAGAGGTAGTGCGGGTCCGGGGCAATCGAAAACGGGGCCTGCTTGAGACCAAAATAACCGGCGTACATACCCTGAAGGATAACGGCGCGGCTGGTGGCCGAAAAATAAGCGGTGCATGTGCCCAGTGGCCCGTGCGTTGGATGGCCGGGCCGCCGCCTGTGTTGACCCGGTACCCACACGGTGCTCGTCAGGGGGCGTTTTAACCTTGATTTACCTGTGCGGAGGCTAAAAACGTACACTTCTCGCTCACTTTTCACCTGCACCATGAACGCCCCCGTCGACGTCTCTTTTTTCGCGCGCGCTGCCAAGCCCATCACCAGCTACCGCCCTTACTGGGCCAAGCGGTTCGGTACAGCGCCGTTTTTGCCCATGAGCCGCTCCGAGATGGAGCGCCTGGGCTGGGACTCGTGCGACATCATTCTGGTCACCGGCGACGCCTATGTGGACCACCCCAGCTTCGGCATGGCCGTGATTGGCCGGGTGCTCGAAGCGCAGGGTTTTCGGGTCGGCATCATTGCCCAGCCCGACTGGCAAAGCGCCGAGCCCTTCAAGGCGCTGGGCAAGCCCAACCTGTTCTGGGGCGTGACCGCGGGCAACATGGATTCCATGATCAACCGCTACACGGCGGACCGCAAAATCCGCAGCGACGACGCCTACACCCCCGGCGACGTGGGCGGCAAACGCCCCGACCGCGCGGCCATCGTCTACAGCCAGCGCTGCCGCGAAGCCTTTAAGGACGTGCCGATCATCCTCGGCGGCATCGAAGGCAGCCTGCGCCGCATCGCCCACTACGACTACTGGAGCGACAAGGTGCGCCGCAGCATCGTGGTGGACGCCAAATGCGACCTGCTGCTGTACGGCAACGCCGAGCGCGCCCTGGTGGAAGTGGCGCACCGCATCGCTGCGCGCGAGCCCATCGCCCAGATCACCGACGTGCGCGGCACGGCTTTCGTGCGCCGTCCGGGGGACCCTACGGCCGAAGGCTGGATCGAAATTGATTCGTCCGATGTGGACATGCCAGGCCGGGTGGAAGACCACATCAACCCCTACCTGACCACCAGCGAACAGGCACAGGCGCAGGGCCAGACGTGTACCAAGGAAGAGGGCGGATCGGCCGCGCCAGAGGTCAACCCGGCGATCAAGCCGCTGAACTTCATGCCCAACCCGGCCTTGGTCAGCAAGCGCAAGGCACCCCCGCGAGACCGCAGCGTCATCCGCCTGCCCAGCTACGAGCAGGTGAAGAGCGACGCGGTGCTGTACGCCCACGCCAACCGCGTGCTGCACCTGGAAACCAACCCCGGCAATGCCCGCGCGTTGGTGCAGGCGCACGGCGAGGGCTCAGTAGCCCGCGACGTTTGGATCAACCCGCCCCCCATTCCGCTGACCACCGCGGAAATGGACTACGCGTTTGACTTGCCTTACGCCCGCAGCCCGCACCCGGCCTACGCCGACGCGCACGGCAAGCACGACGGCCCGACCAAGATCCCCGCCTGGGAAATGATCCGCTTCAGCGTGAATATCATGCGGGGCTGCTTTGGCGGCTGCACCTTTTGCTCCATCACCGAGCACGAAGGCCGCATCATCCAGAGCCGGTCAGAAGAATCCATCATCAAAGAGGTGGAAGACATTCGCGACAAGGTCGAAGGCTTCACCGGCGTCATTTCCGACCTGGGCGGCCCCACCGCCAACATGTACCGCCTGGGCTGCAAAAGCCCCGAAATTGAAGCCGCCTGCCGCAAACCTAGCTGCGTGTATCCCGGCATTTGCTCCAACCTCACCACCGACCACGGCCCGCTGATCAAGATCTACCGCCGCGCTCGCGAGCTGCGCGGCATCAAGAAGGTTCTGATCGGCTCCGGCCTGCGCTACGACCTGGCGGTGAAAAGCCCCGAATACGTCAAAGAGCTGGTGCAGCACCACGTCGGTGGCTACCTGAAGATCGCGCCCGAGCACACCGAAGGCGGGCCGCTGTCCAAGATGATGAAGCCCGGCATCGGCAGCTACGACAAGTTCAAGCAGCTGTTTGACAAATACAGCGAAGAAGCGGGCAAAAAGCAGTTCCTCATCCCTTACTTCATTGCTGCCCACCCGGGCACCAGCGACGAAGACATGATGAACTTGGCCGTGTGGCTGAAGAAAAATGGTTTCCGTGCCGACCAGGTGCAAACCTTCTACCCCAGCCCCATGGCCACCGCCACGGCCATGTACCACAGCAGCATGAACCCGCTCAAGGGCATCAGCCGCGACCCCGAGCGCGCCGAGCGGGTGGACATTGTGCGTGGCGACAAGCGCCGGCGCCTGCACAAGGCGTTTTTGCGCTACCACGACGCCAACAACTGGCCGCTGCTGCGCGAAGCCCTCAAGGCCATGGGCCGCTCCGACCTGATCGGCAACGGCAAACACCACCTGATCCCCACCTTCCAGCCGATGACCGACGGCAGTTACCAGAGCGCGCGCCGTAAAAACAGCACGCCGCTGGGCAAAGCCAGCGAGCGGGCGGCGGCGGTGGTCAAGCCTGGGGCAAAACCCGTTCAGCCCCGCAAAGGCCAGATGTTGACCCAGCACACGGGCTTGCCACCTCGGCAGACCGGTGGTGCCGCGAAACGCAAACCCGGCTGACCCCGCCGGCCTCTTTTCGCGGGCAGGGCCTGGGCGCCGTCCGTTTGCGGTTCAGCGCTGAAACCAGGGCAGCGCCACCCAAGCCAGCAAGGCGGCGGTGTTCAAGATGGCCGTGGCCCAGTACACCGCGCGAAAAGCCGGCTTGCTCGATTTGTGCCGAAGAATCTGGTGGGCAAACCAGGCGCCTGGCCACCCGCCAGCCAGGCCCAGCAGGTGCAGGGTGTCTTCCTTGATGCGCCAGGCCCCTTGGCGGGCCGCGTGTTTGTCTTGCCAGTAGGTGTAGAAGGTCACCAGGTTCAGCGCAAACGCAGCGGGCAACACAAACCAGGTGAAACGACCGGTGAATGCGCCAGCCACCAGCAGCACCAGCCACACCAGCATGAGCGCCAACACCGGGCCAACCGGCTGAGCATGGCGTGCCGTTGCTGGCGCGCGCCGGCTTGTGCCGGTCCGTGCTGGGGCGCGGCTGCCCGGTTGGTCTGCCTGTCGCGGGCGGCCAGGCGGCTGGGCGTGGCCCGGGCGTTCGTCGCCGGTCAGCGGACGAACTTGCATGGCCCGCGGGCCTTTGCCGCCCACATGGATTTCTTCAAAGCCCACCTGCAGCCCTTCTGTGGGCCCCGGGGCACCCGAAAAGTCGCGGATGTGAAAGAAGATGTCGGCGGGCGTCTGGTCGCTTTTGATGAATCCGAAGGCTTTGGCGCTGTTCCACCGAACCACGGTTCCCTGTTTTCTCATGCTGTTTTTCTGTGCTGTTGGCTTGTTCGTTGAGAATTATGCCGTTGTTGCAGAAATGGGTAGAGTGGCGCAAAATGCGCCATAAAGGAGTTCATCATGGCCGCATCATCCAGCCCGTTTGCTTCCGTGAAATTGTCCGCATCCCTGGTCCAGCAGGCCCGCGAAGCCGCCCAGCCGCAGCGCCGTTCGGTCGCTGGTCAGATCGAATATTGGGCCACGCTGGGGCGCATTGCCGACGAAACCGGGCTGACGGTGCAAGAGGCGCGCGAAGCGATTGCCCTGTACGACGCGCGCCAGCGCGCGGTTGGGACCGCAGACGAATCGGTGGACGCCATTGAGTCTCGCTTCTTGGCGGCCGAAACAAGCGGCCGCCTGGCGCAGGCGGTGCGCGAAACGGTGCTGGCCAACCGCCGCGCATTGCCCGATTCCCGCCGCACCGCCTGAGGCGTGCCAGCCCCGGTTTTCTATTTGCTGGCCGGTCCCAACGGCGCTGGCAAATCCACCCTCTACCGTGCGGCTGTGGCAGGGCGTCTGATCCCCGTTGCAGCGGAATTTGTGAACGCTGACCTGTACGAGGCGGCGCATTTGCAGCACCTGGCAGATCCGCAGGCGCGCTCGTTGCAGGCCCGCGCGTGGGCTGACGCCCGGCGGGCCGAATGCCTGGCCAAGGGGCTTTCGTTCGCCAGCGAAACCGTGTTTTCGCACACCTCCAAGCTCGACTTGATGGCCGCAGCCCGGCGAGCCGGTTTCTCTGTGGTGCTGCTGGTGGTGTGTGTTGACGACCCGCAGCAACTGCTGGGCCGTGTGAGCCGGCGCGTGGAGGAGGGTGGCCACCCGGTGGCGCCCGAGCGGATTTTGGCGCGCTACCCGCGCACGGTGCGCCACCTGGGTGTGGCGGTGCGCCGGGCAGATCTGGCGTTGCTGTACGACACATCCCAACCCGCTGGCGAAGCGTTTCAGCCACCTCGGCTGGTGGCGCGCTTGCGTGCGGGTGCCTTTGTCTGGCAGGCTGAGCCCTTGCCGGCGTGGGCTCAGCGGGTGCTGTCACCCGATCCCGCCCAGCGCTGACGCGGCCCTCAGCCCGCTAGTGTAGTGTTTGATTCTTGATGGAACTTATATTACGAGTGCATTTCCAATGCTCTACTACGAGCAAATGGAGAGAGCCAGTGCGAGTTGCCCCCGAGATTGTGTTGACCGACGAAGAGCGAGCCGAGTTGACCCG
>NZ_JAUSOO010000081.1 GCF_030656115.1 Hydrogenophaga sp.
TCTGACGCCAAACGCCAGACGCTGGCGCCCGAGCGCGCCGAGGAGCTTGAACTGGCGCGCAAGAAATTGTTCGAGGAGGTTCGCAATTTTGTCGAACGCAAACTCGCGCTCTTCGGCACGGCCCCGACGCGCCAGTTGCACGACGACTTCCTGCAAACGCAAAAGCTCTCCAACATCGAAAAGCGCGATTTCGCGCGCATGCCCGTCATCGTCAGCAAAATCGCCAAGCGGCTGGCTGATCGCCACTCGCGGCGCAAGAAGCAGCGGGTGCGCGGCCAGCTCGACTTCCGCAAGACCCAGCGCAAGAACGCGGCCTACGACGGCGTGATGTTCGAGACCTTCTGGCGCTCCAAGGTGGTGGACCGGCCACGCGTGGTGGCCATTTGCGACGTCAGCGGCTCGGTGCGCCAGTACGCGCGCTTTCTGCTGCTGTTCCTGCACAGCCTGGGCGAGCAGGTCAGCGACGTGCGCAGTTTCGCCTTCACCAACCACCTGGTGGACGTGAGCGACACCTTCGAGCTGCTGCCGGTCGAGCAAGCGGTCGACAAAGTGATGCAGGCCGTGGGCGGCAGCGGCACCGACTACGGTCAAACCCTGCTCGATATTGAAGAACAATTGCTGGGCGACATCGACCGCCGCACCACGGTGCTGATCCTGGGCGACGCGCGCAACAACCGCGGCGAGGCGCATGTCGAGGTCATGAAGCAGCTTTATGAGCGCGCGCGCCGGGTGATCTGGCTCAATCCCGAGCCCACCTCGTTCTGGGGCCTGGGCGACTCGGAAATGAAGCGCTACGCACCGTATTGCCACATCGCGCGCGAATGCAACTCCATCGCGCACCTGGAGAGCACACTGGACGCCTTGCTGCGCACCCATTCGGCCAGCGCCTGAAGCCCACCCACGCCCAAAGGACACTGCCCATGGCCCGCCCCACATTGCAACTCCACCCCCGCAAAGAGCCGGTCACCGCGCACCCGGCCGCCACCCTGCTGCTGCTGCGTGATGGTGCGCTTGGCGTCGAAGTGTTGATG
>NZ_JAUSOO010000087.1 GCF_030656115.1 Hydrogenophaga sp.
TTGCGTACTTTGACGGGCTGGGGTTACCAAGACTGTCCTGACCTCAAACTCTCGAACCGCCCGGTGCGGACCCGCATGCCGGGTGGTGTGGCAGGGGTGCAGCCGATAATGGCTGCCCCCTATGCCGATGGGCGCCCGATATGGGCGCACGCCTGAAGCTGCAAGTCCCGCCACGGGTTGAGCACGACGATCGAAGCAAAGCGCAATGGCGCACGGGCACCGGGCATGGGCCCGCAAAGTTTTTGCGACCTCAAAAGGCAACGACGGTGCAAGCCGCAGCGAAACGCCAGCAGAAGTCGTCGCAGTGGACGTGCGAGGCCCTCAAGGCTGGGTGGAAACCCCCAAGGGCCGGACGAGGGTGGGTGACCGGGATACCCTGGGCGAATGGCGCAGCGCGGAATGGAAAGCAACGCTCTGTCAAAGACCCCGCCAAGAACCTCAAGCGCTCGAACCGCCCGGTGCGGACCCGCGTGCCGGGTGGTGTGTCCAAGTGCAGCCGATCTTGGGTGCCCCTTATGCCAACGGTGATCGCGGTGTGGCGGTCGCACCCCAGTTGAAAAATATTGTTAAAAATCCATTTATTGAGAATGGTTCTCATTTAATATTCATCAAACCAGCCACCTGCCACTCGTCACCGAAGCCACAGACCAACAGGAAGCCAGCCCCGTGCACGCCTGCCGTGCTGCCCACCCTCGACCGGAGACTGCTATGCACCCCAACACCGACCCGAACGACGAAGAATATGTGATGCCCTGCGCCGAGGCCATGCTCGCCGGCACGCTGGCGCTCATGACCGGTCACGCCCAGAGCGCCTGCGCCCGCCAGCGCATCCTCATGGCCAAAAAGATCCGGTCCAACCTGTATTTCCTCGGGCAAAACCCAGACCTCACACCCAATTTCCGCACCGTGGTGCAACGCATGCACCTGCACTGGGACGCACTGGTGAACGCCACCGAGCCCCCGCCAGCCACCGTGCTGGGCACCGAAAACCACCTGCTCCCAGAAACCCGGCTGTGGCACGCCGCTGCTTCGCAGGTGCACTGAGAAAGTCCCATATGCACCCACTGCCCCAACCACAGACCGCGATGCAATGGATACGCAACCGCCACCCAGAAGCAGGCTCGACACCCGGTGCACCGGCACAACACAACCACCCGGCACCCGTGAGCGTGGTGCAAGAGCACGCTGTTTTGATGCGGCACATGGGGCGACTGCAAACCCGCGTGTCGGGTTTGCTGGCAGACCAAGAAGCCCAACTGCAAGCCCTGAGCGGCGAAGTGTTGCGGCTTCGCGGGCAATTGGTCGTGGCACGCACGGCGGTGCTGTGGGGTCTGGCGCTGCGCACGGCGAGCAAGCTGCCCACCGCACAACGCAACGCCATTCAAAGCCGGGGGGCAGGGGACATGGCACGCTTGGGGAATTCTGAATGGACCCGCCAGCTCGTTTGCCAAACCGGCTGTGTGGGCCACGCCCACCACTGGCTCACCACCGAAGGCACATGCCAACTCAGCGGCCAAGCTTGTGAGCGTCAGGCGCTGGAAAGCCCCCTCGGAAAATGGCCCGCTGCGTTCGATTTGCAGCCGGCAACTTCCAAGTCAGCCAAGTGATCGGCATGCCCGCGCCGAAAATCGTCCGAATGCCGTTCGAAAACCCCCAAAAAGTCAATTACTTAGAGTAAACGACTTGAGAGAGAGGCTTCTGGAGTGAAACCACAGAAAGCAAAAAGCCCGCGGCAGCGAACGGGCTTTTGAATGTGTTGGGCGCTTGGTGCCCATGGCGGGAATCGGACCCGCGACCTCTCCCTTACCAAGGGAGTGCTCTACCACTGAGCCACATGGGCAGCCGCACGGGCAACGATATGGAGCGGGATAAGAGACTCGAACTCTCGACCTATACCTTGGCAAGGTATCGCTCTACCAACTGAGCTAATCCCGCAAACCGTTTCCTTGAAAGATGCGACCGTATTTAAAAAATGCAGTCATGCAAGGCTCTCAAAGAAAAACCCAACGTAGAGAGCTGGGTTTTCTGAATGTTTGGTGGCCTGGGACGGAATCGAACCATCGACACGCGGATTTTCAATCCGCTGCTCTACCAACTGAGCTACCGGGCCAAACAGAAGCGAGAGTATAGCAGTATTTTTAAGCGATTTTGAGGCAACACATCGATCAGGGCGCATTGCGCTTGCTGCGGGCCAGATCGACACCGAGCTGCTTGAGTTTGCGGTAGAGATGGGTGCGCTCCAAGCCGGTTTTTTCGGCCACACGGGTCATGGAGCCGGCCTCTTTGGCCAAGTGAAATTCAAAATACGCCTTTTCAAACTCATCGCGGGCTTCGCGCAGCGGGCCTTCGAGGTTGAACGACTGCAGGGACTGAGGGCCAATGTCCAGCGCCATCTCGGGCAGGGTGCCCCCTGTCATGGCCGACTCCACCGTGAGCTCTGCGGCCAGGTTGAGGCTGTTCTTGATTGGACTCAGCACCGCACTGGTCTTGAGCATGGTTTTGTTGAGCCCTTGGTCCACCGCCTTGAGCAGTTTGGCCAGGGTGATCGGTTTTTCGAGGAACGCGGTGGCACCGATGCGTGTGGCCTCCACAGCGGTGTCGATGGTGGCATGTCCACTCATCATGATCACGGGCATGGACAGCAAGCCGTTGCTGGCCCATTCCTTGAGCAAGCTCACACCGTCGGTGTCGGGCATCCAGATGTCGAGCAACACCAGATCGGGACGCAGCACGGCGCGCACGGCACGGGCCTGAGCGGCGTTTTCAGCGAGTTCGACGGTGTGACCCTCGTCGTTCAGGATCTCGGAGAGCAAATCCCGGATCCCCAGTTCATCGTCTACGACCAAAATTGTTGCCATGGCGCGGTCTGCTTCCCTCTGCTTGTGTTGTCAATTAGCAACTGTGAATGATAACGACACTTGAGCGCCGACCACTTGCCCGTCGGTCAAGCGGTTGGACAGATCGACCCGGCCACCGTGTTCGTCCATGATCTTTTTGACCACCGCCAGCCCCAGTCCGGTGCCTTTGAGCTTGGTGGTGACGTAAGGCTCGAAGGCGCGCTTGAGGATGTGCTCTGCAAAGCCGGGGCCTTGGTCGATGACGGACAGGCGCACCCATTGGCCCGAGTCGGAGCACCGGGTGCGCAGCAACACCTCGGCGCCCGGGCTGGCGGCCACTGCGTCCTGAGCGTTTTGTACCAGGTTGTGCACCATCTGGCGCACCTGTTGGGCATCGGCCATGGCGAGCGGACAGTCGTTGGCCAGCTCATGGCGAACGGGTACCGTGGCGCTGTCGTAAAGCGACAAGATGTCGCGCACCAGCGCATTGAGGTCGGTGGGAGCCAACTGCGCCGCAGGCAATCGAGCGTAGTCACGGAACTCGTTGACCAAGCGCTTCATGGCATCGACCTGATCGACGATGGTTTTGACCGACTTCGTGAGGATGGCCTGTTCGGCGGGCGCCACCTTGCCGTCGAGCTTCATGGCCAGGCGTTCGGCCGAGAGCTGGATAGGCGTGAGCGGGTTCTTGATTTCGTGGGCCAGGCGCCGCGCCACTTCGCCCCAGGCCTGGGCGCGCTGGGCCGACACCATGTCCGACACGTCGTCGAACACCAGGAGGCGGTCGTGGTTGGGCAACAGGGCCCCGCGCGCAATCAGGGTGATACCTTCATCAAACGGTGTGGTGCCATTGGCATTGAGTTCAAACGGCTGCTGCCAGTGCCCGCCTTCGTGCGGGGTGTCATCGGACAAAAAACGCTCAAACTGCTGCAGCACGCCAGCAGCAAAGTGAGCCAGCCCGGGCAACTCGGCCAGGGGTTGGCCCAGATGGGGGGCGAGCGGTGTACGCAAGATGCGCGCCGCACCGGGGTTGACGCTGTGGATGCGTCCGTTTTCGTCAAACACCACCACACCTGCGGTGAGGTTGTCCAGAATGGTTTGCAGGTTGTCGCGCGCTGCGTCGACCTGAGCCATGCTGTGCTGCACTGCGCTGCGGGCGTCCGCCAGGTCTTGTGTCATGTGGGCAAAGGTGCGGGTCAAGCCGGCCAGCTCGTCGCGCGCGGTCAGCGCAGGCTTGGGCGCCAGATTGCCGGCGGCCACTTCCCGCATGCCCTCAGCCAGCACCAGCAGCGGGCGCACCAGTTGGTTGCCCAGCAGCACCGCCAGCAACACCGCGCCAAACACGGCCAGAAACAGTGCCAGCGTGAGCGTGCCGATGTACATGCGGCGCAGACCCTCTCGGGCCAGGGCACGCTCCTGGTATTCGCGGTTGGCCACTTGCACGGCCAGGGCGTCCGCCACCAGTGCAGCGGGCAGAGGGGCAATGACCTGCAGGTAGCGGGGCTCGGTGTTGAAGCCAAAGGCCGGGGCGTTCACCAGCGCCAGCACCTTGATGCGAGCCTGCCCGGCGGCCAGGGCGGCCTCGGCCTCTCCATCGCTGCCCTCTTCCAGCCCTTCGATTTGCGCCACCACCCGAGCCGAACGCACGTTGCGCAACTGCGCCAGCCCAGGGCTGCTGGGCGAGATGTCAAAGCGCGATGTTCCCGCACTGGCCAGCGCCTGCCCGGCGGCGCTCCAGAGCACGATATCGGTGGCTGAGAGTTGTTCTCGCAGGCGCTCCAGTGCCAGCACAGCCGAAGCGTCGGGCACACGGGCCAGGCTTTCTGCGGCCATGCGGGTCTTGTTGCTCAGGTCGGCGCTGAGTGTGTCCAGCGTGGTGCGGCCCAGGCTGAGGCCTGCACTCAACGCCGATTCGACCCGAACGTCGAACCAGCTCTCAATGGAGCGCGACACGAACTGGTAGGAGACGGTGTAGATCAGCAAGCCGGGCAAAATGCCGACCAACCCGATGATGCCGGCCAGCTTGATCAGCAGCCGACTGCCGAACTTGCCGCGCCGAAAGCGCACCGCCAGGCGCACCGCCAGCCACAGGATGATGCCCACCAGCACCGCCGCCACGGCCGCGTTGATACCGACCAGCCAGGCGAAGTTCTGTTCGTAGAAAATCCGGTTGCGCGTGGCCAGAGTCAGCAGGAACAGCAGCACCATGCCCAACCCGGTCATGAACACCAGGCCCACCACCACGGCCCAGCGCAAGGCAGCGGTTTTCTTGCGCGACGATAGGGTTTCGATGGGGTTCAAGGCAAAAAATCGGGTTCGGTCGGCACCGGCGGAGGTCAGCGCCCGGGTTCTGCGGCGACCGACTCTCCCGGTGGATCGCTCGGCAGCAGATCGGGGGCGCTGTCGGGGAACGGATCAGGCTCAGCCTGCATCGGCACCCGCAGCACTTTTTGCACCGCAATGTCCCACTCGGGCTGGTTGCTCATGCCGATCTGAAATGGGCGTGGCAGCAAGGACAGGTCGAGCCGAAAGTGCCATTCAACGCGGTACTTGTCCTCGGACTGCAGGCGCGCCGCGTCGGCCACCTTCCAGTGGGACACGCGGCCAACGCCGGCCAGGGCCTCGGCGAGGCTGTCGAAGTTTTGGTGCAGCGCATACTGCAAGCCGGTACCCGTCACACCCCCTGTGTCGGTTGAAAGGCTCAGACGCCAACGGCGCGTGAGGGGCTGGTAGGCCAGACGCAGCGTGCGCAGCGCAGTGGTCATGCGTTTGTCGGACCAGTACCAGCGCTGGCGGTACACATCGGCCTGCCAGGCGAAGTACAGCGGCACGCCTTTGAGCAGCGCATCTTCCACGGCAGCAGCGGGCACCAGCTTGAGCCGGGCAGACAGGTACACCGCCTCGGGTGTGCGCTGCACCCCCATCTGCAAAATCTCAGGCTCGTAGGCCCGGGCTGGCGTCAGCACCAGCCAGGCCAGGCCAATGGCCAGCACCAGAGCACGCAGCACGCGCTGCACGTCTGTCATGCGCGCGGCCCACAGCAGCCGATCAAGGCTGGACCTTGTCGATGCGGGCGTAATAGAAACCGTCGTATCCACCGGGAGGATTGTCGTTGAACTCCCCCAACGGAGCGGCCAAACCCGGCAACAAATGCCCGGCAGAGGGCCGAGACACGGCGTCGGTGTGGCGCTCAAGAAACGCTGCGACCTGATGCGCCCCTTCGGCTCGGAACACCGAGCAGGTGCAGTACACCAGACGGCCACCGGGTTTCAACAGAGGCCAAAGGGCTTCCAGCAGGGTGTGCTGGATGGCGACCAGCGGGTCCACATCGGAGGCGCGGCGCAGCCAGCGCACGTCTGGGTGCCGGCGCACGATACCCGAAGCGGTGCAGGGTGCGTCGAGCAAGATGGCGTCAAAAGCGCGGCCATCCCACCACTTGGCAGGGCGTGCTGCGTCGGCACAGCGCACCTCGGCCTGCAAACCCAGGCGCTGCAGGTTGTCGTGGACGCGCTCGCAGCGCCGCTCGTCCACATCCAGCGCCAGCAGATCCAGGTCCGCCCGCTCCAGCAGGTGCGCGGTCTTGCCACCCGGGGCGGCACAGGCGTCCAGCACCCGGTCGGTGGGCGCCCAGGCCCGTCCGTTCAGCAGCAGCATGGCCGCCATTTGCGCGGCCGCATCTTGCACCGACACATGACCCTGCGCAAAGTCCGGCAGACGCTCCACCGGCTGGGGCACATCCAGCACCAGGCCGTCGCTGCCCACCGGGGTAGAGGCCACGCCCACGGCTTGCAGCGCCTGTTGGTAGCGCGCGCGGGTGGTCTTGCGGCGGTTCACACGCAGGGTCATGGGGCCGGGTTGGTTGTTGGCCTCCAGAATGGCCGCCCAGTGCTCGGGGTGGTCGCGTTGCAGGCGCTCAATCCACCAGACCGGGTGGTTCCAGCGCGCCACCGGGAGCTGGGCCACGCTGTGGAGCAGCGCTTTACGCTCGCGCAGAAAACGGCGCAGACAGGCGTTGACAAATGCGGCTTGGCGCTGGGTGCTGCGGTCCTGACGGGCGGCGTCGACCGCCTGATTGACCACGGTGTGGGGTTCGTAGTGCGGTCCAACCGGCTGTGTGACGGGCGTGCCATCGGCGACCACTGCGCTCGGTCCGTCCAACAGCAACGCCACAGCGCTGCTGAGCAGAGCCATGACCGCAGGCTCGGGTTTGCGTTGCACCAACTTGCCCACCAGCGCTCGCGCCGTGCCCAGGTGACGCAACACATGAAAGGTGAGCGCCTGCACGCCGGGTCGCAGCTCGGCGTTGACTTGGGGCATCACGTCACTGAGCGAGCGGCCCTGCTCCACCGCCAGCACGCAGCGTGCGGTATGCCGCAACTGGGCAGCCAGACTGGGAGTCAAGCGGGCAGCGCCCTGGGGCGCAACAGCTGAGCGAGACGGTGTAGAGGGCGATGAGCGGGCTGGGTCGGTCACTGGCAATTCCATGGTTCAGACCCGGGAGTGTGGCGCAAACCGGACACCGCTGGCCATCCCGGACTCAAATCAGCGTCCAGCCAGGGCCTTCGTCTGCAGATGTGGAGGTTACGGAAGTCCCATCACCGTCCTTCGGCCGTTCATCTTCCCGCGTCAGAGGCAGCGGGCCCATGGCTCGCCCATATATGCGGCGTATACGCTGCTCCAGCGTGGGGTGCGAGTCGAGCCAATGGGCCACCGTGCCGACCTCGTCGGACACCAACAGCAGGTGCTGCACCATGGAGCCGACGCGGTGCGATACCACCCCGGCGCGCTGCTGGCTCATGATCTTGCGCAACACACCACCGAGGCCGTCGCGGTTGCGGGTCCACTGCACAGCACGCGCATCGGCCAAATATTCGCGCTGGCGCGACACGGCGGCCTGCAAGGCATGGCCCGCCACCCAGCCCAGCCAACCCGCCGCCATGATGGCCAAACCCAGCAGGGCAGCCACCATGCGCCGGTCTTTTTCATCGGGTTCAAACAGTTGCTGGCCCATGCGGTACAGCATTTCCAGGCCGAATACCATGCCAATGAGCCGCATGTTGAGCCGGGTATCGCCCTCCCGGATGTGGCTGAACTCGTGGGCCACCAGGCCCTGAAGCTCGTCGCGCGACAACAGGTCCAGCGCGCCCCGGGTCACGGCCACCACGGCGTCGTCTTCGTCCCAACCGGTGGCAAAAGCGTTGATGCTGGGGTCGCGCGCCAGCACCATCGCCTGCGGCCGCTTCATACCCGACGACACCGACATTTCTTCAACAATGTTGCGAAACCGCTGCTCGTCGAAGTCGGACGATGGCTGCACGGGGCGCGCGCCCATCTGCTCGGCCAGTCGCTGGCCACCACCGTCGGCAAGACGGGAGGTTTCAACCCACCAGCCACCCAACACAAACAGCAACACCACGCCGGTGTTGACTTCAAAAAAGTAGCGGGGAAAACGCATCTCGCCCGGCGTCCAGAAACCCCAGGTCAAGCCCCATGCCACGGCCAGCGCAACGTTGATGGCCAGCACCAGCAACAGCACGGTCAGCACAAACGCGAACAACAGCTTGCGCGTTGCGTTGCGGGCTTCGCGCTGCGATTCAAAAATCAGCACGCCAGTACCTCAACCCGTCACGCCTGCGAAGATGCACCTCAGAAACTCACCTTGACAGCTTGGCGCTCCACCTCGTTGCTGGTGGATGCCAGCATCGACTGGGTCGTGAAGTTAAACAACCGCGCCACGATCAGTGTGGGGAACTGGGCCGCAGCGTCGTTGAATTCGAGCACGTGGTCGTTGTAGGCCTGGCGCGCGAAACCAATCCGGTTCTCAGTGCTCGCCAGCTCTTCGCTCAATTCGCGCATGGTCTGGTCGGCCTTGAGGTCGGGATAGGCCTCAGCCACCGCGAACAAGCGCCCCAGCGCGCCACCGAGCATCTGCTCAGCACCCGCGAGAGCACCCAGCGCGCCCGCATTCAGGGGGCTGCCCGCCGCAGTTTGTTCGGCTGCGCGGGCGTGGTTGCGGGCGGCAATCACGGCTTCCAGCGTTTGCGCTTCGTGAGCGAGGTACTTGCGCGCGACCTCCACCAAGTTGGGAATCAGGTCGTATCGGCGCTTGAGCTGCACGTCGATCTGACCAAAGGCATTGGCAATGGCGTTTTTCAACCGAACCAGACGGTTATAGGCCCCGACCGCCCAGAAAAAAACCAGCAGGCCCACAGCCAGAAAAATCCATAGCGCAGCAGACATGGGTTCAACTCCTTCTCTAGAACAGGCGGTTTTCGGTCCGGACAAGCCCACCACGCGGCTTATGGCCGCAACGGCAACCTGCGATCAACGGCAATATACCCCAGTGTCCACAGCCGCCCGTGTGACGAAAATCGACCACCATCGGCATAGGGGGCAGCCATTATCGGCTGCACCCCTGCCACACCACCCGGCATGCGGGTCCGCACCGGGCGGTTCGAGAGTTTGAGGTCAGGACAGTCTTGGTAACCCCAGCCCGTCAAAGTACGCAACGGTCAGC
>NZ_JAUSOO010000107.1 GCF_030656115.1 Hydrogenophaga sp.
GCACGCCCAGGACACGTCTGTGCCCTGTACAACGGGCATCCCCCATTCGATTCAAAGGTAGTTCAAAGCAGTCCGCCGACTGTCGCGGGTGACTACGTCCGGCTTGATGCCGACACCAGATTTACGCGGAAACTGACAGCCGTCTACAAACAACACTTGCCGCATCGATCGCTTGCGAGCTGCCCACTTTTCCCGCATCATTTCACCCATGTCGCAGCACATTTCCCTGAACACCAACACCTCCACCGTGTGCATAAGCACCCGCTGGGGTGTGCTGCTGCGACCGCGACGCTAGCGGTCTTGCGTTCAGCCCACCTTGTCACCCAGTGAATCAACAAGGAGCCAGGGCAGAACACAAAGCACCGGCCGGGCTCCAACCAGGAGCCCAGCATGTTGAAATCCCAACAGGGAATCGCCCACGCACCCGATCAGGAGTTTCCGGCCTTTACCGAGCGTCAGCTTGTTGTTTTTGATGTCGACCGCAGCCGCTGCGTCACGGTCATCCTCCCAGTCACCGAGGAGATGGACCAGTTGGTCAAGCAGCGCGCTGAAGTCGCTCTTGAGCAAGAAACTGCCCATCGAGAGGAAAGGAAGGCTGCAATTCTGCGTGAAGAAGAGGCAACCAAAAACCTGTCCGAGTCCTACGCGTCCACCCTCCGAAAGTCCACGAACCCGTTTTCCATCCCCGACGAGCGTGACGCGCTCCAGGCCCAGTACGACCAACAGCGGCAAAGTCTGGTTGGCCCGCGCCAGGGATTTCTCAGCCAGGTCCAGGCCTACGCCTGGGACGAGCCCATCAAACTCCTCGAACAAGCTGCAGGTTCACCGGACAAGCAGATGCGCGAGCGGGACCAGGCACTGTTCTTGAAGCTGAAGGAGCGCGGTGCGTTTCGCAGCGTGGGCAACCGGTGCGCCGCCGATCGCGCGCTGGATGGGCTGCGTGCCCTGCGAAGCCAGCAACCGCACTTCGGGGAAGTGATCGACCTCATCCAAGGGCAGATCCTTTTGGCACAGGAACTGGACCAGCCGGTGCGCCTGCCGCCCATCTTGCTGGCCGGTGCGCCTGGTGTGGGCAAGACCCACTTCACGCTGGAGCTGGCTCGCACATTGGAACGACCCATCCATCGCCACAGTTTGGACTCGTCTGTCACCGGTGACGCCCTCATGGGTTCGGACAGGCACTGGGGCAACACCGAAACAGGCCTGGTCTTCAACGCGGTCTGCCTGAACGATCGCGCCGATCCCATCGTGCTCCTGGACGAGATCGACAAGACCACCGCCAACCGCAGCAGCAATCCCCTGGCGCCTTTGCACAGTTTGCTGGAGCCCGTGACGGCCACGGCGATCAAGGACATTTCTGCGGGTATCACGTTCGATGCCAGTCACGTGTTCTGGATCGCTACCGCCAACGACTTGCTGCATGTGCCCGCGCCGATCCAGTCCCGTTTCCGGATTTTTCAGATCCAGTCGCCGACAGCCGAACAGGCGATCGAGCTGGCGCAGACGGTGGCCGCAGCCGTACACACCCGTTTCACGGCTTTTGCTCCCCCCGACCGGCGCGTTGTCACCCCATTGGCGCATCTCACGCCGCGCGAGCAAATCCAGGCGCTGGAACAGGCCTATGCCCGAGCGCTGGTGAATGGGCGAAGACACCTGGTGCAGCGTGACCTGCCAGCAACCGTTCTGGACGGTGATGACACCGAACCAACGAACGACCGCTTTCTGCATTGACCTGAGAGCGAAGTAATCGGCCCGCCCGCGCCGCAACTCGTCCGAATGTCGTTCAAAAATATCCATGCAAATCAATCGCTTAGAGCGAACGACTTGAGAGGACGACCCATGCCATCAGCACCCATCGTGTTTCTGGACTTTGACGGGGTGACCCATCGCGAGGTCTGCAAGACGGAAAAACTGTTCACCTGCCTTCCCTTGATCGAGTCCGTATTGCGGCGCCATCCGTCTGTGGAGATCGTCATCAGCAGCTCCTGGCGTGAACACCATCCGCTGCAGGCGTTGCGGGGATTCTTCTGCGAGGACATGGCCGCGCGTGTGGTGGGCTGCACACCGATCACGCCCAGGCTCCCCGTGGAGCCTGCGGCCCAGCATGTGCGCGAAAGCGAATGCCGGGCCTGGCTGGCGACCCATCGCCCTGGGCATCCGTGGATAGCGATCGATGACGTGCCCTGGCTGTTCAGCCCGGGATGTCCTCACTTGATCCTGACCCAGCACGGGACCGGCTTCACCGCCACCGACGCCGCCCACCTTCAATCTGTTCTTGAAAGACCACCGCAATGAAAAACCCCAAAGAACTCAAGGCACTCTATCCCTACCAGTTTGCTGGACCCCAAATCAGCATGAGCTTCTCTCGCGGCTGGTTCAGCCTGTTTGCCCAGTTGTGCGCCGATATCGACCAGGAGCTGGGCGATGACAAGCGCGGCTTCCATTGGAGGCAAGTCAAAGAGAAGTTCGGGCAGGCGCGTGTCTGTTACCAGCTGGCCGAGGGCGCTGTCGACAGGGATCCGGATGTTGCAGAAAAGATCATGTCCATGAGGGTCCAAGACGAAGTGGCGAGCTCCAAGGTGTGCGCTCTTTGCGGTCGCCCCGGCATGATTGATCTCAAGCCTGGATGGATGCTGGCGCTGTGTGAAGAGCATCGCGCCCAGGCCGATGCCGGCACCCTGCCGTCCATCTGGTTCGAGGGGGACGAGCTGTGATGCCGCGCGACATGCTGGCGTTTGACCAGGAACACGCAGACCGCTTGAGAAAACTCTGGTTCCTGGGGGATGTGCACGGGGAGTTCCGCCACATTGGCCGATCCGTTGCAGACGCCAAGAAGGCCGGACAGCTCCCCAGCTGGTTGATCTTCCTGGGCGATGTGGAGATCGACGCTCGGAGCTTTAGGGAGATCCTGGCGCCTCTGCGACGGGAGTTTCCGGGTGTGATGGTTGCCTTCATCCACGGCAATCACGATGCGGACACGCACGAGAACTGGGCGTGTCTGCACGACTGCGGCGATGCCGTGGCTCTGCATGGACAGGTTGTTGAACTGGACGGCATTCGCGTGGCCGGGCTGGGCGGCAATTTCTTGGGGCGGGTGTGGGCACCGCCTTCAGCTGCGACGTTCACCAGCAAGGCCACGGCCATGAAGGACGGGCCGTATTGCTGGCGTGATGGCCAGAAGCCCAGCTCGAAACTGCATGGCGCGATCTACCCGGACGATGTGGCCACGCTGGCCAGACTGCGTGCGGACATTCTGATCACGCACGAGGCGCCATCTTGCCACCCGTATGGCTGGGAGGCTTTGGACCAGCTGGCGCGCGACATGCGGGTGGTTCGCAGTTTCCACGGGCACACCCACGATGACCTGAGTGATGCGTACGCCGCACAGCGCGATTCACTTGGGTTTGACGCGCGTGCGGTGAATTTTTGCTGCATCAAGAACGGGCTGGGCGAGCTGGTGTCCGAGCATGACAGGTCGAATTTTGAGTCCAAGGAGTTCTGAAATGACAATGCCTGATGAACGTGCCCGCGCCCTGCGCTTCGCCGGTGAAATGCTGCGCGAGCTCCAGCACAATCCTGACGTGCCCGAGGCCATCAGGCGCGAGGCCCGGGTGACGCTGCGCCATTACCCCAGCGCCCTCGACCTTCAAAGGATGATTCAAGATGTGGACCGCCTGACCAGGTCATCGGTTGGCATTCACTGGCTGGAGCCGGAAAGCCCTCCATGAAGCGCCTCATCCTGTCTGATCTGCATCTGGATTTCGGCCATCTTTGGCCATGAAAGTCACTGTTGAACTATGCCCGTGACGCTGTACGAGCAGGGTCTCCCCGTCAAGGCTCACCGGCCCCTCCATAAGTGGTCACTGACCCGGCTCGCGTTCTTTTGCAGCCCACGGTAATCAGCTCAGGCGACGGGGAAGTCAAGCGAGGTTCTCAAAATTGAACGATTCACAATGGATTCTTTGTTCAGTTTGAGTTGAGCCTAGTGAAGCCTTAGTCCGAAGCCATTCGAATCTTTTTCAGTCCTTCTAGCAGTGCGGATTCGTCGTTCAGACCTCCTGCCCCAACCAGCCGTGTGACGATCTCCCGTTCTACCGCCCACTGGTACAAATGCAATGAACGGTAGACCGGTAGTTGTCAAGCTATTTGTCGTCAAAAAGCACAAGCTCAATGAGTCTTTTTGAGCACATCCTCCTCGCTGGACTTGTCGGGGTTGAGGTGAACAATGTTCCGTCGTGACCAGTCTCGGGTATTCCTGGACCAGCGGCTCGGGTTGCGTCTTTGAGCGGCCTCATAGACCTCATGGCGGGCCTGCAAAAGAGCCCCATCCAACAGCGAATGGCGTTGATCTGGCGTCACGAAACCAATGCCGCTGTGGCGGTGCTCTTGGTTGTACCAATCCACCAGCTTACCCACCCAGCGCCGCGCCTGCAGCAGGTCAGCAAA
>NZ_JAUSOO010000116.1 GCF_030656115.1 Hydrogenophaga sp.
GCGCACCGAACCAATGCCGCCGATCACCACCACCACAAAGCACATGATCAGCACCGAGCTGCCCATGCCGGGGTACACGCTGGCGATGGGCGAGGCGATCATGCCGGCAATGGCGGCCAGTGCCACGCCCAGCGCAAACACCACGCCATGGATCAACCGGATGTTGATGCCCAGGGCCTCGGTCATTTCCCGGTTGAAGGCACCGGCGCGGATTTTCATGCCCAGCCGGGTTTTGGAAATCAGCAGGTACAGGCCCAGCGCCAGCCCCACGCACACGGCTGAAATCACCAGCCGGTACACCGGGTAAGAGAGGTTGTCGGTCAGGGGAATCGACCAGTTCACCAGCTCGGGCACCTGCACCGCGTGCACGTCGTCGCCCCACAGAATGGAGCGCACCTCTTCAAAGATGTAGATCAAACCAAACGTGAGCAGCACCTGGTCCAGGTGGTCGCGGTGGTAGAAGTGGCGAAACAACAGCCATTCCAGCACCCAGCCCAGCGCCACGGCCAACACCGTACCCACCAGAATGGCCAGCACCAGACTGCCCAATTGCCCCGCCAGAAACCAGGCCAGGTAGGCGCCCAGCATGTAGAAGCTGCCATGCGCCAGGTTCACCACGCCCATGATGCCGAAGATCAGCGTGAGGCCCGCAGCCAGCATGAACAGCAACAGGCCGTATTGCAGGCTGTTGAGCAACTGGATGAGAAAGTTGGCGAAATCCATAAAACTCGGGGTCGTTTGAGGACGGAACAAGTGAGGGGGTTGTGCAAGCCACCATCCCAACCTTCCCCCAGCGGGGAAGGCGCAAGACAAACCTCCCTTCTAAGGGACGCTTGTGACGCTTGGGACGGGACGGTGGCGGCGGCTGAGGGGGGGGCTGTCTTACCCGCGCCCTCTGGGGGAGGGTTGGGGTGGGGGCATCCCCTCGAACAAAAGCCATCAGCCCATGCGGCAACCGGTGGCCGGGTCGGCCACGGCTTTGGCCGCAATGCCAATGACCTTGTTTTCTTTGTTGGCCACCTGGCGCAGGTACATGTCCTGAATCGGGTTGTGGGCCGGGCTCATGGTCCATTTGCCGCGTGGGCTGTCGATCACGGCGCCTTCCATGGCGGCGTACAGCGCCTTCTTGTTCGACAGGTCGCCCTTGACGGCGTTGGCACCTTTGATGAGCAACAAACCGGTGTCGTAGCCCTGCACCGCGTACACGTCGGGCTGCATGCGGAAGGTCTTGGCGTATTCCAGGCGAAACTGCTTGTTGCGCGGTGTGTCCAGCGAGTCGCTGTAGTGCATGGTGGTCAACACGCCGTCGGCGGCGGGGCCAGCGGCTTCCAGCACGCCTTCGGTCAGGAAGCCCGAGCCATACAGCTGGATGTTTTTGCTCAAACCGGCGGCGTGGAAGTCGCGCATGAACTTGGCCGCGCCACCGCCAGCGAAGAAGCAGGCCACGGCGTCGGGTTTGAGCGAGGCAATCTCGGTCAGCAGGGCCTGGAATTCCACGTTGGGGAAGGGCAGACCGAGTTTTTTGACGATGGTGCCACCGGCTTCGGTGTAACTTTTCTCAAAACCCTCGTAAGCCTCATCGCCTGCGGCGTAGTTCCAGGTGATCCACACGGCCTTTTTGTGGCCGCGGTCCACCATGGCTTTGCCCAGCGCCAGCGTGGGCTGCGAGTTGGAAAACGAGGTGCGGAACACGTTGGGCGAGCACTGGGCGCGCGTGGCCACGTGTACACCGGCGTTGGGAATCAGGTTGAGCACACCCGTGTCACGGGCCACTTTGTGAATGCCCATTTGCACGCCCGAATGCACCGTGCCCACCAGCACATCCACCTTGTCGCGCTGCACCAGGCGGGTGGCGTTTTCAATGCCCTTGGCGGGGTTGGATTCGTCGTCCACCTTGAAGAATTCAATGTCTCGGCCACCGAGCTTGCCGCCTTGTTCGTTCAAGGCCATGCGGAAGCCGTTTTCAATGGCCACGCCCAGCTGCGCAAAGGTGCCGGTGTACGGCAGCATGAAGCCCACGCGCACTTTGTCGGACTGGGCGCGCACCATTTGCGGCAGCAGCAGGCCGGTGGACGCGGCGCCTATCACGGCAGCGCTGCGGGTCAAAACAAGTCGGCGGGTGGTCATGGTCAATCTCCAGGTTGGGGTTGTCGGTCAGCGGGTCAATGTAGGCGTGTCGGGTGCGTTTGGGGATAGTGAATTACCCGTACTTCATGTCTAAAGTATTGACGCTTAAAAAGCGGTGCCTGCCAGCGTGTCGCCCGATACGATTCATTGGGTGGCCAATGCACGTGGCAGCCAGTTTCGGCACCAGGCCACGCCTTCCACCTCCGGCTCGGTGCCGGCAGAGGCGTCGTGCCGGAACACATCGCCAATGCGCACTGCGCCCAGGTCGGTCAGTCGCTCGTCAAAGCGCTGGCCACCGTTGCAGAAGGTCTGGGGGTAAGCGCTGTCGCCCAGCGCGATCACGCCGTAACGAACAGCACCCAGGAAGCGGGGTGACTGCCCCAGCGATTCATACAGCGCTTTGGCGTTGTCGGGCACATCGCCGGCACCGTAGGTCGAGGTGCAGATGATATATAGTGCATCCTCCTCAAAGGCGCTGATGTCCAAACTGTCCATCATGCGCACTTCAATGGTGCCCACCAGATCCGCACAATCCATCTCGATGGCTTGCGCGATGTACTCGGCGGTGTTGGTCATGGTGCCAACCAGGATTTTGAGTTTTCGATTGTTTTGCATGGCGTGACCTGCAATATAGTTCACATTTGCATGCGTGCCGATGGGTGAAAACCCTTGTGTCCGGTCTTTCCGCTGTGCCGGGCACATGGGGTGGGGACAGCGCTGGGCAGAGCCGCCGTGTGTGCGGGTCCCATCAAGCGGGTGCGGAGGATGGGCTTGCCCGAAGGCATTCGGGTCCATCTATGCAAGCCGCATGAAACCCCAGGTTTTCCGAACCGTTCCCCTTGGTTCGATCCCATGAGGGCGCTCCATGGGCCCTATGTTGCGGCGGGTTTCACCCTGGAAACGGCGTGTGACCGCGCTCTAACCGCTGCAGATGCCTGTGAATACGGAGCATGTTGCCCACGCGCAAGCGCACCTCGCCAGCCCACGCGGACCTGTCCCATGGCCGTTTTTAGGTGGGCAGGCATTTGGGACCTGCATGATTTTGTCCCGGTCAGAAGTTTCACCAAATCGTCTTAGGTGCCAGCAGCCGTTCCACCGGCACACCGCCTTCGAGGTGGCTGTTGAAGATCTCGGCCACGTCGGCATCGGTCACGTTGCGGTACATCACCGCCTCCGGGTAGACCAGCACGTTGGCGCCCTGGTCGCAAGGACCGAGGCAGCCCGAGTAGGTGACCGACAGCTGGTCGTAGGCCTGGCGCTTCTGCTGCTCGGCCCAGAAGGCCTGCAGCACGGCGGTGCCGCCCTTGCTGGCACAGGAGCCGCGCGGGTGCTGCGGCGGACGGTTCTGGGTACAGACGAAGACGTGACGTTGAGGACGAGGCATGGGATTTCCTTTGAATGACGGAGAGCCAAAGCAGCGGCTGGCGGAGCGCGGTGACCCCAACCAAGAATGCCGCGGAACCGGCTTTGCCGGGCCGCAGGCATTGCCCCTTGAGGGGGATGCGGCTACACGCAGTGAGCAAGCAACGGGGTGCTATCCAAATTTGAACAAGATGCCGTGCCCGCCCCGCGGGTACTCCCAGTTCACGTTGCTGAACTCCGAGCAGATGATCCGGCAGCTGCCGCACTCCAGGCAACCGTCGGTGATCAGGGTCACGCTGCCGTTGCCTTCGGCCTTGTAGCAGGACGCAGGGCACACGTAGGTGCAGGACTTCTGCGCGCAGTCGTTGGCGCAGACGCTGGCATCCTTGATCTGGATGTGCGGCCGGCCCGCGTCGACGCGGTAGCGGTTCTGAAACAGTTTCTCTTCGACATTCACAGTCACGGCAACGGCGCTCATCGGAAAGCCCTCCAGAGTTTGACGGCGTCACCCACCAGGCCGGTGAGCGAGCGCGAGGTGCGGAAGCTGGAAAAAATCTCGCGTTCCTTGGTCTTCTTGTCCACGCCATCGACGGTGAACATCTTGTGCGCGGCCTTGGACACGAGCTCGGGGTAGGTGGTGAAGAACTGGTTGTTCTTGTGGAAGACCTCGGGCATGTCGCGGTACTTGTGCAGGTCCTTCATGACGAAGCTCTTGTCGAGCTCGGTCTTGTAGGACTTGAGCACCGCTTCGCTCATGGGCTTGCCCGCAGCCTTGGCGGCGATCACGGTCTCGGCCGCCAGGCGCCCGGTGGTCATGGCCAGGTTGCTGCCTTCGCGGTGCACGGCGTTGACGAAGCCGCCCGAGTCGCCCACGATCATCCAGCCGTTGCCGTAGACCTTGGGGATGGCGTAGAAGCCACCTTCGGGGATCAGGTGGGCGGCGTATTCCTTCATCTCGCCGCCCTGGATCAGCGGAGCGATCGAGGGATGTTGCTTGAGCTTTTCCAGCAGGGCGTAGGGGCTGGTCTTGTTCACGCTGCCCTTGAAATCGCCCAGCATGCAGCCGATGCCGATGGTGAGCGATTCCTTGTTGGTGTAGAGGAAGCCCGTGCCCATCATGCCGTCGGTGATCTTGCCGACCATCTCGATCACCACGCCTTCTTCTTCGCCGATGTTGAAGCGCTGGCGGATCGTGTCTTCGGGCATGAAGAGGATCTCTTTCACCGCGAGTGCGACGTTGCTGTCCTTGATCTCGCCGTGGAAACCGGCCTTGCGCGCCAGCGTGCTGTTCACGCCGTCGGCCATGATCACCACGTCGGCGTACACGTCGCCGGCTTCGCGGTCGCACTGCACGCCCACCACCTGCTCGCCGTCCATGATCAGGTTGTTGACCGTGGTCTCGCAGATCAGCAGCGCACCGGCCTCGCGCACCTTGGAGCTGAACCACTTGTCGAACTGCGCGCGGATGATGGTGTAGCGGTTGTAGGGCGGCTTGTTGTAGTCGTCGCTGCGGTAGTGTGTGCCGACGAAGCTGTTGTCGTCGAGCACCCAGACGCGCTGCTCGATGATGTGGCGCTCCAGCGGCGCGTCATCGCGGAAGTCGGGAATGATCTTCTCCAGCGCGTCGCTGTAGAGGATGGCGCCCTGCACGTTTTTCGAACCCGGGTATTCACCGCGCTCGATCTGCAGGACCTTGAGGCCGGCCTTGGCCAGGGTGTAGGCGCAGGCGTTGCCCGAGGGCCCTGCGCCCACCACGATGGCGTCGAATTGAGAGGGTTTTTTCATGGCGTTCCCCAGAGGTGGTGGACGGGATCAGGCAACCAGAGCGCTGCGCTTGGACAGGTGTTCGGCGAACGCCTTGGTCAGCGCGGGCAGCACCAGCATGGCGTTGCCGACAATGCCGTAGTGCGCGAATTCGAAGATGGGGGCGTTCGGGTCGGTGTTGATGGCGACGATCACGTCCGAGCCTTCCATGCCCACGCGGTGCTGCACCGCGCCCGAGATGCCGGCGGCGATGTAGAGCTTGGGCCGCACGGTCTTGCCGGTCTGGCCCACCTGGCGCTCGGCCTCGACCCAGCCGGCCTGCACGACGGGCCGCGTGGCGCCGACCTCGCCGCCCAGCACCCGCGCCAGTTCGAACACCAGCTTGAAGTTGTCGGGGTTCTTCAAGCCCTTGCCGCCGCTCACGATGACGTCCGCGTAGGGCAGGTTGATCTTGTTGCTGTGGGCATCGGCGATGAAGTCCAGCAGCTTGGTGACGATCTGCGTCTCGACCATGCCCAGGGTGTCGTGGACCAGGGTGCCGGTGCGGCTGCTGTCGGCCTTGGGCATCAGCATCACGCGCGGGCGCACCGTGGCCATCTGCGGGCGGTAGGCCAGGGTCATGATGGTGCAGTAGAGCGAACCGCCGAAGGTGGGGCGCGTGGCGGCCAGGGCCTTGGACACCGGGTCGATGTTGAGCTCGGTGCAGTCGGCGGTCAGGCCGGTGAGCAAGGTGGTGGCCACCGAACCCGCGAGGTCACGGCCTTGTGAGGTCGCGCCCAGCAGCAGAATCTCGGGCTTGTACTTGTTCACCAGGTCGGTCAGACCCTTGGTGAAGGGTTCGTTGCGGTAGCCCTTGAGCACCGGGTCGGTCACGATGTACACGGTGTCGGCGCCGAAGCTGATGGCCTCGGCCGCGAACTTGTCCAGGTGCTCGTCGGCGCCGCCCAGCAGCACCGCACCCACGGAACTGCCCAGGGTGTCGGCGAGCTTGCGCGCCTCGCCCAGCAGCTCCCACGACACGCTGTGCACATGGCCGCGGTCGTGTTCGACGAACACCCAGACGCCCTTGTAGGCCTTGAGCTCTTCCGACAGTTCGAGGTTGCGGCCGCGGCCGGCGGGGCGTTTGGCGGGTGCAGCAGGGGTGGTGGGGGCGTTCATGCTGACTCCTTCATGAGCAGGTCGGCTTCAAGGGTGGGGTGGCGGGTGAAAACCTTTTGCAAGAGGTTGAGCGAGATGTCGCGCAGGTTGGATGTCTCCAGGTTCAGCATCTCCACCTTCTCGGTGCGTGGCGAGGGGCCGAAGACCTTGCTCACCACGGTGGGCGAGCCCTTCAGGCCGATCTTGCCGATGTCCTCGATGGCGGCGTCTTCCTTGCTCCACTTGCGCACCGGGTACGCTGCGGCGTGGATCATGGCGGGCAGGTTGGCGAAGCGCATTTCGTTGGTGTTCTCCAGCATCGTGATCAGGCAGGGCAGGGCCGTTTTCAGCACCTGCACGCCGCCTTCGGCACGCCGCTCGACGGTGATCGTGCGGCCGTCCAGGTCGGTCTCGACGATGCGCGACACATAGGTCAGCAACTGCAGGCCCATGCGCTTGGCGATGCCCGGGCCGACCTGGGCCGTGTCGCCGTCGATCGTCTGCTTGCCGGTGAAGACGATGTCCACCGCCTGTTCCTTGGCGATCTGGCGGATGCCGGCGGCCAGCGCGTAGGACGTGGCCAGCGTGTCGGCGCCGGCGAAGGCGCGGTCGGTCACGAGCACGGCGTCGTCGGCGCCGAAGCTGATGCACTTGCGCAGCGCCTCTTCGGCCTGCGGCGGGCCCATGCACAGCACGGTGACCTTGCCGCCGAACGTGTCTTTCAGGCGCAGGGCCTCTTCGAGCGAGAACAGGTCGTAGGGGTTGACGATGGCCGGCACGCCCTGTCGCATGATGGTGTTGGTGACCGGGTGGACCCGGATCTGTGCCGAGTCCGGCACTTGTTTGATACAGACGACGATGTGCATGGAAATTTCCTTTCAGCAAACGTTGGCGGGCAAGGGCCTTAACCGGGACACACCGTGGAACTGGCTTCGCCAGGCCACTGGTGTGGTCCCCCCTTCAGGGGGGAAGACGCGAAGCGGCGCAGGGGGGGGTGCTTCATGCTTCAGGCGACCATGCGGGACGGAACCGAACTCTTCAGGCTGTCCAGCGTGACGTGCTGTTTGCCGCCGACGTCCTGGAACACCTTGAACACCTTTTCCTGCGCCGGCGTGGACCTCACGAAATCGGCGTAGGCCTTGACCAGCTGCTCTCGGTAGACCGTGTAGAGCGCCAGTTCGTCCTCGGCCGAGGGCAGGGTTTGCTGGCGGATGTACTGGAAGAAGCGCTTGAGGATGTGCAGCCGGCTCACGTTGACCACCGACTGCTCAAACGGCACGCCGAAGTACTGCAGAAAATCCTCGGCCGATGACAGGGCCTTGAGCTGTTGAACGAAGTTATCCATTGGGAATTACTCCACGGTCGCGGGTTGAAGATGGGGTTTCGCGGTCGCGAACCCCGGTTCGGCACATTGATCGTCACAAAGTCCGCAGGCGTTGTCGGCGCTGGCCAGGCCCTGGCTGTGGGCCAAGCTGCGTTCCAACTGGGCCACGCGGTCGAGCAGGCAGGCAATCGCCTTGCCCACGGGGTCGGGAATGAGGTGGTGTTCGAGGTCGAAGCCATGCGTGGTGCGGCGCGCTGGCGCAACCACACGGCCCGGAATGCCGACCACGGTGGCGCCGGCCGGCACGGCCTCAATCACCACCGAATTGGCCGCGACCCGGGCGCCGTCGCCGACCCTGATCGGGCCGAGGATCTTGGCGCCCGCGCCGACCACCACCTGGTGGCCCAGGGTCGGGTGGCGCTTGCCGGCGCGCCAGCTCGTGCCGCCCAGCGTGACGCCGTGGTACAGCGTGACGTCGTTGCCGATCTCGGCCGTTTCGCCGATCACGACACCGGTGCCGTGGTCGATGAAGAAACGCGCGCCGATGCGCGCACCGGGGTGGATGTCGATCTGTGTCAGCGCACGCGACACGAACGACAGCCAACGCGGCAGGTAGCGCCAGCCACGGGTCCACAGCGCGTGGGCCAGGCGGTGCAGGGCGATGGCTTGCAGGCCGGGGTAGATGGTCCAGACCTCGATCAGGCTGCGGGCGGCCGGATCGCGGGTGAGCACGCAGCGCGCGTCTTCGCGCAGCAGACCGAACCAGCCCGCGGGTGCTGCTGCGCTTGCGGCGAGGGTGTCGCTGTTGCTGTTCGGGTTCATGCCCGTCCCCAGCCGGGTGAAACGTTGGCGATGTTGTGCGCGTCCATCAAAAAGCCACGCAGCTCTTCGGGTGTGGCTTCCTGCTTCACGCGCATGGCGTGTTCGCGGATGCGGGCCAGCACGCGTTCGGTCAGTGCATCGTCCTCAATCGCCAGGCCCATGGCGCCGAAGGCCAGGCGCACAGCCTGCGAGCCCGAGTGTTTGCCCAGCACCGTGCGGCGCTCGCGGCCGAGTTCGCCCGGGTCGAAGCCTTCGTAGGTCGAGGGGTGTTTCTGCAGCCCGTCGATGTGGATGCCCGACTCGTGGGTGAACACGGCCTCGCCGACGATGCTCTTGTTGAAGGCCACCGAACGCCCCGAGGCGCGCGCCACGAGTTGCGAGATGCCGAGCAGGGCCTGGGTGTTCACGCCGGTGTCGGTTTGCTGCAGGTGGCGCGCGGCCATCACCACCTCTTCCAGCGCGGCGTTGCCGGCGCGTTCGCCCAGGCCGTTGACGGTGGTGTTGGCGTGGGTCGCACCGGCGCGCGCGGCGGCCAGGGTGTTGGCGGTGGCCAGGCCCAGGTCGTCGTGGGCGTGCATCTCAATATCGAGGTCCACCGCGTCGCGCAGGCGGGCGATGGCGTCATAGGTGGCAAAGGGGTCGAGAACACCCAGGGTGTCGGCGAAGCGGATGCGGCTGGCGCCACAGGCCTGGGCGCGGCGCGCCACTTCAATCAGAAAGGCGCTGTCGGCGCGCGAAGCGTCTTCGGCACCGAACGAGATCTGGCGGCCACTGTGAGCGGCTTGGCTGATCAGGCGGGTGACCTGCTCCAGCACCCATTCGCGCGACTGGCGCAGTTTGTATTGCAGGTGGATGTCGGAGACCGGCATCGAGAGGTGCACGATCTGCGCGTTGCAGCGCAGCGCGCTGGCCAGGTCGGTCTCGGTCAGGCGGCCCCAGACCATCAGGCGGGCGGGCAGCTGGAGCGCGGCGATGGCGTTGATGCAGGCGATCTCTTCGTCGCCCATGGCCGGGATGCCGATTTCCATCTCCGGCACCCCCGCGGCCGAGAGGGCCGAGGCGATGGCACATTTCTCGGGTACCGTGAACGCCACCCCGGCGGTTTGTTCGCCGTCGCGCAGCGTGGTGTCGTTGATGATGAGATTGCGTGGCATGTGAGCGGCATCCTTTGGTGGGCTTGATCGCAAGCACCGTGCCACCTGTTTGGAGGGCTCAAAACCGGCTTTTCCGCGTCGCATGGGGCTGGTTTGTCGGGTCTGGTCTGCTCGGTGCGTTCTGCCCGTGCTTTGCCCATGTCGGGAATGTGTTGTTTCGGACAGGGGCCGTGCTTCTCTCTCATGGCTCCTTGCTGGCCAAGGCGTGTGCGGGCAGGCCGCAGCGCTTCGGTGAGGCGGTCGGTGCTGCGCACCGACTTCCCTGCGATGCTCGCGGCCGTGGCCCGTCGCACAACTCGCTGCGTTCGCTGCGCGCTCTCCGCTCAGACAAGTGCGACAAGTCAGTCTTTGAGGCGCGCTGCGCGCGCGGCCACGGCCACTGCGCTTCTCGGCGCCTCACAGGCGCGCTGCGGCCTGCCCGCACACGCCTTGGCAACAGACGTATTGGCGCGCCACCGGTGGAATACCCGTTCGCTTCTTGCTGCGGCAGGCGCTGTCCGGTGGGGGCGATTTTCCGGGGTGGCTGTGGCCGCCCGTCTGGGGCCGGGCGCGCAAGTGCGCGCTTCGTTGTCTGACTCGCGGCCATTGTCTGAGCGGAGAGAGCGCAGCGAACGCAGCGAGTTTGGCCGCGCCGGCTCCAGACGGGTGGGCGCAGCGAAGTCGGCGCAACGCGCCGACCACCCCGGATGAGCCCCCACCGGGCGGCGCCTGCCGCAGCACGCGAGGTGCTTCGAGCGAAACCTAAAGAAGAGAATCCAGGTCAGTGCTCGCGCGCATGGTTGCGCGTGTGGCGCGGGAACTCGATCACCAGATCGGCTTCGCGCAGCTTGACGCAGCAGGCCAGGCGCGACTGCGACTCCAGTCCCCAGGCGTGGTCGAGCTGGTCTTCTTCGTCGTCCTTCGGTTTGGACAAGGACGCGCCACCTTCGCGCACATAGACATGGCAGGTGGCGCAGGCGGCCACCATTTCGCAGGCGTGTTCGATGGCCACGCCGTGGGTGAGCAAAGCCTCGCAGAGCGATTCGCCTTTGGACACGTCGATCTCCTTGCCCTCGGGGCAAAGGTCGGGATGGGGCATCAGGCGGACTTTGGGCATGGGGTTCCTAAGGAGTCAAACTGTCCATGGAGAGGCCCGTCAGGGCCTTCTGGATCGACGCGTTCATGCGCCGCGCCGCAAACGCGTCGGTGGCGGCAGAAAGTGCATTGGTGCTCAGGCGCAACTCTTCCACCGGGGCTTCGGTCTCCAGCCGGTCGGCCACGGCGTACATGGCCTTGTGAATGGCGTCGATTTCGGTGGGGTTGAGCAGGCCACCGTCTTCGGCGAGCGCGCTTTCGGTCGCGTCCAGCAGACGCCGCGCGTCCACCTGGGCCTCGCGCAGCGCGCGCAGCCGCATGTCGGATTGCGAGGCCGCGATGGCGTCTTGCAGCATGGATGCGATCTGCTCATCACCCAGGCCGTAGCTCGGCTTGACCTCGATGTGGGCCTCGATGCCGCTGCTCTGTTCGCGCGCACTGACCGAAAGCAAACCGTCGGCGTCGATCTGGAAACTCACGCGGATGTGCAGGGCGCCGGCCACGGCCGGTGGCAGGCCGCGCAGTTCGAAGCGCGCCAGCGAGCGGCAGTCGGCCACCGACTCGCGTTCGCCCTGCACCACGTGCAGCGACATCGCGGTCTGGCCGTCCTTGAAGGTGGTGAAGTCTTGCGCGCGCACCGTGGGCAGGGGGGAATTGCGCGGGATCACTTTTTCCACCAGGCCGCCCATGGTCTCGATGCCGAGCGAGAGCGGGCAGACGTCGAGCAGCAGCCACTGGTCGCCGCTGCCGTTGCCGGCCAGCACGTTGGCCTGCAGCGCCGCGCCGATGGCGACCACCTGGTCGGGGTCGAGATCGGCCAGCGGCTCCAGGCCGAAGTAGTCGCGCACCGCGTCGCGCGCGATCGGCATGCGGGTCGATCCTCCCACCAGCACCACGCCGGTGATCAGGGCGGTGTTGAGCTGCGCATCGCGCAGCGCGCGTTTGGTGGCGCTGAGCGTGCGCGCGATCAGCGGCGCACCGAGCGTGGCGAACTGGGCGCGCGAAAGGATGGCCGCCAGCGACTGGCCGTCGGCCAGCGTGAGGCAGAGTTCGGCGCTGTCGTGGCTGGAGAGTTTTTCCTTCGCCGCACGGGCTGCCGTGAGCAGGGCGCGCTGCTGCGAAGGTGGCAAGGCGGCCACGCCGTCCAGGCCGTGTTCGGCGCAGAACCAGGCCGCGATGGCGCTGTCAAAGTCGTCGCCGCCCAGGGCCGAGTCGCCGCCGGTGGACAGCACCTCGAACACACCCTGGGTGAGCTTGAGGATGGAGATGTCAAAGGTGCCACCGCCCAGGTCGTAGACCGCGAAGGTGCCCTCGGCCTGCTGGTCCAGGCCGTAGGCAATCGCCGCGGCTGTGGGCTCGTTGAGCAGACGCAGCACGTTCAGGCCGGCGATGCGCGCCGCGTCCTTGGTCGCCTGGCGCTGCGCGTCGTCGAAGTAGGCCGGCACAGTGATCACCACACCCGAGAGCGGGCCGCCGAGCGAGGCTTCGGCGCGTTGGCGCAGCGTGTTCAGGATCTCGGCCGACACCTGCACCGGCGAGCGCTCGCCCGCCACGGTGTGCAGGCCCACCATGCCCGGGCCGTCCTTGAACCGGTAGGGCAGGCCGGCGGCGTCTTTCAGGTCGGCCAGCGAGCGGCCCATGAAACGTTTGACCGAGACGATGGTGTTGTGCGGGTCGATGGCCTGCTGGGCCTGGGCTTCACGCCCGACCACGGTGGCGCCGTCTTCCAGGTAACGCACCACCGACGGCAGCAGCATGGCGCCGTGTTCGTCGGGCAGGCACTCGGCCACCGCGCTGCGCACGCTCGCGATCAAAGAATTGGTCGTGCCCAGATCAATGCCTGCGGCCAGCCGGTGCTGATGCGGCGCAGCGCTTTGACCCGGTTCAGCGATTTGTAGCAAAGCCATGGTGATCTTTGGTTAGAGCGAAAGAAGAAAGACAACCAACAAAAATCCGATGCCCGGCGTGCAGTGCCTCAACCCAGAACACCGCGGAACCGGCTTGGCCGGGCCGCAGGTGTTGCCCCCTGGGGGGTGACGGGCGAAGCCCGGCGCGGGGGGAGCCATTACACGGCGAAGCTCTCGCCGCAGCCGCAGCTGTTTTTGGCGTTCGGGTTGTTGAACTTGAAGCCTTCGTTCAGGCCTTCGCGCACAAAGTCGAGCTCCGTGCCGTCCAGCATGGCCAGGCTCTTGGCGTCGACGACGAGCTTGGTGCCGGCGGTCTCGAAGCACTGGTCGTCGGGGTTGAGCACGTCGACGAACTCCAGCGCGTAGGCGAAGCCCGAGCAGCCGCTGGTCTTGACCGCCAGGCGCAGGCCGATGCCGCTGCCGCGTTTGGCCAGCGATTTTTCAACGTGCCGCGCGGCGGCGGGGGTCAGTGAGACTTGCATGATGGTTCCTTTCTGTGGAGGGCTGGCCCCTCACCCCAACCCTCTCCCCAGAGGGGCGAGGGAGTAAAACCCGAGACGCGAAGCGGCGCGGGGGGATTCCATTTCAGACTGAAAAGGACGAACCGCAACCGCAGGTGGTCGCTGCGTTCGGGTTGTGGATCACGAAGCGCGAGCCTTCCAGGCCGTCTTCAAAATCGACCCGCGCGCCCAGCACGTACTGCTGGCTCATCGCGTCGACCACCAGGGCCACGCCGGCGGTCACGGTCAGGGTGTCGTCTTCGTTGACCTGGTCGTCAAAGGCGAAACCGTAAGAGAAACCCGAACAGCCGCCACCGGTCACGTACAGGCGCAACTTGAGGTTGGGGTTTCCCTCTTCGACGATCAGCTCGGCCACTTTGGCCGCGGCCGCTGGCGTGAATTCCAGCATGGACGGCAGGGCGATGGGGTCGGCGGGGATTGATGCAGCGGCAGCGACTTGCATGGCGGTGACTCCGGTGGGGTGGTGGGGGCGGTGCGGGTTCAGCCTCTCAGCGCGTGCTGGAGGCGCAGGCGGGTTGCTCCGACACCAGGGTGGCGGTTTCGCCGGTGGCCTGGCGCGAGCGGAAGTCGGCCACGGCCGCTTTGATCGCGTCTTCGGCCAGGATGGAGCAATGGATCTTCACCGGCGGCAGGGCCAGCTCTTCGGCGATCTGCGAGTTCTTGATCGCTAGCGCTTCGTCCAGTGTGCGCCCGCGCACCCACTCGGTGACCAGCGAACTCGACGCGATCGCCGAGCCGCAGCCGTAGGTCTTGAACTTGGCGTCTTCGATCACGCCCTGGGCGTTGACGCGGATCTGCAGGCGCATCACGTCGCCGCAGGCCGGCGCGCCGACCATGCCGGTGCCGACGCTGGCGTCGTTGGCGTCAAAGGCGCCCACGTTGCGCGGGTTTTCATAGTGATCGACGACTTGTTCGCTGTAGGCCATGGTTGTTCTCCGGGTGGGGGTGTGACAAATCGAATGGGGACCAGATCAGTGTTCAGACCACTGGATCGTGCTGAGGTCGATGCCGGCCTGCACCATGTCCCACAGCGGGCTCATGGCGCGCAGCCGGTTCACCACCTCGGAGACCTGGGCAATCGTGAAATCGATCTCTTCGGCGGTGGTGAAGCGGCCGATGGAAAAGCGCACCGAGCTGTGTGCCAATTCGTCGCTGCGGCCCATGGCGCGCAGCACATAACTGGGCTCCAGGCTGGCCGAGGTGCAGGCCGAGCCCGACGACACGGCCACGCCCTTGATGCCCATCAGCAGCGACTCGCCCTCGACGTAGTTGAAGCTGCAGTTGAGGTACTGCACGGCGCGCTGGGTCTCGTCGCCGTTGAGCACCACGCAGTCCAGCTTCTGGAAGCCGGCCCAGAGGCGGTCGCGCAGGGTTTTGATGCGGGCGTTGTCGGCGGCCATGTTTTCGCGCGCCAGCCAGAAGGCCTCCCCCATGCCCACGATCTGGTGCGTGGCCAGCGTGCCCGAGCGCATGCCGCGCTCGTGGCCTCCCCCGTGCATCTGCGCGTCGATGCGCACGCGTGGTTTGCGGCGCACGTACAAGGCGCCGATGCCCTTGGGGCCGTAGATCTTGTGGGCCGACAGTGAGAGCAGATCCACCGGCAGCACGTCCAGATCGATCACCACCTTGCCAGCGGCCTGGGCGGCGTCCACATGCAGCAACACACCTTTCTCGCGACAGATCGCCCCGATGGCGGCGATGTCCTGGATCACGCCCGTTTCGTTGTTCACAAACATGACCGAGGCCAGCACCGTGTCGGGGCGCAGCGAGGCACTGAACTGGTCCAGGTCGAGCAGGCCGCTGGGCAGCACCGGCAGCACCGTCACCTCAAAGCCTTCGCGCTCCAGCTCGCGCATGCTGTCCAGCACCGCCTTGTGCTCGGTTGCCAGGGTAACGAGGTGTTTTCCCCGGGCCTTGTGAAAGTGGGCCACGCCCTTGATGGCCAGGTTGTTCGACTCGGTGGCACCGGACGTCCAGACGATCTCTCGCGGGTCGGCGTTGATGAGTGAGCAGACCTGCTCACGTGCCAGCTCGATCGCCTCTTCAGCCACCCAGCCATAAGCGTGCGAGCGGCTGGCCGGGTTGCCGAACTGTTCGGTCAGGTAGGGCCACATCTTGCTGGCTACGCGGCGGTCCACCGGGGTGGTGGCGGCAGAGTCCAGATAGATCGGCAACGCTGTGCGGGAGGGGGCGTTTTCGCGGCTGACTTCCGGCATGGCGGGCTCCTGAAAAAGGGTGGGGTGTACAGCCTTCTGCAACTTCGGTGCCATGTGCCTGGGGCACCAAAACAGCCCCTCAGGCCTTGGTTTTTGTCTGCTTTGTACGGCGGACGGCAACAGGCGGCCTCGGTTGCTGTCGGATTTGTTGCAAAGCACGCGCACACGCTGGTGGTCGTTTGTGGGCTCTGCTGGTGGCCCATGGCAGACGTGGTTTCGGCACGAATATTGCTTTAATTAAAGGCCTGATCGTCACTTTGCGGCGAAATCCCGCCGCTGGTGGATCGACCAGGCTTTTGAAGATGGGAGCCCCATCGTGATTGCAACGCCCCACATGATCCGTCGCGAGCTGGACGCGGTTTACGAAGTCAGCAAAACATTGGCCACCTCGCTGGATGTCCACAAGACCTTCCGCGAAGCCCTCAACTACCTCCTTCACGCCTTCGACTGGCGCCGCACTTTTGTGGTGGTGGCCGAGCCCGACGGCACGCTCAAAGGCCTGTGCGCCGTCGGCCTCACCCAGGCCGAACAGCAGCGCCTGCATTTCGAGTCGGGCGAAGGCATCGTGGGTCGCGTGTTCGCCAGCGGCATGCCCGCCACCGTGCCCGACGTGCGGGCCGAACCGCTGTTCCTCAACCGCACCGGCGCCGCCGACCAGAGCCCGGGCATCCCTGTGGCCATGCTCGCCACCCCCATCCGCGCCGACCACCGCACGCTCGGCGTGGTGGTTGTCGATTGCCTCAACCCCGAAGGGCGCCGCGTCTTCGCCGACGACCTGCGCCTGCTGCGCATGGTCGCCACCCTCATGGGCCAGGCGCTGCTGCTGCACCGCAGCGTCACCGCCGCCGCCGAAACCCTGCAGAACGAAACACGCCGCATGCACAAGGCGCTGGGCGCGCAACGCGCCAAGATCGACCGGGTGGTCGGCGTCTCTGCGCCCATGCTCAATGTGTTTGACCAGATCGAGCAGGTCGCGCCTTTGCGCACCACCGTGCTGCTGCGCGGCGAAAGCGGCACCGGCAAAGAAGTGATGGCCCGCGCCATCCACAACCTCTCCCCGCGTGCCAAGGAACCCTTTGTGGGCGTCAACTGCGCGGCACTCACCGAGTCGCTGCTGGAAAGCGAACTCTTTGGTCACGAAAAAGGTGCCTTCACCGGCGCACAGGGCCAGCGCAAGGGCCGCTTTGAAATGGCCCACGGCGGCACGCTCTTCCTCGACGAAATCGGCGACATCTCCGCCTCGTTTCAGGCCAAGCTGCTGCGTGTGCTGCAGGAGCGCAGCTTTGAACGCGTGGGCGGCGGGTCAGCGGTGAAGGTGGACGTGCGCCTCATCCTCGCCACCAACCGCAACCTCGAACGCATGGTGCAGGCCGGCGAATTCCGCGCCGATCTGTATTACCGCATCAACGTCGTCAGCATCCAGCTGCCGCCGCTGCGCGAGCGCCGAGAAGACATTCCCGCCATGGCACAGCACTTCCTCGAACGCTTCAACCGCGAAAACGCCAAGACCGCCCAATTCAGCCCCGAAGCCATGCGTGTGCTCACCAGTTGCTACTGGCCCGGCAACGTGCGCGAGCTGGAAAACTGCGTCGAACGCACCGCCACCATGGCGCACAACGACGTCATCAGCGACCTGGCTTTCCCCTGCCGCGACAACCGCTGCCTCACGCAGGTGCTGCACCACATTGAACGCGAAGACGCGGTGCGCCCCAGCCGCCTGGCCGAGATCCCGATCCAGGAGCGGCCCATGGGCCCCGCGGTGGCCGATCCCGGCTTGCCTCCTGCGCCACCCGCACCCGCTCCCGAGGCCGTCACCGCACCCCCCCTTCCGGTCGACGGCAAACCCGACGGTGAAGCCGAGCGCCTGGTCTGGGCCATGGAGCGCAGCGGCTGGGTGCAGGCCAAGGCGGCGCGTCTGCTCAAGATTTCACCGCGCCAGATGGGGTATGCCTTGCAGAAGCATGGCATTGAGGTGCGGAAGTTTTGAGGTGTCTGCTCGGCGCGGGTTGTCGTTGAGTCCGCGCGATCCAGCCCCCTGGTTGCGCCCAGGGCTGGCGCCAGGATGCGCAATGGCCAGGGATTCCGCCGCTGCAAGCTGGGCCCTAACTGTCGAATCGCCACCGGCACCACGGCGATCTTTTGAAACTATGCGTACGCCACCCACCCTCTAAAGCTGAACCCCGCATAGAACAGCGCGATCTTGTCGAACCCTGCTTCCCGCAGGCTCGCCTCGTCTTCTTCTGGCGAGAGGATCGACAGATTCGATTTCATGACCTGCCTTGATGGCTCCGCACTCGCGGCAGGTGTTCCAGCGAAAGCCAGATGTCGCGAAAGCCAGAGGGATCGGTCTGGCTCCGCAGACGGAATGCTGATGTGCATCACGACAAAAGGAGCCCCAGCTTTCAAGCGCTTGTGGATCGCGCGAAGCGTCTCGAGTCGCTGCTGTCGCGGAATGAAGTGAAAGGTGAGCAGCGACGTTGCGCCGTCAAAAGGCCCTTGCGGAGCGCCATCGATATAGCCTTCGTGGAGGGCCACTCGTCCTTGGTAAGGTCGAGCGGTTTGCTCTGCGAGTGCCAGCATTTCTCGCGAAGGGTCTACCCCGTCGAAGCGCCACTCGGGCTGTTCGCGGGCAAGGGCATCGATTTCCAAACCCCCTCCAGCACCGTGTACCAGGATTCGTCCATCGGCGGGGACACGCTCGGCGAGCAGCAGCTGCACCATGCGGTGCAGGCTGGAGAAGCCCGGCACCTGGTTTGGTGGTCCGTTCAGGTAGGGGTGCCTTGATGCAGTCGACGCCATGTCTTGTGTGGTTGGATTCAGCTGTGGCATTGATTTTCATGAATCATCAAAAGAAACTTGATAATACATGATCAAATAACAGTTGATGTTTCATGATGCATCGGCAATGACAGCGATCTGCTGCATCAAGACGCCGACCCCACTGAAGGCCCAGGACAAACCGATGAACAAGGACACACGCCTTTCCGACGTGCTGCATGTGCTGCTGCACTTGGGACACACGAAGGAACCCATCACCTCCGAGGTCTTGGCCAGGAGCATGGGGACCAATCCCGCTGTGTTCAGGCGGACCATGGGGGGCCTGAGAGAGGCTGGCTATGTCAGCGCTGAGAAGGGCCATGGTGGTGGGTGGTTGCTAGCCACGCCTTTGCACGAGATTTCTCTGCTCGACGTCTATGTCGCCTTGGGCCGGCCCGCCTTGTTTGCCTTTGGAAACCGGGAGAGTCACCCTGGTTGCCAGGTGCAGGAGCGCGTCAACGCGGTCTTGGCCGACACCATGGCACAGGCTGAAGCACTGTTTGTTGAGCGTTTTGCGGATGTCTCGCTGGCAGCGCTCGCGCCGAAAGTGCTCTCGAAGGCCGCCAAGCCCTGCTGAAAAGCAGGCAGCCTCGTGCGCAGGCTCACGCAGCGCTCTCCAGATAGGCTTGGCACATCGTCACCAGCTGACGGCGCAGTTTGCGTGTTTCTGCAGGGCGCAGGTTTCGCTCGAAGGCGTTGCGAACGGCACCGAATATGACGGTGACGAGCGTCAGATTCACGCTCTTCAAGTCGGTGAATGTCGCATCGGTTGCGCTGGCGAGCATTGCCGACGTCGCGGCGTCGGCCCGCTTGGCGAATGCATCGATCAGCGCCTGGTTGTCCAGCTCGGCGACGGAACGGTACAGCGCCCGGGTCACATCCGCACGTTCCGTCTTCGCTCGCCAGTACGTGTCGATCAGCGCCTCCACCATCTCACCGATGGGGCGGCCATGCTGGGCCCGACATGTGCTTTCGATCCTTGCGGCCAGGTTCTCCAGATAGCGCTCGTTGACCGCATAGACGAGGGCTTCCTTGTGCGGGAAATACTGGTACAGGGTTCCGACCGAAACCCCCGCCCGCTCGGCCACCTTCGTGGTCGTTAATCGATGCATGCCGTCCGCCACCAAAAGCTGAATGGTTGCCTCGAAAATCGCGTCCAAAGTGAACGTCGCGCGAGCCTGACGCGGCTTCTTTCGGGGACTTAGCGTGCGTGAAGCGGTGGAAGCCAAAAGCGAATCCTCAAACTGAATGATCCTTCATATAGTAGATGTGTTGCATTCACTTCGAAAGGACTTTCTGCATGACTGCGAATCGCATCGCGCTCGTCACTGGCGCGAACAAGGGCATCGGACTCGAAATCGCGCGGCAGCTGGCACAGGCCGGCATCCACGTCATCATCGGCGCCAGAGACGACGGCCGTGCCCGTGCGGCCGTCGATGACCTGGCCCGTCAAGGACTGGCCGCCCAGTCCCTGAAACTGGATGTCACCGACGCAGCGAGCATCTGCGCCGCAGCGTCGAAGATCAGACAGGAGCACGGGAGGCTGGACATCCTTGTCAACAATGCCGGCATCTTCGACCCTGCCGATGGCACGCCGGGCAAGGCCTCGATCAGCGCCGTGCGCCGGGTGTTCGAGACCAACTTCTTTGGTGCCTTGGCCGTGACCCAGGCCATGCTGCCTCTGCTGCGAGAAGCGGCGGCAGGTCGTATCGTGAATGTGTCGAGCTCGCTCGGCTCGCTGACGCTCAACGGCGATCCATCCTCGACCTACTACGCGGCCCAGTACATCGGCTACAACGCATCCAAGGCCGCGCTGAACATGTTGACCGTGCAGCTTCGGGAGGAGCTGCGCGGAACCCCGATCGTGGTCAATTCGGTCAGCCCGGGGTTCGTCAAGACCGACCTGACCGGTTACGGCAACATGACCCCGGCTGAAGGTGCGAAGCTGCCGGTTCAGTACGCCCTTTCGGGTGAAGAGACCGGCGCCTTCGTCGAGCCGGGAGGTACGACGCCCTGGTAGTCCTCGATCCGGCCTACTTTGTCGCAACCCCGACGCCTCCCCAACAAAACCACCCCCGTTGTCCCTTTTCCGACAACCGACAAAACCACCAAGCCTTTGATTTGAAAGGGTTTTTTCGGTGGCACGAAATTCGCTGGAGACCTGCCAAGCGGCCGTTGTTGGTTGCACGAAAGGGGTCTTCATGTCGACAGCATTGAGCAGTGGTGGCAGTGCAGCGTTGGGCGCCATGCCCGCCAAGACGTATGTGTCCATTGGCCAGATCAAACCCTTGGGCGCCGCGCCCGAACTGCCTTCCACGGGTGGTGGCTGCGGCACCTCCGGCGGTGAGGGCAAGGCCAGTTGCGGCACCTCCGACGGCCCCGACGACATGCCGCAAGAGGTGTGGGACAAGGTCAAGAATCACCCCTGCTATTCCGAAGAAGCCCACCACCACTACGCGCGCATGCACGTCGCCGTGGCGCCGGCCTGCAACATCCAGTGCAACTACTGCAACCGCAAATACGACTGCAGCAACGAATCGCGCCCCGGTGTGGTGTCGCAGAAGCTCACGCCCGAACAGGCCGTGAAAAAAGTGGTCGCCGTGGCCAGCGAGATTCCGCAGATGACGGTGCTCGGCGTGGCCGGCCCCGGCGACGCGCTGGCCAACCCGGCCAAGACCTTTGACACCTTCCGCATGCTGCAGGAGCAGGCGCCCGACATCAAGCTCTGCCTGTCCACCAACGGCCTGGCGCTGCCGGATCAGGTCGACGAGATCTGCAAATACAACGTCGACCACGTGACCATCACCATCAACATGGTGGACCCGGCCGTGGGCGAAAAGATCTACCCCTGGATCTTCTGGAACCACAAGCGCGTGACCGGCTACGAGGCCGCCAAGATCCTGCACGAGCGCCAGATGCTCGGTCTGGAAATGCTCACCGCGCGCGGCGTGCTCACCAAGATCAACTCGGTGTTGATCCCCGGCATCAACGACGAGCACCTGATCGAGGTGAACCGCGAAGTCAAGAAGCGCGGCGCCTTCCTGCACAACATCATGCCGCTGATCTCCGAAGCCGAACACGGCACGGTGTTTGGCCTGACCGGCCAGCGTGGCCCGACCGCTTCGGAGTTGAAGGCCGTGCAGGACGCCTGCATGGGCGGCGCCAACCTCATGCGCCATTGCCGCCAGTGCCGCGCCGACGCGGTGGGCCTGCTGGGCGAAGACCGCTCGGAAGAGTTCACGCTCGACAAGCTGGAGCAGATGGAAGTGGTCTACGACCTGGACAAGCGCAAGAGCTACCAGGACAAGGTCGAGGTCGAGCGCCAGGCGCAGCAGGCCGCCAAGCATGAAGCCTTGGCCGCCGCGGCCAGCGCCGTGGGTGTGGACGACGACATGAAGGTGCTGGTTGCGGTCGCCACCAAGGGTGGCGGCCGGGTCAACGAGCACTTCGGCCACGTCACCGAATTCCAGGTGTTTGAAGTCTCGGCCGCGCAGGCCTTGTTCGTCGGCCACCGCCGCGTCGACCTGTATTGCCAGGGCGGCCACGGCGACGACGAGCAGCTGCCCTCGGTGGTCAACGCCATCAACGATTGCCACGCCGTGCTGGTGGCCAAGATCGGTGCCTGCCCGCGCGACGAGCTGCTGGCCGCCGGTGTGGAGCCGGTGGACCAGTACGTCGGCGAGTTCATCGAAAAGGCCGCACTCGATTGGTTCAACGACTACCGCGGCCGCGTGGCCAGCGGCGCCATCACGCACCAGGTGCGCGGCGACGCGCAGATCCGCCAGGGTGCTTTCACCGGCGGCTTGGCCGAAGCCGCCTGACACCCACCCCATCCCATTCCCCACGACGTCCCCCAGAAGGAGAGCCACCATGCCCATGAAGATCATCGCGTCCACCTGCACCGCCTGCTCGGCCTGCGAACCCGAATGCCCGAACGTCGCGATCCGCGAAAAAGGCGGCACCTACGTCATCGACCCCAAGAAGTGCACCGACTGCGAAGGCCACTACGACGAGCCGCAGTGCGTGGCCGTGTGCCCTGTGGACGGCTGCATCGTAAAGATTTGAAGCACCCCCGCGCCGCGCCCAAGGGCGCGTCACCCCCTCAAGGGGGCAACACCAGCGGCCCGGCAAAGCCGGTTCCGCGGTGTTCTGGAAGGGGCTTTGCTGCGCTCGCCCTGGGGCGTGCGGTCTGTGCTTGAGACCTCCCGAGTTATTTGCGTTCATTCCACATATCGAGACCACCACCATGCTGCCCAACATCGTCCTCAAGCCCGCCGCCGTCAAGTTCATTTCGCGCATCGTGCGCTTCTCCGGTCTGCCGGCCGGTGCGGGTTTTCGCTTGGCGGTGTCGCCCGGTGGTTGCTCGGGTTACAGCTCGGAATTCAGCGCCGAAGCCGCGCCCGGCCCGGGTGAGCAGGTGCTGGAGATCGAAGGCCTGCGCCTGTTCCTGGGGGCCGAGAGCCGCCTGATGCTCGAAGGCGTGATCGTCGATTTCGCCGACACGCCCACGCAGTCGGGCCTGACCTTCACCAACCCCAACCAGGCCGCTTGCGGCTGCAGCAGCGCTTCCACCGACAGCGCGCCGGTGGTGGGTGTGACCAAGATCGAGATCGGCGCCATCGGGCGCGGTCGCCCCGCTTCGCTGGCCTCCTGAGACCCAGACCATGAACGCCGCCGCCGTCAACCTGGGGCTGGACGATGCGCTCGACGCGTTCGGCGCCGGTGCGATCGGCGGCGCGGTCAGTCCCGAGGTGGACGCGCTGATCAAAGAAGCGGGCCTCAGGCGCGACCAGAGCGACGAGGCCCTGGCCTTGCTGGAGCGGGCGCGAGCCCTGGCACCCAGCCACCCCGGGCCCTTGATCGCGCTCTACCGTTTTCATTTTTATGGCCACGCGCTGAACCAGGCCCGAGCGGTCGGTGAAGACGCGCTGGCGATTGCGCGCAGTGCGTTGGGCCCCAACTTCGGCGACCAGCCGCCCGACGACGAAGCCCTGCGCCACGACCCGGCCGTGCGCTTCTACCTGTTCACGCTCAAGGGCCTGGCCTACCTGAGCCTGCGCCTGGGCGACTTTGAGGAAGCGCGCCTGATGCTGGCCGCGCTGCGCCAGCTCGACCCGAAAGACCACCTCGGTGGTGCCTTGCTCTCACACGTGCTCGCGCGCCGCGAAGCGGCCGACACGCCCGACGCGGTGGACCCGCTGAGCGCCTACCCGGTGCGCGGCTGGAGCGGAAGCGGGGCGAAGTTATGAGCGCCCTGAGCGACTTCATGGGCACCCGCGCGCCCGCCGGCGACATCGAAGCCTCGCACTGGCAGGGCGGCCCGGTGGACTGCAGCGCCTGCGAATACGCAACCCTGCGCGATCGACCGGCCGAACAGGGCTGCGAGCCCGGCCATGCCTGCATGCAGGACGTGTACGCGCGCCGCATCGACCGCTTTTTCCGCTGGCACCCGGAGCAGGGCGACCGCCAGCTCGGCCATGCGTACTTCGAGGTGCGTGCCATCGCCGCGCGCCACGCCAACGTGTTCCGCCTGGTCTCGCTGATGGACGACCCGGACGAAACCGTGCGCCTGCAGATCGCGCTGCGCCTGCCGCAAAACATGCTCGGCCGCATGGCGCGCGACCCGCACCGCGAGGTGCGCATCCGCGTCGCCCAGCGGCTGGAAACGGCGGAGCTGGCCGCCATGCGCAACGACACCGATTACGGCGTGCGCGAATGGGTGGCGCGGCGCATCCCGCTGGCGCTGTTGCCCACCATGGCGCGCGACCCGGACCGCGCCGTGCGCCTGATCGTGGCCCGGCGCCTGGAGATGCCGGCGCTGCTGATTCTGCTGCGCGACGATTCACCCGAGGTGCGCCGCACCGTGGCCGAGCGCCTGCCCACGCCCTTGTTGCCGTGCCTGATGGCCGACACCGACTGGCGCGTGCGCTGGGAAGTGGCGCAGCGGGCTGACCCGTCCCAGCTTGACCCGCTGCGCGAAGACGACGACCCCCTGGTGCGCCAGCGCGTGCTTGAACGCCAGGCCCAGCGCCAGGCCCTTTCACCCGTTCCGGGAGCACCGCATGGCTGACATCAACCGCGACGACGCCGAGATCGAACTCGCCTTCCCTCCTCGCTTCCAGTACGGCGAACGCGTGATCGCGCGCTCCGTGGTGCGTAACGACGGCACCTACAACGGCAAGGACATCGGCGAGGTGCTGGTGAACAAGGGCGAGATCGGCTACGTCATCAACATCAACACCTTCCTGCAGCAGTTCTACATCTACGCCGTCGACTTCGTCGAATCCGGCCACCGCGTCGGCATGCGCGCCAAGGAACTCTGCACCCTCGACAACCTGCCCGACGAGGTGCTGGCGCAGCTCGGCGACAAGGCCTCCCGCATCACGACGCTCGGTCAACCCCAACCTGAAAAGGAAACCCCATGAACGGCATCGAACCCCGCGAACCCGTCTACGCCTGGGGCCAGCGCGTGATCGCGCTGGACGACCTGGTCAACGACGGCAGCTACCCCGAGCGCGAACCCGACGCGCTGCTCGCCGCGCGCGGCACGGTGGGCGAGATCGTCAACATCGGCCACGCCCAGGAACTCAACGAACCGGTCTACCTGGTGCAGTTCCCGGGCTGCGTGGTCGGTTGCCTGGAGATCGAACTCGTGCCCGCTCCGGCCGGCCTCTTGCCCGAAACCGAAGACGAGGCCGCATGAACGCTGTGCCCGAAGCGCGCACCCCGCCGCATGACCTGACGCTGCACCGCCTGGAGCGGGCGCTGAAGGAACGCGTGCGCTACCGCTTCGTGCAACCGACCGTGTGGTTCGACGCAGAGGGCTACCGGGTCGAGAGCCCGTGCTGCTCGCGCAACGTGGACCCGAGCGGCGGCACCATCGCCATTGCCTTGCTGAAACCGCCCGTGGGCGAACACCCCTGCTGGACGCTGTGCGCACGCGACCACCAGCAGCAAGCCTGGGTGGTGAAAGAGCGGGCCGACCAGATCGAGCCCCTTCTTGATCTCCTCTGCCTCGACAGCGAACGTCAGTTCTGGCCATGAAGACCATGACCCCCCCGCAGCGCTTCGCGCTACCCCCCGAGGGGGCGGCACTGGCCGTCCGGCAAAGCCGGCCCGGCGGTGCCCTGGGTGGAGGGAGCAGTTCGCCATGATCTACCTCGACCACAACGCCACGACACCGCCTGCGCCCGAGGTGCTCGATGCGATGGGGCCGGTGTTTGTGAACGCCTGGGCCAACGCCTCGTCGCAGCACGGGCCGGGGCAAGACGCCAAGCGGGTGCTCGGCGCGGCGCGCGCCACGGCGGCCAAGGCCCTGGGCTGCAAGACCAGCGAACTCATCTTCACCAGCGGCGCCACCGAGGCCAACCACATGGCCTTGACCGGCCTGCTGGCCGCGGCCCAGGCGCAGGGCCGCCAGCGCCTGCTGATCGGTGCGGTCGAACACTCGGCCCTGCTGCGCCTGGCGCGTTCGCTGGCCGGGCAGGGCGTGCCCGTGGACGTCATGCCGGTATCGCCCGACGGCCGCATCGACCTGGCCGCCGCCGAAGCCTTGATGGGTCCGGACCTGGCCCTGGTCTCGCTGATGGCGGCCAACAACGAGACCGGTGCGCTGATGCCGGTGACGGAAATCGCAACGCTGGCCCACGCGGCCGGCGCCGCCATGCACGTGGACGCCACGCAGTGGATCGGCAAGCTGCCGTTTTCATTTGCCGATTACCCGGCCGACGCGGTCTCGCTCTCGGCCCACAAGTTCCACGGCCCCAAGGGCGCGGGCGCCTTGCTGCTGCGCCAGGGCCGGGCCTTCGTGCCGCCGGTGCCGGGCAGCCAGGAGCGCGGCCGGCGCGGTGGCACCGAGAACCTGCCCGCCATCGTCGGCCTGGCCGCGGCGCTCGAACGTCTGGGCGATCTGGCGGCGCAGGCCCAACAGGTGGCCGGCCTGCGCGACGCGCTCGAACGCGGTCTGGCCGAACTGCCCGGCCTGCACGTGTGGTGCCAGGGCGTGCCGCGCCTGCCGGGCACCAGCTACCTGCGTTTTGGTTTGGTGGATGCCGACGTCGTGCTGCAGCGCCTCTCGCGCCTGAACGTGGCGGCGTCCAGCGGCGCGGCCTGTTCCTCGGGCGGCAGCGAGCCCTCGCACGTGTTGACCGCCATGGGCGTGCCGCGCGACGAAGCCCTGTGCGCCATCCGCTTTTCGCTCGGCGATGAAACCCGAAGCGAAGACATCGCCCTGTTGCTCAACAGCCTGCCGGCTTTGATCGAACCCTTGCTCAGCGTTGCCGCTGAGTCCTGAATTTTTTGTGTTTGCCTGACTGGAGCCGATGATGAAAGTGATGATCCGCCGAGATGCCAAAGGTGTGCTGAGCGCCTATGTGCCGAAGAAAGACCTGGAGGAGCCCATCGTCGACATGGTGAACCCCGGCATGTGGGGAGGCCTGGTCACGCTGGCCAACGGCTGGCAGCTGGACCTGCCGGTCATGCCAGAAGGCACGACGCTGCCCATCACCGTCGAAGCGCGCCGCCTGGCGTCTTCGGTTTCCGAGGACTGAACGCCATGTCCATCAGCACCGAACACCTGCGCGCGGCCGGCGAACTTGTGGGCGCTGCCGCCACCCTGCGCGACGCGGCCTCGATCTGGCGTTCCCAGCACCCCGAGATGAAGGTGGTGCTGGTCGATGCGATGGACATGCGCGACGAAAAGCCCGCTCTCCTGCTGGGTGCCCGCAAGGTCTACCTCGCCACCTCCAACGGCCACTGCTGGAGCGTGACCGAGGCGCCCGAAGAAGCCGACGCGCTCATCCTCACCCAAGACTGATCGGGCACCCCATGGAAATCGATGCCATCTCCCTCTACGAGCCCGAGTGCGGCGAGCGCGAGATCCAGCTCGTCACCGCCGTGCTGGAATCGGCCCGCTGGGGCGATGGCCCCATGCTGGAATCCTTCGAACGCGCCTTCGCCGGCTGGGCCGGGCGCCGCCATGCGGTCGCGGTGGGCAGCGGCACCCTGGGCACCTGGATCGCGCTGCGCGCCTATGGCATCGGCCCGGGCGACGAGGTGGTCTGCAGCAGCCACGCCTGGCACCAGGTGGCGCAGGCCATCACGCTCGCGGGCGCCACGCCGGTGTTCGCCGACATCAACTACTGGACCGGCTGCCTGAGCCCCGAGAAGGCCGCGCTCAAGATCACGCCCAAGACCCGCGCCATCCTGGCCGGCAACACCAACGGCCACCCGGCCGACTGGGACCCACTGCGCGCGCTCGCAAAAGCGCACGGCATCCCCCTGATCGAAGACAGCACCGAAGCCCTGGGCTCGCGCTACAAGGGCCAGACCGTGGGCAGCTTCGGTGATGTGTCGGTGTTTGACTTTTCGCAGCCTTCTGCGCTGTGCACCGGCGAGGGCGGCATGCTGGTCACCGACGACGACGCGCTGGTGCACGAACTGCGCTACCTGCGCCAGCGCCGCGTGAGTGACCGGCATTCGGTCTCGGTCGGTTCCCGCGTGCCGCTGCAGGCCGGCATGAGCGAGATGACCGCCGCGCTCGGCCTGGCCCAGCTCGCCAGCCTGGACGACCGGCTGATGGAGCGCAAGCAGGTGGAGCTCTGGTACCACGAGCAGATGCAGAGCTTCGAGGGCGTGAAGCCGCCCTACCTGGCCGAGAACGTGGACGAGGTGCACTGGATGCTGTACGTGGTGCACCTGGGCAAACGCTTCACCGCCAGCGCCCGCGCGCAGATGGTGGACGACCTGGCTTCCAGCGGCATCGAGACCGCGGCCTACAGCCACCCGCTGCACCAGCAGTTCTATTACATGAACGCGGCCGCGGCCATCGGCCAGCAGCGCGGCCTGCTGCGCGACACCGACCGCATCGGCGACCGCGCCCTGGCCCTGCCGCTGCACACCCAGATGGACGCGGTCCAGGTGCAGTACATCGTCACGACCCTAAAAGACACGGCCACCAACGTAGGCGCCGGCGCCGCCATTTACCTCTAAGGAAACCCCATGACCGACCTGATCCAAGACATCGCCCGCCGCCTCGACGCCGGCAGCGTCATCCCCTACCTGGGCCCGGACATGTTGTCGCTGTGCGAGGCGGGCAAGGTGCCGGCCACGCCGCTGGACCTGGCGACCTTCATGACGGCCAAGGTCAGCGTGCCGCACAAGGTGCGCCACCGCCTGACGCAGGCGGCCCAGTTCATCGAGAACTTCAAACACCGCAAATCGGTCGTGCACCTGATGAACGAGGCCTTTGCCAGCTCGCCCGAGCCATCGCCGCTGCAGCTCGCCCTGGCGGGCAGCAACGCCGGCCTCTGGGTCGACACCTGGTACGACGACACCATGCTGAACGCCCTGACCCGCGTGCGCGGCAGCAGCGGCTGGAACCAGGTGCAGGGCCTGTCGCAGTCCGAACATTTCGGACACTGGACCGGCGCCTACGACGCCCAGGGCCAGGCGCTCGACACCCTGCCGGTGGCGCCCACGCACTACAAGCCCTGGGGTGGCCACAGCCCGGCCGGCAACTACCTGGTGTCCGACAGCGACTACGTCGAGGTGCTGACCGAGATCGACATCCAGACCCCCATCCCCGAGGCGGTGCAGGCCTGGCGCAGCGGTCGCAGTTTCCTGTTCCTCGGCTGCCGCTTCGACGACCAGCTCACCCGCTGCTTCGCACGCCAGATCATGAAACGCTCCAGCGACCTGCACTGGGCCGTGCTGCCCAACGAGCCGACCCGCATGGAAAAGCGTTTCCTCGAAGAGCAGGGCATCACGCGCATCAACATGCCGCTGGCCGATTTTTCGACCGCGCTGATCGACGCCCTGCAGCCCGCACTGGCCGCCTGAGAATTTTTCGACCGTTTCCCAACCAGCCATGAGGCCACAACCATGACCACGATCACCGTCCTTCCTTCCGGCAAATCCTACGAAGTTGCCGCCGGCACCACCATCCTCAAAGCGCTGCTCGGCGTGGGCGAGCCGATCATGAGCAAATGCGGCGGCGATGCCAAGTGCGAGGCCTGCCACGTCTTCGTCACCAGCGGCCGCAAGAGCCTGTCGCGCATCCAGCCGAAGGAGAATGAAAAGCTCGACGGCATGGTCGGCATCGGATCGGCCTCGCGCCTGGCTTGCCAGGCGGTGCTGGGCGAAGACCCGATCACGGTCGAACTTTTGATGACGAGCTGAAGCCACAGGGCCGCACCACCATGGCCGATCTGCTTCATCTGCCCACCCCCAAGGTGGCCGACGTCGTGGTGGTCGGCGCGGGCCTGTGTGGCCTGGCGATCACCCGCAGTCTGGTCGCGCGCGGCCTGAGCGTGACCCTGCTCGAAGCGCGCGAGCGTTTCGGCGGCCGGGTGCTGACCCGCAGCGATGGACAGACCGGCCAGGCGCTCGACATGGGCGCCACCTGGTACTGGCCCGAGACCGAGCCGCGCATCAGCGCGCTGCTCGACGAACTGGGTCTGGCCACGCTGGCCCAGCACGACCCGGGCGACGCGCTCTGGCTCACCGACCCCAACCGCGAACCGGAACGCCGGCAGGAAGCGGGCGGCGTGCACGCCGGTGCCCGGCGCATCCAGGGTGGCGCGGCCCGGCTCGTGGACGCGCTCGCCGCCGAACTGCCCGCGGGCTGCCTGCAGCTGGGCAAGCCCGTGCGCGTGTTGCGCGACCGCGGATCCCACATCGACATCCTGCTGGAGACCGGTGCACCGCTGCGCGCGCGACAGGTCGTGCTCGCCTTGCCGCCGCGCCTGGTGCACGATCGCATGCTGCTGGATCCGCCCCTGCCGGCGACGGTCTGGGACGCGATGGAAGCCACCGCCACCTGGATGGCGACGCACGCCAAGGCCCTGGTCGCTTTTGAGCACGCCTTCTGGCGCGAAGCCGGGCAGTCGGGCAACGCCTTCGTGCGCCATGCCCAGGCTGTGCTCGGCGAGGTGTTCGACGCCTGCGACGAAGCCCATGGCGCGGCGCTGGGCGGCTTCGTGGCGTTGAACCCGGCGCAGCGCGAGCACTTCCAGCGCGGCCTGCCGCTGCTGATCGACAGCCAGCTCGCCCAGCTCTACGGCCAGGCCGCACAAAGCGGCCGGCTGCAGTTGCAGGACTGGTCGCTGGAGCCCTGGACCTGCAGCGACACCGACCGCGCCACGCCCCCCGAGCCGCCGCTGGCCGCCCCACTGCTGCGCCAGCCGCTGTGGAGCGGCCGGGTGTTCCTGGGCGGCAGCGAAACGGCGGCCCATGGTGCCGGCCACATGGAAGGCGCGCTCGAAGCGGCCGACCGCATCGCCCATGCGCTGCTGCGCCAGAAAGCGCCCACCGCCGCCCCTCAGGCACCGGTGGCCCAGGACCGCGAAGCCGCACTGCGGGCCTTTGCCGAAGGCGTGGCGGCGCGCGCCGCCGCCGCGCCCGACCAGTACCGCCGCCACCTCACACGCCTGCTCTCCAGCCAGCAACACGATCTGCTCACGCAGCGCGCGCTGCTCGCCACGGTGGACCGCGTCTACAGCGAGAGCCTGGCGCAACTCGACGCTCTGTTGCCAGCGCTCGACGCCGCCGACGCTGCGGTCGCGCAGGGGCAGCACGCGCTCACGCCGCAGTTGTTGGCAACGTTTGCGGGCTGGAACAAGGGCTTGATGCAGGCCGCGCTGGCCTTCAACGCCAGCTCGTGTGCCTTGTCGAACTTCGCTCAAGACCAGGCGCCCGACGCCGAGACACAACGCGCCATCACGCTCGACCTGGCCGCCGCCTGGCGCGAGTTCGCCATCGAGCTCAACGCCCGGTTGCTGCAAGCCCAGCCTGTCGCAGCCAGCGCCTGAAACACCCATGAGCCAACCCATGCTGCACAGCGCCTTGTTGGGCCTGATCCAGAACGCCTGCGAATCGGTGCTGATCCTGGTCGAGCAACTGCCGCGCGAAGAACTGATGCGTTCGCGCCTCACCCGTGGCGAGGTGCAGCGCCAGCTCGCCACCCTGGCCGCCAGCGTGGCGCAGATCGAGCCTGAGCAGCGCGCCACCATGCCCGAGCTCGACTGGTCGGGTTGGGCCTTGATGCAGGTGCAACTTGCTGGCCCACCCGGCGAGACCTTGGACGAAGCCCTGTGGTTCGCCAGCCAGTCGCTGGTGCCCGCCACGCTGTTGTGGCTGCGGGTGTACCGACAGAGCCAGCCGGAGCTGTTTCGCATGAGTCTGGCCTGAGGACCTGAAACGCATTGCGGTCTGAGGGGAAACTTGCGGGTGCAGCGTCTCGCGGCTGCGGCAGGCGCTGCCCGGTGGGGGCTCATCCGGGGTGGTCGGCGCGTTGCGCCGACTTCGCTGTGTCCGCCCGTCTGGGGCCGGCGCGGCCAAACTCGCTTCGTTCGCTGCGCTCTCTTCGCTCAGACAGTGGCCGCGAGTCAGAAACGAAGCGCGCACCTGCGCGCCCGGCCCCAGACGGGCGGACACAGCCACCCCGGAACATCGCCCCCACCGGGCAGCGCCTGCCGCAGCAAGACGTGAATGGGCTCTCCATCGGTAGCGAGCACACGCCTTGGCATCGCGAGGTGCAACGAACGAGATCTGCGTTCAACCAAACAACACAAAAACAGAGACGCGTTCCCTTCCGCAAGCTGGCCCACGTTTTGCAAACCAGGTCAACAAGCCACGAAAGAGTGGACGTTGTGTAGCAAAGCACACAACGCTGTCGTCAGACCCGTGCGTTATGTCGTGATCGATACAGGAGCCCGTCATGCCTCAACCGTTGTACAGCCCGCTACCCAACGCCTGCCCCGCGCGTGGTCAAGCGGTGGCGTGGATGGAGGAACTGCCGTCCGATCTGGTCGGGCTCGTGGTGGCGCCCGTGAGCTTTGCCGTCGAGCAGGAACACGAGATCGTGGCCGACCGCAGCCTCGGCCTCGACGCCGAAGGCCAGGCCTGCTTTTGCGCCTTCCGCTATGTGCAGACGGCGCTGCGTTCGGACGACGACGAGATCTTTTACGAGGCCCCGGTCTACGCCGAAACCGTGACCGCCTGGCGCCTGCCCGACAGCCGCTGGCTCACCAGCCACAAGGTGATCAACCGCTTCGGCGCTGGCGCGGTGATTCCCCGGCTCTCGCTCAGCAGAGGCATGCCGCGATGAGCGTCACCAGCCAGCCCCTGATGGGCAAGCTGATGATCGACACCGCCATGGGCAGCTTCCTCGGCGACAAGCGCATCCGCCTGCTCGAAGCCATTGCCCAGCACGGCTCCATCCTGCAGGCCGCCAAGGCCGTGCCCATGGCCTACAAGGCGGCGTGGGACGCGGTGGATCACATGAACAACGTGGCGCCCGAACCGCTGGTGCTGCGCGCCACCGGCGGGCGCCACGGTGGCGGCAGCGAACTCACCGCGTTTGGCCGCCGCCTCATCGCCTTCTACCGCGCGCTGGAGCAGGAATCGCAGGCCGCGCTCGCGCGCCTGAGCGGCCAGCTCGCGCAGCACGGCGCGCAAGACATCGCCGAGTTCCGGCACATCCTGAGGAAGCTGACCATGAAGACCAGCGCGCGCAACCAGTTCGCCGGCCCCATCGGCGCCATCCGCACCGGCGTGGTCGAGAGCGAGGTGATCCTGAAGCTGGGCCCGTCGCTGGAGCTGACGGCCATCGTCACCAACGAGTCGGTGCAGAACCTCGGCCTGGCAGAGGGCCGCGACGTGCTGGCCTTCGTCAAGGCCTCGTCCATCGTGTTGATGGTGGAAGAGGAGGGCGCGCGCGTCTCGGCGCGCAACCGCTTCCGCGGCCTGGTGCAACAGATCCACCACGGCCCCGTCAACACCGAGGTCACGCTGGACCTGCCGGGCGGCCACCACGTGCTCACCGCCGTGGTCACCGACCCGAGTGTGCAGCGCCTGGGCCTGGCGGTGGGCCAGCCGGTGACCGCGATCTTCAAGGCATCGAGCGTGTTCCTCGTGTCCACCGACTGAAACCCGTTCGAAAAAACCAAGGACCTTTCATGAAAGTCGCCATCGCCACCCACAAGGCCTGGAGCCAGGTCAGCGGCCACGCGGGCCAGGCCCGCGAGTGGCTGCTGTTTCATTGCCAGAGCGGTCAGCCGCTGCCCGATCCGCAGTGCATCACGCTCACCAAAGAACAACTGCCTCACCACTTCAAGGACGACGGCCCGCACCCGCTGCACGGCGTGGCGCTGCTGATCGCGGGCAGCGCGGGCGACGGCTTTCTGCGCCACATGGCGGGCTGGGGCGCGCAGGTGCTGCTGACCGGCGAGACCGATCCGCTGGTGGCGCTGAACAAGGTGCTGGCCGGCGAGGCCCTGCCCGACACGCGCTTCGACGTGACCACCGCGCTGTGCAAGGTGCGCGACCTGTTTTCCCGGTATTGAGCCTTTCCACCCCCACCCCAAGGAGTGCATTCATGTTCACACCATCCACCCTTCGTACCATGCTGGCAGGCCTTGCGCTGGCTTCTGCGGCGGCCATGGCCGACGAGGTGTCCGTGGCCGTTGCGGCCAACTTCACGGCGCCTTTCAAGCAAATCGCGACGGATTTCGAAAAAGACACCGGCCACAAGCTTGTGGCCTCGTTCGGTTCCACCGGCAAGTTCTATGCGCAGATCCGCAACGGCGCACCGTTCGAGCTGCTGCTGGCGGCCGACGACGCCACACCCGCCCGCCTGATCCAGGAAAACGCGGCCGTGGCCGCAAGCCAGTTCAGCTACGCCATTGGCAAACTCGTGCTCTGGTCGGCCAAACCCGGCGTGGTGGACCCGGCGGGTGAGGTGCTCAAGCGCGGCAGCTTCCAACACATCGCGCTGACCAACCCCCAGCTCGCTCCGTACGGTGCCGCTGCGGTGCAAACGCTGCAGGCCCTGGGGGTGTACGACCGCCTGGCCCCCAGGTTCGTGACGGCCGAGACCACGGTGCAGGCCTACCAGTTCATCAGCAGCGGCAACAGCCCACTGGGTTTTGTCGCGCTGTCCCAGGTGCTCAAAGACGGCCAGATCGAAGGCTCGGCCTGGGTGGTGCCGGCCGATCTGTACACCAGCATCCGGCAAAACGCCGTGATCCTGAACAAGGGGCGGGACAAGCCGGGCGCCGCGGCCTTCATGAACTACCTGCAGGGGCCCAAGGCGCGGGCGGTGATCCGAGGCTTCGGGTACGGGATTGAGCAATGAAGCGCGGTGCCCGCTGCGACGCACGAACCCCGTCTCACAGAGGTTGATCCCCATGTTGTCGAACGCCGATCTCAACGCCATCTGGCTCACCATCCGGCTCGCCGGCATCACCACCGTGTTGTTGCTCATCCTGGGCACACCGGTCGCCTGGTGGCTGGCCCACACCCCTTCGCGGCTCAAGAGCTGGGTGGGTTCGGTGGTCACGCTGCCGCTGGTGCTGCCGCCTGCGGTGCTGGGGTTTTACCTGCTGGTGTTGCTTGGTCCCGAGGGGCCGCTGGGCCGACTCACACAGGCGCTGGGCCTGGGCCTGCTGCCGTTCACCTTCGCCGGGCTGGTGGTGGCGTCGTTCATCTATTCCATGCCCTTTGTGATCCAGCCGCTGCAGCAGGCCTTTACCGCCATCGGGCGCGCGCCCATGGAAGCCGCCGCCACGTTGCGCGCCTCGCCGCTGGACGCTTTTTTCACGGTGGCGCTTCCGCTCGCGCGGCCGGGCTTCATCACGGCCGCCGTGCTGGGCTTTGCGCACACGGTGGGCGAGTTCGGTGTGGTGCTCATGATCGGCGGCAACATCCCCGGCAAGACCCAGGTGCTGTCCATGGCCATCTACAACCACGTGGAGGCCATGGATTACGCCAAGGCCCACTGGCTGGCCGGCGGCATGCTGGTGTTTTCTTTCGCCGTACTGCTGCTCCTGAACAGCCGCGGCTGGAACCGCATGGCATGAAGCCCCCCTGCGCCGCTTTGCGTTTCCCTCTCTCTGGCCTTTGGCCGGAGGGGGCCGCAGCCCCCGGCCCGGCAATGCCGGCTCCACGGCTGCGCCGAAAGGCGGGCGCCGCCCTGTTTCGAACACCGCAGCGTCCGTGTGGCGCCATGGAAAGCAGACATGACGATTGAAGCCCGCTTCCGCCAGGACTATCCCGGCTTCACGCTCGACGTGGACCTGCACCTGCCCGGCCGTGGCGTGACCGCACTGTTCGGCCCCTCGGGCTGCGGCAAATCCACGCTGCTGCGCTGCATCGCCGGCCTGAACCCATCCGAGTCGGGCCGTTGCGTGGTGAACGGCGAAGTCTGGCAAGACGGCGCGCAGGGCCTGCCCACGCACCGGCGCGATCTGGGTTACGTGTTTCAGGAGCCGCAACTGTTCGCCCACCTCAGCGTGCGGGCCAACCTGCAATTCGGCCGCGCGCGTGCCACGGCAGCGCAGCAGCGCGTGGCGTGGGACCGGGCCATCGGGTTGCTGGGCATCGGCCACCTGCTGGAGCGCCGCACCGCCGGGCTTTCAGTCGGCGAGCGCCAGAGCATCGCCAATGCGCGCGCGCTGATCACCAGCCCGCGCCTGCTGCTCATGGATGAGCCGCTGGCCGCGCTGGACCTGGCGCGCAAGAACGAGTTCATGCCCTACCTGGAAAGGCTGACGCACGAGCTCGACATCCCGGTGGTCTACGTGAGCCACGCGCCCGACGAGGTGGCGCGCCTGGCCGACCACATCGTCGCCATGGAAGCGGGCAGGGCGCTGGCCTCGGGCCCGCTGGCCGAGGTGCTGTCGCGCGTCGATCTGCCGATCCGCCTGGGCGAAGACGCGGGCGTGGTGCTGGAGGGCGTGGTGGTCGAGCGCGACGCGGCCTGGAGCCTGGCGCGGGTGGCGTTCCCGGGCGGCTGCCTCTGGGTGCGCGACGGCGGGCAAGACAAAGGCGCCACGGTGCGCATCCGCATCCTCGCGCGCGACGTGAGCCTGGCCCTCTCGCCCGCGACCGACACCAGCCTGCTCAACAGCCTGCCGGTGGTGGTCGACCAACTGGCCGACGACAGCCACCCGGCGCTGGCCTTGTGCCGTTTGCAGGTGGGCACTTCGTCGTCGTTGCTCGCGCGGTTGACGCGGCGTTCGGCGGCTGCGTTGGGGCTGACGCCGGGTCAGGCGGTTTGGGCGCAGATCAAGGCGGTGGCGTTGATCGGGTAGGGCCGGGCTGAATCTGCTCGCTCAGCACCAAGGGACAGGATATCTTGAGCATCTCCACCGAATCGCAATTCGACTCGCAAAAACAACTATTTTTGCGAGGTGTCTGTAGAAATACTAAAAGGTGACCAACACAAACGCGATGCGTCAGGGCTTTCCAGACTTTGTTTAAGTGTCTTTGATCTACACGCGAATCGGTAGCGACACTTGCGGCTGGATGGGTACCAGTGTCTTCGCGTAGGCGCGCAGGATTTCGTTATAGAGGTCGGCATGCTTGGGGGCTTCGACGGTGATGATCAGCGCGTAGCGGATCTTCTCGGCGCCGGTGGCTCGACCGCCGGCTTCGCGCGCGTTGTAGTGGATATCGAAGACCGGATTTTTGAGGGTGCTGCCGCGCATGTTTTTCGCGCTGTGTAAGACCGTTTCCCATTTACCCATGTCGGAGCGCCGCTCTTCCTCTGTTGCGTACTTCTTCATGTCGAAAAAACTCTTGGTGTCGGCGTTGGCCTTTCCGTCCTTGATCTTCTCGTCGCTGGGCCTGAAGACAACCTCCAGTCCCGCGCGCGTGTACGCGGCAGCGTCCTGTGGATCGGTCGGCGAGGCATAGCAGAAGGTTGCTTTGAGTCGGATGCTGCCATTCAGGCCACCGATGGGCAGCGGCAACGAGGCGCGCAGGTATTTACCCGGCTTCAACTCTCCTTGGTAGACCACGCGCGCTACGCCCTCCGGACATGTGATGATGCGCATCAAGTCCTCGGGCACCTTGCCCCAGCCTACTTCCAGTTTGTCGTGCTCCAGGGGATTTGCGGCATGAACCAGCAGTGCCTTGATGGCGAGGGGCGACAGTTCTGCGCCCAGGATGGCACGAATACCGACAGCACTGCGCAGCAGATACGGGGATGCAAAGCTGGTGCCCAGTTGGGGTGAAAGGGCCGCTTTCTTACCCGGAGACAGTACGTGGAAGTAGTTGCCGGCATTACCGCCGAACGCCATCAGATCCGGCTTGACCACACCTGGGCTGCGGCCAGGGCCGACCGCGCTGTACGGCGCGCGTGCCCAGATCGCCTCGGTGTCGTTGGCGGCGCCTACTGCCAGCGCGTTGACACAGTCCGAAGGCACCTGCACGCGAGCATTGCCTGAGGCGCGGTCCATCTCACCGTTGTTGCCGATGGCCACGGTCATCAGGGTGTCGCCGTCGCTCAGAAGATCGTCAATGACCGACGTCCAGGCGTGTACATCGGTATCCTCGATCGGCAAGTCCGGACCGAGACTGAGATTGATGAACTGGTACTGCCGTGAAAGCAGAACCTGTTCGACAAAGCCCAGAGTCCGGTACAACTCCAGCGGATCTTCCGTGTCAGCGTCTTTGTCGAGCACGCGCAAGTGATCGACATAAGCAAAGGGACGGGCGGCAGTGCCGTTCGGCTGGATGGGTCCGAACAGGAATGCGGAGCTGACGGCAAGGCCATGCTCCAAGCCTGCCGGGTCGTCTTGTGCATCTTCGTCGAGAACGCGATACGAGCGCAGCCATGGGCCGATTGCGTGCTGTTTGGGCAATCCGCCATCAAGGATGGCAACCTTGGGCTCCGACGACAGAGGCTGTTCGGTCGGTAGGTTGCAACCGACCGACACCTCGCCAGTGCGGTGCACGGGCCGCATGCCGCGCAGTTTGGGCACCGGGCGGATGATGCGCACGAAAACGAATTCGGCGAGCCGTTCGATGTGCTCATGCTTACCTTCGACTGGCACGAACCATAGGTTGCCCGCTGTGAAGCCAAGGTCGCTATGAACCTTGACGCTCACCTCCTTGGCATATTTCACGAAGGATTGCTGGACAAACAGGCGGCTTTCATCAGGCAGCAAGTGGATGCCCACCTCGAAGAAGCGATCCTTGGGGCTGCCGTAGTCGGCAATGCGTTCATGAGGCGTGAATGCAGAGAACTGCTCGATATGCGCCAGGTCCAGCGCTTCATCGGACTCGGGCTCGATCTGCTGGGTCCAGTCATTGAGGTGGCGAAACGCTTGGCGCTTACCGGCAACGAACAATTCGGTCGTCGTGCATTCCTGCGGCGCTCCCTTCTTGGTCCAGCCGCCGGGCGTCACCTTCACGGTACGACTACCGACAGACTCCAGGCCGACGGTGCGCAGCATCGCCACCGGGAAGAATGACCGGGCGATGTAGCTGGGATTCATCGTTAGCCGGGCAACGCCGAAGTCACCAGGGCAGGCGTTCGCAGGCAAAGCATCGAGTGCGGTGGCGGTCGCCGAGAACTGAGGCATCAACCGCTGTGCGGCTTGAGCGAGGGTGTACACCTCGGCCTTGCCCGGCATGCGTTTGGGTCCCTTGATGTCGTGGGTCAGCAGTTCGCCGCGCCCGATCAGAAAATTGGTTTGGCTCATGCGTCAGGCTTTCTTTTTGAGGGTTTCTTGACGGTGGGTGGTTGCTCACTGGTGTACTTTCGGATGGTGTCGCGACTCACGCCAGTGATGTCGGAAATCGTGTGCTGCGAAAGACGGGTCTGCTTGGCCAGCAGCACCGCCAGATCAATACGCCCCTGACGTTCCAGGACGAGCGCGCGCGATTTGACGAACTCTTCGATCAGATCAGCATCTGAAGCTGTACCCAACGCGACGGCACGTCGGAAACGCTGAAGATCGCGTTCGATGTCGCTGAATGACTCACCATTGAAGACGAAGGTCAGAATGTCGATCCAGCGCCCGAACAGCGCATAGTCCTGGCCCAGAAAGCGTTTGATCGCCTGTTTGACGGCGGGCATTTCTGGTGCCTTGAAATTGATCACCAAATCGAAACGCCGCCACAACGCCGGGTCAATCAACTCTGCATGATTGGTTGCAGCCAGCAGCAAACTCGTGGCAGGCCACTCATCAACCTCCTGCAGGATGACGGTGACCAGCCGCTTCAACTCGCCGATGTCGGCATCATCACTGCGGCGCTTGGCGATGGCGTCAATCTCATCCAGCAGCAATACACAAGGGCTACGTTTCGCGAAATCGAGTGCGGAACGCAGGTTGCTTCCGCTGCGTCCGAGCAGGCTGCTCATGACGGCGGACAGATCCAACACATACAGTGGCACACCCAATTGCGAGGCTAACCAGCGCGCCGTGAGCGTTTTGCCGACACCTGGTGGCCCCACAAAAATGGCGGATCGTGTTGGGCTCAGGCCCATTGATGCCAAACGCTCCGTTTGACGGCGCTCTTGGATCAGTTGACTCAAGGTTTCTTCGAGATCAAGCGAGAGAAGGGGTTGCTCGCGACTGGACTCGTCCTTGAAAACCTTCAGCAGTGACAGTCTCGAGTCGTCGTCGACCGGCAAGGTCTGCGTCGGCAACGCGGGTTGCGCGACCTTTCGCATGGGGGCGCTTGAGCGAGGCGCCTTCGCACGCAGATACAAATCCATCTGTTTGGCCAGCTCTGGATCGGTATTGCGGTACTTCCGTACGAGGCGAGCTACAAACAGTCGCACGTCCTCTGTTTGCTCGGCAAGTGCCAGCCTGATCAACTGGGCTAAATCTGATTTAACTTCTTTCATTTGGTCCAACATGTTTGCAACTTATTGATTTTAATTAAAATTTTTTTCTTTAAAACTGGAACAGTTGTATTCTCACACGTTTTTTCTGAGCTGTGAAGAACGGCACACGCTATGCCCAGAGGGGCAGCAGTTGAGGGCGACCGCACGCTGCCCCGCTCATCCGGATCGCCACCGGGCAGGCGCAGAGGCGCTTTGGTCCGGAAAGACCACATGGCGCGGCGGCAGGTGCGAGTCGGACTTGCTTGCCCGGAAGAGCGCGTCGACGTGTTGGGGCCAGCCGCAGGCACCCGGGCTTTGATCCCGTCAAAATCTTCCCGCACGCAGGGCCGGGCAGGTTGATAGCAGCTCCTGCGTGCGCGCGGCCACGGGAGGCGTCGTCGTGGTGCAGCCCGGGGAGACCTTGCAGCATTGCTGCGAACACGGCTGGGCTTCGCTCTCGATGGCCCGTCCATGCAGGCGGTAGGTGGCATCAGATGTTGCGACGCACTGGTTCAGCGCCTTGATCGTGTGTTCGACGCCGCACAGACGCCCCCCGTCCGCGCTGCCAGTCTCCGCGTTACCCATGGACACCGAGCCCCACACCCCTCCCACGCCCGCTGCCGCGCCGGAGGCGGGGCCGCCTCTGCCGCAGCCGCCGCAGCACGGCTGGCTGGAGCGCACCGGGCGCAGCGCGGTGGCCACGGTGTTGCAGGGGCAGGCGTTTGTGCGCTTTGTCGGCGAGGCCGCGTTGGCCGCGCTGCGGGTGTTGCCGCGTCCCAAGCTGTGGCGCGTGCGCGCGATCTGGCACGAGATCCAGATCGGCGGCTATGAAGCGCTGCCCATCATCGGGCTGACCTCGTTCTTGCTCGGGGTGGTGGTGGCCTACCAGGGCGCCGACCAGCTGCGCCACTACGGCGCCAACGTGTTTGTGGTGGAGCTGGTGGGCTATGCGATGCTGCGCGAGTTCGCCCCGCTGATCAGCGCCATCATCATCGCGGGGCGCTCGGGCTCGGCCTACGCGGCGCAGCTCGGCTCGATGGTGGTGGCCGAAGAGATCGATGCCTTGCGCACCATCGGCATCGACCCGATGCAGCGCCTGGTGTTGCCCAAGATCGTGGCGCTGGCCGTGGCGCTGCCCTTGTTGACGCTGTTTGCCGACATCACCGGCGTGTTAGGCGGCATGGTGATGGCGAGCACGCAGCTGGACATCGGTTTTGCCGAGTTCCTTGACCGGTTTGGCCGCGTGATGCAGGGTTCGGCGCTGCTGATCGGCCTGGGCAAGTCGCTGATCTTTGCGCTCATCATCGCCAGCGTCGGCTGCTTCCAGGGCCTGCGCACGCAGGGCGGCGCCGACAGCGTGGGCCGGCAGACCACCTTGAGCGTGGTGCAGTCGATCTTTCTGATCATCGTGGCCGATGCGCTGTTTTCGGTGGCGTTCAATCTCTTGGACCTTTGAGATGAACAGCCCAGCCCTCCACAGCAATGAACCGGTGATCGAACTGCGCCAGATCGCCACGCGCTTTGGCAGCCACACGGTGCACGAAGGGCTGGACCTGAGCGTGCGGCGCGGTGAGATTCTGGGCCTGGCCGGGGGCAGCGGGGCGGGCAAGTCGGTGCTGCTGCGCGAGATGATCGGCCTGCAGCGGCCCAGCTCGGGCCAGGTGCTGGTGTTTGGCGAAGACCTGTCCACGCTGAGCGCCGCGCAGGCCCAGGCGCTGCGGCTGCGCTGGGGTGTGATGTTCCAGCGCGGCGGCCTGTTTGGCTCGATCAGCGTGCGCGCCAACGTGGGCCTGCCGCTGCGCGAACACCGCCAGCTGGCCAGCGCAGAGGTCGACCGCATCGCCGAGCAGAAGCTGGCCCTGACCGGTCTGCCGTCCGACGCTGGCCTGAAGCACCCCAACGAGTTGAGCGGCGGCATGCTCAAGCGCGCGGCGCTCGCGCGCGCCATCGCGCTCGACCCCGAGCTGCTGTTTCTCGACGAGCCGACCTCGGGCCTGGACCCGGCCAGTTCGCGCGGCGTGGACGAGCTGATCCTCGACACCCAGGCCGCCTCTGGCGCGACGGTCGTGATCGTCACCCACGACGTGGACCTGATGTGGCGCGTGTGCGACCGCGTGGCCGTGCTCGGCGAGGGCCATGTGATGGCGCTCGGCACGATGGAAGAGCTTTCGAGCAACCCCGCGCCGGCCGTGGCCGCCTATTTCACCAACCCGCGCGAGGCCCGCACCGCGCGGGCGGCGCAGCCGGCCGCTGCCTGAGACCACCCACACGCCCATGGACGACAAAGTCAACTACACCCTGGTTGGTGCCTTCGTGCTCACCCTCTCCGCGCTGCTGATCGCCGGCGTGTTGTGGCTGTCCGCCGGCCTGGGCGGCCGCGATGCCATGGACCCCTACCAGGCGGTGATCCAGGAATCGGTGGCCGGCCTGAACCTCAACGCCCCGGTCAAGTACCTCGGCGTGGACGTGGGCAAGGTGGACCGCATCGCGATCGACCCGCAGAACCCGCTGCAGGTGAGGCTGCACTTCCTGGTGAAGCGCGGCACGCCGATCAAGGTGGACAGCGTGGGTGTGCTCAAGGCCCAGGGCCTGACCGGCATCGCCTACATCGAAATCAGCGGCGGCAGCGCCGAGGCGCAGGCGCTCGGCCCAGGCCCCGACGGCGCACCGCCCACGATCCCGTTCAAGCCCTCGCTGAGCGCCCGGCTGGAGAACGTGTTGAGCAGCGTGCTGGCCAACGTCGACCGGGTCTCGAACAACCTCAACGCCGTGTTCGATGCCGACAACCGCGCTGCGCTCAAGAGCACGCTGGCCGATCTGGCTTCGGTCACCCACACCCTGGCCGGGCAGCAGGCGGCCATCAGCGCCGGGGTGGCCGACGCTGCGAAAGCCGCCCGGTTGACGGCGCGCGCCGGCGAGCAGTTCGGGCCGACGCTGGACAGCATCCAGGAAAGTGCCCAAGCCGTGAAACGCATGGCCGACGTGACTGCCCAGGCCAGCGCGCGCGCCGGTGAGGCGGCCGACACCACCACCGCCAGCCTGCAAACGATCAGCCAGCAAACCCTGCCCGATCTGGCGCGGTTGATGGCCGAACTGAACCAGCTCTCGGCCTCGCTGCGCCGCCTGAGCGAACAGGCTGCGGGCAACCCGAGCAGCCTGCTGCTGGGCAGCCCCACCCCCACGCCCGGCCCCGGAGAAAGCCCACCATGACCTTGCTCTCAGGCGCGAGCGCCGCCGTTCCAACGCGCCGGCTGCGCATGGCGCTGCTGCTGCCATTGATGTTTTTGCCGCTGCTGCTGGTGGCTTGTTCCGGCACCTTGTTGCCCAAGCCGGCCGCGCCGCCCGCGCGCTTTGCGCTCGACGCTGGCCCCGCAACTTCAACCGTCGCCGCCACGCCGCGCACACCCGCTGCCGGTGCGCCCAGCCTCACGGTCGAGCTGCCGCGCGCCGCCCCGGGCTACGACAGCCGGCGCATGCTCTACCAGCGCCGGCCGCAGCAACTCGAAGCCTTTGCCTTCAACGAATGGGTCGAACCGCCGGCCCAGATGCTCGCGCCGATGCTGGTGCGCGCCCTGCAAGGCAGCGGCGCGTTTGGCGCGGTGCTGCAAGCGCCCTCGGCCGGCACCACCGGCTGGCGGCTGGAGACCGAGCTGGTGCGCCTGCACCAGGATTTCGGCCAGCGCCCGAGCCAGGTGCAGCTGAGCCTGCGCGCTGTGTTGCTCAACAACCGCACCCGCGAAGCCCTGGCCTGGCGCGAGTTCAACATCAGCGTGAACGCCACCGGCGAAGACCCGGTGGCCGGCGCAGCCGCCGCGCAAGAGGCCGCGATGCAACTGGCGGCGGCGGTGGCGGCGTTTTGCGCCGAGCAGCCGCTGCCGGCGCCGCGCTGAGCGCGCGTCTTGTGGCGTTGGCCCTTCGGCCGTTGGGAAGAGGGCGCCCCTGCTGCTGGCCCGCCACCAGGCCAAAGGCCTCGCGCGGCAACACACCGTTCAGCAGGGCCTGCACGCGCGTTCCAGCCAGGAACGGCGGCCCCAGGAGAACACCCAGCTCAGCCATGAAACGCGGGTCGTCAAGCGTGTGAAAGCGCTGGATACGACGCTCGATCTTGGTCTTGCCATCGGCAATGAAAGACCGCAGGGCCCCGCACCGGGAGGGTCTGTGCGCTTGCGTACTGACAGCCCGCGCCGTGTCGTCAAAAATGGCGATGCCATGCGTAAGGGCCCGTTCACACCCTTTTCGCATCGGGAAAGACACCATGAACCACCGTGAGCCCAGCGATCTGGCGGACCGCTTCGCGCTGGGCGTGACCCGGCTGCTGCGCTTCTTTGCCGACACTTTTTTCGTCAAACGTTATGGCCACCGGGCGATCGTGCTCGAAACAGTGGCGGCCGTGCCTGGCATGGTGGGCGCGATGGCCACCCACCTGCAGTGCCTGCGCCGCTTTGTTGACGACGACGGCTGGATCCGCACGCTGATGGAGGAGGCGGAGAACGAGCGCATGCACCTCATGACCTTCATTGAGCTGGCCCGGCCCACCACGCTGGAGCGGCTGCTCATCCTGGTCGCGCAGTGGGTCTTCTACCTTGGCTTTTTCCTTCTGTACCTCGTTTCGCGCCGCACGGCGCACCGCCTGGTCGGCTACTTCGAGGAGGAGGCGGTGCTCAGCTACACGCTGTACCTGGCGGAAATCGATGCCGGTCGCGTGCCCAACGTCGCTGCTCCGGCGGTTGCGAGAAGGTACTGGAAGCTCGCGGACGACGCGACGCTGCGCGACGTGGTGCTCGTGGTGCGCGCAGACGAGGCGCACCACCGCGATGTCAACCACGGCTTGGCCAACCAGCTGTCCGGCCGGCCCGCCGACCCGGAGCCGGTCGCACCGTACCCCGACCACGCCGACACCACCCGGTGAGCCATGCGCTGTCTGCTGATCCTGGCCCACCCCCCGCGACAGCCTGCGCGGCGCGCTCTTTGATGCCTGCGTCGACGGTGCGCGCCAGGCCGGCATGGCGTGTCGTGTTGGCCAGCGCCTGGGGGGCGGCCTCGGCCAGCAGAGATGGGCAGCGACACGAACAGCCAGAGCGCGTCGCCGTGGCGTTGATTGGCTGAGGTGTTTGTGCAGCGGGATTCGCAGCTGGGCCGTGACCCAGCCTGGGGCAGTGATCAACCGCCCGCCACCAGGCCAAAAGCCTCGCGCAGCAACATCAGCTCCGCCATATCGCCGCCGCGCAGTTCGCTCAGGGCTTTGAAACTGCCGCCCATCGCCGCGATGGCGGGCTTGGGCGCGTCCGGGGTGGTGAAGCGCAGCAGGTGCACGCGCAAGGGACCCTCGGGGGTCTGGAACCAGGGCTGGAAGGCGGGCACTTCTTCGATGTCGTCGGGGTTCAGGTCGCTGCCTTGCAGCACGGCGGCGATCAGGGCCGCGCTGTGAATGGCTGCGGGCTGTGGCTCGGGTGGGCTGCTCAGGGCTTGTGCCCCCTCGGGCAGGGCCTGCGGCCAGAGCATGCCGTGTGCCCAGCGCGGGAACACCAGGGCGTGGCTGTAGTCGTCGAAGTGGCAGAGGATGACGCGGTGGTGGCGTGGGATGTCAGTGAGGGTGGTCATGGTGTTGTGGGTGTGTGATGGCAGAAACCTTCAGCGGTAGCCTTCTTCGCGCAGCACCTGGTTCACCACCGGGCGCGCGCGGATGCGCTCGAACAGCGCCTGGCAGCGCGGCGACATGGCGATGTCGGTCTTGCTGGCCCAGAAGAACACATAGAACAGGGCCGCGTCGGCGATCGTGAAGTCGGCGCCCATGGCGTAGCCGGTTTCGGGCAGGCGGGCTTCGATCACGTCAAAAGCTTCGCGCACGATGGCCTGGCCCTGTGCGGTGATGCTGGCCGTCCACCGAGACGTGTCGGTCGGGTCCAGACCTTCGGGCACGTAACGCTCGGTGGTGAAGATGCGCGTGAAGCCTTGGCCGTGCACCGTGTTCACCGCGCAATCCAGCAGCTCCAGCGTGCGCGCGGCGAGCAGCGGGTCGTCGCTCAGCAGGCGTTTGCGCGGGTGGCGCCGCGCCAGCCAGCAGGCGATGGACGGGAAGCTGGTGAGGGCGGTGCCGTCGTCGAGCACCAGCGTCGGGATCGTGCCCTTGGGGTTCAGCGCCAGGTAGGCGGGCTGGCGGTGGTCGCCGGCCTGCAGGTTGACGATGTTCACCTGAAACGGCAGCTCCAGCTCTTCGAGCAGGATGTGGATGCCGGTGGTGCAGGAGCCGGGGGTCATGTAGAACTGGAGCGTCATGCGGGGCCGGTCTGCAAGACGCGCGCCACACAGCCGGGCTTGCACGCAGCTTGCTAATCAGGGGTTCACCACCGATGCCAGGGCGTGCTGCGCCCTGGCGCTGTGGTCTTTGTCCTGTTCGCCGTCCGCTCCTGTGTCGGCTTTGTTGGATAGCGCCCATGGTTTTTGCTCCGCCCCTCAACAACGACGACCTGCGCCGCTGGCGCAGCTGCGAGCGCCGCTTCTGGCTGGCGCGCCGCCAACTGCAGCGCGGGGTGGCTGCGCCCGCCGCGTCGGTACCCACCCCAGGCGCTGCTGACCCGGCGCCCGGCAAGCGTCTGGACGTGGCCTTGCGCGCCTCGTTCCCGCACGCCGACACCGTGGCCGCGCCGCAAAGCCCCGCGCAGTGGCTGCAGGCCGTGCGCCACACGCTGAACTGCCTGGACAGCGACACCGAGCCGCCCGAGGGCTGGGCCATCCTGGGCGCCTGCCTGACCAGCGAAGACCGCGTCCAGGTGCGCATCGACGTGTTGACCGCCGGTGAACACGGCCTGCGCCTGTTCAAGCTGCGCTACGCGACGGTGGGCGACGACTCCGACGTGGACACGGTCGCGCTCTGGACGCACGTGGCCGCGCGCTGCGGCTTCGCGGTGCAGAGCGTGGGCCTGCTGCTGGTGGACACCGACTTCGTCTACCCCGGCCACGGCTGTTACGCCGGCCTGTTCCGCGAGGTGGACCTGGGGCCGGTGCTCGGCTCGCGCCCGGTGGCCGACTGGCTGAGCGCCATGCGCCAATGCGAGCGCGGCTCGGAGCCGGCCGCCACGCCCGGGCCGCATTGCCACGAGGGCAGCGGCTGCGAGTTCGCGGCGGGCTGCAAGGCTTGCCCGCTGCCGGTCGCAGCCGAACACGCCGAGGCCAGCCTCGACATCCTCGGGCGCGAAGCCGCCGCCGAATGGCGCGCCGCCGGTCACGTTGATGTGATGAGCCTGCGCCCCGAAGACATCGCACCGCCGCGCCAGCGCCGCGCCGTGCGCGCGGTGCAGCAGGGCGCGCCGCTGCTGGAGCCCGAGGTGGGCGCGCTGGCCCGCGCCTGGCCCTACCCGCGCCACTGCCTGCGCTTTGACACCATCGGCCTGGCCGTGCCGATCTGGCCCGGCACCCGGCCCTACCAGACGCTGCCGTTCCAGTGGAGCTGCGCGGTGCAGACGGTGGACGGCGCGTGGAGCGACCACCACTTCCTGGCCGATGCCCAGGGCGGTGATCCGCGCCGGGCGTTTGCGCTGTCGCTGCTGGGCGTGCTCGGTGATTCGGGCGCGGTGCTGGCCTACAACGCCGGCTTCGAGCGCAACCGCATCCGCGAGCTGGCGCAGTGGTTCGACGACCTCGCGCCCGCGCTCGACGCGCTGCTGCCGCGCATCGTCGATCTGTTCCAGATCGCGCGCGGCCACTGCTACCACCCGGTCATGGCCGGCTCGTGGTCCTTCCGCTCCATCGCGCGCGCCGTGGCGCCCGGGCTGGAAGTAGACATCGTGCTCGACCCCGCGCTGGGTGTAGGCGCCGGTCGCTCGGCGCAGGCGGTGTTTGCGCTGATGCAGAAGCCCGGCCAAAGCGCCGCCGTGCGCACCGCCTGCCGGGCCGCGCTGCAAGCCCATGGCCAGCGCGAAACGGCGGTGTTGCGCCAGCTGCTGGCTTTGTTTGAACAATCTGGAACCGCTCCATGAACACCGTTGCCACCGAACTGCTGCCCCTGAGCGCCGACGACTTTGCATCGCTGGAGGCCTGGCTCGCAGAGCGGCGCACAAGCTTCCCCGAGACGCCGGACTGGGAGTTCTGCGAAGGCTTCATGGCGGCCCTGGTCTGCTGCCGCCGCGCCATCGCCCCCAGCGAATACTGGCCCCGGTTGCTGGGCCTGGCGGCCGATGCCGTGCCCAGCGAGATGGCGGGTCTGTGGGCGCGGCGCTGGGCATTGGTGGAACAGGCGCTGGACACCCGGGTGAGCGCGCTCGACGATCCGGCCGCCTACCAGCCCGAGCTGGGCGAGAGCGACGACGCGTTCGCCCAACGCTGGGCGCAAGGCTTCATGGCCGCCGTGACCGCCTGGCCCGAAGAATGGGCCGGCCCGCGCAACGCCCAGGCGCAGCAGTGGCGCGAGGCCGCGCTCAAGCTGCTGCGCGCACTCACGCTGCCCGACACCGGCGCGCCCACCCTGCACGCCTACGAAGACCAGCAAGGCCCGCCCCGCGTGAGCGCGGCGCGCTTGAAGGCCGTGGGCGATGCGATCTGGGCCGTCTATAGCCTGCGCGAAACCTGGAAGAGC
>NZ_JAUSOO010000140.1 GCF_030656115.1 Hydrogenophaga sp.
AACCCCTATCCCCGATCAGTTCAGGTGGGGGAGTTTGAGGTGGCCATAGACGGGGGAATTTGGGTGGCCATCAGGGGCCTGACCTGATGACGTCGAATCTCACCCGCCTGTGAATCCACCTGGTAAACTTGAAAGATGCTCTTTGCGATATCCAGGCCAATGATGGGGAGCGATGCTGCTTCGAACATGATGAACCTCCAAAGTGGGGTGGAAACACCCTCACTTTGGCATCCGCTGCCTGTTCAAGCCAGAGACCGTGATCGAGTGCACTGCACAGCACGTGATAGGTGGGGTGACCATGCCATCTGACTGGCTCAGAAATTCGAGGGGACTTCAGGCTAACAAAATCAAGTCCGGATTGCCGGGGGGGCTTGTATGCACAGGGCTACCACTGCGTCGGTCAGGTCATCAATCGAGATTCCCTCTTTAGGATTGAACCACAGCGCTGACCCGTTCAATAGTCCAAAGATCAAATGGCGCGCAAGCGACACCTCGCCTTGCAAGCAGCCGGTCGACGCGAGTTCTTGGAGCACGGGCGTCCATGTCGCTTCGTAGTCACCTTGCAGCTTCGCGATGACGTTGTGCTGCCTTGTGTTGAGAGAGCGGGACTCGTAGAGCACCGCATGCATGAAGTCGCTGCTTGGCCCCAGTAGCATATCGAAATGCGATCGGATCAATTGCCGCAGCGTAGTCGCAGCGTCATGTTCGGCAAGGAGCACGATCGTCTGGCGCGCCAGCGCGCTACGCATGCCTTCCTGCATCACCTCATACAACAGCGCATCCTTGCTTTTGAAGTGACAAAACAGTGATCCGGAATGCATGCCAACGGCGCAGGCGATGTCGCGCGTGCTCGTGCCGTTGAAGCCGTTGCGTCGAAACAGTTTGGCCGCAGCCTTGACGATATCTTGGCGGCGGTTGCCTTCATTTCGCTCTTGCGGCGTCTTGCGTGGGCGGCCTCGCGGCCGCTTGGTCGCTGCGAAAGTGGGAAGGGAGCGCGCGGCACACATCATCCGCAAACGAGTAGCGACGCCTGCCAAAGGTGCCGGTTCGTAAGCTCAGGCCAGCCCGAAAGCGGCGGACGGAGGCCTCGACCGTGTTGCGAAGCTTGGTCCGGCGGGTCGGCGCCGGGGATGACGGCCATCGGCTCAGTACGACTTCGGCAAGCCCAGCACATGTTCGCCGATGTAGTTGAGCAGCATCTCGTTGTTGATGGGCGCGATTTCCAGCAGGCGCACCATGGGCCACAGCGTAACGATGTCGTAGTCGCGGTCGAACCCGTAACCGCCGTGGGTTTGCAGCGCGGCCTCGACGGCGGCTACTGCCGCTTGCGAGCCTAGCAGCTTGGCCATGTTGGCATGCGCACCGGCGTCCTCGCCGGCGTCGAAGCGCTCGGCGGCGTTGTAGGTCATCAGGCGCGCCGCCTCGATTTGCGCCTTGGCCTGCGCCATGCGGTGCTGCAGCGCCTGGTAGGAG
>NZ_JAUSOO010000084.1 GCF_030656115.1 Hydrogenophaga sp.
TGCGGTGAACAGGGCTTCTGTACTCAGGATCATGCTATTTGTTGTGGTCATTGAACTGATATCCGCAAATTTACGCTATCCATGAACCCCAGCACACCCAGCTCGGTCAGGTCAAGTTCCACTCAAAACGTCATAGAGCCCTGCTGCACGAAAGGGTAGCGTCAAAATCAATCGCATGATTTTGCCTCCAGCAGGCATCAAAGCAGGGCGGTTTTGTGTGGCAACTGGGGTAACGGCGTATCTGGCAGACAGTGCAGAGACGGCGTTGTATGAGGCAGTTTTCAGGCGTGAACTTGTAGCTTTCGTCGCTTTGGAGGATTTGCGGTTGAAGACGTTGGTCACTTTCACATCTAAGAAGCCCTTGAGGCTGGTGGATTTGCGAGGGCTTGAAGAGCAGTACCCGGTGCTGCAGTCACAGCGTATTCAGCATACGCAAGCGTTTGCCGAGGAGTGCTTTGGCAAAGGCTATGACGGCATCCTGTACGCCTCAGCGCAACACCCCCACCATGAGTGTGTTTGTCTGTTTGAGGCGGGTGCCAAGAAACTGGGCTTTGTGGAGGCTTGGCCTCTGGTAAAGCCGGGCACTGACATTCTGCATGGTGCAGTGGTTGAGGCTGCGAGACGATCTGGGGTGGAGATCGCCTGACGTTAAAAAGCCCGCTGAAGCGTAATGCCAGTCAGTTAAACCACTGACTGGCATTTTTTCTTCGGATACAAGTTTGAGTCCTTTTCACAACTCTGACGGATAGGAAATTCAACTACACGAGGTGAGGTATGACACGATCTGTAGGCCACCAAGCCACTGAGAGGCTGAGCCAGGTCGATTTAAGCTGCCGCTCCGGGCCAGGAGTCCGAGACTTTCCGACATAGATCCCCCTCTTTGCAGTGCCAGGCGCAGCCCTACCCCGCTACGTTATCAAAACCGCTGCTGCCCCCTCACCAACTGATGCGCTGATCGACCGCCGGTTGGGCCGCCTTGGCCCAATTTAGCGCAACGTCGACAACATGTCCCATATGCGCTTCAAACCCATCCCACAACGACGGCCCGCGTGCTGGTGTGATGCGCGGCAGGCTCTGCCTCCACCTCGATGTGGTCCAGTTTTTTGCGGATCAGTGGCGTGCGTGTGATCTCGTCCACCTTGGCAACGCGCCTGTCAAGACCCTGCTCGCTGTGCTGCCTGACGCAGCGGTAAGCGAAGGAAGACGTGGTGCCTCCCATCACCCCCCATGCTGCGGCTGCAGCAACGGCACGCGGTTGATGGCCATGGCCGCTGCGGCGGTGCGGGTTTCCACGCCGAGTTTGGCGTAGATGCGTTCCAGGTGTTTCTTCACGGTGGCGGGGCTGGCGCCCAGAATGTCGCCGATGTCGCGGTTGATCTTGCCTTTGGCCACCCAGTACAACACCTCGGCTTCGCGGGCGGTGAGCGCGAAAGCGTGGGCCATGGCTTCGAGCACGCTGGCGTCGGAGGTTTCTTGCATGACGATGAGCCAGTCGCCGCCCTCGCCGGGGGTTTCGCCGCCCTCGCCGTCCTGGTCGCCCACCTGTTGATGCAGCCGAAAGGTGAGGCGGCGCGGGCCGTTTTCCAGGGTCAGGCGCGGCGGTTCGCGCTGGGCCTGGGCTTCGCTCAGGTGGCGGCGCAGCCATTGCAGCACGGCGGGCGGCGTGGCGGGTGCTTCGGTGCCGCAGTAGCGCTGCAGCAACTCGCGCGCCAGCGGGGTTTGCCACATCAGGCGGCCGTCTTGTGCGCGCACGGTGATGGTGGCGTAGCCAAAGGCGTCAAGCGCGTTGCGCGCCTGGCTGCGCTCCACCGCGCCTTGGCGCACATGGCGCGCGGTGCGCAGGTGCACGCCCATGCGCGCCATCACTTC
>NZ_JAUSOO010000086.1 GCF_030656115.1 Hydrogenophaga sp.
CTTTCAGTCGCACGGCTTCCTCCACGGCGATCTCGTCAAACGGGTTCATGCTCATCTTGACATTGGCAATGTCCACACCGCTGCCGTCGCTCTTGACGCGCACCTTGACGTTGTAGTCCACCACGCGTTTGACGGGGACGAGAATCTTCATGCTGGGATGCTCCTGATGGTTGTGAGTGGATGATCTCAATTGACGTATACGTCAACTCGCAGATTGTAAGCCGCACCTTTTCTGAACCGTGCTTTCGCAAATATTTTGCTGGACATGGGGAAAAACGAACGACCGTGCTTTTATGAATTATAGGTGAAGCCGTTGAATACACCAAGACCAAGCCCCTACGGGGTCCAACACTGTCATTCAGACGACCATTAACCAACCCAACGGTCGGCTAATTCGGGTAAGTCTGGAGATGGATTCAGCAACTATTCGCCTATAGTCAAAAAGGGCATTTTATTTATATTCAGTAACCATATTCACCCGCCAGGAGATACTGCATGAAACTTCGTCACGTCGTCGCTGCCGCCTTGTCCACCACCGTGCTGTCCAGCGGCCTTGTGTCCGCCCAGACTGTGTTCACGGTGTCGAGCTGGCTGCCACCGACCCACACCCTGTCTACGGTGCAAAAAAATTGGTGCGACCTGCTGGAAAAAGAAAGCACCGGCCGCATGAAGTGCAACATCTTGCCCAAGGGCGTGGTGGCAGCACCTGGCACTTTTGACGCGGTGCGCGACGGTCTTGCTGATATTTCCTACACGGTGGATGGCTACACCCCGGGCCGCTTCATCAACACCCAAGTGGCCGAATTCCCGTTCCTGGGCGACAGCGCTGTGCCCACCTCGGTGGCCTACCAGCGCATTTACAGCAAATACTTCGCACCATTGGGCGAGCACCGCGGCGTGAAGGTGCTGGGCGTGTTTACCCACGGCCCAGGCATCATTTTCAACAGCAAAAAGCCGGTTGCTACCGCCGCTGACGCGGCATCGCTCAAGTTCCGCATTGGCGGCGGCAACATCAACGAACTCTCCAAAGCCATGGGCTGGAACACCACGCTCAAGGCCGCGCCCGAGTCGTTCGAACTGATGTCCACCGGCGTGATGGACGCAACCTTCTTCCCCGCCGAGTCGGTGGATTCGTTCAAGCTGAGCATGGTCAAACACGCCACCACCTTTCCGGGTGGCCTGTACAACACCAGCTTTGTCTTCATGATGAACCCCGGCAAATACAACGCCCTGGCACCCCAGGACAAGGCCGTGGTGGACAAGCTCTCGGGCGAAGTGGCCGCGCGCATGTTTGGCGAAGGCTGGGACAAGGTGGACGCGGCCAGCCGCGAACTGCAAAAAACCCAGGGTGTCGCACGTATCATGGCCGACAAGGCTTTTGTGAAAGCAGTGGCCGACAAGCAGGACTACCTGGAAACCAAGTGGGCCGCGAGCGCACAGGTCAAAGGCCTGAAGGACCCGAAGGCTGTGCTGGCTGAGTTCCGTGCTGAAATTGCCAAGGTGAAATAACCCAAGCAAGGTGCGGTCTCGGCATTTCCGATACCGCTCACAGGCCGGCGGGGCAGTCTCCAGCGTCACTGCCCCGTCGGCCTTTTTTTGATTTTCGGACACCCCTCCATGTTCAAAACCCTAGAAAAACTGCTGACCTGGTCCACCGGGCTGATGGCAGCCATGGCCTTGTTTTCCATCATGTGGCTGACGCTGGTGGACGTGACCGGCCGAAAATTTTTCAGCAACTCGGTTCCTGGTGGCCTGGAACTGACCGAAATCCTGATGGTGATCGTGATCTTTGGCGCCATGCCACTGGTTTCTTGGCGCAGCGAACATGTGGTGTTTGACTCGCTGGACGCCTTCATTCCCGATTGGCTCAAAGGCTTGCAGGCGCGCCTGGTGCACCTGGTGTGTGCCGGTGTGTTTGGTTTCCTGGCGCGGCTCATGGTCATGCGGGCTGAGCGGTTTGCCGAATACGGCGACACCACAGTTCACCTGCAACTGGCCATTGCACCCGTGGCCTGGCTGATGGCCGGCCTGCTGCTGCTGACTGCCCTGGTGCATGTGTTGTTTGTTGTTGTTCCGCCGGCGCCGGTGGTGCACGGCGCCGCCCAGGGCACAGGAGCCTCCTCATGATCGAAGCCACCCTGGGCTTTCTGGCCGTTTTCATCCTCGCTTTTCTGCGGGTGCCGCTGGCTGTGGCCATGACCATTGCCGGCGTGGTGGGGCTGGGTCTCATGCGCGGCTGGATGCCGGCCTACGCCAGCACCAGCCAGGTCATTTTTGAGACCGGGTTTCACTACGTGCTGTCGGTCATTCCGCTGTTTGTGCTCATGGGCAACTTTGTGGCCCGCGCCGGCATGGCCAAAGAGCTGTTCACCGCCGCCAATGCTTTTGTGGGCCACCGCCGTGGTGGGTTGGCCATGGCGAGCATCATTGCCTCGGGTGGTTTTGGCTCCATCTGCGGATCGTCCATTGCCACAGCCGCCACCATGTCGCGCGTGGCTTACCCGGAAATGAAGGCGCACGGCTACAAGGACGGCCTGGCCACGGGTTCCATCGCCGCTGGCGGCACGCTGGGCATTCTCATCCCGCCCTCCACCATTTTGGTCATCTACGGGATCATCACCGAGACCGACATTGGCAAACTCTTTGTGGCAGGTATTTTGCCCGGCATTGTGGCCATCACCTGCCTGTGCATGGCCGTGGTGTTTGTCACCTGGCGAGACCCGGAAGCCGGCCCTCCGGCCAAGCGCTTCAGCTGGGCGCAGCGGCTGGCGGCCATTCGCGGCATCTGGGGCGTGGCGGTGCTGTTTGCGCTGGTGATCGGCGGTATTTACGGCGGCGTGTTCACCGCCACCGAGGGCGCTGGCGTGGGTGCGGCAGGGGCCTTTTTCTTCGCACTGGCGCGCCGGGCGCTCACGCCCCGGGTGCTGCTGGATATTCTGATTGAGAGCACCCGCACCACGGCGATGCTGTTCACCATCCTGATCGGCGCGATGATTTTCACCAACTTCATCAACTTCACCAGCATGCCGGCCGATCTGCGCGACTTCGTGCTGCAGTTCAGCCCCAATCCGCTCATGGTGGTGGTGATGATGATGGGCATTTACCTGGCGCTGGGCATGGTGATGGAAGAGTTGGCCATCGTGTTGCTGACCATTCCGGTGTTCTTTCCGGTCATCGTTGGCCTGGGGTTTGACCCGATCTGGTTTGGTATTTTGATCGTGACGATTGTGGAGATCGGCATGATCTCGCCGCCGGTGGGCCTGAACCTCTTCGTGCTCAACTCGCTGCTGCCCAACGTCAAGCTCGGTACCATCTACAAGGGCGTCTGGCCATTTGTGATGGCCGACATCGTGCGCCTGGGCATCCTGATCGCGGTGCCGGCCATTGCGCTGTGGCTACCCAGCCTCATGACCCGCTGACGGCGGCAACGCCCCGCGCGCGTGCCTCATGTGCAGCACGCGCTGTGGGTACGGTATTTCCACGCCGTGCTCGCGCAGCGAATTCAAAATAGCTCTGTTGATGAGCGAACGAAGGCCAAGCTGGCCGTTCTCAGGATCCGCAATCCAGTAGCCCAGGGTAAATTCCAGGCCATCGGCGCCGAAAGCCGACAAGGCCACCGAAGGCGCTGGATCTTTCAGCACCCGCTCTTGCGCCAGCGCTGCATCGGTCAGCAAGCGCGTCACCAGATCCACATCGCTCTCATAGGCCACCGAGACCACCGTCGACTGCCAGACCTTGGAGTCGGCAAGCGACAAGTTCTCGACCCGACTGGTGATCAGGATCTCGTTGGGCACAATGGACTCGCGCCCGGTCAGGGCACGAATCACGGTGTAGCGGGCGTTGATGTCGGTGATGCGACCTTCAAAATTGTCTACCCGCACGCTGTCGCCAATGCGCATGCTGCGCTCGGCCAAAATCACAAAACCGCTCACGTAGTTGGCCGCCAGTTTTTGCAAGCCAAAGCCAATGCCCACACCGATCGCACCGCCCAGTACCGAGAGCGCGGTCAGGTCGATGCCCACGGCGGAGAGCGCCATGATCAAACCGACAAACATCAGCAAAGCGCGCGTGGCATTGCTGACCGCCTTGCGCAGCGACAGCTCGCCGCCCACGGCCGACTTGAGCAACCGAATTTCAATGGCGGCCGACACCCACAAGGCCAGAATCAGCACCGCACCGGCGGTCAGTGCGCCCTCGATCAGGGTGCGCACGCTGAGGGTGGAGGCGCCCATCTTCCAGGTGATCTGGTCGAGCTCGTGCAGCACCACGGGCAGCAGACCGCTCACCCACAACACCATGGCCAGCCAGGCGACCCAGGAAATGGTGCGCTCCAGCACGCGCACCCAGGGCGCACTGGCCAAGGCCACCTGCAGCACCTTGACGCCCACGCGGATCACCACCAGCGACACGAACACCGGGATGGCGACCTTGAACACCGCCAGAGGAACAAATTTCAGCAGTGCCGCACGGGCCAGGTAAGCCAAGGCCAGCAACAACAGGGGAAACATCACGCCGTCCACCACGCGCCGGCCAAACATGACGGACAGCTTTTCGTCGTGCATACCCAGGCCTCGGCGCAGCAACGCCGTGAACCCCCAGGCAACGAACACACACAACGCCAGCGCCATGAGTTCGATCCATACCGTGGGTTGCATGAAACCCGCCAGCCATTCCTGGAGATTGTCGATGGGCGGCGGCGTATCGGTTGCTGGTACGCCGGCCATGGGGTTGTCCGCTTGAGCGGTCGTTGCGGGAGAAACGGTGGGGTTCATGAAAAACAAAGGAAAAATGGACCGACCGCAGGGCGCTTGCCGCCATGGCGGGAACCGGGTGTCAGCGCCTCAAGCCGCCCGCTCACCAGTTCGGCGGTCGCTTGTCGATGAAGGCTTGCACACCTTCCTGGGCCACGTCGTGTGCCATGTTGCAGGCCATGGTCTGGCCAGCCAGCTGGTAGGCCGACTCCATGCCGGTTTCCAGCTGGCGGTAAAACAGCGTCTTGCCCATGGACACGGCCAGGCGGGGTTTGGCCACGATGCGGGCGACCAGCCGGGCCACCTCGGCGTCCAATGCCTCGGGTGCCATCACCCGGTTCACCAGACCGCGCGCCTGCGCTTCGTCGGCAGAAATGAAGTCGCCGGTGAGCAGCATTTCCATCGCCTGCTTCGGTCCCATGTTCCGCGACAAGGCCACGCTGGGCGTGGCGCAAAACAGCCCCACGTCGATGCCGTTGACGCCAAACGTGGCACCCTGCGCCGCCACCGCCAGGTCGCACTGCGCCACCAGTTGACAGCCCGCCGCCGTGGCCAGGGCGTGCACGCGCGCGATCACCGGCACATCCAGCTTGCGGATGGCCATCATCAACCGGGAACACGTGGCAAACAACGTTTGGTAGTAAGCCAGTTCGGGCGTGGCCTTCATTTCCTTCAGGTCGTGCCCGGCGCAAAACGCCCGACCCTCGGCGGCCAGCACCACCACGCGGGCTTGCGGGTCGGCGGCCACCGCATCCAGAGCGTGTTGCAGGGCCGCCATCATGGCTTCAGACAGCACGTTAAAGCTGCGCGGGGTGTTGAGCGTGAGGGTGTAGACACCACGCTCGTCACGCTCGACGCGCAGCGGTTCTTGGGGCAGGTTGTCAGACATCGGCCAATACGCGGATATGCGCCTCCACACTGCGGGCGAGCGAACTCAGGTCGTAACCGCCTTCCAGGCAGCTCACGATGCGGCCCTGAGCGTGGCGCTGCGCCACGTCTTTGATGCGCTGGGTGATCCAGATGTAGTCTTGCTCGACCAGCCCGAGCTGGCCCATGTCGTCTTCGCGGTGGGCATCGAACCCGGCGCTGATGAAGAGCATTTGCGGCTTGTGGGCGTCCAGCCGGGGCATCCACATCATGTCGATCAGCTCCCGAATCTCCATGCCCTTGGTGTAGGCCGGTACCGGCAGGTTCACCAGGTTGGGCGCCGTGGCATGGTCCCAGGCGGGGTAAAAAGGGTGCTGGTAAAAACTGCACATCAGGATGCGCTCGTCGCCGGCCACAATGTCTTCGGTGCCGTTGCCATGGTGCACGTCAAAGTCGATGATCGCCACGCGCTTCAAGCCGTGGCGCTCCAGCGCGTATTTGGCGGCCACCGCCACGTTGTTCACAAAACAGAAGCCCAGGGCCTGGTTGCGCGGGGCGTGGTGGCCCGGCGGGCGCACGGCGCAAAAAGCGTTCACCATTTCACCGGCCATGATGGCATCGGTGGCGTCAATGGCTGCGCCAGCGGCCATCAGAATGGCGTCCCAGCTGTGGATGTTGATGGAGGTGTCGGGGTCCACCTGCGCATGGGTTGGGCCACCTGCGGCAATGTCGTCGCGCAGGCCGTCGCTCAAACCGCGCAGCGAGGCCAGGTGCATGCGCCCGTGGGCCAGCTCCATGTCGGCCATGGAGGCTGCGGTGGCTTCGCGGCGCTCCAGCGCCTGGTCCAGCCCGGTGATGAGCAAACGGTCTTCAATGGCATCCAGGCGCTGCGGGCATTCGGGGTGCCCGTTGCCCATTTCGTGGCGCCAACAATCCTTGTGGGTGAAATATCCGGTGGCCTGGCTCATAAGGGTTTTGCGGTATGGTTCACGGCATGCACGCCGATACAAAAATACACCAACTTCTGAACCAGCTTAACACGGTCATTGTGGGCAAATCGCAGCAGGTTTCTGACTGCGTGGCCTGCCTGTTGGCGGGTGGGCACTTGCTGATTGAAGACGTTCCCGGGGTGGGGAAAACCACCCTGGCTCACGCCCTGTCGCGCTCCTTCGGGCTGCAATTCTCGCGCGTGCAGTTCACCGCCGACCTGATGCCCAGCGATCTGGTGGGGGTGTCCATTTACGAGCGCGAGCACGAAGGCTTTGTGTTCCACCCCGGCCCGGTGTTTGCGCAGGTGTTGCTGGCCGACGAAATCAACCGCGCCAGTCCCAAAACCCAGAGTGCACTGCTGGAAGCCATGGAAGAAAAACAGGTCACGGTCGAGGGCGAGACCCGGCCGTTGCCGCAGCCGTTCTTTGTGATTGCCACGCAAAACCCGCAAGACCAGCTGGGCACCTACGCCCTGCCCGAGTCGCAGCTGGACCGCTTTCACATGCGCCTGTCGCTGGGTTACCCCGACCGCGCCGCCGAGCGCGAGCTCCTGCGCGGCGCCGACCGGCGCCACCTGCTGGAACACCTGCCACCCGTGCTCACACCGGCCGACCTGACGCGGCTGCAGCAGGCCGTGTTGGCCGTGCACGCGGCCGAGCCGGTGCTGGACTACCTGCAAGACCTGGTGGCCGCCACCCGCTCGGGACGGTGGTTTGCGCAAGGCCTGTCGCCGCGCGCTGCGCTGGCCGTGTTGCGAGCCGCCAAAGCCCAGGCTTACCTACAAGGGCGCGACTACGTGGCACCCGACGACATCGCCGCCATCTTGCCGCAGACCGTGGCGCACCGGCTGGTGCCGGTGAGCGATGCGGGCCGGGGCGCCGTGGAGCAGGTGCGGGCCATGGTAGACGCCACACCGTTGCCTTGAGCGTATTTCTGACGCCACCCATGACGCTTGCCACCCAGCCATTGCCCGACACCCCGACCCCGGGCCCATGGCGCCACCCGCTGCGCCTGGTTCGCAGCCGCCTACAACGCTGGTTTCACAACCGCCTGCCGCGCACCGACACCCTCCTGCTGACGCAGCGCAACGTCTACATCGTGCCCACGCGCGCCGGTGCCATGCTGGTGTTCACGCTGCTGCTGCTGCTGGTGGCCAGCATCAACTTTCAGCTCAACCTGGGCTACCTGCTCACCTTTTTGCTGGCTGGCAGCGCGCTGGTGGGCATGCACGTGTGCCACGGCAACCTGCGCGGGCTCACGCTGCACCTGACCCCGCCCGCGCCGGTGCACGCCGGGCAGGCGGTGGCGCTGGACATTCGTCTGTCAAGCGAGCGCCGCCGCATGCGCTATGGGCTGGGCGCGGGCGTGATCGGTGCAGACGCCGCCCACACCCCGCTGGCCTGGACCGATGTGCCGGCCCAGGGCAGTGCCACGGTGCAAGTGACCTGGCCCGCCCCCCAGCGTGGCTTGCACGCACTGCCTCCGCTGAAGGTGCAAACCCTGTTTCCGCTCGGCACCTTCCGGGTGTGGACCGTGTGGCGCCCCGCTGCTCACGTGCTGGTGTACCCCCAACCCGAAGCGCACCCGCCGGCACTGCCTGCGGGGGAAGCGCAGCCCGGCCACTCGGGCAGCGCCACGGTGCAAAGCACCGGCGAGTTTGACGGCGTGCGCGCCTACCGCCGGGGCGATCCGATCAAAGCCGTGGTCTGGAAAAAAGCCGCCCAGGCGTTTGCTGCCGGGCGCAGCGAGCTGGTCAGCCGCGACGCCCAATCCACCCAGCACCAACAGCTCTGGCTCGACCACGCCCATTGCGGCCACAGCAACCTGGAAGCCCGCCTTTCTCGCCTGACCGCCTGGGTGCTTCTGGCCGACAACCTGGGCCTGGACTACGGCCTGCGCCTGCCCGGACGCGACATCGATCCCGACCAAGGCCCAGGGCACAAAGCGCGTTGCCTGGAGGCTCTGGCTTTATGCTGAATACACCCCTTCCAACAAAAAAAACCGGTTTCGCCACCGGGTCACCGCCAAGCGAAACACGCCCCTTTGGGGGTCAGCAACCCAAGCCGCGTTGGAACATGGGGGCCAGCCTGCCGCGCGACACCCGCGACACCCTGTTTTTACTCGCCGTCATTGCCTGGGTCGTCGCCATGCAAATGGCCCACATCCCTTGGTGGTGCACCGCCCTCACCGCCGTGGTGCTGGTCGGGCGCACCGTGCTGGCGCTCAAAGGACTGCCCTTGCCGGGCTGGGGCTGGCGCGTGGGCTTGCTGGCGCTCACCCTGGGCGCCACCTGGGCCACCCACCGCACCATCTTGGGGCAAGAAGCCGGTGTCACACTCATTGTGGTGCTTCTGGCCCTGAAAACACTGGAGCTGCGCGCACGGCGCGACGCCTTCGTGGTGTTTTTTCTGGGCTTCTTCACCCTGCTGACGCACTTCTTTTACTCGCAATCGCTGCTCACGGCAGCGGGGATTCTCATCGCCCTGCTGGGGCTTCTCACTGCGCTGGTCAACGCCCACATGCCTGTGGGTCGACCGCCGCTGGTCCAGTCGGCGCGCATCGCTGGCGGCATGGCCTTGATGGGTGCGCCCATCATGCTGGTGCTGTTCATGTTGTTTCCTCGCATGGCACCACTGTGGGGCGTTCCCACCGACAGCATGGTCGGGCGCAGCGGCCTTTCCGACCAAATGCAGGTGGGCCAGATCGCGTCTCTGGTGCTCGACGACAGCATCGCTCTGCGCGTGCGCTTCGAGGGTGAGCCCCCGCCCCAGCGCGACCTGTACTTCCGTGGCCCGGTGCTGACCGACTTTGACGGCACGCAATGGCGCCCGCTGCGCTCGGGCTTTCCGGCCAACATGGAGCTGCCCGCCAACCTGCAGGTCAGCGGCGAGCCGGTGCGCTACGAAATCACCATGGAGCCACACAAGCGGCCATGGCTGTTCTTGCTGGAAGCCGCCACCCAGGCGCCCGAACTGCCTGGCAACCGGGCCTTCATGACACCCGAACTGCAATGGATTACCCGCCGCCCCATGAACGAACTGGTGCGCTACCGGGCCGAGAGCTACCCGTCATTCCGGCATGGGCCGCTGACCGCCACCTTGGCGCTGCAAGACCAGATTGAACTGCCCGCCGGCTTCAACCCCCGCACCCTCATGCTGGCGCAGCAACTGCGCCGCGAAGTGGGCGCCGGCCCCGCCTTCAACGAAGCCCTGGTGAACGCCGCTCTGGAGCGCCTGCGCACCGGCGGCTACACCTACACCCTGGAGCCCGGCGTGTACGGCCAGCACACGGCCGACGAATTCTGGTTCGACAAACGCGAGGGTTTCTGCGAACACATTGCCAGCAGCTTCGTCATCCTCATGCGCGCGCTGGACATCCCGGCCCGCATTGTCACCGGCTACCAGGGCGGCGAACTCAACACGGTGGACGGCTTCTGGACCGTGCGCCAACGCGACGCCCACGCCTGGGCCGAGGTCTGGTTGCAGGGCCAAGGCTGGGTGCGGGTGGACCCCACGTCGGCCGTGGCCCCCGGGCGCACCGGGTCGCTGGAACGCCTGCGCGCCCCCGAAGGCGCTCTGGCTGGCACCATTCGCACCCTCAACCCCAACCTCGCCGCGCAACTGCGTGCGGTGTGGGACGCGGTGAACAACCGCTGGAACCAGTCGGTGCTGAACTACACCCAGGGCAAACAGCTCAATTTGCTGAAAAACCTGGGTTTCAACAGCCCGAACTGGACCGATCTGGTCTATGTGCTCATCGCCGTGGTGGTGCTGGTGAGTCTGGCCGGCGCCGGCTGGACGCTCTGGGAACGCCAGCAACACGACCCCTGGCTGCGCTTGCTGCATCGCGCGCGCCAGCGGCTGCAGCAACTCGGACTAAACGGCACCCAAAACCTGCCACCGCGCGCCCTGGCCACCCTGGCCCTGCAGAAGTTCGGCGACACCCCTTTCAGCCACAGTGTGGTGCAGTGGCTGCTCAAACTGGAGCGGCAGCGCTACAGCCGCGAAAGCCCCGTTGCGCTGGCTACACTGCAACGTGAATTCCAGCAACTTGCATGGCCCAAGGAGGGTGTTTCGTGATATTTGAGGGTCAACGTTTTTCGCCGGTGCGCAGGATTTTTGGCTGCACACTGCTCGGATTGAGCCTCGCCGGTGGCGGCTCCACCGCCAGCGCCCAAAGTGGAAGCCCAGCCAAAGTGCGTCCCGCCTCCGTCGCCAAACAGCCCGCGTTCACCTATGGCCAGCACCCCGGCGCCATGGCCTTTGCCGACGACCTGGCCAGCCGCCGCAACCTCGACTCCGACTGGGTGCGCCAGCAACTGGCGCAAGCCCAGCGCATCCCCACCGTGGCCCGGCTCATGGCCCCCGCACCCAGCGGCACCCCCAAAAACTGGGCCGCTTACCGCGCCCGCTTCATCGAGCCTGTGCGCCTGCGTGCCGGTCAGCGCTTCTGGGAAAACAACCGCAACGCCCTGGCCCGTGCCGAAGCCGAGTTTGGTGTGCCCGCCAGCCTCATCGTGGGCGTGATCGGCGTGGAAACACGCTACGGCCAGCACACGGGCAATTTCCGCGTCATCGACGCGCTGACCACACTGGCTTTTGACTTCCCCGCCAGCCACCCGCGCGCCGAAGCGCGCGCCGCGTTTTTCAAAAGCGAACTGGAGCAATTCCTGAGTCTGACCCAGCGCACCGGCATGGATCCCCAAGCCCTGCTCGGCAGCTACGCCGGTGCCATGGGCTGGCCCCAGTTCATGCCCAGCAGTTGGGCCAAGTACGCCATCGACTTCGACGGCGACGGGAAGGTGGATCTGTTCAACAGCACCGCCGACGTCATCGGCTCGGTGGCCAACTACTTCAAGGTTTTTGGTTGGCAAACCGGCCAGCCCACGCACTACCCGGTCAGTTTTGACGCAGAGACGCTCGACAAAGACGCCCTGCTGGCCCCCGATATCCTGCCCACCTTCAGCGTTGCCAGCTTCACCGCCAAAGGCGCCGTGCTCGAAGGTGCTGCACAGCAACACCCCGGCCAGTTGGCCTTGGTGGAACTGGAAAACGGCACCGCCCCACCCAGCTACGTGGCCGGCACACAAAACTTCTACGTGGTGACCCGCTACAACTGGAGCAGCTACTACGCGCTGGCCGTGATTGAGCTGGGCGAAACCATTCAAGCCTTGTTGGAACCCCGCTGAGGTCCAGGCGGCCCATCTCAACGGCATCAGCCTGTCAGCGGTTCGATCCGGATGCTCACATCCATGCGCTCTTCACCGCCACCCCGGCGCAGCCCTTTGATGGGCAGGCAAGCGGTGTAATCGGTGGCAGCGGCCAGGCGAATGTGGCGTTCGTCGGTCGTGCAGCGGTGGGTCACATCCAGACTGATCCAGCGGTTTTCTTGGGAATGGATGCACACATCCACCCAGGCGTGGCTGGCCAGTTCGGGAGCGTTGGCGGCAAAAAAATAGCCACTCACGTAGCGCGCAGGCAGGCCAATGCTGCGGCACACGGCCACCATCACATGGGCCTGGTCCTGGCACACGCCCAGTTCCCAGTCAAACGCTTCGAGCGCAGTGGTTTCCACGCCGGTGCTGCCTTGGCGGTACTGCACTTTGTCGGCCACAGCGCTGGCCAGCGCCACCAAGTCGGCCGCGGTGGGCTGCTCGCTGCGGGCACGCGTGGCCATGAGTGCGGGTACGGTCTGGAGCGCCCACATGGCCATGCGGGGGTGCGGCTCGGCCAATGGCGTGGACCGCAGAAAGAACGCCGGGTGCAAAGGGCCGGTGTCGACAAATTCGCCGGTACCGTGGGTGGTGACCTGGCCTTTGGCCACCACGCTGATGTGCGGCAAGGCCGCTTCGGGGCGGCGTACCAAGCTGAAGCTGTGCACTTGGTTGCCCTGACCGTCAAGCTGGGCGTGCAAGGTACCGGGTGTGCGAATACCCCATTGCTCGACCGTTTGGCACGGGCCGCTGGCGGGCCACAGGTGCAGGGTTTGCACCGAATACAGCAGGGGTTGGCTGTAGGTGTAACGGGTGGTGTGGCTGATGTTGAATTTCATACGGCAATCGGGCTGTGCTCTGGCGCCAAAAAGGCTGCACATTTTGCCCGTCCGCCGCTGGGTCGGATCAGCCTCTTGACGCTCAATGCGTCGTCGGCACCAGAAAGTCCTGGCTGATACGGCCACCCAACTCGTTTACCCGGTCGAGAAACTGCGTCAGGTAGGCGTGCAGGCCGGTGGACAGAATTTCATCGATGCGGGCGTACTGCAGATCCGCCTTGAGCTTGCCGGCACGGCGCATGGTTTCGCTGGAATGGTCGGTGGCCACCATGCTGAGGTTGTTGACCACTTCGTTGAGGCTGGCGGCCAGGCTGCGTGGCATGTCGGCACGCAGAATCAGCAACTCGGCCACGCGCTCGGGCGTGATCACATCTCGGTAGACCTTGCGGTAAACCTCGAAGCCGCTCACGCTGCGCAAAATGGCGCTCCAGTGGTAAAAATCGTATTCTTGGTCGAGCTCGCTGGCCGCGCCAAAAAAATCGCTCTGCACCGCGTGAAACTTCACGTCCAGCAGGCGCGCGGTGTTGTCAGCACGCTCCAAAAAAGTGCCCATGCGGTAGAAGTGAAACGCTTCGTCTTGCAGCATGGTGCCGATGGCCACACCGCGCGAGAGGTGCGAACGGAACTTGACCCATTCAAAAAACTGGCTTGGGTCGCGCTCAAAATCTTTGCTCTTGAGCATGCGCGTGATTTCCAGCCAAGTCTGGTTTTGCGTTTCCCAAAATTCGGTGGTGAGCGCGCCGCGCACCGCGCGGGCGTTTTCACGCGCGGCACGCAGGCACGAGGTGATGCTGGACGGGTTGCTTTCGTCGCGCACCATGAAGTCGAGTACGTTGCGCGGCGTGACGGCGCTACCGTATTTGGCCATGTAGGAAGGCTTCAGCTCGCTGATGGTGAGCAAGCCCTCCCAGCCCACTTGGGCCACGGCAGCCGATTGCGGCAGCAGCGAGGTCTGGTAGTTGATGTCGAGCATGCGGGCCGTGTTTTCAGCGCGCTCGGTGTAACGGGACATCCAGAACAAATGGTCGGCGGTGCGTGACAGCATTTTAAAAACTCCAACAAACAGCGCCACAACAGCAGCGCAAGAAGCAATTCATTCAAGAGGCACCAAGAAACAACCCTTCGACAGGCTCAGGACGGGCCTCTGGTGCCACCCTACGTTCAAGGAGGGTACGCGCCGCAAACGGCGCGCGTGGGGTCAACCCTCCAGCACCCATGTGTCCTTTGTACCCCCACCCTGTGACGAGTTAACGACCAGAGAACCGTCTTTCAGCGCCACACGGGTCAGGCCACCGGGCACCATCTGCACCTCTTTCCCGCTGAGCACAAAAGGCCGCAGGTCAATGTGGCGCGGTGCCACGCCGCTTTCCACATACGTGGGGCAGGTGGATAGGCTTAGGGTGGGCTGGGCAATGTAGCCATCGGGCCTGGCTTTCACCAATTGGCGGAATTCTTCCACCTCGGCCTTGGTGGACGCCGGACCCACCAGCATGCCATAGCCGCCCGCGCCGTGCACCTCTTTCACAACCAGCTCTTCCATGTGGGAGAGCATGTATTTCAGGTCTTCGGGGTTGCGGCCCATGAAGGTGGGTACGTTGTTCAAAATGGGTTTCTGACCCAGGTAGAACTCGATCATTTTCGGTACGTAGGGGTAGATGGATTTGTCGTCTGCCACACCCGTGCCCACGGCATTGCAAATGGCCACGTTGCCACTGCGGTACACACCCAGCAAGCCAGCGCACCCCAAGGTGGAGGTGGGGCGAAACACCAGGGGGTCGAGGAAATCGTCGTCCACGCGGCGGTAGATCACGTCGACCCGCTTGGGGCCACGCGTGGTGCGCATGTAGACGAAATTGTCTTTCACAAACAGGTCTTGCCCTTCGACCAGCTCAATGCCCATTTGCTGAGCCAAAAAGGCGTGTTCAAAATAGGCGCTGTTGTACATGCCCGGCGTGAGCACCACCACCGTAGGCTCGGCCGTGGTGGCCGGACTCACGGCACGCAGGGTTTCGAGCAGCAGGTCGGGGTAGTGGGCCACTGGGGCCACGCGGTTTTCACCGAACAGCTCGGGAAACAGCCGCATCATCATCTTGCGGTCTTCCAGCATGTAGCTCACGCCGCTGGGCACACGCAGGTTGTCTTCAAGCACGTAGTACTCGCCCTCGCCGGCTGCGTTGGGGGCCCGCACAATGTCCACGCCCGAGATGTGCGAGTAGACGTTGCCGGGCACGTCCACACCCATCATTTCAGGGCGAAACTGGGCGTTCTGAAAGATCTGGTCGGCGGGGATGATGCCGGCCTTGATGATTTCCTGATCGTGGTACACGTCGTGGATGAAACGGTTGAGTGCATTCACACGCTGCACCAAACCCTCTTCCATGCTGCTCCACTCCTTGGCCGGGATGATGCGTGGGATCAGGTCAAACGGGATCAGGCGCTCGGTGCCCGAACCATCTTCGTCTTTGGCTCCGTACACCGCAAAGGTGATGCCAACACGGCGAAAGATCATTTCAGCCTCTTCACGGCGGGCCTTCATCACCTCCTCAGGCTGCTGGGCTAGCCAGCGGGCGTAGTTCTCGTAATGGGTGCGTACCTCGGTGGGCGAGGCGTTCATTTCATCAAACATCGGTCGGCTCATGGGCTTTATCTCTCCTGCCTCCAGCATAGCAAGGACTGGGCCAGGAGACACGAAAACAGCCCCAAATCGGTGCAAAAGAATTTCCCAAGGCGCAATGCTGAAGGTCACCACAGAGCCCAGGCGTTTTTTGGAAAAACGCCGCTGGCGTCCGATTCAGGGTACCCGCCCCCTGGGCAGCCTGAAAAATCAGGGCTGGACCCGTTCTGTCACACCGAAAAATAAAGCGCGTGTGGGAGTGGAGTGGAAATCGAATCTTTCTCAGCGTCTCAGTCGAGATTCACGTCCGCAAAAGCCGGCGCCGGGTGGTGCCAGTAGCGCCGATGTTCATCACGCTGGCAATGCACCGCCTCGGGCTCGGCGCTGCGCCAGGTCGCGGCACCGCAATCGGGTGAATTCACCCAGCGCATGCCGCGCAGGCGGTAGCGCTCCAGCACCGCAGGGGCTGGGTGATTGAAACGGTTGCGGTAACCCGACTGCACCAGCACCCAGCTCGGGCGCAAGGTGTTGAGCAGCACCGGGCTGCTGGACGTGAGGCTGCCGTGGTGCGGCGCCAGCAACACGGTGGCGCGCAGCTCGGGGCGGGCCAAGGCCAGGCGGGTTTCTTGCGCTGCGTCGATGTCGCCACCCAGCCAGGCGCTGTGCTGCGCAGTGGCCACGCGCAGCACGCACGACATGGCGTTGCTGCTGAGCAAGCCCTTTCCATCGGGTCCATAGTGTTCAGGCTGGGGATGCAGTACCTCGAAGTCCACACCGTCCCATTGCCAGCGCTGGCCGGCCACGCAGCGTTGCGCAGGGTCGGCGTCAAACGACGACAGCCAGTGCGCCTGCGGCCAGGCGCTGCGCACCGCCGCCATACCACCGGCGTGGTCGCTGTCGCGGTGGCTCACCAGCACGGTGTGGGGCGCTTCGCCCAGGGCGCGCAGCAGCGGCACGACAATCCGTTGCCCTGCGTCGCTGTCGGGGCTGTAGCGTGGCCCGGTGTCGTACAGCACAGTGTGCCGGGCGGTGCGCACCAACACGGCGCTGCCCTGCCCCACATCGATCGCCAGCAACTCGAACTGCCCCACGGCTGGGCGCGGCGGCCCCCACAGCAGCACCGGCCACACCAGCAGCAAACCGGCACCGCGCACCGCCCACGGCAAGCGCAGCACGAGCAACACGCCGCCGAACACCCCGAGAAGCGCCAGCGGCGTGGGCGGTATGGCACGGTGAATGGCGGCCCAAGGCCATTGGGCCAGCCACTGCAGCGCAGCGGCCTGAGCCTGCACCGCCAGTGCGGCGGCATCCCACAGCAGCGGCACCACCACGCCGAGCATGGCCAGCGGCGTGATGACCAGCGTCACCCACGGGATGGCCAACAGGTTGGCCAACAAACCCACCAGCGAAAACTGACCGAACAACAACAGCGTCAACGGTGCCAACGCCACGGTGACCACCGACTGTTCGCGCAACAGCCCGCTGGCAGCGCGCAGGATGCGCCGAGAGCGAGGCTCGGACTGCGTCGGTTCGGCCAGGCGTTTCCCGGGGTCGGTGGCAAACAAGATGCCCACCGCCACAAAACTGAGCCAAAACCCCGGTTGCAGCAAGGCCCAAGGGTCCAGCTGCAGCACCGCCGCCATGGCCAGCAGCCACACCACCGGCCACGGCCAGCGCCGCACCGACAGGCGCAGGCCCACCACCACCGCCAGCATGATCACGGTGCGCTGCGAGGGCACGCCCCAGCCCGAAAACAGCGCATAAGCGCTGGCCAGCACAACCCCGCCCACACCAGCCGCCAGGGGAGTGGGCACCGCCAGCAGGGCCTGCGGCCACACCCGAGCCAGGTGCCGCCACAGCCCGCCAATAAGCGCGGTGGCCAACCAGGCAAACATGGTCACATGCAAGCCAGAAATGCTCATCAAGTGTGCCACCCCAGTGGTGCGAAACAAGTCCCAGTCGGCACGCTCGATGGCACTTTGATCGCCCACCACCAACGCGGCCAGCACACCGGCGCTGCGGGGCTCGTCCACCTGCACGGCGATGCGTGCGCTGACCCACTGCCGCGCCGCGTCCAGTGGGTGCCAGGCGGTACGGCCCAGATACTGGGGAGCGGGGTCGCCCGGGCCGTTGCGCACATAGCCGGTGGCGCCAATATCCTGTTCCCACAGCCAGCGCTCGCGGTCAAAGCCGTGCGGGTTGGCGCTGCCGTGCGGGCTGCGCAGGCGCACCAGCAAGCGCCAGCGCTCACCGGCGCGCAGGCCGGAGCTGTGCCGGTCGTGGGTGCCGGCCTCTTCCACCGCAGCCACGCTGCCGAACCCGCTCAGTTGCAACCTGCTGGGCAAGCTCACGGGCTGCCCCCCGCGGTAGGCCGACTCCACCGCCAGCTCAAAACCCTCACCCAACGCCGTGCGCCGTGGCAGCGAGGCCACACGACCGGTCACAACCAAGTCCAGGCCCTGCAAGTGGTGGGGCATGGCCTGTGCGGCAAAGTGGGCAGCACGAAGGCCCGTCAGGCCAACACCGGCCAGCAGCCCGCTGAGCAACGCGGCCACGAACAACGGCTGTGCGGGGAACCGCGCCCGTGAAGCCAGGCGCCTCAAGCGCATCAGCCAAACAACCCCAAACAACAGCAACCCGCTTGCCAGCAGCAGCCCGGCGTACACCCCCAAGTGCCACAGGGCCGCTTGCTGCAATTGCAGCGCCACCCCCAGCACCCAGGTCAGTAAAAAAATCAGGCCAGGGTGCACCATGCTCAGCACCTGCAAGCCGCCCTGCAGCAAGCCGATGAGCGCGTCTGCCGTGGCAACAAAGTCCACCGACAGGGGCATTTCTGGCCATCTGGCGCAAGACTTGCTAGCATGGGGGCGAGCCGCGGCGGCAACGCGCGTGCCAGTACATTCATTGTTTTGTTCCCCCCCTGTTGAAAGACACCAGCATGGCTATTCATGTTGCCTTGAGCCACATTACCCATTATCGGTACGACCGTCTGGTCAAACTCGGTCCGCAGGTGGTGCGCTTGCGCCCAGCGCCCCACAGCCGCACCAAGGTACTGTCGTATTCCCAGCGCATCGAGCCCGCCGGCCACTTCATCAATTGGCAACAAGACCCGTTTGCCAACTACCAGGCCCGCCTGGTGTTCCCCGAGCCCACCACCGAATTCAAAGTCACCATCGACCTCGTGGTGGAAATGGCGGTGCACAACCCGTTCGACTTCTTTCTGGAACCCAAGGCCGAGAAGTTTCCGTTTGCCTACGACGCGGCCCAGCAACAGGAACTCGCGCCCTACCTGGCCACGGCAGCGGTCACGCCGCTGCTGCAGGCTTATCTGGACAAGGTAGACCGCACCGAACGCCGCACCATCGACTTTCTGGTCGACATCAACCAGATGTTGCAGCGCGATATTTCGTACACCATCCGCATGGAACCCGGCGTGCAAACGCCCGAAGAAACCCTCACGCTCGGCAGCGGCTCCTGCCGCGACACCGGCTGGCTGATGGTGCAAATCCTGCGCCACATGGGTCTGGCCGCGCGCTTTGTGTCGGGTTACCTGATCCAGCTCAAGTCCGACGTGAAATCGGTCGACGGCCCCAACGGCCCCGAGGCCGACTTCACCGACCTGCACGCCTGGTGCGAGGTGTTCTTGCCCGGCGCGGGCTGGATCGGCCTGGACCCCACCTCGGGCCTGCTGGCCGGCGAAGGCCATATTCCGCTGGCCTGCACGCCGCAGCCGTCCAGCGCCGCGCCGGTGGAAGGCGCCATGGACAAGTGCGAGGTGGAATTCAGCCACCACATGGGCGTGACCCGCGTCTACGAATCGCCGCGCGTGACCCTGCCCTACACCGAAGAACAATGGGCCGGCGTGCTGGCCCTGGGTGAACAGGTGGACGCCGACCTGAACGCGCACGACGTGCGCCTGACCATGGGCGGCGAACCCACCTACGTGGCCACCGCCGACCGCGACGCCGCCGAATGGAACACCGACGCCCTGGGCCCCACCAAGCGCGGCTACGCCACCGAACTGCTGGGCCGCCTGCGCGAGCGCTACGGCGACGGCGGTTTCGTCCATATGGGCCAGGGCAAGTGGTACCCCGGCGAACAGCTGCCGCGCTGGGCGCTCTCCTTGTTCTGGCGCGCCGACGGCCAACCGTGCTGGAACAATCCAGCACTGCTGGCCGACGAACGCGACCCCGCCCGCTTTGATGCCGAAGACGCCCGCCGCTTCACCCAGGCACTGGCCCGCAAGCTTGGCCTGTCCACCCAATACATCACCCCCGGCTTTGAAGACACGTGGTACTACCTGTGGCGCGAACGCCGCCTGCCGGTGAACGTGGACCCGTTTGACTCCAAGCTCGACGACGAGCTGGAGCGCGCCCGCCTGCGCCGCGTGTTCACCCAAGGCCTGGATGCCACGGTGGGCTATGTGCTGCCGCTGCAAGCCGACGGCGACGGCCCGCTTTCCAACACCGGCAAGAGCGGTTACCTGCGCGTGTCGGGCACCCACTGGTCTACCGGGCCATGGTTCTTGCGCGACGAGCGCATGTACCTGGTGCCTGGCGACTCGCCCATGGGCTACCGCCTGCCACTGGACTCGCTGCCCTGGGTGTCGGCAGGCGACTACCCTTACCACATTGAGCAAGACCCGCACACCGCCCGCGACCCACTGCCCACCGGCGCCACCACCAGGCACCAGGTGTCGCCGCACCAGGTCGGCGGCGGCTTTGCCGAAGGCGGCACCGTGTCGCTGCAAGGCACCGACTACGGCACCACCGGCCCCGCCGTAGACGGTCTACGACCTGGCCAACCCGGCCCTGGTGCTGCCCCTGCACAAACTTTGTCGGCCAAATTCCCTCAGCGCCACGAATCGGCCGCCTGGCTCACCCGCACCGCGCTGTGCGTCGAAACCCGCGACCCGCACCGCGCCAGCGGCCCCAAGGCCGAAAAGGCCGGTGGTGGCAAAAACCAGCACCTGTATGTGTTCATGCCGCCCATGCAGCGGCTGGAAGACTACCTCGACCTGCTCGCCGCGGTGGAAGCCACGGCTGAAAAGCTGGGCATGGCCATCGTGCTCGAAGGCTACCCACCTCCGCGCGACCCGCGCCTGAAAACGCTGCAAGTCACGCCCGACCCGGGGGTGATTGAGGTCAACATCCACCCCGCCCACAACTGGGCCGAACTGGTGGACCACACCGAATTCCTCTACAGCGCAGCCCACGAAACCCGGCTCTGCGCCGAGAAATTCATGACCGACGGACGCCACACCGGCACCGGCGGGGGCAACCATTTCGTCATGGGCGGTGCCACGCCCAGCGATTCGCCGTTCCTGCGCAAGCCCGAGCTGCTGGGCAGCCTGGTGGCCTATTGGCACAACCACCCCTCGCTGTCGTATTTGTTCAGCGGCCTCTTCATTGGCCCCACCAGCCAGGCCCCCCGCGTGGACGAAGCGCGCAACGACCAGTTGTACGAGCTGGAAATTGCGTTGGCGCAAATCGAGAAAAACCGCGAACTTCACGGGCAAGACATGCCACCATGGCTGGTGGACCGCACGCTGCGCAACATCCTGATCGATGTCACCGGCAACACCCACCGCAGCGAGTTCTGCATCGACAAGCTGTACTCGCCCGACGCCCCCACCGGGCGCCTGGGGCTGCTGGAGTTGCGCGCCTTCGAGATGCCGCCGCACGCCCGCATGAGCATTGCCCAGCAATTGCTGCTGCGCGCACTGGTGTCGCGCTTCTGGCAACAGCCCTGGCACGGCAAGCTCACCCGCTGGGGCACCGAGCTGCACGACCGCTACCTGCTGCCCACTTATGTGCGCATGGACTTCCAGGACGTGCTGACCGACCTGGCCGACTTTGGTTACGCCTTCGATCCGGCCTGGTTTGAACCGCACTTCGAATTCCGCTTCCCGCTGGTGGGCGAGGTGGCCGCACGCGGCATCGAACTCACCCTGCGCAGCGCGCTGGAGCCGTGGCACGTCATGGGCGAAGAAGGCGCGCCCGGTGGCACCGTGCGCTATGTCGATTCGTCGCTGGAACGCATCGAGGTGCGGGTCAGCGGCTGGAACGACAGCCGCCATGTGATCACCTGCAACGGCCGCGCCCTGCCGCTGCACAACACCGGCACCGTGGGCGAATTTGTGGCCGGTGTGCGCTACAAGGCCTGGAGCCCCCCGTCGGCCCTGCACCCGTCCATTGCCTCGCACGCGCCACTCACCTTTGACATTGTGGACACCTGGATGCAACGCTCCTTGGGCGGGTGCCAGTACCACGTGGCCCACCCCGGCGGGCGCAATTACGACACCTTCCCCATCAACGCCTACGAGGCCGAAAGCCGTCGCATGGCGCGTTTCTTCCAGATGGGCCACACGCCGGGCAAGATGGTGGTCACCCCCGCTCAGTCGAGCCGCGAGTTCCCCTGCACGCTGGACCTGCGCACCTGAAGCACACCCCCTGAGCACGGGTGCGTGTGTGATCGATCGGGCGGCATGAAGCCCCGACCTCCACCCGCCCTGCACCCGTCCAAAGGCTTCGACAGGTGCAGGGCGAACGGTTCAAGCAGGCCCAATCGGTGCAACAAGGCGTCTGCCCTGATGGGCCATCCACCGCCCAACGGGCATACTCAGGCACAGTGAAACCAGAAGCCCCCCCATCCTTGTTCGACAAGTCCAGCACCGGCCAGCCCGGTGACTGGGCTTTGTCGCTCTCCATCCCCGCCGACCCTGGCCACCGCGACGAACTGCGCCAGCACGGGCGTGGCAAAGCCGCGAGCGACGATACGCTGGACCCCCACTGGGCCAGCTTTTTCGAGCACATCGGCGCCGATGGCTTCGCCGACCTGAACCGCCGCGCCGACAACCTGCAACGCCAGGTGCGCGACAACGGCGTGACCTACAACGTCTATGCCGACGCCGCCACCGGCCAGCAGCGCCCCTGGGCGCTGGACCTGTTCCCCACCATCATCAGCCCGCAAGACTGGACCCACATTGAAACCGGCGTGCTGCAGCGCGCCCGCCTGCTCAACGCCATGATGGCCGACCTGTACGGCGAAGGCGAACTGCTCAAGCGCGCCATGCTGCCCGCCGCGCTGGTGCAAGGCCACCCCGGCTACCTGCGTTCCATGCAAGGCGTGCAGCCACCCGGAGGCACCTGGCTGCACATCGTCGCGTTCGACCTGGCCCACGGCCCTGACGGTCGCTGGTGGGTGGTAGGGCAGCGCACCCAGGCGCCGTCCGGCCTGGGTTACCTGCTGGAAAATCGCATCGCCATTTCGCGCCAGTTTCCCCAGGCTTTTGCCGACATGAAGGTGCAGCGCCTGGCCGCCAGCTACCGCGCGCTCATGGACGGCATCAAGCGCATGGCACCTGAGGGCGACAACGCGCGCATTGCCCTGCTCACGCCCGGCCCGTACAACGAAACCTATTTTGAACACGCCTACCTGGCGCGTTACCTCGGTCTCACGCTGGTCGAAGGCAACGACCTCACCGTGCGCGACCAGCGCCTGTACCTCAAGACCCTCAAGGGCCTGGAGCCGGTGCACGCGCTCATCAAGCGGCTGGACGACGAATGGCTCGACCCGCTGGAACTGCGCTCGGACTCCACCCTGGGCGTGCCCGGTCTGCTGCAGGTGCTGCGCGCCGGCAACCTGCTGCTGGCCAACGCACCGGGCTCGGCACCGCTCGAATCGAGCGCCGTGCTGGGCTTTCTGCCCGCCATCAGCCGCCATCTGCTGGGCGAAGAGCTGGCCCTGCCCTCGCTGGCCACCTGGTGGTGCGGCGAAGACGCTGCCCTGCGCGAGGTGCTGCCGCTGCTCAAAACCAGCGTGATCAAGCCCACCTACCCGCGCTCTGGTCTGGAAACCGCCATGGGCCAGAGCCTGAGCGCGCGCGAACTCGACGAATGGTCGGGCCGCATGGTGCGCCACCCCGAGGACTACACCGTACAGGCCTGGCTGCCGCTCTCGCAAACACCCACCTGGGCCGACGAGCGCCTGATGCCCCGCTCGGCCATGCTGCGCGTGTTTGCCCTGGCCGACGGCCCACAGAGCTGGCGCGTACTGCCCGGCGGCCTGGTGCGGCTGGCGCCGCGCGGCCAGCTGATTGCGGCCATGCAGCGCGGCGGCAGCAGCGCCGACTGCTGGGTGCTCACCGAGGGCACGGTGGACCGCACCACCCTGCTGCAATCGTCGCCCAGCACACTCGCCGTCGCGACCCAAAAACGCCCGGTCACCAGTCGCGCTGCTGAAAACCTGTTTTGGCTGGGCCGCTACACCGAACGCACCGAAAACAGCATTCGCCTGGCGCAGATCGCGTTGAACCAGCTCAGTGGTGAAGAACCCTGCTCACCCGCGCTCATGGCCTGGTTGTCGGCCACCGCGCGTGAACACGCGCTGGTGCTGCCCGACGTGCCCGGTGCCGCGCAGTCACCCCGCGTGTTTGCCCGCAGCCTTATCGCCGCGCTGTCGCCACCGGCAGGCAGCCCGCAGGCCGCGCAATCGTTCAGCGTGGGCTTCAACCTGCGCGCACTCAAAGCCTCAGCCGCGCAGGTGCGCGAACGCTTGTCGCAAGAACACTGGAACCTGATCGAGCGCACCGAAGCCGCCTTTGCCCGCGACTGCGCCGCCCTGTCCACCGACGCCGAATACGCCACAGCCGAAGCCCTGAGTGCGCTGCAAAACGCCAGCGAACTGCTGGCCGCCATCACCGGTTCACAAACCGACCGCATGGTGCGTGACGACGGCTGGCGCCTGCTCTCGGTGGGCCGCCACATCGAACGGCTCATCACCCTGTCGCGCGCGCTCATGCTCGGGCTGGAACACCACTGCCTGCACGATACAGAGGGTTTCGAAGCGGTGGTGGCGCTGTTTGACAGCACCATCACCTTCCACGCCATGTACCAGCAGCGGCGCGACATGGTGGCCCTGATCGATCTGCTGGTGCTGGACCGAGACAACCCGCGTTCACTCGCCTGGGTGGTGCAAACCCTGCGCTCGCGCCTGGCCAAACTGGCCCAAAGCGCCACCCCGCAAGACGCCGTGCTGGCCATGGCCCTGCCCGACCCAGACACCTGGGTGCTCACCGAACTGAGCAACCCACAGCACTCAGCCGAAAACCAGCGAACCTGGAGCGATCTGGCCAGCCTGCTCAACTTCTGCGAGCTGGCGGCCGGCAACCTGTCCAACGAAATCTCTCGCCTGCACTTCAGCCACGCCGACCGGCAAAACCAGAGTCTGGGAGCCTGACCGTGTTGCTTCGCATCATCCACCGCACCACCTACCGCTACCAAGGCAGCATCGACATGGCGCAGCACATGGTGCACCTGTCGCCGCTGGACACGCCGGGGCAGCAGTTGCTCAAGCACGCCCTGCGCATCACGCCCGAGCCCGCCAGCCGCAGCCAGACCACCGACGTGTTTGGCAACCTGCGCACGTTTTTCTCCTTGCAGGCCCCCCACGAAACGCTCACCGTAGAAGCCGACAGCGAAGTGCAAACCCGCGCACCCGCCGAGCTGCCCCACAGCGCCGGCTGGCAAAAGCTCACCTGGGAGCGCGTGCGCGAGCACTTCCGCTACCGCGTGCAGGCGCCGTTTGACCCGGCCAGCGAATTCCTTTTCGCCTCGCCCTATGTGCCCCGCGACGACGCCTTTGCCGCCTTCGCCCGTCCAGCCTTCAAGCCCGGCCTGCCCATGCTGGCCGCCGCGCGAGCGCTCATGGAACGCATCCACACCGAGCTGAAATACGAAACCGACAGCACCGAAGTCAACACCCCAGCCCTGCAAGCACTGGAACAAGGCAAAGGCGTCTGCCAGGACTTCGCCCACATCATGCTCGGCTGCCTGCGCAGCCTGGGTCTGCCTGCGCGCTACGTGAGTGGCTACCTGCTCACCCAGCCGCCACCCGGCAAGCCCCGCCTGATTGGCGCCGACGCTTCGCACGCCTGGGTGTCGGTCTACGTGCCTTTTCCACCGGAAGGGCAAAACCGTGTGCAACGCAGCGAAGACCCGGGCGGTGACCCAAAAACCGATATCGGCAACAGCCTGGCGCCCAAACCCGCCACCGCAGCCGGTGCCTGGTTCGACTTCGACCCCACCAACAACCGCTGTGGCTGGGGCAGCCCGGGCGAAGACTACGTGACCCTCGCCACCGGCCGCGACTTCGCCGACGTCTCGCCCATGCGCGGCGTCATTCAAGGCGGCGCCCAGCACACCCTGGAAGTGGGGGTCACCGTGGCCCCGCCCGACGAACTGGCGGCGCTGCAAGCCGCCAAAACACCGGCTGCAGCGGAACCGGCAAAAGCCCCGGCGGCATGAAACCGGCGGCGCCTGCTGGCACACGCAGCCCGCGCTGCACCCCATGAATCCGCCTGATACAGCGGGGCCCGCCTAACCTCGGTCGATAGAATGGCCCGACCCTTTCCACCCGCTTTTTTACATCAGGAGCATTCCCCATGAGCGTTTACGACACATTGACCCAACTCGGCATCGAACTGCCCCCCGTCGCCATTCCCGCCGCCGCCTACGTGCCCTTCGTGCAGAGCGGCAACCTCGTCTTTTTGAGCGGCCACATTGCCAAAAAAGACGGTAAACCCTGGGTCGGCCAGCTCGGCCTGACCATGGACACCGAAGAAGGCAAAGCCGCCGCCCGCGCCATCGCCATCGACCTCATGGGCACCCTTGCCGCCGCCTGCCTGGCCGCTGGCAAAACCCTCAACGATGTGAAACGCATCGTCAAAGTCATGAGCCTGGTCAACAGCACCGGCACCTTCACCGAACAGCACCTCGTCACCAACGGCTGCAGCGAACTGCTGGGCCAGGTGTTCGGCCCCCAAGCCGGCGCACACGCCCGCAGCGCGTTTGGCGTGGCGCAGATTCCCATGGGCGCGTGCGTTGAAATTGAGTTGATTGCTGAGTTGGCCTGAACAGCCCACCCGCATGTCCACCGGGTCCGATCTTGCGCAAGACCTGTTCACACGCCGAACACCAAGCCATGCCCCCCGCCATCCGCTCGCTGCAAGCCGCCGACCTGCCCGCCGTGGCCCCACTGTTCGACCAATACCGCCAGTTCTACCAACAAGCGCCCAACCTCGAAGCAGCCCAGCGTTTCATGACCGAACGCTTCGAGCGCCAAGAATCGGTGGTGCTGGTGGCGCAGGCGCCAACGGGCGAGCTGGTGGGTTTTTGCCAGATGTACCCCTCCTTCTGCTCGGTCGAGGCCGCGCCTATTTACACGCTGTACGACCTGTTTGTGTCGCCCCTGGCGCGCGAAGTGGGGACCGGTCGGCAACTGATGCAGGCCGCCCAAGCGCGTGCCGCCGCCGATGGCATGGTGCGCATGGACCTGACGACCGCACGGACCAATTTGAAAGCACAGTCGCTCTACACCTCGCTGGGCTGGGTAAGAGACGATGTGTTTCTGACTTTTAACCGACGGGTGGCCGGCCCGGAGCGGTTGTAATCACTTTTCAAGAAGGTCTGAGTTCGTTGCGGTCTTTCACCTCGCGAGTGTGACCGGCAGTTCTGCAATGAGCACCAACTTGGGCTTTTTCAGGCTTCGGGATCGGCTATTGCTGTGACGCTGGTGCGTCTCAAGCGTCTGACGGAAACCGGATCGCCGGACTGAAGCTGCGCGAGCAATCGGCATAGAGGGGTCGCGATCATCGCAGCCGCCCCTGCCACAGCACCCGGCATGCGGGTCCGCACCGGGCGGTTCGAGAGCTTGAGGTCAGGACAGACGTGGCAATCTCAGCCCATCGAAGTACGCAATGGTCAGCACTCGCTTGATCGCTCCGTCGCTGTTGCGCCACCACCGTGGCAGTTGCCCGCCACCGGTCTGGCGACATCTTGCGAGGCCCCCCCAGCGCCTTGAGCTCGCGGTAGATCGTGCGGGGCCGCTTCCACTGCCTGAGCTGGATTGGTCCCACAGCGCATACTCTAGGAATTTGCGTCCGAAGGCACTGGCCACCGCGCTCTTGGCTTCGTTGATCTGAAGCTTCAAGCCCGTGTACAGCCTTCTGAGGAAGGCCATCACCCGCTCGCCGGCCTTGATGGGCTCTATGACGTTTTGAGTGGAACTTGACCTGACCGAGCTGGGTGTGCTGGGGTTCATGGATAGCGTAAATTTGCGGATATCAGTTCAATGACCACAACAAATAGCATGATCCTGAGTACAGAAGCCCTGTTCACCGCA
>NZ_JAUSOO010000174.1 GCF_030656115.1 Hydrogenophaga sp.
TTCAGCGGGGTCATGCCAGGGTCGACGATCACATAGGCTTCAAAGTACAGCACGCGCTCGATGTCGCGCAGCGTCATGTCCAGGATCAGACCCAGACGCGAAGGCAGCGACTTCAGGAACCAGATATGGGCGCAAGGCGCGGCCAGGTCGATGTGACCCATGCGGTCGCGACGCACCTTGGTCTGCGTGACTTCAACGCCGCACTTCTCGCAAATCACACCGCGGTGCTTCAGGCGCTTGTACTTGCCGCACAGGCATTCGTAGTCCTTGATGGGACCAAAAATCTTGGCGCAGAACAGGCCATCACGCTCGGGCTTGAAGGTGCGGTAGTTGATGGTTTCGGGTTTTTTGACTTCGCCAAAAGACCACGAACGAATTTTCTCGGGCGACGCCAAGCCGATGCGGATGGCATCGAAATGCTCGTCGGGCGTGAACTGCTTGAACAGGTCGAGCAAGGATTTCATGTGAATTTCCTTAAAGAAACAGAGGCAACGAATGAAGGCGAAGGTGACTTAACCCAGAACGCCGCAGAACCGGCTTGGCCGGGCTGCCAGCGTTGTCCCCCTGGGGGGAAGCCGCAAAGCGGCGCAGGGGGGAGTCAAGTCAACCTCTTTCCAGTTCGATGTCGATACCGAGCGAGCGAATTTCCTTGACCAGCACGTTGAACGACTCGGGCATGCCCGCTTCGATCGAGTGCTCACCCTTGACAATGGACTCGTACACCTTGGTGCGGCCCTGCACGTCGTCGGACTTGACGGTGAGCATTTCCTGCAGGATGTACGAAGCGCCGTAGGCTTCCAGCGCCCACACCTCCATCTCGCCGAAACGCTGGCCACCGAACTGCGCCTTGCCGCCCAGCGGCTGCTGGGTGACGAGCGAGTAAGGACCGGTCGAGCGTGCGTGCATCTTGTCGTCCACCAAGTGGTGCAGCTTCAGGAAGTGCATGTAGCCCACCGTGGTCTTGCGCTCGAAAGCGTCACCGGTGCGGCCGTCGTACAGCTGCGCCTGGGTGCGGGTTTCGGTCAGGCCCTTCTTGGCGGCGATGTCATCCGGGTACGCCAGCTTGAGCATGGCACGGATCTCATCTTCCGATGCACCGTCAAACACTGGCGTGGCAAACGGCACGCCGCTGGTCAGGTTCTGCGCCATCTCGACCACATCGGCGTCGCTCAGATCGGACAGATTTTCTTTTTTGCCAGCCTGGTTGTAGACGGTGTCCAGGAACGCGCGCAGTTCGGTGGCTTTCGCCTCGGCTTGCAGCATGTCCCCAATGCGCTGACCCAGGCCTTTGGCGGCCCAGCCCAGATGCACTTCCAGCACCTGACCCACGTTCATGCGCGAGGGCACGCCCAGCGGGTTGAGCACGATGTCGGCGGGCGTGCCGTCGGCCATGTAGGGCATGTCTTCGACCGGAACGATCTTGGACACCACACCTTTGTTGCCGTGGCGCCCGGCCATCTTGTCACCCGGCTGCAGGCGGCGCTTGACGGCCAGGTACACCTTGACCATTTTGAGCACGCCCGCTGGCAACTCGTCGCCCTGCGTGAGCTTCTTGCGCTTTTCCTCAAAAGCCAGGTCGAAGCTGTGGCGCGTTTGCTCCATCGAGTTCTTGATCGACTCCAGCTGGGCAGCCACGTCGTCTTCCGACGGACGGATGTCAAACCAATGGTACTTCTCGACGTCGTCCAGATAGGCCTTGTCGATCTTGGTGCCCTTGGCCAGCTTCTTGGGGCCGCCGTTGGCGACCTTGCCGATCAGCAGCTTTTCGATACGGTCAAAGGCGTCGGCTTCCACAATGCGCAGCTGGTCGTTCAGGTCCAGGCGGTAGCGCTTGAGCTCGTCGTCAATGATCTGCTGGGCGCGCTTGTCGCGCGTGATGCCTTCGCGGGTGAAGACCTGCACATCGATCACGGTGCCTTGCGAACCCTGGCCCACGCGCAGCGAGGTGTCTTTCACATCGCTGGCTTTTTCACCGAAGATGGCGCGCAGCAGCTTTTCTTCAGGCGTCAGCGTGGTCTCGCCCTTGGGCGTGACCTTGCCCACCAGCACATCGCCGGGCAGCACTTCCGCGCCCACGTAGATGATGCCGGAGTCGTCCAGGCGGTTGAGCTGCAGCTCGGCCAGGTTGGGAATGTCGCGGGTGATTTCTTCCGCGCCCAGCTTGGTGTCGCGCGCCATCACCACCAGTTCCTCGATGTGGATCGAGGTGTAGCGGTCTTCGGCGACCACGCGCTCCGAGATCAGGATCGAATCTTCGAAGTTGTAGCCGTTCCAGGGCATGAAGGCGATCAGCATGTTCTGGCCAATCGAGATTTCTCCCAGATCGGTCGAAGCGCCGTCGGCGATCACGTCACCCTTGCCCAGCTTGTCGCCCTTTTTGACGATCGGACGCTGGTGGATGTTGGTGTTCTGGTTGGAACGCTGGTACTTGATGAGGTTGTAGATGTCCACGCCCACTTCACCGGCCACCGCTTCCGCGTCGTTCACGCGGATCACGATGCGGGTGGCATCGACGTGGTCCACCACGCCACCGCGCTTGGCGGTGACCACGGTGCCGGAGTCGATCGCGGCGACGCGCTCGATGCCGGTGCCCACCAGCGGCTTCTCAGGACGCAGCACAGGCACGGCCTGGCGCGACATGTTGGCACCCATCAACGCGCGGTTCGCATCGTCGTGCTCCAGGAACGGCACCAGCGAAGCGGCCACCGAAACGATCTGTGCAGGCGACACATCCATGTACTGGATGGTGTCGGCCGGCGTCAAAATCGATTCGCCTTTTTCACGGGCCGAGATCAGGTCACCGGTCAGGCGGCCTTCGGCGTCCAGCGTGGCGTTGGCCTGCGCAATGACGTACTTGCCTTCTTCAATGGCCGACAAATAGTCGATCTGGTTCGTCACCTTCGCATCCACCACCCGACGGTACGGGGTTTCAATGAAACCGTACTCGTTCAGACGGGCGTAGAGCGCCAGCGAATTGATCAGACCGATGTTTGGACCTTCAGGCGTTTCAATCGGGCAGACGCGACCGTAGTGGGTCACGTGCACGTCGCGCACCTCGAAGCCGGCGCGTTCGCGGGTCAGACCGCCCGGGCCCAGGGCCGAGACGCGGCGCTTGTGGGTGATCTCGGCCAGCGGGTTGGTCTGGTCCATGAACTGAGACAGCTGCGAGGCACCGAAGAACTCCTTGAGCGCCGCGGAAATCGGCTTGGAGTTGATCAGGTCGTGCGGCATCAGCGGCTCTTGCTCGGCCTGGCCCAGACGCTCTTTCACGGCCTTCTCGATACGGGCCAAGCCGGTGCGGTACTGGTTTTCGGCGAGT
>NZ_JAUSOO010000179.1 GCF_030656115.1 Hydrogenophaga sp.
CTTGATCAGTTCAGAGATTTCGGCGGGATTGAGTTGCATGACTCTTTCCTTCTTTCGTTAAATGTGATGCAGGCGCGCCCGGGGATCGAGCCGTCAGGCCGTCAGGGCAATTTTCATTTGTTCCAGGCGGGCTTTGATCGAGGTGTCAAACACCTCGTCACCCACCACAACGCGAATGCCACCGATCAGTTCGGGCTGCAACTCAACCTGGAGGTTGAGCTTGCGGCCAAAGCGTTTTTCGAGCACACCCGACAAGTCGACCAGCGCTGCGCTGTCCAGATCAAAAGCGCTGTGAACCACCGCGTCAAACGTACCCTGTTGCGCATTTTTCAGAACGCGGAACTGGGCAGCAATTTCGGGTAGTGCAGCGATACGACCGTTATCGATCACCGTGCGCAGAAAATTGGCGCCCATCTCGGGCAGGTTGCTTTTCAGCACGCCAGCGATGAGGTCAAACACCTGGGCAGGCGACGATTTGGGGCTGTCCGCAAACTGACGCAACTGATCATTTGAGGCCACAGCGGCCAGCTCGTCGAGCCAGACCGCGGTTGTGGCTGTGTCGGCTTTGGCAGCCTGGAACAGCGCTTCCGCGTAAGGGCGGGCAATGGTGGCAATTTCGGCCATGGTTTACCTTTGGATGCCTCTAGACGATACCGACTGGTTGCGGCGGATCAGAGCTCGGCCTTCAGACGACCCAGCAACTCAGCATGAACACTGGCGTTGACTTCGCGCTTGAGGATTTGCTCGGCGCCCTTGACAGCCAGCGCAGCCACTTCTTCTCGCAGAGCTTCGCGGGCCTTGACGACCTGCTGCTCGGCTTCTTGACGGGCTGCAGCGACGATCTTCGAAGCTTCGTCGGTGGCCCGACCTTTGGCTTCTTCGATCAAGGTTTGCGCACGGCGCTCGGCATCGGCCAGGCGGGTAGCAGATTCGTTGCGCGATTTGCTCAACTCTTCTTCCACCCGTTTGTTGGCGCCAGCCAATTCGGTCTTGGCTTTTTCGGAAGCAGCCAGACCTTCGGAAATCTTCAACGCACGCTCATCGAGTGCCTTGGCGATCGGGGGCCACACGAATTTCATCGTGAAGAGCACCAGGATCGCAAAAACGATGGCCTGCGCAAAGAGGGTTGCATTGATATTCATCGCAACGCCTTTCTGTGTGTTGACAAGAGTGGTGACGCACTTGCTGCCGCGCAGCGTCGGATGCTGTACCGAAGAAGGTCAAGAGACCCTGCAAACGACACACCGCCGACGCTGCACAAGGCAGCAAACCCAATTACAGCGTGAAGGGGTTGGCGAAAGCGAACAACAGAGCGATAGCCACGCCGATCAGGAAAGCGGCGTCGATCAGACCGGCCAAGATGAACATCTTGGTCTGCAGGTCGTTCATCAGCTCGGGTTGACGGGCTGACGATTCCAGAAATTTGCCGCCCATCAGCGCAATGCCGATGGATGCGCCAATGGCGCCCAGACCAACGATAAGACCGCAAGCCAGTGCGACAAGACCCAGAACGTTTTCCATGATGACTCCTATGAGATGAACGAAAGTTGAAAAAGAAACAAACGAGAGAGAAAACCCAGAGCGCGACCGTTCAGTGCGCTTTAGTGAGCGTCATGCGCCTGCCCGAGATAAATCAGGGCCAGCATCATGAAAATGAACGCCTGCAAGGTGATGACCAAGATATGGAACAAGGTCCACACCGTGCCAGCGATCACGTGTCCGACGAAGAAGAGTCCACCGCCGAGCGACAAGGCACCATAGGCACCGAGCAACGCGATCAGCATGAACACCAGCTCACCAGCGAACATGTTGCCAAACAACCGCATACCGTGGGAAACCGTTTTCGCCACGAACTCGATCATCTGCATCAGGAAGTTGACAATGCCCAACAGCACTGCCCAGAAGGGGTTTTTGCTCGTTCCAAACGGAGCCGACACCAGTTCGTGCGCCCAGCCACCCAGACCTTTGATCTTGATGTTGTAGAACAGACACATCAACAGCACCGAGACAGACAGACCCAACGTGGTGGAGAGGTCGGCCGTAGGCACCACGCGCAAGTAGTCCTTGAAGCCCAGAGCGGGACCCGCAGAATGCCACATCATCGGCAACAGATCCACAGGAATCATGTCCATGAAGTTCATCATGAAGATCCAGACGAATACGGTAAGCGCCAACGGCGCAACCAGCTTGCGGCTGTTGGCATTGTGAATCACGGCCTTGGCCTGACTGTCCACCATTTCAACCAGCATTTCCACGGCAGCCTGGAAGCGACCAGGAACACCCGCAGTGGCTTTGCGCGCAGCGAGCCACAAGACAAAGCACACCAGCAAACCCAACAGCGAACTCACGACCACGGAGTCGATATTGATCACAGAGAAGTCCACGATGGACTCCTGTTTTTTATTGGTCAGGTGAACCAAATGATGGCGAATGTATTCACCGGGGGTTAGAGCGTTACCGTCAGCTGCCATGTTCGTTTCACCGATCTGTCGGAAATTTAACCGTTTTCGTTAGAGCGACCGGCCTGGATCCAAAGACCCAACCAGTACACCTTGAGCACCACCACCAAGCCCGCCAACAGGCCAAGCCAATTCAACTCGGGGACCACCGTCGGGGCCAGCCACAGCATGGCAACCACCAACAGAACCTTGACCCCTTCCCACAGCAGAAAGCCAGCAAACGCAGCCTGCGCAAAGCCCGAGGTGAGTCGAGCCAAAGCACTTGAGGTCAGACCGTAAGCCATGAGAGCCGAAGGAATCACCACCGAAGCCGCGCCGTACAGAACCGACCAACCCACCGAGACCGACTGCATCAGCAACCAACCCAGCAAACCCGTCGCGACCCCCGCCAGCAACTGCACCCCCACCAGGCGCCAGACAGAAAAAACCGGCTGACTTGCCCGCCACTGCCGCGCTTCTTCGCGCGTCAATGGCTTGAATTCGGGGTCTTGCGCCCCATCTTCCCATTCGTCTTGCTGTGTCGCCTTCGACTCAACCGGTGGCATTGTCGTCATGGCAAATTACAAGCAGGTTACAAACGCGAGAAGCCCCGCAGAGCCACTCATTATACGTAGAAACCCCATGAGGCCGTCAAGCCTCTTGGGGATCATTCTTGTGCGGGCAGGTGCCCGCCGATAATCTACACCATGAACCCAATGGCCCAGGGCGCTGCGCCCATCCTTCCAGACTCCCTTTGTTACCTGAACGGTGACTACAGCCCCTTGTGCGATGCCAAGGTCAGCGTGCTTGACCGCGGCTTCATTTTTGGCGACGGCGTGTACGAGGTGCTGCCAGCCTACAACGGGCACATTTTCCGGTTTGAGCAGCACCTGGCCCGCCTCGACCGCTCGCTGGCCGAGCTGCGCATTCCCAACCCACTCGCAAAAGAGGAGTGGCTCCAGGTTGCCAGGCGGTTGATTCAAGACCTGGTGACCACCACCGCTGCACCCAACCAGCTGATTTACATCCAGGTGACCCGCGGCGTGGCCCCGCGCGATCACGTGATGATTCCGGGCTTGAAGCCCACGGTGTTTGTGATGTGTGGCGAGATGAAGCTGGCCAGCGCAGCGCAGCGCGCAGAGGGCGTGGCGTGCGTCACCGCCGCCGATTTCCGCTGGGAAAAGGCCCATATCAAAAGCACCAGTCTGCTGGGCGCTGTGTTTGCTCGCCAGATCAGCGCAGACGCTGGCGCGCTGGAGACGGTGATGTTTCGCGGCGACTTTTTGAGCGAAGCGGCCGCCAGCAACGTCTGGGTGGTCAAAAACGGCGTGGTCATGGGGCCGCCCAAAGACAACCTGGTGCTGGAAGGCATTCGATTCAACCTGATTGAAGATATTTGCCGCGAGCAAGGCATCCCTTTCGAATTGCGCCGCATCACCCGTGCCGAAGTGCTGGACGCCGACGAGCTCATGCTGTCTTCGGCCACCAAAGAGGTGCTGCCCGTGACCATTTTGGACGGTGTGCCGGTGGGGCACGGTGCTTCGCGCGGCCTGCCAGGCCCCGTGTACCAGCGCCTGTACGCGGGGTACCAGACGGCGAAGGCCAGCCAGTCCATTTGAGGAGTGCCGCATGAACATGCCCCCCGAGATCCCGCCCGAGCAATCGCTGATCGTTTACCCGTGCCACTTTCCCATCAAGGTCATGGGCGCCAACGCCGAGGGATTTTTGCTGGCCATGACGCATGTGGCGCGCGCATTCGACCCCGGCTTCGATGAAACCACGGTGGAACAGCGCCCGAGCAAGGCCGGCAACTACCTGGGTCTCACCTTGTCGGTGCACGTCACCAGCCGCGAGCAGCTCGATGAGCTGTACCGCACGCTGACCACGCACCCCATGGTCAAGATCGTTCTCTGAATGCAGCCACGCTTTCTGGGCCGGGTGGACTACGCCCCCACCTATGAGGCCATGCAGGCCTTCACGGTGGCGCGCACGGCCGATACACCCGACGAACTCTGGGTGTGCGAACACCCGCCCGTATTTACACAGGGGCTGGCTGGCCGCGAAGACCACTTGCTGGCGCCTGGCGACATTCCGGTGGTGAAAACCAACCGAGGTGGCCAGGTGACCTACCACGGGCCGGGCCAGGTGGTGGTTTACCCGTTGATCGACCTGCAACGCGCCGGGTACTTCGTCAAAGAGTACGTCTACCGCATTGAAGAGGCCGTCATCCGCACACTGGCGCATTTCGGCGTGACCGGACACCGCGTGGCCCATGCGCCGGGCATTTACGTGCGGCTGGACGCCCCAAGCAGCCACGCCCTGCTGGCCCAGCGACCCCAAAAGAAAGTGCCCGGTGCGTTGGCTGCAGACCCCGATTTCACCGGGCTGGGCAAAATCGCGGCGCTGGGCATCAAGGTCAGCCGCCACTGCACCTACCACGGTGTGGCCCTGAACGTGGCGATGAACCTGCAACCCTTCTGGCGCATCAACCCCTGTGGTTATGCAGGCCTGCAGACGGTGGACCTTTCTACAATCGGGATTGCCGTTTCATGGGATGAGGCGGCGCAGGTTTTGAGCCAAAAACTCCAGGCCACCCTTTCGCCCTGACTCAACCGCGCGATCTGCGCCCACGCCATGACCAGCCCCGACACCCCTACGGCCGCCACCTCCAGCTCGGCCAACACCGTGCGCGACGCCCAGTCCACCGCCACCTATGACGCCACAGCCAAGCAAAAAAGCCAGGCCAAAACGGCGCGCATCCCGATCAAGATCGTGCCGGCGGAGGTGCTGAAAAAGCCCGAGTGGATCCGCGTCAAGGCGGGTTCACCGAGCACCCGCTTCTACGAGATCAAGGACGTGCTGCGCGCCAACAAGCTGGTCACGGTGTGCGAAGAAGCCAGTTGCCCGAACATCGGTGAGTGTTTCGGCAAGGGCACGGCCACCTTCATGATCATGGGCGACAAGTGCACGCGCCGCTGCCCGTTCTGCGACGTGGGCCACGGCCGACCCGACCCGCTGGACGTGAACGAGCCGGAAAACCTGGCCAAGACCATTGCCCAGCTCAAGCTCAAATACGTGGTGATCACCAGCGTGGACCGTGACGATCTGCGCGACGGTGGCGCGGGACATTTTGTGGAGTGCATCCACAAGACGCGCGAACTCTCACCCGGCACACAGATCGAGGTGCTGGTGCCCGACTTCCGGGGCCGAGACGACCGAGCGCTGGAGATTCTGAAAGCCGCACCGCCTGACGTGATGAACCACAACCTGGAAACCGCACCGCGCCTGTACAAGGAAGCACGCCCAGGTTCGGACTACGCGTTCAGCCTGAACCTGCTCAAGAAGTTCAAGGCGCTGTTCCCGCACGTGCCCACCAAGAGCGGGCTGATGGTCGGCCTGGGTGAAACAGATGAGGAAATCTTGGACGTGATGCGCGACATGCGCGCGCATGGCATCAACATGCTGACCATCGGCCAGTACCTCGCACCCAGCGGCCACCACCTGCCGGTGCGCCGCTACGTGCACCCCGACACCTTCAAGATGTTTGAGGCTGAAGCCTACAAGATGGGCTTCACCCACGCCGCTGTGGGCGCCATGGTGCGCAGCAGTTACCACGCCGATGCGCAAGCCCACAACGCGCTGAACCCAACACCCAACGCTTGAAGCGCCCGGTTCAGGAGGTTTTCAGCCCTTGTTGGGTTGCATTTTCTCCCAGGCCGTGATGGCCTCGGCAGCGTACATGAGCGCGGGACCACCCCCCATGTACACGCAGACCGCCAGCATTTCCTCCAACTCAGGGCGGGTACATTCCAGGCGGTGCAGCGCCTTCACATGAAAGCCGATGCAGCCCGAGCAGCGCTGCGTGACGCCAATGGCCAGCGCAATCAACTCCTTTTGCTTGGCGCTGAGCGCCCCGTCGGTGATGGCAGCGCGCGCCAACTGCCCAAACCCCGCCATGGCTTCGGGCTGCGCCTTGCGAAACGGGGCCAAACTGTCGTTGATGTCTTGGATCAGACCGCTGTGGTCGAAGGTGCTCATGTTGTGTCCTTTGCAATTTAAAAATACCCATTGGAGTATCTGAGATGGTGGTGTTTTCCGGCTTTGTTTTGGATCAACCCACGGTGCAAAACAAAGGAGCCCGCTCATGAGCGCCAACCTGCTGGCGCTGGGTGCTATCGCGTTGTGGGCATCGCTGGCAGCGTTGGGCGTCGCCTTGTCGCACGTGCCGCCGTTTTTGCTGACCGGGCTGGCCTTGCTGGTGGGCAGCGTGATCGCCCTGCCGCTGTCGCGCTTCGACGTTCACCAATGGCGTGTACCGCCCTCCACGCTGGCCATTGGCGTCTATGGTCTGTTTGGATTTCACTTTTTGCTGTTCATTGCGCTGCGCCATGCGCCACCGGTACAGGCCAACCTGGTGAACTATCTCTGGCCGCTGGGCATTGTGGTGATGGCGCCACTGTTTCTGCCCGACACATCGCTCACGGTGCGGCATGTGCTGGCCGCCCTGCTGGGCTTCGCTGGCGCGGCGCTGGCCATTCTGGGTGGTCGCGGTGGCGGCGCCGACGCGGTGTGGGCCTGGGGCTACATTCCGGCGCTGGGGTCGGCGTTCATCTGGGCCAGCTACTCGCTGCTGACCAAACGGGTGCGCGCCTTTCCCACCGCCGCCATTGGCAGCTTTGCGCTGGTCTCTGGGCTGCTGTCTTTGCTGTGCCACGTCTGGCTGGAGCCTGCCACGGCCCTGTCTGCCCGCGACTGGGGGCTGATCGTGCTGATGGGCCTGGGGCCGCTGGGCGGTGCGTTTTTTCTCTGGGACGCAGCACTCAAGCGCGGCGACGCGCGGCAGATCGGGGTGCTGAGCTTCCTGACGCCGCTGCTTTCCACACTCACGTTGCTGTGGGTGCGCGGTGAGCCGCCCAGCCTGTCGGTGGCGTTGGCGGCGGTGATGATCATCGGCGCTGCGGTGCTGGCCACGCGAGCGCGCTGATCGCTTCCAGCGGGGGATCAAGCCGAAGCGGCAGCCTCATACAGTTCCAGCGGCAAGCCATCCGGGTCAGCGAAAAAGACGAACCGCCGTCCGGTGTATTCGTCCATCCGAACCGCTTCCACCGCCACGCCCTGAGCCTCCAGTTCGCGCTTGCACTGTGCGACGTCCTGCACCTCAAACGCCAGATGCCGCAGGCCTTGCGCTTCGGGATACGAAGGCCGGGGCGGAGCCTCCGGAAATGAAAATAGCTCAATTTGCGAACCGTCGGGCAGTGCCAGATCAAGTTTCCAGCTCTGGCGCGCTGCACGATAGTGTTCGGCCAGAACAGTAAGGCCCAACACGGCGGTGTAGAAATGCTTGGACTTGGCGTAGTCCGAGCCAATGATGGCAGCGTGGTGTATGCGCAACAGCATCGTTCTGGGTGGCGTCAATCGGCCATCAGTGCCGCAGGGTCTTCGGCCACCAGCACGCTCTGCGCCCAGGTGGCGAGCTTGGCCGTGTCGCAGCGCAAGATTTGCTGCTTGACCGCCAATATCTGCGACGGGTGCATGGAAAAACTGCGCAGGCCCAAGCCGAGCAACAGCCGTGTCATGGCCACGTCGCCTGCCATTTCACCGCACACGCTCACGCCCTTGCCCTGCGCCCGCGCCTGCGCGATGGTGCTGGCCAACAGCTGCAGCACGGCCGGATGCACCGGGTCGTAGAGGTGCGAGACGGCTTCATCGGCTCGGTCAATGGCCAGCGTGTACTGGATCAGGTCGTTGGTGCCGATGGACAGAAAGTCGAAATGCCGCAGAAACAGCGGAATGGTGAGCGCGGCGGCCGGAACTTCGATCATGGCGCCCAAGCGTACCGCGCCGTACGCTTGGGCGCGCGCGTCGAGCTGCTCGCGCGCGCGCTGCACCAACGCCAGCGTCTGGCGAATTTCGCTCGCATGCGCCAGCATGGGCACCAGCAGGTTGACGGCCCCACAGGCTGCGGCACGCAAAATAGCCCGCAGCTGTACCAGAAACATGGCCGGGTCGGCCAGACTCCAGCGAATGGCGCGCAAACCCAGCGCCGGGTTCAGGTGGTCGTCGCCCGAGCGCGAAGCACCACGGTCCAGGGGCTTGTCGGCGCCCACATCCACCGTGCGGACGGTGACAGGCAGACCCTGCATACCCTCCACCGCACGGCGGTAGGCCAGGTACTGCTCCTCTTCGTCGGGCAACTTGCCGTTGCGGCCCATGAACAAAAATTCGGTACGGAACAGGCCCACGCCCACCGCGCTGGCCTTGAGCGCTGCTGCGGCGTCCTCGGGTTGCTCAATGTTGGCCAGCAGCTCGATCTTCTGGCCGTCCAGCGTCACGGCGGGTGTATTTTTCAGCCGCGCCAGGCGTTCGCGCTCTACCTCGCCCTGTCGTTGCTTGAAGCCATATTCGGCCAACAGCACCGGCGAGGGGTCAATCACCACCACACCGGCATCGCCGTCTATGACGACCCAGTCATCTTGCGCGATCAACTGGCTGGCCGAGCGTGCGCCGACCACCGCCGGAATGTCCATGCTGCGTGCGACGATGGCGGTGTGGCTGGTCTTGCCACCCACGTCGGTCACAAAACCGGCGAACACACTTTGCTTGAACTGCAACATGTCGGCAGGCGAGAGATCGTGGGCAATCAGCACCAGAGGCACTTCGTTGCCGCTGCCCTGCGCCCCAGGCTGCACGCTTGCCGCCACGGGCGACACCATGCCACGCATGACCCGCAACATGCGCTCGACCACCTGCTCCAGGTCGGCCTTGCGCTCGCGCAGGTAGGGATCTTCCATTTCGTCGAACTGGCGCGCGATCACCTCCAGCTGACTGGTAAGCGCCCACTCGGCGTTGTAGTGGCGCTCGACAATCCAGTGCTTGACACCGCTGGTGAGCTGCTCATCCTGCAGCAGCATCAGATGCACGTCCAGCAGCGCCGTGAGTTCGGGGTGCGCGTCGTTGGAACCCTGGGCGTCCAGACTCTGCTGCACCCGCTCAATTTCATCCACCACCGCATTGCGCGCGCTGCGCAGACGCTCAATTTCGGCATTCACCTGCTCGGTGGTGACGAAATAGTGCGCCACGTCCAGTCGGCTGGACGCCACGATCACGGCGCGCCCAATGGCAATGCCACGGGACACTGCCTGACCGTGAACGGAAAAGCTCATGCCCCCCCCCAGCCGATGGGTTCGGAGTCAGCGGTCAGCAGCGCGGCGCAGCCCCGGGCCCCAACCGCAGCCAGACACATGCAGGCGGACACCATCACTCCCCCTCGCCAAACTTGTCGTTGATCAAGGTGACGATGGCGTCCATCGCCTGCTGCTCGTCGGGACCGTTGGTCTCGATTTCAACCTGGCTGCCCAGGCCGGCCGCCAGCATCATCACGCCCATGATGCTCTTGGCGTTGATGCGGCGCTCGCCGCGCGACATCCAGACCTCGCAGCGGTGGCTGCCCGCGAGTTTGGTGAGTTTGGCCGAGGCGCGTGCGTGCAGCCCGAGCTTATTGCTGATGGTCACGGTGGTCTTGATCATGGGTGGCTCGTCTGGCCTGATTTTGGGGAGCGGTCACAGCCACCTGAATCACGCCCTGCGTGGCGCCAATCATGGCGCGCGAGATCAGCGCGTCCAGCGACTCGTGGCGGTACGACACGGTGCGCAGCAACATCGGCAGGTTCACGCCGGTGATCAGTTTGGAGCGTACGCCGTCCACCAGCTTTTGCGCCACATTGCAGGGGGTGGCGCCGAAAACATCGGTCACCACCAGGGTGTTGGGCTGGCCCAGCTGGCGCATCAAGGCGCGCGCCTGGGCCAACGATTCTTCGGGCGGCACGTTGGGTTGAACATCCAGGGCAGACACCGCCTCGGCGCTGTCTGGGAACACGTGCAGCACGCATTGGCGCAAGGCCGAAGCCAGCGGTGCGTGGGCAATGATGAGGATGCCGTTCATGGCGCCAGTTTAGCCTTGTTACAAATCGGTGTTGCACACACGCGAACGGACGTAAGGGCGCAGAAAGCCCAGGTAGGCCAGCACACAACACAGCAGGAAGACACCCATGGCAGCGCGGTAGCGGTCGGGTTCGCTCCAGCCCAGCACGCTGAAGGCGTCAATGGCCAGGCCAATGCCCCATTGCACCGCAAACACGCCGGAGAAGATGGCCAGGTTGTAGGCCGACAAGGCACGGCCTGCGGCCTCAGCCGGCAAAGCCAGCGCCACCGCCGGCTGAGACAGCGCCACAAACGTGCTGCAGACACAAAACAACGCCCACAGCGGCCAGCCGGCACCCGCACCCTGCAGCACAATGGCCGCCAGCACGACCAGGCTCACCGGCAGGCCCCAGGCAATCAGGCGCTCGGCACTCCATCCACGCTGCACCAACCGAGGGTTTACGAAGCCCCACAACCAGAAAGCACACAGCATGGACAGGTTGATACCAAACAAACCCGCCGCCGACTGCTGCGGCGTGTAGCCAGCCACCTTCACCATCCAAGGCCCGGCCCAGAGCGTTTGCACCGCCACCATGCCGCCGTAGTTGACGAAACCAATGGGCAGCATCTGGCGAAAATACGGGTGGCGCCAGATGAGACCGTAGCCCGGCGGCGTGCCGATTGCGCCCTGCAACAGCGGTGCCGCCCGGCGCCACGGTGGCACCGCTGCGGCAATGCCCAGCATGGACAGCACGATCAGCGCCGCCAGCGCCCAAAACAAACCGCGCCAGCCCATCAGCGGCATCAGCCATTGCACGGGCAATGTGGCGGCCACCATGCCGAGCGAGCCCGTCATCAGCATCCAGGAGTTGGCGCGCATCTGTGCGGCCGGCGCCAGCCAGCGGCGGTAGCCGGTCAGCGGCGCCATGAGGCAGGCGCTCACGCCCATGCCGGTCAACACCCGCGCCGCCAGCAAACCCGAAAAGTTGGTGGCCAGAGCAAAGGCCATGCAGCCCAGCACCGCCAGGCTCAAAAAGGCCAGGATCACCCGGCGCGGGCCGTGGCGGTCCAACCAGTTGCCCATCGGCAGTTGGGTGAGCGCAAAGCCAAAGAAATAGCCGCCCGCCAACAAGCCGAGGTCGCTGGCGTTGAGGGAGAGTTCCACGCTCAGGGTGGGCGACATGGTGGCAGTGATGGCGCGCACCAGCGTCGAAAAAAAATACGCCAGTGCGAACGACAAAAATACGGTCACCGCTGCACGCAGACCCAGTTGGTCCACCGAAGCGTTTGCGCTCGGTGTGGATGTACCGAACAGCACTGGAAGTTGGCGTTCAGGTCCAGGGCGGGTCAATGCGTTGGCTGCATCTGTCAAACGGCACTCGGGACCCCTCATGGCAACCGCAGTCCATCAAAAAAAGTGCTCTTTTCGGCTTCTGGCATACGGCTGCCGTACACCGCCGCCTGGTAAATCTGGTTCCCCCGGGAAAAATGCACCGCGTGCATCTGCACCGGGCGGTTGTCGTGGGTCGTGCCCTGGGCCATCAGACCCTGCGCCGCGTCCGCCCCTGGCACCTTGGCAACCCACTGGGTTTGCGGGTCCAGCGCCAAAGCCGGGGCCAGCCGAATGGCCGCCAGCGCCGCGCCGCGCCACTGGGCCAGCGCCTCGGGTGCGCGGGCCGCATTGGGCAGTTCGGCCCATGCCACGGCAAAGGTCAAGCCGCCGGTATCGCAGCTGTGCATGTGCAAAGTGGTGGGTGTGCCGCCCAGCGGCACCGGGCGCGCGGCGCTTTCGGGCTTGCACGGCATGAGCGCCAGCAGAGGCGTGCCTTCGCTGCGCCATTCACGCCAGTTGAAGGTGGGGCTGCAGGCCGACGCAGCCCACGCGAGCAGCAATAAAGGCAACAGCCAGCGAGACAGCGTGCGGCCGGCGCACGACGCGCCAGCGCGGTTGAAGAGCAACATGGATTTCCAGCAAAGGGGCGGCCGCGTGTGTGCGACAACCGAACCGAGCCGGGTCGCGCACAATGGCGAAATGAACGCTCTGGATGGTATCCGCATACTTGATTTGTCGCGCGTGCTCGCCGGCCCCTGGTGCACGCAAACCCTGGCCGACCTGGGGGCCGATGTGGTGAAGGTGGAACGCCCGCCGGGCCCCAACCACCCGGGCGGTGACGACACCCGCGGCTGGGGTCCGCCGTTTCTGCGCGGGCGCGACGGCGCCGACACCGCCGAGGCCGCTTACTACCTCGGCACCAACCGCAACAAGCGCTCCATCACCTGCGACATTGCCCAGCCCGAAGGCCAGGCACTGATACGCGAACTCGCGGCCCAGGCCGACGTGTTCGTGGAAAACTACAAAGTCGGCGACATGGCACGCTATGGGCTGGACTTCGCTTCGCTCCATGCCATCAACCCGCGCCTGGTGTACTGCTCCATCACCGGCTTTGGCCAAACCGGCCCCTACAAAGACCGCGCCGGCTACGACTACGCCATCCAGGGCATGGGCGGCCTGATGAGCGTGACCGGCGAACGCGACGACCTGCCGGGCGGCGGCCCGCAAAAGGTGGGCGTGGCCGTGGCCGACCTGTTCACCGGGCTTTACGCCACGGTCGCCATTCAGGCGGCGCTGCGCCATGCCGAGCGCACTGGCGAGGGCCAGCATATTGATATGGCGCTGCTGGACACCCAGGTGGCGATGCTCGCCAACCTCGGCGCCAACTACCTGGTGCGCGGCCGTGAAGACGGCAAAGTCCCTGGCCGCGCCGGCAACGCCCACATCAACATCGTGCCGTACCAGGTGTTTGAAGTGGCACCCGATGCGCAAGGTCGCCCGCAGCACATCATCCTCGCGGTGGGCAACGACAGCCAGTTCGCCAAATTTTGTGAAGTGACCGGCCAGCCCGAACTGGCGCTTGACGAACGCTATGCACGCAACCAAAATCGCGTGCGCCACCGCGACACCTTGGTGCCGCTGCTTGAAGCCATCATGAAAACCCGCAGCAAGGCCGACTGGCTGGCCGCTCTGGAGGCCGCCAAGGTACCCGGCGGGCCCATCAACAATCTGGCCGAGGTGTTTGCCGACGAGCACATCTTGTCGCGCGGCATGGTGCAGCGCTGGGAGCACCCCATGGCCGACGTGGTGGATCTGGTGGCCAGCCCGCTCAAGCTCAGCGCCACACCGGTGCGCAACGATCTGCCCCCGCCCTTGCTGGGCCAACACACCGCCGAGGTGTTGCGCGACTGGTTGAATTCTCCCGCCGAACGCTTGTCTGAGCTTCAGCAGCGCGGTATTGTCTGAACGCCCTCAGCCGGGCTACCACCCCATCAGATTCAGCGACACCATGACCACAGCCACACCCGCGCGAGCCACCGGCACCAAGGCCCATGTCGCCCTGCCCAGCCCGTCATCACTGCGTGCAGCAGTACAGGCCGCGGTAGCGCGAGGGGAGCCGCTCGTGGTCATGACAACACTCACCGGTTGCCCGTATTGCGACCTGGTGCGCAACCACTACCTGCTGCCCCTGCGGGCCGAGGGCAAGGTACAGGCCATGCAGATCGATATCCGCGACCGCACCACCAACCTGCAGGGCTTTGCCGGGGAAAACACCACACCCGCCGACCAAGCCCGCGTATGGAAAGCCCGCTTCGCACCCACGGTCCTGTTTCTGGGTCCCAACGGACAGGAACTGGCCGAGCGGCTGGTGGGTGTGGCGGTACCCGACTTCTACGGTGAGTACCTGAATGCGCGCCTGGATGAGGCCCGAGCCAAATTGAAGTAAGCGCCTACCGGCCTTACTTGGGCCGCAACGCTTCAAGAATTCACTTCAAGGCGCCAAATACCTTGCTCAGTATGGCGCTACCAGCGCCCACTGGGTCTTGGCGAATCTTGCGCTCTTCCTCACCAATGATGGTGTACAGGCCATCCAGCGACTTGCTGGTCACATACTGCTGAATATGGGCGTCTTCCTTCTTCACCAGGCCCATGCCTGCCGCTTTGCCCGCGACTTTGTTGTATTGCTCGGCAAGTCCCACTTTTTCGGTCGCCTGCATCACCACCGGCAAAAACTTTTCGCCCAACGGCAGACGTGTTTTTTCGGCAAAGAACTGCGTTACCGAGTTGTCGCCACCGGTCAGAATCTTTTTCGCGTCGGTCACCGACATGCTTTTCACCGCACCCACGAGCAAGTCCTTGCCCATGGGCACCGCAGCCTCGGCGGCGCGGTTCATGCTGGTCACGAGTTCGTCCACCCGCTTGCCCTGACCGGTCATCTTCAGCAGTTTGGCCGCATCTTCCAGGAAACCCGGCAGCGGAATGCGCACCTTGGGGTTGCCCAGAAAACCATCGGGCTTGCCCAACAAGGCCACCGCGGCGAGCGCACCCCGTTCCAGAGCGGTCTTGAGCCCGGTGCTGGCGTCTTTGTCGGTCAGGTCTGCCAGCGTGAGGGCTTGGGCCTGTTGGTGGGCAGCCAGAATCAACAAGGCTGTGGCGCTGGTGAGCGACTGGTTAAACTGGCGACGCTGCATGGTGAACTCCTGAAGATGGACGGAATCAGACACGTTTGCTTGATCTGAGCACTGTATTCCCGGCACTCTCAAACCACAATGACCCAAGAAACACACACACTGGTACCACGGCGCACCCTGCTCTCAGCGGTGGCGGCCCTGGGTTTGGCTTCCACCGTGCTGCTCACGGCGTGCGGCGTCCGTGACGCGGCGCCCGACTCCACCTTTGTGCTGATCGACGGCGCCCAGACCACAACGGCCGACCTTAAAGGCAAAGTGACGCTGGTGAATTTCTGGGCCACGACCTGCGTGTCATGCGTCAAAGAAATGCCAGCTTTGGCGTCAACTTACAACAAATACAAAGACCAAGGCTTTGAAACTGTGGCCGTTGCCATGAGCTACGACCCACCCGCCTGGGTACTGAACTTCGCCCAGACGCGGCAACTGCCATTCAAAGTAGCGCTCGACAACACCGGCGAAATCGCCCGGAGCTGGGGAGACGTCAAACTCACGCCCACCACCTACCTGGTGGACAAGCAAGGGCGCATCGTCAAACGCTATGTGGGTGAACCCGACTTGGCAGCGCTGCACACGCTCATCGAAAAGCTGCTGGCACAAAGCTGAGCGTTCGAAATCCACGTAAAAAGGCTGGCGGGCGCAAGGCCCCAGCCTTTTTGTACGGCAAACAAGGCCTTAGGCGTGAGGCAATCAGTCCTTGCGGTAGGCATCGTGGCACGCTTTGCAGCTTTGGCCTACCGCACCAAAAGCCGTTTTTACCGCGTCTAGGTTGCCGGTCTTGGCCGCCGCAGTGAGCTTCGCAACCTCCGCCTGCATCTTCTCGGCCCCTGCCGTGAATTTCGCTTGTTCGGTCCAGATCTCCGGCTTGGCGCGGGTATCGCCCTTGTCCGTGCCGGGCCCAAAGCCAGCCCATGGCAACTTGCTCATCACTTCCACCAGTGCAGCATTTTCTGCCGCGACAGCAGCGTCAAAGGGAACACGACCGTTGGCCATGGCGCCAAGACGTCCGAAATGCGCACCCATCACGGTGAACGCCGCCTTGCGGTATTTCACGGCGTCTTCAGGTTTCTGAAATTGCGCCATGGCGGGTACAGACACGGCTGCCGCCACCGCAGCGAAAGCGAGTGAAGCAATGATTTTCATGGGATCTCCTGGGCGTGGTGGGTAGACTTCGCGCAGCCAAAGCGGTTGCGCTGGGCAGAGTGTAAAACTTTCGTTAAAGTTCCAAAGGAACAGTTCCGCTGGTTCTGGGCTCCATTTAGGCTCCATCTATCTTCCTGTTCGGCTCAGCCGCCCCATCCAATATGCACACCATTCGTGTCTGGGATCTTCCAACCCGCCTTTTCCACTGGACTCTGGCCTTCTGTGTTGTCGGACTGCTCATCACCGGAAATGTCGGCGGCAACTGGATGAATTGGCACCTTCGTTTTGGGTATGCAGTCCTCGCCCTGCTGCTGTTTCGACTCGTATGGGGCTTCATCGGAGGGCGTTGGTCACGTTTCTCCAGCTTTCTCTATGCACCCGGTACCATCTGGAACTACCTAACGGGTCAAACACGGCCTGAGCACACCGTGGGGCACAACCCGCTGGGTGCGCTTTCGGTGTTTGCACTGCTCGCTGTTTTGCTGGCTCAGGTCGGCAGCGGTCTGATCAGCGACGATGAAATTGCCTTCTTTGGCCCCCTCGTCGCGTTTGTCTCGGGTGAAACCGTGAATCAGGCCACCAGCTATCACAAGAACATTGGCAAATTCATTGTGCTCGGCTTGGTGCTCCTTCACATCGCAGCCATCCTGTTCCACAAGCTGGTAAAAAAAGAAACCTTGGTGCTTCCCATGGTGCTCGGTGACAAGGCCGTCCCTGCTCCCATGCCCAGCACCCGCGACAACTGGCTCACCCGCTGCATCGCCCTGATGGTGTTCTGTCTCTGTGCAGCGGGCGTTTATGTCCTGGTTGGGTTGGGCCAGACGGGCTCGTATTAAGCCGGGGCAATCCGGAGCGCCCCCTTTACAGCCTTATAGTTACAAACCTCATCCTGCACGATGGCCTGTTGGCCCCTTTGCTTGCACATGACCGAGACCGCTTCAACCAACATCATCCTTCGGTGGGCCCATGGCCCTGACGACATCGCGGCTGTGCGGGCCCTTTTTCTGGACTACCAAGCTGATCTGGGCATTGACCTCTGCTTCCAGGGTTTTGCTGCCGAGTTGGACCAACTCCCCGGTGATTACGTAGCACCTCATGGCGCAATTGCGTTGGCGCTGGTTGGCGAGAGTCCCGCTGGCTGCTGTGCATTTCGCCCACTGGAGGGAAGTGATCACCTCAATGCCTGCGAAATGAAGCGGCTCTTCGTGCGCCCGGCCTTCCGCGGTTTCGGCCTCGGCCGCCAATTGGTGGACCTCATTCTTTCAGAGGCACGCCTAGCCGGTTACACCAACATGCTGCTGGACACGTTGACCGACATGGAAGCGGCACGGGCCTTGTACCAAGAGGCCGGTTTTTATGAGGTCGCGCCTTATTACCACAATCCGATAGCGGGTGCCCACTACCTCAAGGTCGAACTCTGACAGGTCCAGTCAAAAAAGCCGCGCTGTTTTCACGGCGCGGCTCTTGTCAGCAAAAGCGCTGAAATTCAGACGCCAGCTTTGGCCTGAGCCAACAGCGTGTCGGCGTCGCTCACTTCAAACTTGCCCGGGCCTTCGATGTTCAGACTTTTCACCACACCGTCCTTGACCAGCATGGAATAGCGGTTGCTGCGCAAGCCCATACCTCGCGCCGTCAAGTCCAGTGTCAAGCCAGTGGCTTTGGCAAAGTCGGCGCTGCCGTCGGCCAGCATGCGGACTTTGTCGCCGGTCTTCTGGTCGCGCGCCCAAGCGCCCATCACAAACGCATCGTTCACGCTCAGGCACCAGATTTCATCGACGCCAGCCGCTTTGAACGCGTCGGCTTGTTCCACAAAGCCGGGCACGTGCTTGGCAGAGCAGGTTGGCGTAAAAGCGCCCGGCAGCGCAAACACGGCAATGGTTTTTCCCGCAGAGGCGACCTGAACGTCAACCGGGTTGGGGCCTACGCTGCAGCCATTGCCCTCGACTTCAATGTATTCCATCAACGTTGCGGCCGGAATTTTTTCGCCAATCTGAATCATGCTGTGCTCCTCATGGTTGTGGACCCGCAGGTCTCAAAAAATGGCCCCAAGAGAATGGGGCCCAGAAAGTAAAAAAGCGACCGAAGTATCGGTCGCTTTTCAGATTTGCGCTGCGAGCAGCACAAACAGGCTTACACCAGAGCGGCTTTTTGCACCAGGCGGCTGACCACCCAGTTTTTCGTCTTGGAGAGCGGACGGCTTTCGGTGATCTCGATCACATCGCCCGTCTTGTATTCGCCGTTTTCGTCGTGCGCGTGGTACTTGCTCGACTTCGCAACGATCTTGTCGTAAAGCGGGTGCTTCACGCGACGCTCAACCAACACCGTTACGGTCTTGGCACGCTTGTCACTAACGACCTTGCCAACCAAGGTGCGCTTGAGGGATGTTTTAGCTTCCGTCATGGGTTCGCTCCTTATTTGGCAGCCGCAGCGCGCTGCTTCTCACCAAGAATGGTCTTGGCACGGGCAATCGCGCGACGGGTGTTGCCCAGCGTGGCGTTGTTGTTGAGTTGTTGCGTGGCTTTTTGCATGCGCAAGCCGAAGTGGGCTTTTTGCAGCGATTTCACTTCGGCTTCGAGGCCGGCCACATCTTTCTGGCGCAGTTCAGTAGTTTTCATATGCATGTTCTCCTGAATCACTGACCCAGCAAGCGCGTCACAAACGTGGTGCGCAACGGAAGTTTGGCGGCGGCCAGCGAGAATGCTTCACGTGCCAGCTGC
>NZ_JAUSOO010000004.1 GCF_030656115.1 Hydrogenophaga sp.
CCGACCGGCTGGCCGCTGTCATCAACGATGTCAACCCCGGCGCCGAGCCCGCGCGCGCCGAACGAGCCTGGCCGCAAGGGATGGTGCAGGGTGCCGGTGAAGTTGCAGCCGCCAACCTCGGTGCCGCCGACGATGTTGAGGAACGGCAATTTCTCTTTGCAGATGTGCTTGAAGAACCAGCGCCAGGGCGCCTCGGTCCAGGCCTCGCCGCCGGAGCAGGTGATGCGCAGCGAAGACAAGTCGTAGCGCTGGACTTCTTCGTCGCCGTAGCGCATCAGGCTGCGGATCAGCGTGGGCGCGACACCCAGGTAGGTGACTTTGTGATCTTGCACCAGGCGCCAGAAGCGGCCCGTGTCGGGGAAGTCGGGCGTGCCTTCGGCCACCAGCAGGCTGCCGCCGAAATAGCTCGGAATGCAGGCGCACATGGCGCCCACCATCCAGCCCATGTCGCTCATGAAGAAGAAACGGTCGCTCGACTTGAAATCGGCACAGATGTGCATGTCGCGCGTGACCATCGAGCCCAGGAAGCCGACGTGCGTCCAGACACAGCCCTTGGGCTTGCCGGTGGTGCCAGAGGTGTAGAGCAGCACGGCGGGCGCGTCGGCGGCCATCTCGGCGGTCGGCATGTCGTGAGGCTGGCCGGCGACCAGGCTGGCCCAGTCGTGGTCGCGTCCCGGCGTCATCGGGCAGGGGGCGGCGTCGCCCAGGTGGCGCAGCACCACCACGTGCTGCACGCTGGGCACCTCGGCAAGTGCTTCGTCCAGCACCGACTTCATTACGCCGGGCGTGCCGCGCCGCCAGGTGCCGTCCACCGTCAGCACCGCCTTGGCCTCGCCGTCGTTCAGGCGGGCGACAATGGGCTGCGGCCCGAAGCCGGAGAACAGCGGCATCAACACGGCGCCAATTTTCAGTACGGCAAAGAATGCGACAAAGGTCTCCGGCAGATTGGGCAGGTACAGGCCGACCCGGTCGCCCTGGCCGATGCCCAGCGACTGCAGCGCTCCGGCCAGGCGGCAGACTTCGGCGTCAAATTCGCGGTAGCTCAAGGACTTGCGGTTTTTCGGGTCTTCGCCCTCCCACACCAGGAAAGGCTGGTCCCACACCGGCGTTCTGCGGTGCCGTTCCAGGCAGTTCAGCACGATGTTGGTGGTGCCGCCGATGCACCAGCGTGCCCATTCGATGCCGCGCGAGGTGTCAAGCATCTGCGTGTAGGGCTGGTAGAAGCGGAAGTCGCAGAACTCGAACACCTCTTGCATCAGCCAGGCCGGATCGGCGTCGGCACGGGCACTCAAGTATTCGAAGTCGGACTCGCCCACTTTGTGCAAAAAAGCGGTCAGGTTGGACTGCGCCATCAGTTCAGGGGAAGGCGCCCAATCAAACGGTTGTTTGGTAGAATTCATGTGGCAATCCTATCCGAACGTCGTATTGGAGTCCAGCGGTGCAGTCTCACCGCGTCGTTTCTTCTCCGCAGCTCTACGTAGTCAGAAAGGCGGTCTATCCGTGCATGTCGACGAAGCGATTCGCAGCCGAAAATCGGTCAGGCGGTTTCTACCTGCCTCCGTTCCTTCCTCGGTGGTGCAGCACATTCTGAGCGTGGCGGCGCGTGCCCCGAGTGGCAACAACGTGCAGCCGTGGAAGGTGTATGCGGTGGCGGGTGAGGCCCGGCAGCGCCTGTGTGATGCCTTCATTGAGGCGGCCACGCACGAGCCTGACCGGCATCAGCCCGAGTACGCGTATTACCCCACGACCTGGGTCGAGC
>NZ_JAUSOO010000014.1 GCF_030656115.1 Hydrogenophaga sp.
GAACCGTGCGTTGTGGGTGCTGGCCGAAGAGATGCGCAAGCTCAAGGCCTGATCCACAAGGTCTGAACGAAGCCGGTGCTGGGTTCAACCCCGAATCCAGCGCCGCCCATGCGCTGCAACGCTCTCATCATCGGACGGTGCGTGCGCGTGTAATTCCGAAACGCGCTCGCCGGCCGGCGCCGGCTCGCGCGATCCCGGCCGCTGGAGCATCGTGCGCGGCGCCCGGGAAACGTCCTCCGCCTCGACCACCCTTGTCGGTCGCGCTGGAGGAAACCCCATGAAGACCCTTGTGCTCGCCAACCAGAAGGGTGGCGTCGGCAAATCCGCCGTCGCCACCTTGCTGGCCCACTACTTCCGCAAACTCGGCTGCCGCGTGCTGGCCATCGACCTGGACCACCAGGGCAATTTCTCCGACCCGTTGCGCAAGTCCCAGCGCGTGGCCGTGGCCGAAGTCCCGGCCAGCGCCTTGCTCACGCAGGCGAGTCCGGTCATCCCGGCTGCGGACTTCGTCCTCGTCGCCGCTGACCAAGGTCTCTCCGGGTTGGAGCGCCAGCCCAGCCTGCACAACGATTTCGCGAACCACCTAAGGGTCTTCCTCAAGGCCATGGACGACCGGTTCGATGTCTGCCTCATCGACACCAATCCCAACCCGGACATCCGCATGATCGCGGCGCTGGCCTCGGCCGATTTCGTACTCTCGCCGGTCCAGCTCAACCAGGAAGCCCTGGACGGCGTGCACGCACTGCTCAACCACCCTCGGGTGGGGGTGCGAAAGATCACGTCGATGCTCAACCCGAAGCTGCACCTGATCGGCTTGCTCCCGGTGATGGTGGAGGCCAACCCGTTTCAGCGGGAGAACTTCTTGCAACTGGTGCAGAAGTTCCACCCCATCCTGATCCCCTACGGACCCAAGCCGGGACAGTACGCGTCCATGCCGCGCCGCTCGGCCGTGGCCGAAGCGCAGGCGGAAGGCCTTGTGCTGTGGGAGATGAAGAAGACCGCCGCGCGAGACGCCTGGCGCGAGATCGAGGTGGCCATGGTCGTGATCGCCAAAGCCGTGCTGGATGGAGCGCCGACACAGAAAACCCCCGTCACCCCCATCAATGGAGCGGATCATGGCCCTGTCGCTGGATAGCCTCGACCTGCTGCCGCCGACTGGGGGCGAGGGCGGAACCCCCTTGCGGATTCCGCTGGACGCCATCGACGAAGACCCAGATCAGCCCCGACAGGAGTTCGACGATCAGAGCCTGGACGAACTGGCCGAAACCATCCGGGAGCGTGGCGTGCGCCAGCCCGTCTCGGTGCGCACGCACCCCACACAGCCTGGTCGCTGGATGCTCAACTTCGGCGCCCGGCGCTTGCGGGCCTGCAAGCGGGTCGGACTGTCCGAGATACCCGCCTTTGTGGACCAGACCGCCAACAGCGTGGACCAGTTCATCGAGAACGAACAGCGCAAGGGCCTGAGCCCGCTGGAGATTGCGCTGTTCGTGCAACGGGCGTTGAACCAGGGGCAGACGCAGGCCGACATCGCACGGGCCATCGGCAAAAGCCGGCAGTACGTGACACTGGCGACGGCGTTGATCGATCCACCCGACTGGTTGCTGGCCGCATACCGGGACGGTCGCTGTCGGGGACTGGCCGAACTGTACGACCTGCGCAAACTGGCGGGTCAGCATCCCCAGTACGTCGAGGCCTGGGCATCAGACCGGGACGCCATCACCCGTGAGAGTGTCGCTGCTCTGCGAAACGATCTCACGGAAGGTTCGGGCAGTGTCCGCCGTGGAACGTCGGCGCTGATCGAATCCATGGAGGCCAGTCTGGGGCTGGGCGCAGACCAGGGCCAATCTGTGAAGGGGTACCCATCACCCCCCGTTGCGCCCGAGCCTGTGACTCGTTCGCCTCGGCCCTCACCACTGAGGCTGATGGCCAGTCTGGACGGTGGGTTGGTCGTGGTG
>NZ_JAUSOO010000019.1 GCF_030656115.1 Hydrogenophaga sp.
TGGCCGCCACCGGCTCGCACACCACCGGGTGCACCCCTTGCGGCAGCAGCACCTGTACCGAAGCGATCTCGTCAGTGCGCAGACCGGCCGCGCGCAGCGCCAGCGCGGCATCGATGCTGGCGTGCGTGTAGTGGCAGGTTGGATACAACTTGACCGCCACATCCATCAGTTCCCAGCGCTCGCCCAGGCCGCGCGCGCACAAGGACAAATCGGCGTTTAGGCCGCGCGCGGCCAGGTGACTGGCGTACAGACCAAAGCGGCCTTCATAGGGCTGCGACGGGCCGCGGAATCCGGCACCGGCCAACGCCGTGGCGGTCAGCCCGCTGACACCGGCCCAGCCCGAGTGCATGCGCTTGGTCCAGGCGCCGTCGCTCAGAAATTCCATGCTGCCTGATGCCATCGACAGCACCACGCCTTGCGCGTGCTCAAGGCCCGCCTGATCCAGTCCCATCAGCTTGCCGGCCGCCAGTGCGCACCCAAAAGCCCCCACCAGGCCAGTCGGGTGAAAGCCCACGTCGTGGAAGCGTCCCTGGGCCGCTGCACCCAGACGTGCCGCCACCTCGATCGCCAGCACATAGGTCATGATCATCTCGGCCCCGCTGGCATGCCGCTGCGCCGCCAGACCCAGCGCCAGCGGAAAGGCGCTGGCGCTGGGGTGGGTGATCGCGCCGGGGTGGGTGTCGTCGAAATCCAGCCCGTGGACCAGGATGCCATTCATCAGCACCGCATCGCGCAGCGGCAGGGGGGCAAAGGCACCCATGACGGCGCTGTCACCCGCACCGCCCAGGGCGTGCAAGCCGCGGTAAGCGCAGTGCGCGAAGTCGTGCTGGGACGAAGCCAAGGCGATGCCCAGTGCGTCGAGCATCAGCAGCTTGGCCTGTTCGACCACGGCTGCGGGCAGCATGTCTGGCGTCAGGCCGTGCGCGAAGGCGGCCAGTTGGGCGGCGATGCTGGGGGCAGGGAGGGTTGTCGTGTCGGCTGGCATGTGGAATAACCTTACTTGTATTCTTCGTATCACTCAGAGTGTGCCAAGCGCAGCAAGAGACTGGGCGTATTGCTTCTGCTGGTCCTGACCGCGGTTGACGCTGCCCCCGACCGGCCGCAGCAAGCCGTCGCGCAGGCCGTAGACCAACCCGTGCACCTCGACTTGCTGCCCGCACTCCCAGGCGCGGCGCAGGGT
>NZ_JAUSOO010000027.1 GCF_030656115.1 Hydrogenophaga sp.
CTTGACGTAGGCGCATCGGAGTATGTCGTGACGCAGGGAGGGTGAAAGGCTGCTGAACCAGCGACCACTGTTGATCGCCTCGCGTTCTTCCATTGTCAGAATCGGTTCGTCCATGGGCTGTCTTATGAGTGACTGAAAACGGGAGGATTGTCGCCACAGAGACCGGGCGACCGCTTAGGGCAGGGCGCCCGGCTTGTCTCGCAAGCGTCTTGATCGCTCGGCGGGGCGCTGTCTGGCGGGCGTTCAGCGGTAGTGCGCTGCGCGCTTTTCCATGAAGGCGGCAATGCCTTCACCCGCGTTGGCATGGTGCAGGTTGCGCACAAAGTGGTTGCGCTCCTGGCCGAGCTGGGTGTGCAAAGACACCGTGGGCGCGTCGTTCACCAGTTCCTTGATGCTGGCCAGTGCGTTGGGGGCACGCGCGTTGAGCCGTTCGCACAAAGCCAGGGCGTCGCCCAAGGCTTCGCCGGTGCCGCTCACGGCGTTGATGACGCCCAGCTGCTGCAGGCGTTCGGCGGTGATGCGCTCGCCGGCCATCAACAGCTGCAGCGCCGTGGCCCGGGGCATGGCGCGCATGAGGCTCCAGGTGGCGCCACCGTCGGGCGACAGGCCCACGTTGCTGTAGGCCATGACGAACACGCTGTTGTGGGCCGCCACCACCATGTCGCAGGCCAGCGCGAGCGAAAAGCCCGCACCGGCACAGGAGCCTTCCACCGCTGCCAGCACCGGTTTGGGAAAGGTCCGGATGGTTTCGATCCAGTTGTGCAGGCCTTCAATGCTTTGCGCCTGCACCTCGGGTGGCTGTTGGCGGTTGGCCAGCAGCCGCTGCAGGTTGCCACCGGCGCAAAAATGGTTGCCCTCGCCGGTGATGACGACGCTGCGGATCTCGGTGTTGTTCTCGGCCACGTTGAGGGCCTCCACGCCGGCTGCGTACAGGTCGGGGCCCAAGGCGTTGCGGTGCTCGGGGTTGCTGATGGTCAGCACCATGGTCTGGCCATGGCTGTGGCTTTTAAGGCTGGCGCTCATGGTGTCATCCCTCCTCATGGGTCAGGCTCAGGCCCAGGGCGCCGCGGCGGCGCAGCCAGGGCGATGGGCGGTAGCGCGTGTCGCCGTACACCGTTTGCATGTTGAACAAAATTTCCAGCACATTGGTGGGGCCGATGCGGTCGCCCATGGCCAGCGGCCCCATGGGGTAGCCCAGCCCCAGCGTCACGGCCACGTCCAGGTCGGCGGGGGTGCAGATGCCTTGCTGGCACATGTCGGCCGCAATGTTGACGATGGTGGCCACCACGCGCTGGGTGACGAACCCGCCGCTGTCGCGCACCACGCTCACAGCCTTGCCGTCGCGGGCAAACAGGGCGTGTGCGGCGTCGCGCATGTCGGGCCGGGTGGCCGGGTTGGTGGCCAGCACGCGGCGCTTGGTGGCCGCGTCGTCCAGCATCATGTCGATGCCCAGGGTGCGGGTGGCGTCCAGCCGCTCCACGGCGGCCAGCGTGGTCACGTCCAGGCCCAGCGGCGCCACCAAAATCAGCGCAGCGCCCGACGGGGCGGTCCCCGTTTCAATGCTGGCGCCCAGGTTTTTCAGCAATTGGTAGAGCTCGGCGCGCCGCGCCGCCTTGGGCGACACCCAGACGGGCGGCATTTCGGCCACCACCGGCACGGCAGGCTCTGCGGGCATTTGAGCCACACCGCCTTCGTATTTGTAGAAACCTTCGCCCACTTTCTTGCCCACCACGCCGCCCGCCAGGCGCTGCGCCGTGATGACGCTGGGGCGGTAGCGCGGTTCGTCGTAATACTGGCGGTAAATCGACTCCATCACCGGGTGCGAAACGTCCAGCGCCGTCAGGTCCATCAGCTCAAACGGGCCGAGGCGAAAGCCCATCTGGTCTTTCAGGATGCGGTCGATGGTGGCGAAGTCGGCCACGCGCTCGCCGGCCACGCGCAAGGCTTCTGTGCCGTAGCCGCGCCCCGCGTGGTTGACGATGAAGCCGGGCGTGTCTTGTGCCGACACCGGGGTGTGGCCAAACTGGCGCGTGTAGTCGGTCAGTTGCTGGCAGACGCTGGCGCTGGTTTTCAGGCCCGCAATCACCTCCACCACCCGCATCAGCGGCACCGGGTTGAAGAAGTGGTAGCCCGCCAACTGGCCGGGGCGCTTGAGCGCCGCCGCAATGGACGTGACCGACAGCGACGAGGTGTTGGTGGCCAGCACGGCGGTGGGGCTCACGAGCGTTTCGAGTTCGGCAAACAGGCGCTGCTTCACGTCGAGCTTTTCCACCACCGCTTCCACCACCAGGTCGCAAGGCGCCAACTCTGCCAACGAAGCGGCCACCTGCAACCTGCCCACATAGGTGGCCAGCTGGCTTTCATCCAGCTTGCCTTTGGCTTGCAACGTCTGCCAGGTGGCTTGAAGCGCTTTCAGCGCGGCCTCTGCGGCGCCGGTCTGTACGTCGAACAAGAGCACCTGGCTGCCCGCTTGCGCCGCCATTTGCGCGATACCCCGGCCCATGGCGCCAGTGCCAACGATTCCCACAGTCTTGAAGATGGATTGCATAGATGAGTTTTGGATAAGTTGGTGGCGCAGCAAGCTATGACAAAATGTTCCAACATTGGAAACAAGGAAATCTGCCGTGCGCCAGATCTGGGTAGGCTGTATTTTGCTATCAACTGCAGTGAGCGGCTCTGCGGTGACGTTGGGGAGGCATTTTGGCGCGGCTGTTATCGGTCGGCCTCTGGATGTGCGGGTTCAGATGTTTCTCGCGCCTGGCGAAGACATGGGCAGCCTGTGCATCGGGTCGGACGTGTTCTACGGCGACTCGCAAGTGCCGGCCAGTCAGGTACGTAGCACACCGCAAAAATCGGCGACTGAGGCCGAGGGGTATGTTCGTGTGCAGTCGTTGCAGGCCGTGAACGAGCCCATCGTCACCGTCTATGTGCGGGCGAGTTGTACGGCACCCTTCACACGGCGCTTTGTGCTCCTGGCCGATCCGATCACCGAACCCTCGGCGTTGGCGGTTCCCAGCCCCATTCCTGCAACAGAAAACCGCAGGGTTGACGACGCTCGCGCTGCGCCCGAGCGCCCGCCTCCTGTCAATCCACCCTCCGTCGCCAGTGCGCCCGAACAGCCTGTTGCAAAACCAGAACAACCTGTTGTTCGACCGCCCAAGCCGGCGAGCGTGGTCCGGCGTCCTGCAGCGCCAGCGCCAAAACCCACCTCCCGCTTGCAGCTGGAGCCGCTGGATTTGGGTCCCGCCATGGAGCTTGACCCTGTGTTGAAGATGTCCATTTCGCTGTTGAGCGGGCCCACGTCATCCGACGAGACCCGCGCTGCTGCAGCCTTGTTGTGGAAAACCATCAACGCTTCGCCCGAAGCTATCTTGGGGGACGCACAGAAGCTCTCAGCACTTGAGTCCGAGTCAAAAAGCCTGCGCGACGCTGCAGCCCAGAGCCAGGCCGCCATGGCCGAATTGCGTAGCAATCTGGCGGCTGCACAGGCGGAGAAATACATGAATGGGCTGGTGTACTTGCTGGGCAGCGCGCTCTTGCTGGCTTTGCTGGCTCTGGGCGTTTTGTGGCGGCGCAGAGACCCGGTTTCAGCGAACGACGACGCCAAAATTTGGTGGGCTTCTGAAATCAATCCCAAGACCGAGACGGTACTGCGCAAAGCCGCGCCAACGCCGGTGGATGTCAAGCTTGAGCTGGGTCCGGACCCAACACCTTCTTTGAAATCGGACAAGCGTGAGGCGGGCCTTTCTAAAGGGCGGCTCAGTGTGTTGGACAGTGGGTTTCCGTTCAGTGACAGTGCCCCAGGGCAGCCGCTGCCGGACAAAGACAAACGGGATTTTGTCCACAGCAGCACCACCGGTGCTTCACGCTCTGTCGCCACCGAAGAGCTGTTTGATGTTCAACAGAAAGCGGATTTTTTCCTTTCCTTGGGCAAAGACGAAGAAGCTATTCAGGTCTTGCTCAGTCACCTGAATGAAAACCAGGAACCTTGTGCACTGACGTACCTGGATCTGTTGAACATTTACCACCGTCTCGGTCGCACCGCTGATTACGAACGCCTGCGCAAAGAGTTCAACCAGGTATTCAATGCGGGAGTTCCACCGTTCGAACAGTATTCCGATGCGAGTCAAGGTCTGGATGCCTACGAATCCGCATTTGGCCGTATCCAGGCCTTGTGGCCTCAGCCCAGGGTGCTTGACGTGATTGAGCAGTCCATTTTCCGAGATCCCTACGCTGCCACCGCGGAGGTGTTTGACCTCGAGGCCTACCGTGAACTCCTGTTGCTGCATGCGATTGCCAAAGACATCATCAAGCGCGATGTGGAATCTCCTAGCGCGCTTATGGATTTCCCGCACACGGCCGTTCAGCCGCTGAAAGTCAAACCCAAAGTCCAGCCGAAAGCCACAAGATCCTTTGCCGCTGCAGCCGGTCCCAGCAAAGAGCCGTTTGAAATGGAGCGGCCTGCATCGCCGCGTTTGGGCTTGGATATCGATTTGAACGAGTTGTTGGAGGACCCATCGTTCGCCGTCTTGTCGCCAGAGGACGATCCCTCGGTGCCGCCCACAACCCACGCCCATCTGGAAACCCTGCCCCGAGCGGTGCGTTCTGCGCCGTTGCGTGACCCCAACCCTTCCCAAGGATTCGATTTCGTGATGGAAGAGCCAGACCTTCCCCCACGGAACGTCACGGCCAAGACCCCCTCGAAATGAGCGGCATCGCACCAGGCTGGGCTCTGTAAAGGTTTGGCGAGCCCGCTCTGGGTTCAGCGGTGTTGCTGCAGCGCCTTGCCGATCTTGTGCCGGCTCACCGTGGGCTTGGGCACCTTGTGCGGCAGGTGTTCAAACCAGCGGCGTACATCGTCTTCCACGCACAGGCCGTGCATGTAGTTGTAAATGGCCTTGCGCAGACCCTGTCCGAGCGCATCGTGGTCGGTGCCGGTGGGATCAATGAAACCGATGTCGTTCTTGGCAAAGCTCACTGGCGGCAGCGGGATCAGCTCAATGCCATAGGCCGCGGGGTCCATGCCCACGGGCGAGTGCACGGTGCAGCTGAAGCGGTGGAAGAAGCCGCTCTGGATGCAGCCAGTTTCGAACAGCTGGCGCACGTATTCGAGCGCGTCCACCGTGTCCTGCAGCGTTTGCGTGGGGAAGCCGTACATCAGGTAGGCGTGAACCAAAATGCCGGCGTCGCTGAAGCCTTTGGTCACGCGCGCCACCTGTTCGACGCTCACGCCTTTTTTCATGAGGGTGAGCAGACGGTCGCTGGCCACTTCCAGTCCACCGCTCATGGCGATGCAGCCGCTTTGCGCCAGCAGCTCGGCCAGCTCGGGCGTGAAGGTTTTTTCAAACCGGATGTTGCCCCACCAGCTGATGTGCAGGTCGCGGCGGATGAGTTCTTCGGCCAGCGCTTTGAGCGCTTTGGGCGGCGCGGCCTCGTCCACGAAATGAAAGCCGGTCTGGCCGGTTTCTTCCACGATCTGCTGGATGCGGTCGGCCAGCTTTGCTGCCGTGGCCGTTTCGTAACGGCCAATGTAGTCCAGGCTCACGTCGCAAAAGCTGCATTTTTTCCAATAGCAGCCGTGCGCCACGGTGAGCTTGTTCCAGCGGCCATCGCTCCACAGGCGGTGCATGGGGTTGAGCATGTCGAGCAGGCTCAGGTATTTGTCCAGCGGCAGGCCGTCCCAGGTGGGCGTGCCCACGTCTTCGAAGGGAATGTCGGGCTCGGCCAGATTGATGTAGCGCACGGTGCCTAAATTTGCTCCCTCCCCCTCTGGGGGCGGGTTGGGGTGGGGGCCTTCCCGATCCCGCACAAACGTCCGCTGCAAGCGCTGGCGCCCGCGCTGGCCTTGCAGGTGCTCGATGAGCGAGAGCACGGGGCGCTCGCCGGCGTCCAGCGTCACGTAATCCACAAAGTCGAACACGCGCGGGTCGCTCAATTCGCGCAGTTCGGTGTTCACGAAGCCGCCGCCCAGCGCCACGGTGATGTCGGGGTGCTGGGCCTTGATGGTCTGGGCGATGCGAAAGGCCGCGTACACCGAGCCGGGGAAGGGCACCGACAGCAGCACCAGCTGCGGCTGGTGCCGCTCGATGGCGGCCAGGGTGAGGCCGCGCAGCAGGTCGTCCACCAGCGTGGGCGGCGCGGCCAGTGCGTGGGCCAGCGGGTCAAACGTGGGCTGGCTGCTGGCGAGCGACTCGGCGTAGCGCACAAACTCGAAACGCTCGTCCACGGCGTCGCGCAGCACGTCGGCCAGATCGTTCAGGTACAGCGTGCACAGGTGCCGGGCCTTGTCTTGCACGCCAAGTGCGCCAAAGGCCCAGGCGAGTGGGTCACCGCCACCGTCGCCCATGTCCGAGTCTTCGTAGGCGTCCAGCGCGGCAAAACGCGGGCCTTCGGGCAGCAGGCCGCGCGCGGCGATGCGGTGGGCCAGGGTGGCGTCGCGGCCCTGCAGATAGGCCATGACGGGGCCCATGCTGCTGCGGTAACTGGCAAACTGGTCCAGAAAGGCGTGCACGCTGGCGCTGCGCTGGGTCTCGGGTTGGGCGGTGGCGCGGTGGCGCACGGCGTCCAGCCCGGCGGGTGTGAACAGTTGCAGCACGAGTGCCAGCGCCAGGTCTTCCTGCACGGCGTCAAGACCGCGCGAACGCAGGAAACCGGTGAGGTAGGCGGTGGACGGGTAGGGCGTGTTGAGCTGCGTCATCGGGGGGATGAGGCTCAACACGCGGAAATCGGAGGTCATGCGCGCAATTATTGAAAGCGAAGCAACGAGCTTAGCCCAAGATGCGCGTTCACCTCGAACAGGCGGGCCGCCCGCATGGGCCCCACCTTGTGTGAGCTGCTGGGGCCGATGCCGCTCTTGAAAAGGTCGAATGCAGAGGCGGCCATGTGCAGGCTTTCTTCAGAGTGGTTTCAAGTGGCGCATGCGTGCCCACGGGGTGCCTGGCTTGCCCGGCTGGGCGAAAAGCTTTCAACGTCAAACGGCGGGGGCGGGCATCACCAGGCGCGTGTTGCGTTGTTGCGTTTGCCACTGCGCCACATGCCCGGCCAGCTGGTGCGCCGTGATGGCCGAGAGCGTCCAGCCCAGGTGGCCGTGGCCGGTGTTGTAGAACACATTGGCTTTTTTGCCGGCGCCCACGCGCGGCAGCATGTTCGGCATCATGGGGCGCAGGCCGGCCCAGGGCTCGACGCGGCGGGTGCTCACGCCGGGGAAGCATTCATTCACCCAGTTCACCAGCGGGCGGATGCGGTCGGCGCGGATGTCGAGGTTGAAACCGTTGAACTCGGCCGTGCCCGCCACGCGGAAGCGGTCGTCGCCCAGGCGGCTGGTGACGAGCTTGGTCTCGTCGTCCAGCAGGCTCACCTGGGGCGCGGCGGCCTGGCTCTGCTCGTCGTTCAGCATCACGGTGATGGAGTAGCCCTTCACCGGGTACACATTGAGGCGGTCACCCAGCTGGGCGCCCAGCGCGCGGCTGTGCACGCCGGCGCACACCACCACGGCATCGGCGCTCAGCACCTCGCCGTTGCTCAGGGTGACGTGCGCGGTCTGGCCGTTGCTCTTCACGCGCGCCACTTCATGGCCGGTGCGCAGCGTCACGCCCAGGCGCTCGCAGGCCAGGCTCAGGCCGTGGGTGAACTTGTGGATGTCGCCGGTGCTGTCGCTCTCGGTGAAGTAGCCACCGTAATACTGACCCTTCAGGGTGGGCTCGATGGCGCGCATTTCGGTGGGTGTCACAGCCCGGCGGGGCAGGCCGCCTTCGGCCAGCAGTTCCGAGACCTTGCCCGCGTGGTCAAAGCCGGCCTTGTCGCGGTAGATGTGCAGGATGCCCTGCTGCTTCAGATCGAAGTCGATGCCCTCCTGCTCGGCCCAGCCGAACAGGTGCTCGCGCGCGGCCACCGCCAGGCGGGCCGTGGCCACGGTGTTGTCGCGGTACTTCGGGATGTTGGCCATGAACTCGGCGAACCAGCTCAGTTTGTGCCAGCTGGGCTTGGGGTTGACCAGCAGCGGCGCGTCGGCCTTGAGCATCCACTTGATGCCCTTGATGAGCGTGGACGGGTGTGTCCACACCTCGGCGTTGGAGGCCGACAGCTGCCCGCCGTTGGCGTGGCTGGTTTCCATGCCGGCGTAGCGGTGTTTCTCGATCAGGGTGACGCGGTGGCCTTCTCTGGCCAGGCTGTAGGCACTTGTGACGCCGGTGATGCCGCCGCCGATGACGATGAGGTGTTGTTGAGCCATGGGAATCTCTCTTGCGAAGCCGTCAAACACAGAGGGACACGACCCGCACACCGTGTGCGGACCATGACCCCCTCTGTTTGGGACCTGAGAGATTCACCATCCCGTGGGGATTGGCTTGCTCCTGCGGTGGGCCGGGGGACGAATTCCCGGCCGCTCTTCAGAGTGTTGAAACGTGTCGATCGGTCCTTTTGCCTGAGAGTTTCCGGGGCGGTTGCTCCTTCGGCGCTGGCCTTTCCTTGCACAGGCGGCCAGTCTCTCCCGATCGACGGGTGTGATTGTAGGGTGGCTTATCTCATCCAGTGCACCAACACCAGGCTGATGGAAGGGAATGCCACCAGCAGGGCCAGGCGCAGCACGTCCACCGCGATGAAGGGCACCAGCCCCCGAAAAATGGTGCCCACCGGCACCTTGGGCAGGTTGGCCTTGAGCACGAACACGTTCATGCCCACCGGCGGGGTGATCAGGCCAATCTCGGTCAGCACCACCACGACGATGCCGAACCACACCAGGTCGAAACCCTGGGCCACCAGCGTGGGGGTGAACAGCGGCACGAAGATCAGGATGATGGCCATGGCGTCCATCACGCAGCCCAGCAGCAGGAACACCGCCAGAATGGCCAGCAGTACGCCCAGTTTGGAGAAGCCGGAGCCATTCACCCACGAGAGCAGTTCGTCGGCCAGACCGGAGAAGCTGAAGAGCTGCGAGAACATCATGGCGCCGAACAGCACCACGTAGAGCATGACCGAGGTCATGGCGGTTTCCTTCATCACCTCCAGAAAGCGCGCCCAGCCCAGGCGGCGCTGCATCAGCGCGATGAGCAAGGCCATGCCCGCGCCGATGCCGCCGGCCTCGGTGGCGGTGAACCAGCCTTTGTACAGCCCGCCGATGATGAGCAGAAACAGCGCCACAAACGGCCACACACCGGCCAGCGACGCCCAGCGCTCGCGCGCCGTCACACGGGCACCACGCGGTGCGTGCTCGGGCTTGAAGACGGCGATCAGGTAAATCACGCCCATGTACATCGCCAGGCCCAGCAGGCCCGGCAACATGCCGGCAATGAACAGCTCGCCAATGTTCTGCTGCGTCAGGATGCCGTAGATCATGAGGATGATTGAGGGTGGGATCAGGATGCCCAGGGTGCCGCCGGCGGCGATGGTGGCCGAGGCCAGCCGGTCGGAGTAGCCGTACTGTTGCATGCTCGGGTAAGCCACTTTGGCCATGGTGGCCGCCGTGGCGAAGCTGGAGCCGCAGACCGCGCTGAAACCCGCGCAGGTGACCATGGTGGCCAGCGCCAGGCCGCCACGCACGCCGCCCAGGAAGGCGTTGGCGGCGCGGAACAGGTCGGCCGAGATGCCGGTGCGCGACAGCACGTTGCCCATCAGGATGAACAGCGGCACCACCGCCAGTTCGTACGAGAACGCGGCTTCGCTCAGCGTCATGGGCAGGATGGTGCGGGCCACATCAAAGCTGTTGATGGCCGCGATGCCGCCGACAGAGACGGTCAGCAGCGATATGCCCAGCGGCACCCGCAAAATGGCCAGCAGCAGCACCAGGCCGAGACAAATCAGGCCGATGGTCATGACGGGAATTCCTCAGTGAGGTGTTCGGCGTGCGGGGCGGGCGCGAACAGGGCTGCAACCGCCGCGAGTGCGGTGGTGCCGGCGATGAAGGTGTACATCCCGCTGCGGGGAATCATCAACGCGGGGCTGATCTCGTTGATCTGCCGCGCCTCGTCGATGGCCAGGAAGTATTCCCAGGCGATCAGGCCCAGCACGGCAGCGATCAGCAGGTCCACCAGCTTGTGCCACGGGCGCCAGGTGGGTTTGAGCAGCCAGGCGTCGAGCAGGTCGATGCTGAGGTGCCCGCGCTGCGCGGTGAGCAGCGGCAACCCCGCAAAGATGATGACCGCCATCAGGTGCTCGGTCAGGTCGTTGGCGCCAAACACCGGGGTGTTGAAGAGGCGCCGACCCACCACGTCGGTGAAGGTCAGCGCCACCATGGCCGACAACATGAGCACCAGCAACAGACTCACCGCTTGTTGAATGCCTTGCTTCAGGGTTTTCATGGCCATGGGCTCCTGTGCGTGGCGGGCCTATTTGGCCTGCAGCTGGTACTGCTGCTCGTAGAAGGCGACCATTGCGTTGTGGTCCTTCACGCCGAAGCTGGCGCCGTCTTTCTCCAGTTCGGCCAGCATGTTGGTGCGCACCTTGCGGATGTTGTCCAGCAGCTCGCGGCTGGGCTGGGCGAACTTGTGGCCGTTGGCGCGCAGGGTGGTTTCGGCCGCCTTGTTTTGCTTGTCGAATGCCTGGCCCCAGCGGCGCGACAGCGCCTCGCCCGACACCTTCAGAATGGCTTGCTGGTCAGCGGCGGACAGGCTCTTGAACTTGCCCTCGTTGATGCCGATGAAGAAGGCCGCGTCGTACAGACCGCCGGGGATGATGGTGTGGTTCTTCAGCTTGCCGTCCAGGCGGAAGTTCACCACCGACTCCAGCGCGTGCAGCGAGGCGTCGATCACACCGCCTTCCAGCAGTTCGTAGGCTTTGGTGCCCGGGCCGGCGACGGGAATCGCGCCCAGGTCTTCCAGCAGGCGCTTCTGGATCGGGCCGCCCATGCGCACCTTCTGGCCCTTGAGGTCATCCGGCGTGTCGATCACTTTGGAGGGGTGGTGGAACTGGCCACCGCCGAGCATGCCGGTGCCCAGCAGGGTCACGCCCTTGAAGGCCTCGTTGCTGGCCAGGAACTGGGTGTAGGTGCGCCACAGGGCCACCGACGAGGCTTCGGCGTTGGAACCCATCATGGGCAGCTCGGAGAACCACACGTGCTTGAATCGCTCGGGCTCGTAGGTGAAGTTGCCCCAGGTGATGTCGGCCACGCCTTTGCGCGCCAGTTCCCAGTGCTGGGCGGGTGCGCCCACCGGCTTGGGCAGCAGATTGATCTTTACCCGGCCTTCGGTGGCTTTCTCCACCTCGGCCATCCAGGGTTGCAGGATGTCCTTCACCACGTAGTGCGCGGGCGGCACCCAGCTCGACAGGGTCAGCGTGGTCTGGGCCTGAGCGGTACCGGTCAGGCCGAGGGTGGCCAGCGCGGCGCCAGCGACGACGGTCTTGAGGCGGATGCGAGCGTTCATGGTGTTGTCTCCTAAGTTTTAGAGTGGAGCAGGGGTGGGGGAAAGCAGGTCGCTGACCAACGCCACCCAGTAGGCGGCGCCGATGGCGATGTTGTCGTCGTTGAAGTCGTAGGCCGGGTTGTGCACCATGCAGGCGCCGGGCTCCTGGCCAGCGCCGTTGCCAATGAACAGATAGCAGCCGGGCACCCGCTCCAGCATGAAGGCAAAGTCTTCGCTGCCGGTCAGCATCACGCCGGTGGGGTTCACTTGCTCAGCGGGAAAATGCTGGTGCGCCACCGCGAGCGCACGCGCCGTTTGCTCGGCGTCGTTCACCAGCACCGCGTAGCCCGGGCGCCATTGCACGTCGGCGCGCACGCCGAAGCTCTCGGCCTGCCGTTGTACGAGCGTCTTGATGCGCTGCTCCATGTCGCGGCGCACCTGAGGGTCCAGCGCGCGCAGGCTGATCTCCAGCTGGGCCGCCGCCGGAATCACGTTGTTGGCCTGGCCGGCATGGATCGCGCCCACCGTGACCACCGCGGGCTGCAACGGGTCCACGTTGCGCGACACAATGGTTTGCAGCGCCATCACGATGGACGCCGCCGCCACCACCACGTCGGTGGCTTTGTGCGGCATGGCACCGTGGCCGCCCACGCCATGCAGCGTGACAGTGGCGTAATCCGACGAGGCCATGGTGGGCCCACTGCGAAACACCAACTGGCCTTGCGCAATGCCGGGCATGTTGTGCATGGCAAAGATCGCGTCGCAGGGGAAGTGCTCAAACAGCCCGTCTTCCATCATCTTCAGCGCGCCGCCACCGCCTTCTTCGGCCGGCTGAAAAATCAGGTTCAGCGTGCCGTCGAAGTTGCCGTGCTCAGCCAGTTGTTGCGCCGCTGCCAGCAGCATGGCGGTGTGGCCGTCGTGGCCGCAGGCGTGCATCACGCCGTGGTGGCAACTGGTCCAGTCGGCACCGGTGGCTTCCACAATGGGCAGCGCATCCATGTCGGCCCGTATGCCCAGGGTGCGGGCCGAGCTGCCGCGCTGGAGCTGGCCCACCACGCCGGTGCCGCCCAGGCCGGTGGTCACTGCATAGCCCCAGCCTTTGAGTTTGTCGGCCACCAGCGCGCTGGTGCGGTGCTCGTCAAAAGCCAGTTCGGGGTGGCGGTGGATGTCGCGGCGCAAGGCAACGAATTCCTGAACCGCGTGATCGCTGAGACGTTCCAAGGCCGGTACTCCTGCTGGGGTTGTGAGGTTGTGATCGCATCGGCAGTAAATTGCGTGGCGCGATTCAGTTGATGAACTTTGTTGCATGTTAGAAGCCGGTTCGACTAAAGTCCAATGCATTGAAAATCAACAATCCATGACTTTCACGGAGACTTAGAGATGACTTTGGTGCAACTGCGGCATTTCGTCGTGCTGGCCGATGTGGGCTCGTTCGTGCAGGCGTCGGCGCTGCTGTTTCTGACCCAGCCCGCGCTCACCCGCAGCATCCAGGGGCTGGAAGAAGAGCTGGGCGGTTTGCTGTTTGACCGCCTGGGCCGGCGCATTGCGCTCACCCCGTTCGGGCTTGAAGCGCTGGCGCGTGCCAAGCAGCTGGTGAGCGACGCCGACGCCCTCAAGCAAGCCGGCAAGGGCCTGCACGCGGGGTTGATTGGCAAGCTGCGCGTGGGCCTGAGCTCGGGGCCGGGCGCGCTGCTGAGCACGCCGCTGATGTTGCACATGGCCGAACACCACCCCCGGCTGCAGGTACAGATTTCGCGCGGCAATACCGACGTGTTGCTGCACGCGCTGCGCGAGCAGCATCTGGACGGTGCTGTCGTGGACATTCGCGCCATGCGACCGGCGTCCGATTTGAAGGTGGATCTGTCGTTTGAACTGGGCGCGGGTTTTCTGGCCCGCCGCGACCACCCGCTGGCGCAGCGGGGCCGGGCGGTTTCACTCGACGATGTGATGGCCTACCCGGTGGCATCCACCCCGCTGAGCGACGAGGTGGCGCGCATCCTGATGGCTCGCTACGGCCCGCAGGCCAACCCGGACGATCTCGTCACGCTGCGCTGCGACGAGACGCTGAGCATTGTGGAAGTGGCGCGGCGCAGCGACGCCGTCGTGCTCACCGTGACCGCCGTGGCCGCCGACCTGGTGCGGCTGGATGTGGTGCCCGCCCTCAACGCCACGGCGCGGTTTGGGCTGGTGACGCTGGCCCACCGCCAGGAGGCACCGGCGCTGCGCATCTTGCGCGAGCAAATGCCGCATTGGATTGCGGTTTTCTCTGGGCTGTAGAGCGCCAGAAATAAGGGCGCCGAAGCGCCCTTGGTGGTGCAAAACAGCGGGCTGTCAGGCCAGTTCGCTGATGGGCACGCAGCTGCAGAACAAGTTGCGGTCGCCATACACGTTGTCCACCCGGCCCACCGACGGCCAGAACTTGGTGTTCACGGCGCGGCCGGCAGCCGCCACAGCGGTTTCGCGCGGATAGGGGTGGGTCCACTCGGTCTTGAGCACGCTGGCAGCGGTGTGCGGTGCGTTTTTCAGCGGGTTGTCGCTCTGTGGCCAGGTGCCGCTTTCAATCAGGCGAATCTCATTGCGGATCGCGATCATGGCGTCGATGAAGCGGTCCAGCTCTTCCAGCGTCTCGCTCTCGGTGGGTTCCACCATCAGGGTGTTGACCACCGGAAAGCTCAGCGTGGGCGCGTGGAAACCATAGTCCATCAGCCGCTTGGCCACGTCTTCGGCCATCACGCCGCTGGTTTCTTTCAGTTGCCGCAGGTCCAGAATGCACTCGTGCGCCACATGGCCGTTGGCCGAGGCGTAGAGCGTGGGGTAGTGGTCGGCCAGGCGCTTGCTGATGTAGTTGGCGCTCAAAATGGCCGCTTCGGTCGCGTGCTTCAGGCCATCGGCGCCCATCATGCGGATGTACATCCACGAAATCGGCAACACCGCCGCGTTGCCCAGCGGCGCAGCGCTGACGGCCCCCACGCCGCCTTTCGTGCCGCCAGTGGCATGGCCGGGCAGGAAAGGCACCAGGTCTTGCACCACACACACCGGACCCACGCCGGGGCCGCCGCCGCCGTGTGGAATGCAGAAGGTCTTGTGCAGGTTCAGGTGGCTCACATCGCCGCCAAATTCACCCGGCGCGGCCACGCCCACCAGCGCGTTCATGTTGGCGCCGTCCACGTACACGCGGCCACCGTGCTGGTGCACCAGGGCACACAGTTCTTTCACGGTGGTCTCGAACACGCCGTGCGTTGAGGGGTAGGTGATCATCGCGGCGGCCAGGTTGGCGCTGTGCTGTTCGCACTTGGCCTTCAGGTCGGCCATGTCCACGTTGCCGTTTTCATCGCACTTGGTCACCACCACCTGCAGGCCCACCATCTGCGCGCTGGCCGGGTTGGTACCGTGCGCGCTGCTGGGGATGAGGCAGATGTTGCGGTGGCTTTCGCCGCGCGAGGCGTGGTAGCCCTGGATGGCCAGCAGGCCGGCGTATTCGCCCTGCGAGCCGGCGTTGGGCTGCAGGCTGATGCCGGCGTATCCCGTGGCCTGGCAGAGCCAGGCGCGCAGCTCTTCGTCAAGCTGTTGGTAACCCTGCAGCTGGTCGGCCGGGGCAAACGGGTGCACGTGGGCGAACTCGGGCCAGGTGATGGGAATCATCTCGCTGGTGGCGTTGAGTTTCATGGTGCAGCTGCCCAGCGGGATCATGCTGCGGTCCAGCGCCAGGTCTTTGTCTGACAAAGCGCGGATGTAGCGCAGCATGCCGGTCTCGCTGTGGTGGCTGTTGAACACTGGGTGCGTCATGAAATCGCTGGTGCGGCGCAGCTCAGCCGGGATCAGCGGCTCAATGCCTTTTTCAAACCCGTCGAAGCTGGGCAGGGCCTGGCCTTCGGCAGCGAACACGCGCCACAGCGCGGCAATGTCGTCGCGGGTGGTGGTTTCGTCCAGCGAAATGGTGATGCTCTGGTCGCAGGCCTGGCGCAGGTTCATGCCGGCGTCGCGGGCGCGCTGCATCAGCGAGGCCGTGGCGTCTTTGGCCAGCACCCAGAGGGTGTCGAAGGCGGTGTCTTTGCGCAGCGTGTAGCCCATGCCCTGCAGGCCCTGGGCGAGCACGGCGGTGTAGGCGGCCACGCGCTGCGCGATGCGCTTGAGGCCCTGCGGGCCGTGGTACACGGCGTACATGCTGGCCACCACGGCCGGCAATACCTGCGCGGTGCAGATGTTGGACGTGGCTTTCTCGCGGCGAATGTGTTGCTCGCGGGTTTGCAGCGCCAGGCGGTAGGCGGGGTTGCCGTGAACGTCCACGCTCACGCCCACCAGGCGCCCGGGCAGCGAGCGCTTGTAGTCGTCGCGGCAAGCCATGTAGGCGGCGTGCGGGCCGCCCGCGCCCATGGGCATGCCGAAGCGCTGGGTGGTGCCCACCACAATGTCGGCGCCCATTTCACCGGGGGCCTTCAGCAGCGTCAGCGCCAGCAGGTCGGCCGCCACAATGAACGCCGCCGACTGGGCGTGGCTGTGGGCGGCGTAGGCGCTCAGGTCTTCCACCAGACCGGTGCTGTTGGGGTATTGCGCCAGTGCGGCGAAATGCTCCGATTGCAAGGCAGCGTTCCACTGGTCGGCGCTCTGCGGCACCACCACCTCGATACCCAGGGGCTTGGCCCGGGTCTGAATCACTTCAATGGTCTGCGGGTGGCAGGCGCGCGAGACCACAAACACCCGGCTTTTGCTCTTGACGGTGCGCATGGCCAGCGTCATGGCTTCGGCGGCGGCGGTGGCTTCGTCCAGCATCGACGCGTTGGCAATCGCCATGCCGGTCAGGTCGGTCACCATGGTCTGGAAGTTGACCAGCGCTTCCATGCGCCCTTGCGAAATTTCGGCCTGGTAGGGCGTGTAGGCGGTGTACCAGGCCGGGTTTTCCAGGATGTTGCGCAGGATCACGCCGGGCGTGTGCGTGCCGTAATAGCCTTGGCCGATGAAGCTCTTGAGCAACTGGTTTTTCTGCGCCAGCGCCTTCAGCTCGGCCAGTGCGGCCGCTTCGGTCACGGCCGGCGGCAGCTGCATACCCTGGCTGCGCGCGATGCTGCGCGGCACGATGCTGTCGATCAGCGCACGGCGCGAGGCCTCGCCAATGACCGACAGCATGTGGGCCTCGTCGGTTTCGCTGATACCGATGTGGCGGGCGATGAACTCGCTGGCGTTTTCGAGTTGATCGAGGGGTTTGACAGACGGCATCAGCATGGGACGACCTTGTTGCTAGGGGAAAGTCAGAAGTTCAAGGGGATGAATCGCACCGGCAGCGAGGGCGGTGCGTCGATTCGGTGGTGGTGTTTCGCTCCTTCCCCCTCTGTCGGAAAGTTGGGATGGGGCCCGTGTCACGCGATGTCAACGTGTCGAAGCGGCATCTTGGCGCCAGCCCCCGCCCCAACCCTCCCCCAGAGGGGGAGGGAGAAACTGCATCAAGCGGCGAACGCGGCGTAGGCGGTCTCGTCCAGCAGGGCATCCACCTGTGTGGGATCCGACAGCTTCACTTTGAAGAACCAGCCGGCATTCAGCGGGTCGCTGTTGGCCAGCGAGGGGTCGTCGCGCAGGGCTTCGTTCACCTCGGTGATCTCGCCGCTGATGGGCATGTACACGTCGGCGGCGGCTTTCACCGACTCAACCACGCCAGCCACTTCTTTCTGGGCAAAGGTCTTGCCCACTTCGGGCAAATCCACAAACACCACATCGCCCAGTGCATCTTGCGCATGGGGGGTGATGCCGACGGTGGCGATATCGCCCTCAACGCGGATCCATTCGTGGTCTTCGGTGTACTTGGTGGTCATGGTTTTTCCTTTAATAAATGGTGGAATTCCTTTCGCCCGGAGCCTGTCTATTGACACGTTCCGGACGATCGGGGGGCTTCGATCCTTCGACAGGCTCCTAGCCTCGGAAATAGCGGGTGGGCACAAACGGCATGGCCACCACTTCCATGGGCACGGTTTTGCCGCGCACGATGGCGTTCACCCGGGTACCCAGGGCGGCCTGTGCGAGGTTTACATAGCCGATGGCTACAGGTTTTTCAGCGCTGGGGCCCAGCAGGCCGCTGGTCACTTCGCCGATGGTTTCGCCCTCGGTCCCCTGCAGCTCGGTGTGCTCGCGCACTGGTACGCGCTCCAGTGCGATCAGGCCCACGCGCTTGCGCGGCAGGGGGTCGGTGCCGTCGAGCTGAGCCAGCACGCGGGCTGCGCCGGGAAAGCCACCAGCGCGGGCGCCACCGGTGCGGCGCACTTTCTGGATGGCCCAGTTCAGCGCGGCTTCCACCGGCGTGGTGGTGGTGTCGATGTCTTGCCCGTACAGGCACAGGCCCGCTTCCAGGCGCAGCGAGTTGCGGGCGCCCAGACCGACCGGTTTCACTTCGGGCTGGGCCAGCAAGGCGCGGGCAAAGTCGATGGCCGCCTGGGCGGGCAGCGAAATTTCGAACCCGTCTTCGCCGGTGTAGCCGCTGCGGGTGACGTACAGGTTGCCACCGGCCCAGTTAAAGGCCGCACCGGTCATGAACACCAGTTGTTCCACGCCGGGCAGCAAGCGCTGCAGGGCGGTCACGGCTTGCGGGCCTTGCAGGGCGAGCAGGGCGCGGTCGAACTGCGCGTCCACGTGGCACAGCGCGCCGATGCAAGCCTGGATATGGGCGAGGTCATTGTGTTTGCAGGCGCCGTTGACGATCACAAAAATGTCACTCCCCCGGTTGACGAACATCAGGTCGTCCATGATGCCGCCTTCGTCGTTCAAGAGCAGCCCGTAGCGTTGCTTGTTCACGCCCAGGTCCACCACATCCACCGGCATCAGGGTTTCAAAGGCAGCGGCGGCGTCCGGGCCCACCAGACGCAACTGGCCCATGTGCGACACGTCAAACAGACCGGCTGCGGTGCGTGTGTGGTGGTGTTCGGCCATCAGGCCTGCGGGGTACTGCACCGGCATGCTGTAACCGGCGAAGGGCACCATGCGGGCGCCGAGTTCGAGGTGCAAGGCGTGCAGCGGGGTTTGCAGCAATTCGGAAGAAGCGTTGGGGTCAGCAGACATGGCGGGCTTTCTGGAGGGTTGTGCCGGGATTCAATGGGGCAGGCCCACTGAAGGGCTCACACGGTTCATCCGTGCGCTGCCCCACTGTCCGCTTTACCTGAGAGATTCACGCGGGCGATACCGTGCTTGCTCCTTCGGTGGGCTGTGTGACAGCCTCTCTCCAGTGGGGTACAGCGGCTTTGCAGCCGCTGGTTGCCAGTCCTTTTGCCTGAGCGTTCAGGGCTTGCTGTTTCAGCAAGCCGCCTGCGCCTTCGGCGGCCACCCGTGGGGCAGCTCTCTCCTGACCGGGCGAGTTTACCGGAATCGGTAGGCTGTGGGCCGTCAGATCGCGTTCGCCACCAGTTCCTGCGGCAGCAGTTTGGCCAACCGCTGGCTGATGCCGTCGGCCCGTTCGGGGCCTGCCAGGGTTTCGACATCCACAATCATCTGGCGGCCCACGGCCAGTATGGCCGCACCGTCGCGCGCTTCGCGCAAAGCTTCCCGGTAGTGTTGCGCCAGGGCTTTGTCGCGTGGTGCAAACAGCCGTTCGCTGAGGTCAAACAAAAACATGCGCGCCGCCGCTATGGATTGTGTCCCCACGAACTGGTCTCCATGCGTGGCGGGCGCTGGCGCAGCGGGCGCATCCTTGGGCTTGACGGCGGCCTGTGCAGCGGCTTTGACTGCAGTGGCCGTCGCAGCTCTTTGGGGCTCGACACGCTGCAGAAATTCTTTCTGCAGCAGTTGGTCGATCAGCGTGCGGCCTTCGCCACCAAACAGTTCAGCAATGATGGCCTCGGGCTGGTTTCCATCCACCAACAACAGCACCGCCCGCTCGCGCTGCCCCAGCGATCGGTTGCCCGGGCGCAACTCAAGGCGACCTTTCTCAGTCTTGATCAACATGCGAACACTCCAACGTGGTTGTTGTGGAATGTTGCTTCAGCCATGTGTCGCTGGCGTTACGGTGGTGCTCAGTTTTGCTCAATCATTCGAAAATACATAGCAACTGCCGCCGTCTTCCAGGGTGACCTGGTGTTGGGCTTTGTGCCGGTAGGCTTCAATGCGGCGCGTATTGGGCTCGTCGGTGGCGGCGATCCAGGCCAGCGCCTGTTCGCGGCTGCGGCCAAATTGCTGGTGGCGCTGAGCCAACCGGTCCAGCCGCAAGGCGGGGTCTACCTGCAGGTACCACACCTCGTCCAGCAGGCTGGCCACGGGAGCCCAGCCATCGTCTGGCAGCAACAGGTAATTGCCTTCGGTGACGATGAGTGGTGTGCTCGCGAACAGCGGTAGGGCGCCAGCCACTGGCTCTTCCATGTCGCGGCGGAAATCGGGGGCGTACACCACCTCGTCGTTGGCTTGCGTGCGCAGACGGCGCAGCAGCGCAGCGTATCCGGTGGCGTCAAAGGTGTCGGGTGCGCCCTTGCGGTGTGCGCGTCCCAGGCGTTCCAGCTCTACCTGCGCCAAGTGAAAGCCGTCCATGGGCACAGTCTGGGCCTGTGTGCCCAGGCTGTGCGCTATCAGGTGGGCGAGCGTGGATTTGCCCGCACCCGGCGGACCCACCACGCCCAGCAGGCGGCGCGGGCCGCTGGCCAGCAACTGCAGGCGCTCGACCAGCGCCGGGTGCAGCCAAGGGGCCATCACATGCCCGCGTAATTCGGCCCACCGCCGCCCTCGGGCGTGACCCACACGATGTTCTGCGTCGGGTCCTTGATGTCGCAGGTTTTGCAGTGCACGCAGTTCTGCGCGTTGATCTGCAGCCGGTCGCTGTTGTCGGCGTTCTTCACAAACTCGTACACCCCGGCCGGGCAGTAACGGCTCTCCGGCCCGGCGTACTTGGCCAGGTTGATGTTCACCGGCACGCTCGCGTCTTTGAGCGTCAGGTGCGCGGGCTGGTGTTCTTCGTGGTTGGTGTTGCTGATGAACACGCTGCTCAAGCGGTCGAAGGTGATCACGCCGTCGGGCTTGGGGTACGTGATCTGCGGCATCTCGGCCGCGGGTTTGAGCTTGGTGTGGTCTTGGGTGGTGTTGTGCAGCGTCCAGGGCGGGTTGCTCACGCCCACCTTGGGCAGGAACCAGTGCTCTACCCCGGTCATCATCTTGCCCAGCAGCGGGCTCTTCTTGAACCAGTTCTTGAAGTTGCGGTAGGTCCAGAGTTCTTCATACAGCCAGCTCTGCTTGAAGCCTTCGGGGAAAGCACTCAGTTCGTCGCTGCTGCGGCCGGCGGCCACGGCTTCAAACGCCGCTTCGGCGCACAGCATGCCGCTCTTGATGGCGGCGTGGCTGCCCTTGATGCGTGCTGCATTCAGGAAGCCCGCATCGCAACCCACCAGTGCGCCACCCGGGAACACGGTTTTGGGCAGGGCCTGGGGTGTGCCGTTGTTCAGCGCCCGGGCACCGTAGCCCAGGCGCTTGCCGCCTTCAATGTGGGCCTTGATGCTGGGGTGGGTCTTCCAGCGCTGCATTTCTTCAAACGGGCTCATCCACGGGTTCTGGTAGTCCAGCCCGATGACGTAGCCCAGCGTGACCTTGTTGTCTTCGAGGTGGTAGAGGAAACCACCACCAAACGCATCGTCATTCAGCGGCCAGCCAGCGGTGTGCACCACCAGGCCGGGCTTGGCCTTGTCGGCCGGCACTTCCCACAGTTCCTTGATGCCGATGGCGAAGGTCTGCGCGTCTTTGCCTTCGTCGAGTTGGTACTTCGCAATGAGCTGCTTGCCCAGATGCCCACGCGCACCTTCGGCGAACACGGTGTACTTGGCGTGCAGTTCCATGCCAATTTGAAAGCTGTCCATGGGCTCGCCGTCTTTGCCCACACCCTGGTTGCCGGTGGCCACGCCCTTGACCGAACCATCGTCGTTGTAAAGCACTTCGGCGGCGGTGAAGCCGGGGACGATTTCCACACCCAGGGCTTCGGCCTGTTCCCCCAGCCATTTCGTCACCGCACCCAGGCTGATGACGTAGCAGCCGTGGTTGTCAAAGTTGCGCGGCATCAGCCAGTCGGGCGTGCGCTGGGCGCCGGTCTCGGAGAGCAACAGCAGGTCGTCACCGGTCACGGGCTGGTTCAGCGGGGCGCCGAGTGCTTTCCAGTTCGGGAAGAGTTCGGTGATGGCTTTCGGGTCCATGACCGCGCCCGAGAGGATGTGGGCACCGGGCTCGGAGCCTTTCTCCAACACGCAGACGTTGATCTCGCTGCCTTTGTCTGCCGCCAATTGCTTCAGGCGGATGGCGGTGGACAGGCCGGCGGGGCCGCCGCCGACGATCACCACGTCGTATTCCATCGCTTCGCGCGGGCCGTAGGTGCTGAGGAGGTCTTGTGGGCTCATGGTGTGCAGTCTCTGTGGAATGTCGGGCCGGACGGCGCAAGCTGCCCGTCAGGAACACGGGGGCGAATCCTGTCGTGATGGAGACGGATTCTAGTAGGCGATGCCGCACAATCGCTGTCACGCTGGATGCGAACCACTTCGCAACGGATTCATTCGAGAAGGAACTCTAAATGGCTTACACATTGGATCTGTCGGGTCGCGTGGCCCTGGTCACCGGCGCTTCGGGTGGTTTGGGCGAGCAATTCGCCAAGACATTGGCCCGTGCCGGTGCGGCTGTGGTGCTGGCGAGTCGCCGCACCGACCGCCTGATGGCCCTGCGCGCGCACATCGAAGCCGAGGGTGGTGACGCCCATGTGGTCGCGCTGGATGTGACCGACACCGCGTCCATCAAAGCGGCCGTTGCCCACGCCGAAACCGAGGTGGGCCCGATCGACATTCTGATCAACAACTCGGGTGTGAGCACCACGCAGCGCTTGCAGGATGTGAGCGAAGACGACTACGACTTCGTGATGAACACCAACACCAAGGGCGCGTTTTTTGTGGCGCAAGAGGTGGCCAAGCGCATGTTGGCGCGGGCCAAGGGCGCGGCACCGGGCACCTACGTGGGCGGGCGCATCATCAACATCGCGTCCATGGCGGGCCTGAAGGTGCTGCCGCAAATTGGCGTGTACTGCATGAGCAAGGCCGCCGTGGTGCACATGACCAAGGCCATGGCGGTGGAGTGGGGCAAGTTCGGCATCAACGTCAACGCCATCTGCCCGGGCTACATCGACACCGAGATCAACCACCACCACTGGGCCACCGAGCAAGGGCAGAAGCTGGTGAACATGCTGCCGCGCAAACGCGTGGGCCACCCTGCTGACCTGGACGCTCTGCTCGTGATGCTGTGCGCCAGCGAAAGCCACTTCATCAACGGCGCGGTGATCGCGGCCGATGACGGTTTTGGGGTCTGATTCTTGATTGCAACCGACGCCGCGCGCACCGCCGCCTGGCCGGCGGGCATGGTCACCGGTATTCTGGCCGGGTTGGGTGCCGGCGCCTTCTGGGGCATGACTTTTGTGGCGCCCTTGATGGTGGCGGGTTTCAGTTCGGTGGACTACACGGTGGGGCGCTTTGTGGCTTGCGGGCTGTTTTCGCTGCTGCTCTTGGCAGGCAGGCCGCTGGCGGGGCTGTTTCGCCGCGAGGCGGCGGGTCGGGCGTTGCAGCTGGGTGCATGGCGCTGGCCCACGCCGCGCCAGGCCTTGGCGGCTCTGGGCCTGAGTGTGCTGGGCTACACCGGTTACTACCTGTTGCTGGTTCTGGCCATTCAAGACGCGGGCGCTGCCTTGCCGGTGCTGATCATTGGCACCATTCCGCTGTGGGTGATGGTGCTGGGCAAGCCGCACGCTTTGCGCTGGGGCGCACTGGTGCCCGGCGTGTTGCTCACGGCGCTCGGCATGGTGCTGATGATGCAGGCCACGGTCGATGCCGCCAGCCACGGCAACGCTGACGCACCCGCCGGGCAGGTGTGGCGCGGCGTGTTGTACGCCGTGGCGGCCATGGCGAGCTGGACCGCGTTTGGTCTGCTCAACGCCGCCTGGCTGCGGCGCCACCCCGAGGTGAATTCGACCGACTGGGCCAACTGGCTTGGCATGGCGGCGGGTGTGGGCGCGCTGTTGCTGTGGGGCCTGTGGGGCTCTGACTGGGCCAGCCTGCGGGCCCGTGAGGGCTTTGGCACCTTTGTGCTGGTGTGCACCGTGACCGGCATTGGCTCGGCCTGGGTGGCGGCGGTGCTGTGGAACATGGCCAGCCGCCGCCTGAGTCCGAGCCTGGCCGGGCAACTCATCGTCAGTGAAACGGTTTTTGGATTGATTTACACCTTTGCCTGGAGCGCCCAATGGCCGGCGGCCATGCAGTGGGCAGCCTGCGTGCTGTTCGTGCTGGGCATCCTGGCTTCTATCAAGGCACACCGATGAAACTTGAACTCCCTGAAGACAAGAAACTGGTGCACAGCATCGTTGTCCCCATCCGCTGGGGCGACATGGACGCCATGGGCCACGTCAACAACACGCTGTATTTCCGTTACATGGAAATTGCCCGGCTCGACTGGTTTTTTGGCATGGGCCTGCCGGCCGACCCGAAGGGCGAAGGTCCGGTGATCGTCAACGCCTTCTGCAATTTCATCCGGCAACTGGAGTTTCCGGGTGATGTGCTGGTGCGCACCTACCTGGGCACCATGGGGCGCACCTCGTTTGACACCTACCACGAGATGTTGCGCACCGACGACCCGAACACGGTCTACGCCAACGGCGGCGCCACCGTGGTCTGGGTGGACTTTCCGCAGCAGAAGTCGGTGCCCATGTCGGACCACGCCCGCGCCCTGATCGAAACCACAGGCAGCGCGCCGCGTCTGCCCGGCTGACCCGTCCAACCTGCGGCGACCTGCGCAGCTCTGGGGGGTGGGACCAGCTTCATTTTGTTTTCGGCACCCGCCCCATCAGATAAAACTCCGGGTTGGGCATCATGCCGCTGAAGCTGGCCATGCGGTTGGACAGGCCGAAAAATGCGGTGATGGCAGCAATGTCCCACGCGTCTTCGTCGCTGAAACCATGGGCGTGCAGGGTGGCGAAATCGGCATCGTCCACCTCGTGTGAGGCCAGGCACACCTTCATCGCAAAGTCGAGCATGGCGCGCTGACGCGGTGCTATGTCGGCCTTGCGGTGGTTGACCGCCACCTGGTCGGCCACCAGCGGTTTCTTCTCGTAAATGCGCAGAATGGCGCCGTGGGCCACCACGCAATACAGGCAGTGGTTGGCTGCGCTGGTGGTGGTGACGATCATTTCCCGGTCGCCCTTGCTCAGGCCCGAGGTGCGGCCTGCCGTCTCGGGCGTCATCAAAGCGTCGTGGTAGGCAAAAAAGGCCCGCCATTCGGCCGGGCGCCGCGCCAGGCCCAGAAACACGTTGGGCACGAAGCCTGCTTTCTCCTGCACCTCCAGAATCTTGGCTTTGAGGTCGTCGGGCAGGCTGTTCAGGTCGGGCAGGGGGTATCGGGGGGTGTTGCTCATGTTCTTGTCTCCAGTCCAAAAAAGGGGGCTGGCCAGTTTATCCTTGAGCCATTCGCACACAAGACACCTGGAGCACAGCATGCAAGACGATCAGTACCGCACCGGCCTGGCCACCCGCCGCGAGGTCATGGGCGATCCATTCGTGGACCGCGCGCTGGCAGGTACCACCCCGTTTACCCAACCCATCCAAGACCACATTTCGCGCGCCGCCTGGGGCGACGTGTGGCAGCGCGACGGGTTGGACCGCAAGACCCGCAGCCTGATCACGGTGGCCATGCTCACCGCGCTGGGCAAGCAGCACGAGCTGAAAGGCCATGTGCGCGGTGCGCTGAACAACGGCGCCACGGTGCAGGAGATCCAGGAAGTGCTGCTGCACGCCGCCGTGTATTGCGGCGTGCCCGCGTCGGTGGAGGCTTTTCGCACCGCGGCCGAGGTGTGCGAGCCGCCTGCTGCCTGAGCCGCTGAGACTTTCTTTTTTTTCAATTCAGAACGGAGTTTTTCCATGAGCTGTCCCCGTCGTTCGTTTCTTTCCCGTTGTGTTCACACGGCACTGGCATTGGGTGCCACGCTGAACATGGGTTTGGCTGTTGCCCAGCCACCCACCACGAAACTCATGGTGGGTTTTCCGGCCGGCGGTGGCACCGACGCCATTGCCCGCATTCTGGCCGAGCGCCTGCAAACCGAGTTGGGGGCGTCGGTGGTGGTGGACAACAAGCCGGGTGCGGGTGGTCAACTGGCGGCCCAGGCGCTCAAGGCCGCAGCGCCCGATGGCCACACGCTGTTTTTGAGCCACGACCACAGCATCACCATTTTGCCCATGGTGACCAAGAACCCGGGCTACGACTCGGCCAAAGATTTTGCGCCGGTCGCGGGCTTCGCGACGTTCGTCAACGCGTTCGCCTTGTCCGGCGGAACGCCCGCCACCTCGCTCAAAGGCTATGCCGACTGGGTGCGCCAGCAGGGCGGTGGCAAGGGCGCGGTGGGCATTCCGGCGCCGGGCTCGGTGCCGCAGTTTCTGGTGCAAGTGATCGCCAAGCAAAATCAGCTGGACCTGGTGGCCGCACCTTACCGCGGCAGCGCGCCCATGATGGGCGACATGCTGGGCAACCAGATTTCGGCCGGTGTGGCGTCCATCCCCGACTTCATTGAAAACCACAAGGCCGGCAAGCTCCGCGTGGTGGCCGTCATGGGCACGCAGCGCCAGGCCGCCATGCCCGAGGTGCCCACCTTTGCCGAGCTGGGCCTGGCAGGTTTTGAAGACGTGCCTTATTACGGTGTGTTTGCCCCGGCCGGCACGCCCAAGGCCACGCTGGACAAACTGGGCGCCGCCATACAGAAAGCCATTGCCCAGCCCGATGTGCAAGGCAAGCTCACGGCCATGGGGCTGACGGTGGGTTACATGACGTCGGAGCAACTGGCCGCGCGCGAACGCAGCTACGCCAAGGTGTGGGCCAAGATCATCAAGGACAGCGGTTTCCAGCCCCAGTAAGGGCTGTTCGCAGCGCCGCTGAAAACCCGCACCCGGCCCTGGGCATCAGGCGCCGGGTGTTTTTTCGGGTGTGTCCCCTGGGTTGTGTGCCTGGGCCTCACGCAATTGCTCGCGCAGGCGGCCCAGTCCCTGGCGAAAGGTTTCGGCGTCGCCATGTTCAAAGAACTGCGGGTAGCGCAGGTGCGCGCCCTGCAGCCGCCGCGCGTGTTTGATGGGGCACCAATACTGCTCGGTGCGGGCCGCCACCTCGCGGGCATAGGCCAGCACGCCGTTGCCGTAAGAGCAGTAGAAACAGTTGAATTTCTCGATCGCGTTCAGATAGGGCAGGTCGCTGCGGTCAAACACCAGGTAATCGGCACGGCGCACTTTGTGAATGCGGTAAACCGGAAAACACACGGCCTGGTACGTGCTGATGAACGCGTCCAGCAGCGCAAAGGCTGGCCAGCCCGCATAGATCACCGGCGCGCTCAGCAGCACCGTCCAGCGGCTGTGGCGCAGGTAGCTCCACAGGCCCACTTTTTGGCGTTGTTGCAGTTCCAGAAAGCGCTCGGCCAGCTCGGCTCGGCGGCGCACAAAAGCCGCGCGGTGTTCGCTGTATTCGGCTTCCAGCTGGTCTTCCAGCGCTTGCATGCGGGCCAGCAGTTCGTCAATGGTGGGGGGCATCGTGGGTTCCTGGTGCAGGTTTTCGAGGGAGGTGGAACAGAGGCTCAGCCGGCCACGAGTTTGTGAACCAGGTCGACCGAACTGCCCGCCTGGTATTTGCGCATCAGCCGCGCCCGGTAAATCTCCACCGTGCGGTGGCTGATGGCAAGCTGCTTGCCAATTTCCTTGCTGGTCAGACCGTCCATCAGGAAGGCCGCCACTTCGCGTTCGCGCGGTGTGAGTTCGGCGCGCACGGCGCGGCGCGAACTGAGGTCTTCAAAGCTCCAGATGCCCGCTTCGTGGGGCGCCTCGCGCCGCAGCGCCCGCCCGGTCACGTGGCACCAGAAGGTTTCTCCCTTCAGGCGGCCGTCCACCCGCTTCATGATGCGGTCGTCGGCGTAGGTGCCGCTCTTGCCCAAAATGGGTGCAATGCGCGCGCCCGTGCGCTCATACTCGTCGGCGCTGGGGTACAAAATCTGAAAGCTCTGGCCTACCAACTGCTCACGGTCGGCGCCAAACATGTCGCACAGCGCCTGGTTGCAGTCCACCATGGTGCGCTGGCGCGACAGGGCCAGCCCCACAGGGGCAAGGTCAAAGGCCAGTCGGTAGTCGATGCCGGTGGGGCTGCTCAGCGCCGGGCTCGCGGTGTCTGGTGTGTCGGGGGTGGGGTTCGGGTTAGTCATTAGGTCAAACTACGTATGTCTTTACGTAGTATCGTCACCTTATCCCTGTTCAACCACTGGAGCAACCGACGTGAACAAGATTTACCCGAGCGCAGCCGAAGCCCTCAAGGGCGTGGTCGCTGACGGCCAACTCATCGCCGTGGGCGGTTTTGGCTTGTGTGGCATTCCCGAAGCCCTGATCGACGCCCTGCGCGATTCCGGCGTCAAGAACCTGACCGCCATTTCCAACAACGCCGGCGTGGACGACTTCGGTCTGGGCAAGCTGCTGCAGACGCGGCAGATCAAGAAAATGATCTCGTCGTACGTGGGCGAAAACAAGGAGTTTGAGCGCCAGTACCTGGCCGGCGAACTCGAACTCGAATTCACGCCCCAGGGCACGCTGGCCGAGAAGCTGCGCGCTGGCGGCGCCGGCATCCCGGCCTTCTTCACCAAGACCGGTGTCGGCACCCTGGTGGCCGAAGGCAAGGAGCTGCGTGAGTTCGGCGGCGAGACCTACGTGATGGAACATGCGCTGTTCCCGGAAGTGGCGCTGGTCAAGGCCGACGTGGCCGACCGCTCGGGCAACCTGCGCTTCAACCTGACGGCGCGCAACTTCAACCCGGCCGCCGCCATGGCTGGCAAGATCTGCATTGTCGAGGTCGAGCGCATCGTTGCCACCGGCGAGATCGCCCCGGACGACGTGCACCTGCCCGGTATCTACGTGCACCGCATCGTGCACAACCCCACGCCCGAGAAGCGCATCGAGAAGCGCACCACCCGCGACCGCAAATAAGGAGATCACCATGCCTTGGACCCAAGACCAGATGGCCGCGCGCGCGGCGCAGGAACTGCAGGACGGCTTTTACGTGAACCTCGGCATCGGCATCCCGACGCTGGTGGCCAACCACGTGCCCGACCACGTCGAGGTGTGGCTGCAGAGCGAAAACGGCATGCTGGGCATCGGCCCCTTCCCCTACGAAGACGAGGTGGACGCCGACCTGATCAACGCCGGCAAGCAGACCGTGACCACGCTCAAGGGCTCGGCCATCTTCGGCAGCCACGAGAGCTTCGCCATGATCCGTGGCGGCAAGATCAACCTGTCCATTCTGGGTGCCATGCAGGTCACGGCCGAGGGCGACCTGGCCAACTGGATGATCCCTGGCAAGATGGTCAAGGGCATGGGCGGCGCCATGGATTTGGTGGCGGGCGTCAAGCGCGTCATCGTGCTCATGGAACACGTAGCGAAAAAGAAAGACGGCACCGAAGATCTGAAAATCTTGCCCGCCTGCACCTTGCCGCTCACCGGGAAAGGCGTTGTGGACCGCATCATCACCGACCTGGCGGTGATGGACGTGACGCCCGAGGGCTTGAAAGTGGTTGAACTCGCTCCGGATGTGACGCTGGAGCACCTGCAGTCCAAAACAGGTGTGCCCCTGATCTGATCGCCTGATAGCATTTTGACAGCTGCAGTGGCTACACTGCACACCGGTTCATCGCCCGCACCCGCACCCGGTGTGGGCGTTTTCATTTGCGCAATGCCTGTGCATTTGGGTTGGTGTTTGGAGAATTTTGTTGGAAGCTTTTCTGTTGTCTACCGGTATCGTGGCCCTGGCCGAAATGGGCGACAAGACGCAGCTGTTGTCGCTGGTGCTGGCCGCGCGGTTCAAAAAACCCTGGCCCATCATCTGGGGCATTCTGGCGGCCACGCTGCTCAACCACGCCCTGGCCGGTGCGGTGGGCTCGTGGGTCATGGCCGCGGCGGGGCCCGATGTGATGCGTTGGGTGTTGGGTGTGTCCTTCATCGCCATGGCGGGCTGGATGCTGATTCCCGACAAACTGGACGACGAAGACGCGGTGCCCAAGCGCCAGTTCGGGGTGTTTTTCACCACCACCTGGGCATTTTTTCTGGCTGAAATGGGCGACAAAACGCAAATTGCCACCGTGGCGCTGGGTGCGCAGTACGAGCCCCTGATCGCCGTGGTGGCGGGCACCACGCTGGGCATGATGCTGGCCAACGCACCGGTGGTGTTCTTTGGCGATGCCATCACGCGGCGCGTACCCATCAAGGCGGTTCACGCCGTGGCCGCGCTGATCTTTCTGGCGCTGGGCGTGGGTGTCCTGTTGAGCGGTGGGTGAATTCCGTGGGTTTAAGCGCGAGCTGGGCCCCGCATGTCGGCTGGACGCTACCGACTGCCCAGCGGGTGTATGCCGCGTTTTTTCTCTACGCGTTCGCCTGGGCGGCTTGTTCCCGCGCATGGGCGAGATTCAGCAACGCATGGGGGTGGGCGAGGGTGCGCTGGAAATCGTCGTCAACGTGGACGCCGACCGCGCAGCGCCACGAAAGCTGAACGACGCACAGACATGAAAAAAGGCCCTGAAAGGGCCTTTTTTCATGTCTGGAGCGGGTGAAGGGAATCGAACCCTCGTATGAAGCTTGGGAAGCTGCCGTTCTGCCATTGAACTACACCCGCAGAGGCCCGAATCATACCCGAGCCGGCTCAACGAGCTGGTTCAGGATTCCAGCCAGGCTCTGGCCAGAACTTCATGATCGGTGGAAAAGAACTCCATCGGAAAACTGGACACCGCCGACATGAAGAACAGCAGGGCACTGTCGCGCCACCTCAGGTTGCCGACAATGGCCATGCGGCTCACATGTTTCTGGATTTCCTTGTCCAGATCAATGTCATCCCACTGCACAAAAGCTTCCAAATTCTGAAAGTCTGGATCGATCTGGATGATCACCCGCATCGGTCCATGTTTCATCATGTGTTCGTGCACAGCACGCTTGGCTTCGTCAACCTCTTCGCGTTTTAGCACGCCAGAGCCATGAAAAACAGCCAGGTCGGGAGACTCAAAGTAAATGCTGACAGTCATGGTGACGGGATGGTGGAAGCGCCTTGAGGGACCGTGAGGGGCTGTGAGGGGCAGTGAGGGGCAGTGAGGGGCAGTGATGAAGCGGTCGGAGCTTACTTCATGATGTCGCCCAGGCAAAGGTACTTGATCTCCACGTAGTCGTCCATGCCGTGGTGCGAGCCTTCGCGGCCCAGGCCCGACTGTTTGACGCCGCCAAACGGCACGTGCTCAGTGGCCAAAATGCCCACGTTGATGCCCACCATGCCGTATTCCAGCGCTTCGGCCACGCGGAAGATGCGGCCCACGTCGCGGCTGTAGAAGTAGCTGGCCAGGCCGAACTCGGTGTTGTTGGCGGCGTCCACGGCTTCCTGCTCGGTTTCGAACTTGAAGATGGGGGCGAACGGGCCAAAGGTTTCTTCCTTGGCGCACAGCATGTCGGCGGTGGCGTCGGCCACCACGGTGGGCTCAAAAAACTGTCCCGCCAGGCGCTTGCCGCCGGCCACCACGCGCGCACCCTTGGCCACGGCGTCGTCCACATGGCGCTGCACTTTTTCCAGCGCGGCTTCTTCAATCAGCGGGCCCTGGTTCACGCCGTCTTCAAAGCCGTTGCCGACCTTGGCGGTCTTCACCTTGGCCGCGAACTTGGTGACGAACTCGTCGTACACGCCGCTCTGCACGTACAGGCGGTTGGAGCACACGCAGGTCTGGCCGGCGTTGCGGTACTTGCTGGCGAAGGCGCCTTCCACGGCGCTGTCGATGTCGGCGTCGTTGAACACGATGAAGGGCGCGTTGCCACCGAGTTCGAGCGACATCTTCTTCACCGTGGGCGCGCTCTGCGCCATCAGGATGCGGCCCACTTCGGTGGAGCCGGTGAAGCTGATGTGGCGCACCACGTCGCTGGCGCAGATGACCTTGCCCACGGCAATGGAGTTCTGGTCGTCGGCCGTGATCATGTTGAGCACACCGGCCGGAATGCCGGCGCGGATCGCCAGCTCGGCCGCGGCCAGAGCGGTCAGTGGCGTGAGTTCGGCGGGCTTGATGATGACGGTGCAACCCGCAGCCAGCGCGGGCGCGACCTTGCGCGTGATCATGGCCAGCGGAAAGTTCCAGGGCGTGATGGCCGCGCACACGCCGATGGGCTGCTTGAGCACCATCAGGCGGCGGTTGTTGTCGAACTGCGGCAGGGTCTCGCCGTTGACGCGCTTGGCCTCTTCGGCAAACCATTCCACAAAGCTCGCACCGTAGGCGACTTCACCCTTGGCTTCGGCCAGGGGTTTGCCCTGCTCGGCGGTCATGATGCGGCCCAGGTCGTCCTGGTTGGCCATCAGCAGGTCGTACCACTTGCGCAGGATGGTGCTGCGCTCTTTGGCGGTTTTGCTGCGCCAGGCGGGCCAAGCGGCGTTGGCCGCGGCGATGGCGGCCTCGGCATCGGCCGGGCCGAGGTTGGCCACGTTGGCGAGCTTCTGGCCGGTGGCCGGGTCGAGCACGTCAAAGCGGCTGGCGCCCTGGACCCATTCGCCGTTGATCAGCGCGTCGGTCTTGAGCAGGGTTGGGTCCTTCAGCAGGGCCAGGGGGGAGGTTTTCGTGTCCATGTGTGTCTCCTTGGGAGGGTGGTGGGATTATTTAACCTGTTAAATAATTATCGGCTATCGCCTCAGTGTTTTTTTGCATTGCGTGAAAGCATATGCCCATGCGACCCTGCCCGCAGTACCGCTGGGGACGCGGGAACCGGGGCCACCGCAGCGTCAAAAACCAACATCCGTGGTCGGTGCTGGCCGCCATGATGGAAAATAGCGGGTTGCAAGCGCCGCACCGGTGCCTTCAGATACTTCCTATCCAGACCATGACCAGCCCTGCTTCCGTTGCCGACATCCGCAAGACCTTTCTGGACTTCTTCGCCTCCAAGGGCCACACCGTGGTGGCGTCCAGCCCGCTGGTGCCCGGCAACGACCCCACGCTCATGTTCACCAACTCGGGCATGGTCCAGTTCAAGGACGTGTTCCTGGGCACCGACAAACGCCCCTACGTGCGCGCCGCGTCCGTCCAGGCCTGCCTGCGCGCCGGCGGCAAACACAACGATCTGGAAAACGTGGGCTACACCGCACGCCACCACACCTTCTTCGAGATGCTGGGCAACTGGTCGTTTGGCGACTATTTCAAGCGCGAGAGCCTGAAGTGGGCCTGGGAGCTGCTGACCGAGGTCTATGGCCTGCCGCCGGAGCGGCTGTGGGCCACGGTCT
>NZ_JAUSOO010000040.1 GCF_030656115.1 Hydrogenophaga sp.
CATGATTGACGCCATCGTGTACATCTGCGCATGGCAGTGCACCGCGCTGCCGCCGTTCTGGTTGATCTCCTGCAGGATCAGGCAGGCGTCGAGCAGCGGCAACCCGGCACCGCCGTATTCTTCGGGAATCAGCGCAGCCAGCCAGCCGGCCTTGGCCATCGCGTCGACGAAGGCTTCCGGATAGGCGCCGTCCTGTGCGCACTGGCGCCAGTATTCGGGGCCGAAGCCCTTGCACAACTCCTTGACGGCGGCGCGGATCTGGCCCTGGGTCTCGGTGTAGTCGAAGTTCATGGGGATGTCGGCCTTGTCATTCAATCGACGACGCCTTGCTGTCGCAGCGCCGCCAGTTCATCGGCCTGCAGGCCCAGTGCCGTCAACACCTCGTCGGTGTTCCCGCCCAGCACTGGCGGCGGCGGGCCGCTGCGCCCGCGACGGCCCTGCGAACTGATGGGCAGGCCCATCGTCTGGTGTTGCGGTGCGCCCGGCAGCGGCAGCGCGCCCAGCATGCCGACCGCTTGCACCTGTTCGTGCGCCAGCATCTGGGCCACGTCGTGCATCTCGCTGCAGGGCGCACCGGCCGCGCGCAGCGCCGCCACGCAGTCGGCGGTGCTGCGCTGCCGGGTGCGCGCTTCCAGCGCGTCGTGCAGCGCCTCGCGGTGGCCGATGCGCGCCGACATGTCGATGAAGCGCGGGTCCTGCGCCAGCTCTGGGCAAGCCAGCGCGCTGCAGATGCGGCCGAACAGCCGGTCGTTGGCCGCGGCGATGAAGACCTTGCCGTCGGCACTGTCGAAGAGCTCGTAGGGCGCCATCATCGCCATGGCCGAACCCATCTTGCGCGGTAGGCGCTGGGTGGCCAGGTAGTTCGCCACCGGCACCGTCATCCACGACAGCCCGGTCTCGAGCAGGCTGGCGTGCACGCGCATGCCTTCGCCCATGGTGGCGCGGCGCAGCAGCGCGGCCAGGATGGCCATCGTGGCCCACATGCCGGTGCCCATGTCGATGAGCGACACGCCGACGCGCGCCGGCTCGTCACCTTCGTGGCCGCTGACGCTCATGATGCCGGTGGAGGCCTGCATCAGCGGGTCGTAGCCGGGCAGCGCGCGCATCGGACCGACCTCGCCGAAGGCGCTGATCGCGCAATCCACGAGGCGCGGATTGGTCGGCCGCAGGTGTCCGTCGCCGAGGCCAC
>NZ_JAUSOO010000044.1 GCF_030656115.1 Hydrogenophaga sp.
GGGTGATCGGGACTGCGGGCCAGATCGGCAAAGGCCGGGCTGTGCAGGTGATCAGAGAAATCGGTCAGAAAAGACTGTGCAAAACCACAGTATTGAGGCAGAAGTCATGCCAGCCTCAGATGAAAGTCAAACAAAATCAACAACTTACGGATTATACCGGCTTAAGTTCGGTGGATTGGTGTGAGAGGGAGGGGCCGTGAGGCTTCTTCCTATCTCGATTAGGCTTCAAGCCTGCCGCAGAGTTGAATAAAAAACATTCATGCATCACCTTCAATATCAAAAATACCGAGCATAAAATATGTTAAATATAACACTAGAGGACATGGCAGCATACGCAACCATCGCCGCCTTAATAATACCAATTATTTATAAATTATTTTCAAAGAGATCGTCCAGGGCGAAAGAAGCAGATGTAAATAATGCCGATTCTAACGGGTCCGGAAATGCAATAATAGCCACCGATAAGAGTAGTATCACCATAAACTCGCCGACATCGATTCAAACAACACAGAGTTTCAATAGATTTCCGGAGACAACGGTTAGGCCGATATTTCGCATTACTCAATCCGGCATGTTTAATGGAGGTTATCCGCATAAAACAATATATACTTTTTTAATGCAAAATGTTGGCGGTAAATGCTTTAATATAGAAATTAGATACCTTGAAGTTATTATTAAGTCGATTCCTGAAATTAGAAGAGGTGGGTTTCAGGAGTTCAAGGTTGATTTAACGGATCGCCCTCATCAGATTGAGTTCGTTATTCATTGTCATGATGAAAATGGCGACCCTAGAGAATATAAATTCACTGGAGTCTTAAAAAATTCAAATTACGATTTTCATTTGTAGCTCGGATTTGGAAAAATTAGGGCTGGATTCTAATTTCGCAGTTTGTGCTCAATCCAACGCCAAACCCCATGCAAAGAATGTGGACGACGAAATCACAACCGGTCACGAATATGGGTGCGTTCTGCTCTGCGGACCCTGATGAAAGACGCATGTGGGTAACCTATTCGTTAGTCGAGGACGCTGAAATCCGCCCCTTCTAAGGTTAAGCAGTCACCACCCGCTCAGGATCCAACCTTTCCTCACTAAAGCTGGCTTTCACACGGTGAAAGTTGTTCTTTCTCCCTCAGGCTGGCAACCTAAACACCAAGCCTTTGTGCAGCATGGGCCTGAAACAACGGCTAGCTGCGACGGGGTACATAATCGCACGGAACCTGACAATATATGAGTAATCCCGAAGATCATCCTTTATTTGAAATTCCAGAAGATAAGGATATCAAGATATGGCGTTTCATGGATTTCACAAAGTACGTTTCATTGTTAGAGTCGAAAAATTTATTTTTCTCGCGCGCTGATCGTTTGGGTGATCCCTTTGAAGGCTCTATAAGTAAGCGATCAATGGCTGCTCGCAAATTCATCGCTGAAAAATTTGGTCGTGAAATACAGGGCGTGAGTTCTGCATTAGTCGAACTGGCAGGATTTGAAGGGAAGCTATGGGATTCAGTTGAAGCTGATACTTATCGCCTTCGATGGGATGCCGAGTGGATGTTTATAAGCTGTTGGCACATGAATCCTGTTGAGTCATCCGCCATGTGGCAGTTATATGCACCTTCAGGGTATGGAGTAGCCCTTCAGTCCACATATCGAAAGCTTCGAAATTCATTGCCGAATGATGTATACATGGGAAAGGTGCAGTACATCTGCTACGAGAAAGATCTAGTTGATTTAAAGAATACTTTTAGCCCTTTTTTGTGCAAGCGAAAATCATTTGCCCACGAGGCTGAACTCCGAGCAATACATTATGATAGTCCCATATATACGAGGCGTGACAAGAATACAGGCGAGGAAGTTCGAGCGGCCGCTCATCACGTAAGGAATACCGAAGGTGGTAAACCTTTTGCTGTGAACCTTGATCACCTAGTGGAAAATCTTTATATCAGTCCAGTCGCAGAATCTTGGTATGCTGAGCTAGTTGCTTCTATTACGAATAGGTATTCTTGCAAGTTTCCAGTAAACCAATCGTCTTTGGATGAAGTGCCAATATTTTGAGCTAAATAAGGTATGCAAAACCCTATTTTTAGAAAATTGTGGGTCAGATTCCAATCCTGCGTCTCAAAGTCGATGGCCTTGGCGAATTCGGACACTTGGCAGCGTGCCACCTCGGCGGGGTCGGTGGCTGTTAAATTGGCAAGAAATCTACACCCCGGCGGATGTGCATCAACCCATTGATTTTCAGCGGCGACAACGGGCGTGTACTGGGTTACGACAACAGCTACGATTACGCGCATCGACACTACATGGGTTCCATCGTCGCTGACACTTTCACCAGCTACGAAGCGTTGTATGAGCGGTTCGAGCGGGAATGGCAAGAGATTGCTATCAGATTCGTCAACGGAGAACAGATATGACGAAACCCAAAATTTCACTGGCAGACTTTGCCAACAGTCCTGTCCTGAAGGCACATTCGATCAAGAGCAAAGCGGTTGCGCGAGCCTTGGACGAGCGGGCCGATTCGCTGCCTTACTCAAAGGTGTTCACCAGTTTTGAGTTTCAAGATTTCCTGAGCCAGCTCACCCCGAAGCGGTTCGAGTTGCTGCGTATCGCCAGCAAAGGGCAGCGATTCCATCGCTGATCTCGCCACGGCTTCCCATCGCAACCCGAGTGCGGTGTCGCAGGACGTGTCCAAGTTGTCTGAGCTGGGCCTCGTCAAGGTGGAGTCTGTTTGCAACGAGGGGCATGGTCTAAAGAAAGTGGTGATGCCGGTGGCAAGCACCATCTCGATCAACGTCTCGATGGCTGCTGGCTAAGGCCGCCGATCACCCACCGGCGCAGCCAAAACGCTGCTGCGTGTCGCCGTGGCGCATCCTGAAGTTTTGCAAGAATTGCGCGCATAGTCGGCTTGCTAATTTTTTTGGAGTGCTCCCATGACCCTGCTCGTGCTTGGCCTTGTGTTGTTTTTGGGTGTGCATTCGGTGCGCGTGGTGGCTGACCGGTGGCGTTCGGCCACCATCGCCCGCCTCGGCGAAGGGCCTTGGAAGGGCGCTTACTCGTTGGTGTCGCTGGCTGGGCTGGCCTTGGTGGTGTGGGGATACGGCCTGGCCCGCCAAGACCCGGTGCTGTTGTGGACACCGCCGGTGGCCATGCGGCATCTGGCCTCGCTGCTGGTGTTGTTGGCGTTTGTGCTGCTGGCGGCGGCTTATGTGCCGCGCAACCACATCAAAAACCGGCTGCGCCACCCCATGGTGTTGGGCGTGAAGCTGTGGGCATTGGCGCACCTGCTGAGCAACGGCAACCTGGCCGATGTGGTGCTGTTCGGCAGTTTTCTGGTGTGGGCGGTGCTGAGTTTTCGGGCCGCCCGCCAGCGCGACGATGCCGCCGCCCTGGCCCCGGGGCCGCTCAGGCACAGTTCGCTGCGCGCCAACGCCATCACCGGAGCGCTGGGCGTGGCCGCGTGGGCAGGCTTTGCCGTGTGGGGTCACAGCGCATGGATAGGGGTGTCGCCTTGGGGTGTGTGAACCGTAGGCTGGCCGGGCATTGGGCTGTGACCGTCAATGGCAACTGGCGCCTGACATGGTTTATTCGCGCAGTGGGGCGTGATGGGGTGCGGGTGGTGCTGGGAATGCTCTCCCGTCCACCAGCATGCCCGGCGGGCTCAAGCACATTCGGCACGATGGTTTGTTGGCCAATGGCAAGAGATTGGCCTGTGGACTTGGTGTGAGTCTCCCCAGTAGAATGTCGGTCTTGTATATACAAAAATATGATGTTGACTTTTCAGGGGGATTTTCTTGAAGAACTTAAAGATCTCAGTCGATGTGGAGCGGAAGCTTCTGGAAAAGCACCACGTGGTTCGAGCAGAGGTTGAACAGTGCTTTTTTAACAGGGCGGGCCGGTTGCTGACAGACAGCAGGGAAGAACACAAAACAACCCCGCCCACGCTTTGGTTTCTTGCTCCGACCAACAAGGGCAGGATGCTGAAAATTGTGTATATACAGATCGAAGGTTTTATACACCTGCGGTCGGCCTTTGAACCCAACGAAGCAGAAGAGCGCATATACCGCAAACACGGTTAAACCTGCTGAATACTGGATTTTTATACATAGCGGAGAAACTTATATGGTTAAGCAAAAGGTCAAGGACACCACCCATGAAGCATGGGAATTGCGCGAGCTGGGTGCCGACGAAGACCACGTGCAGGTGGCTGACCCTGTGCACGAAGACGCCCTGAATGCGGCGCTTGAACTTCAGTCCATCTCGATCCGTCTCCCGAAACAGTTGATCGAGCACTACAAGCTGATCGCCCACTTTCACGGGGTCGGTTATCAACCTTTGATGCGGGACGTGATGGCCCGTTTTGTGCCGGGCGCTCTCAAGGAAATCTTTGAGGCCGAGCAAGCAAAAGCCCAAAAGGCCAGTGACAGCGCTGCCTGGGTTGAGGAGCCGACCCGCAAGGTTGCGTGAGGCCCGGCTGACATCCACGACAGAAGCCCGCTCAAAGCGGGTTTTTTTCTTCCGCAATCACCGTCACCACCACCCGGCTCCCCACCCGGCAAGGCGCCAGCAATGCCTGCGCCGGCATGTGTTGCAGGTACAAAACTTGGCCTGCGCTCAGGCCTTGGGTTCGGCAGTGGGGCAGGGCCAGTTCCACCTCGCCGCTCATCACGTAGATGAACAGGTGGCGCGCCGGGGGCAGGTGCAGCACCGTGTCGCTGTGTACCGACACCTCGGCGCGCACGCGGCCCCGGCGGTGCATCACGTTCCAGAGCGCGGTGGGTTCGGTGGGTGCGTCGCACACCAGACGGCGCTCGCCCGCAAAGGCGGCGCGGCTGCCTGCGCCGTTGAAGCAGATGTCGGGTTCGGGTGGGTTGGGTGGTTCAGGCGCTTCGGCGCGCAGGCGCAGGCGGGCACCTTGCAGCATCACGGCTTGGCGGTCCAGCCCTTCAAACACCGAAAACGGGCCTGCGGCGGTGATGTCGGCCACGCTCACGCGCCAGTCGGTCTGGCCGTCCGCGCCTTGGGCGCTGGCCACGGTGCGGGTCCAGCCGCCTTGGTTTTTCCAGGGCTCGCGCGGCAGCGCCAGCAAGCTGAAGCACCGCTGCGAGAAGCGGGCACCGGCCACGCGGTGCAACGGCCAGGGCGAAGTCACTGGCATCGGCGCAGGTGTCGCTATCGGCAAAGTCACCGGTAAGAGCGAAGTCACTGGCAACGGCATCGGCGCAAGCATGAAAGCCTTGCCGCTCAGGACACCGCGCCCAGGCCGTAGCGCCCGGTGAGCAGTTGGCCGCGCCGAAAACGCTCGTGCGCGTAGGGCGCCAGCGACACGTCGGTGGGCAGGCCCAGCGCTTCTTGCGCCAGCACCAGGCCCACGCCGGGCGAGAGCTTGAAGCCGTGGCCCGAAAAGCCGTAGCCCACCACCAGGCCGGGCACGTCGGGCAGGCGGCCCAGCACCGGGTTCCAGTCGGGGGTCACGTCGTACACGCCGGTCCACGACGATGCCAGCCCGGCCTCGCCGAACGAGGGGAAGCGCTCTGCCACTTGCTCGCCCACTTCCACCACATAGTCCATGGAAATGTCGCCCTGTTCGTTGTCGGGCACGGCCAGCGTTTCGCCCACCGTGCCCTCGCTCACCAGCATCTGGTTGCCGCCGTAGCTGCGGCAGTACAGCATGCCGGGCGAGCCCAGGTCTTTGAACACCGGCATCTGGAAGCTGTAGGCCTCGGGGCCTTCAAGGGCCAGCACGGCGTGGCGTTCGGCCTTCACCGGGGTGGGCACGCCGGTCCAGCGCTCAATGTCGCCGGCCCAGATGTTCTGGGTGCTGATGACGGTGTGGCTGTGGAACGTGCCCTGGTTGGTTTCAACGCCCACCACGCGCCCGCCTTCCATCAGCAGGCGCTCCACGTTGACGCCTTCCATGATCTTCACGCCCTGGCGGCGCGCGGCGCGGGCAAAGCCGGTGGCCACCAGGTAGGCGTCGGCAAAACCGGCTTCGGGTTCAAAGCCAATCAGGGCCGCGTCGTCAAACTGGGCGATGGGCAGCAGGGCGCTGGCCTGGGCCTGGTCGATCAGATCCACGCGGATGCCCATGGCCACCTGCCCTGCCAGCGCAGCGCGCAGGGGTTCGAGCTTGGGGCCGTCGGGCGAGCTGATCAGGTAGCCGCACTTCACCAGCCCGGCGGACGCTTCTTCGTCGCCCAGGTAGCCCGCGAAATCGTTGAACACCGACCACGAGCGTTGGGCGAGTTCCACGTTTTCAATGACGGAATAGTGGGTGCGCAAAATGCCCGAAGACTGGGTGCTGGTGCCCGAGCCGATTTGCGAGCGGTCCAGCACCAGCACCTTGCCAGCCCCCAGGCGGGCCAGGTGGTAGGCGACCGAAGTTCCGATCACACCTGCACCGATCACGATGGCGTCATAACTTTGCATGGGGAGAGCCTTTCTGGGCAGTCAGTGGGTTGTGGGGGGTCTGAGGGTGACCAATGGGGTTCAGCTTAGAAGCCCCGGGCCAAGTGCCGCACAACTGAAGCCAAACGAATGCTATGGTTTGGTTTTTCGAATGCTGTGGTCGGTTGCCACGTTGTCCGTCACCATGACTTTCCCTTCTGGAACACCATGCCCAAACCCTTGCCCACCGCCCTTGGCACCCGCAAAGCCCGCCGCGCCCGCCCGCTGCCCGACCTGCAGTTGCTCGAAGCGTTTGTGGCGGTGTGCGACGCGGGTTCGATGGCGTTGGCGGCGCAGCAGCTGGGGCTGAGCCAGAGCGCGGTGAGCCAGGCCATCAAGACGCTGGAGGCCGAGCTGGGCGTTGCGCTGCTGGACCGCGAGGTGCGCCCCGCCGTGCCCACGCACGCTGGGAGCATGCTGCGCGAACGCGCCACGCGCCTGCTGGGCCAGGCGCGCAACCTGGTGGAGCAGGTGCGTGCCACCGCGCGCCACGAACATGCGCGCATTCACCTGGGTTGTGTGGATTCGTTCGCCGCCACCGTGGGGCCGCGCCTGATCCGTGCGCTCTCGGGCTCGGCGCAGCAAATTTTGATGTGGTCGGGCCTCACGCCCACGCTCACCGAGCAGCTGCGCCGGCGCGAGCTGGACTTTGCCATCTGCACCGATTCGGCCATTGACGACCCGCGCATCGTGCAGCGCCTGCTGTTTTCTGAATCGTGGGTGGCGGTGTTTCCCAAGGCGCATGCGGTGCCGGGGCTGACCTCGGTGCGCGCCTTGTCGGACCTGCCTGCGGGCCTGCCGCTGATCCGCTACAGCCAGCGTTCGGTGATCGGGCAGCAGATTGAGCGTTTTTTGCGCCACATCGGCGTTCAGGCGCCGCGCAGCTACGAGTTCGACGCCACCGACCCGCTGCTGAGCCTGGTGGCCTCGGGCCTGGGCTGGGCGCTGTCCACGCCGCTGTGCCTGTGGCAGTCGCGCCAGTACCTGGACGACGTGGTGGTGCTGCCCATTCCCACCACGCGCCTGGGGCAGCGCCATTTTTTTCTGCTCTCGCGCGAGGACGAATGGGCCGGTCTGGACGACCACATCGCCCGCATCACGCGCGACGTGATCCGCCAGGACACCGCCCCCGCCATTCGCCGCGCCATGCCCGGTCTGTCGCCCGACGCCCTGTTTTGCCCCCTGGAGGAAACCCCATGACCACCTACGCCAGCACCCCCATCGACACCGAAACCTACACGCTGCGCCCGGGCCGCGTGCCGCTGCTGATTTCCATTCCGCACCTGGGCACCGACCTGCCGCCCGAGTTCGCCGCCCACATGAGCGACACCGCGCCGCTGAAACAAGACACGGACTGGCACTTGGACCGGCTTTACGGTTTTGCCGCTGGCCTGGGCGCCTCGGTGTTGCAGGCCAAGGTGTCGCGTTACGTGATCGACCTGAACCGCCCGCCCGGCGGCGAAAGCCTGTACCCCGGCCAGACCACCACCGGCCTGTGCCCCACCGAAACCTTCCGTGGCGAGCCGCTCTACGGCGAAGCGCAGGCGCCCGACGCAGCCCAACAAACCGACCGCCTGGCGCGCTACTGGCAGCCTTACCACGGCGCGCTGCGCGCCGAGCTGGACCGCCTGAAGGCGCAACACGGCGCGGTGCTGCTGTGGGACGCGCACTCCATCGCGGCCGTGTTGCCGCGCCTGTTTGAAGGCCAGTTGCCCGACCTGAACTTCGGCACCGCCGATGGCCGCAGCTGCGCGCCGTCCATCCTTCAGCGCGTGGTGGCCGAGGTGGCTGCAACCCCCTTCAGCCATGTGGTGAATGGCCGCTTCAAAGGCGGTTACATCACGCGCCATTACGGCGCGCCCGACGCGGGTGTGCACGCGATCCAGCTGGAAATGGCGCAGCACCTTTACATGCTCGAAGACCCGCCGTTCACCTACCTGGAATACAAAGCCACCTCGGTGCAGCCGCTGTTGCAAAAAATGCTACAACAGGGTTTGGCCGCGCTGTCCAGCTGAAACCAGCCGCCGACATGCCGCAGACCACGCTGTTCGAGACACACACCCATGCACACTTTCACGCTCCACCAACCGCTCATCGCCCTGCTCACCGCCTGTGCGCTGACCTTCTCTGGCGCGGCCGTGGCGGCCGATACGCCCGAACCGCCCGCCCCAGCCACCGTCAAGCAGCCCGCGCCCCGGGTGGTTCATAAAGAACGCATCACCTTGGCGCGCGAGGCGATCCAGGCCCAAGACTGGAAGGGGGCCATCGCCGTGCTCACCGAAGCCGTGCAGGTGCACCCGGGCAACCCGGAGCTGCACAATCTGCTGGGCTACGCCTACCGCAAACAGGCCAAGCCAGACCTGCCGCGCGCATTCGAGAACTACCGCCTCGCGCTGCGGTTTGACTCCGAGCACCGAGGTGCCAACGAATACATCGGTGAGGCGTACCTGATGGACAACAATCCCGCCAAAGCCGAAGAACACCTGGTCAAGCTGTTGAGCATTTGTGGCAACACCACCTGCGAGGAATACCAGGACCTGGCCCGGGCGATTGCGCAGTACAAGGCCAAGAACAAATAAGCAGGATTTGCGCAAAACCGCCATGGCGGTTTTGCCTTGCCCCACGTTCGTGCGACGTTCGACATGGCCCTGAATCAGGCCTGCGACTGAAACCGCTGAGCGTGGCGATGTGCGCCATCAAACACCGATTTGGCCAGCGCACGCGGGAAGTCCAGTGGCAGTTCTTCAGCGACACGCTCGAACGCTGCGGGTACCCCAGCGACCAGTTCGCACATGCTTTCCCACATCAACGGGATTCCGCTGCGCAAGGCGGCGGCTTTCCAGTGGCGTGGCTGGATTTCGCCCAGCTTGTAGTGAGCGGACTTGCTGCGAACCGCCATGGCCTGCTTGGTCTTTCGGTATTGGAGCGAGTGGGGCCCCGAGTCCATGATGGGCCATGCCGACATCACGTCGTAGAGGGGCGTGAGGTGGTAGCTCCCACCTGGCAGCAGGAATACCGAGAAGTTCTTCGCGTGACCGTCAATAGCCGCCAGCAGCCAGAAGGCCAACTGGGCCAGCAAGAAGGTGCGGCCGTCTTCTTCGTAGCGTGCGCCCCCCTTGAGCACACGCAAGCAAGCGTCCATGCCGGGTCCCCCTTTGTCCTCGTATTTGTTCGCGCTGGAGCAGCCCAGCGCTTGGCAAAAGTCTTCTTGCGGGAGGCGCACCAGCCAGACGGGGTCGGTCAACCAGCGGCGGTCAAACCGGTCGACCACCAAAGCCTTGCGTGCACCAAAAAGCTCCACGTGGCAATTCGCCACTGGCAGCCCGAAAGCGTTCAGGATGCGTGAGCACAGCCACTCGTTTTCGGGCGATAGCGTCAGGTCCAGATGGCGACCCGGTGTCACGCCGATAGGGGGTTTCAAGATGTGGGTGGTGGGGGTCGCATGGTGGGGGCGGCACCACTGCGTGCCCACTTTGAGCAGGGCTGTCTTCTCTTGCGCGCCCGCCATCGAGATGCGAAAGTCATCGTCACCATCCATGGCGCCCAACCCCTCGTTGGCCCCCAGACCCGCCAGCATGGCCTCAATTTCCCCGGGCATCACAGGGGTGTATTCCACCCTGTGCACGTCGGGTGCGGGCGCATCCACCGGCAACAGCTGAACCGCTCCGACGCAGTCGCGGCCAATGGCTTCCAGCAGCGAGAACGCGCCGATGTCTCGGGTTCTGAACCGGCCGCTCAGGCGTTTTCGAATCGACTCGCTGTCGGGCAGCAGGTTGTCGAAGTAGTTTTCGACCGCTTTGCCAGTGAGTTGGCCATCCGCCGTTAACGGCAGAGACAGCGACAGCGGGCGACTTTTGGGATTCGCGCGCCAGCCCTCGTCGTATTTGAAGGCGTGCTGCCCCGTGCGGCCAACCGACCACAGGCCCACCAGCTCGCCATTCATCCAGACGTTCAGCCGCCCCATCACCACAGGCCGCCTGTACCGCCCTCAAGAGGCTTGGGCCGAGTGTGAGAGGTGGCGGCCTGTGGTTCAAGGTCTTGCGTTCGAAGCACAAGACCCGTACCCAGGCTCGACAGCACCCGAAAGAGTTGCTCGGTGGTGAGTTTGGTGGCATCCGATTCCATAGCGGAAATGCGCGATTGCGTGACCCCCATGCGAGCGGCCAGTTGCGCCTGGGTCAAGCCCTGGGCTTTGCGCAGAGACCGCAGGTGCTGCGACAGTTGTTCCGGGAAGGCGAGGGTCAAGTCCATGAAAAATATCTAATTTGTTAGATATTTTTACTTTATCTGGCTTGAATGATATTGTCAACATATCTGATATGAATGATATTTCTACGCCATCCCGCCTGGCGTGATTTTCTGGGCCCGAGCGCAAGGTGGCGGCATATCCAGCCGGTGTTGCCCAGCCACCTGCGCCAAAAAGGTGAGTCCACACAGGGTGTGGGGTGCGATGGCGGTGCATGGGGGCGGGTGGTTTGAGGTGCATGCACCAGTTTCTTGCAGTGAAATCAATATTACTGATAAGAAACTTTGGCACACTCCTTGCACAGCTCTGGAGGTCCACAACCGCCACATGGAGTCTCCCTTGAAACCCATCTCATTTTTGCGCTGGATCGCCCCGGCCGCCCTCGTTTTCGGCGCCTCTTCCCTCTGGGCTCAGGGCGCCGATGCGCCCACGCTCAACGCAGGCGACACGGCCTTTGTCTTCGCCTGCTGCATCGCCGTCTGGTTGATGACCATTCCCGGCCTGGCGCTGTTTTACGGTGGCCTGGCGCGCACCAAGAACGTCCTGTCCATCCTCATGCAGGTGTTCACGGTGACTTCGCTCATCACGGTGCTGTGGGCGCTGTACGGCTATTCGCTGACCTTCACCGACGGCGGCTCCGCGCAGTCGTTCATCGGGGGGCTGGACAAGCTCTTTTTGCAGGGGGTCACCAAAGACTCCTTGCAGGGCACCATTCCTGAGCTGCTGTACTTTTTCTTCATGCTGCTGTTCGCGGCCATCACGCCCGCCATCATCGTGGGCGCGTTTGCCGAGCGCATCAAGTTCGCCGCCGTGCTGGTGTTCATGACGATCTGGTTCACCATCAACTACGTGCCCATGGCGCACATGGGCTGGGGCGGGGGCTGGGTGTTCCAGCTCGGCGCTCAGGATTTTGCCGGCGGCAACGTGGTGCACGTGAACGTGGGCATTGCCGCGCTGGTGGGTGCCTGGATGGTGGGCGCGCGCAAAGGCGTGGGCACCGCGTCCATGGCGCCGCACAACATGACCATGACCATGACCGGCGGCTCGCTGCTGTGGGTGGGCTGGCTGGCGTTCTGCGGCGGCTGCGTGCTGGCGGCCAACGGGTTTGCGATGCTGGTGGTGCTCAACACCATGCTGGGCGCTGCGGCGGGCACTTTGTCTTGGATGCTGGTGGAGTGGCTGCACCGGGGCCGCCCCAGCATGCTGGGCGCGGTGTCGGGCGCGATTGCTGGCCTGGTGGCCATCACGCCCGCCTGCGGTTTTGTCGGCCCCATGGGCGCCATCGCCATCGGCCTGATTGTTTCGCCCATTTGCGTCTGGGCGGTGGAAAAGCTCAAGCCCATGATCGGGCTGGACGACTCGTTTGACGTGTTCGGCGTGCACGGCGTCGGCGGCATTGTGGGCGGCATTTTGACCACCATTTTTGCCATGCCCGCCCTGGGTGGTCTGGGCTTTGCCGAGGGCCGCGACTTCGCTTCGCAAATGCCCATTCAGTTGCTGGTCATCGGCTTCAGCATCGTGTTTTCAGCCATCACCAGCTACATCGCATTCAAGGCCACGGCCTTGATTTGCGGCGGCCTGCGGGTGTCGGAAGACGACGAGCAGGAAGGTCTGGACATGAGTGCGCACGGCGAGCCGGGCTACAAGCTGTCGTGATGAACCCCAATCCGCATACCCCAACAGGCAGAACACCATGAAACTTGTCACCGCCATCATCAAACCCTTCAAGCTCGACGAGGTGCGCCAAGCGCTGTCTGACTTGGGCACGCAGGGCATCACAGTCACCGAGGTCAAAGGCTTCGGGCGCCAGAAAGGCCACACCGAGCTGTACCGGGGCGCGGAATACGTGGTGGACTTTTTGCCCAAGGTGAAGCTGGAGGCGGCGGTGTCCGACGAGCGCTTGCCGTTGGTGATCGAGGCGATCGAGAAGGCCGCGCGCACCGGCAAGATCGGCGACGGCAAGATCTTCGTTACCGCGCTGGAGCAGGTGGTGCGCATCCGCACCGGCGAACAAGGCGACGAGGCGCTCTGATGGGCTGGCCTGGCGATGTCCCGTTGAGCGCCGCCCGACCCCCGGTGGCCACGCGGGTGCGCGAGCCCGCGCTGACCCTGCGCACGCCCACGCTGGAGCGCTACCGCGTGTCCGGCGGCGGCCTGACGGTGGTGGCGCTGGCTGCGGGCGACGCGCTGGAGGTGATCGACCCCGAGGGCCAGCAAGCCTGCGAGTTGATGGCCTGGGACAGCGCGGGCCGCGACGCCCTGGCCGCGCTGGGCCTGCGCGCTTCGCCCGGCGCCACCGGCGCAGCCCACCTGTTGCAGCGCCCGCACCCCGCGCTGAGCCCGGTGCACGCCGGGCTGCGCCGCCGGGGCGTGGATCTGAACCAGTTGCCCACGCCCTGCCAACTCTGGCCCGCAGGCGGCCTGGCGGGTCAGCGACAACGTTGCACCGCCACCGACGCGGTGCTGGTGCTGGTGTGTGCCCCCGGTGCCGACAGCAGCGTGCACACCCAGAACGCGCCCACGCCGCTGGCCCTGCATGTGCACCGCAGCGGCAGCCGCATCCTCACCGCCGTGCCCCTGCCCGAGCCGCTGGGCGAGGTGGTGGACGAGTTCACCATCGCCCCCGGCACGGCACGCAGCTACACCGTGGCCAAGGGCCAATACATTCAGGTGATCGACGTTGCCGGGCGCCAGTGCTCCGACTTCGTGGCCTTCAACCGCCGCGCGCTGGACCGGGGCACCGAACAAGAACTGGACCCCACGGTCACCCGCACGCTCGGCGGCCGCGCCTACCCCGGGCCGGGCCTGCACTCGCGCTTTTTTGACCGCGAGATGCAGCCGGTGCTGGAGCTGGTGCAAGACACTGTGGGCCGACACGACACCTTCGGCCTGGCCTGCGCGGCGCGTTATTACGAGAGCATGGGCTACTTCGGCCACGCCAACTGCAGCGACAACCTGTCGCACGTGCTGGCCCCCTACGGCGTGCGCGCCCGCCCGGGTTGGCCCGCCATCAATTTCTTCTACAACACCGGCGTCGATGCCCACAACCAACTGACCATGGACGAACCCTGGTCGCGCCCGGGCGACCATGTGCTGATGCGTGCGCTCGACGACATGGTCTGCGCCAACACCTCGTGCCCGGACGACATCGACCCCGCCAACGGCTGGATGCCGACCGACATCCACGTTCGCATCTACGCCGCCCAGGAGCGCTTCAGCATGGCCATCGCCCACCGACCCACCCCCGACGCCGTGCCCGAGATGACCCGCGAAAGCGGCTTCCACGCCGCCACCTCGGCACTCACCCGCCAGTTCACCGACTACCGGGGCTGGTGGACGCCCACGCGCTACGACGGCTTTGGTGCGGTGGCCGAGTACCACGCCTGCCGCGAGCAGGTGGTGGTGATGGACCTGTCGGCGCTGCGCAAGTTCGAGATCATCGGCCCCGACGCCGAAGCCCTGATGCAGTACGCCCTGACGCGCGACATCAAGAAGCTGGCCGTGGGCCAGGTGGTGTATTCGGCCCTGTGTTACCCGCACGGCGGCATGCTCGACGACGGCACGCTGCTGCGCCTGGGACCCGACAACTTTCGCTGGATCTGCGGCGAGGACTACAGCGGCATCTGGCTGCGCGAGCAGGCCGAAAAACTCGGCATGAAGGTGTGGGTCAAGTCGGCCAGCGACCACATCCACAACGTCGCCGTGCAGGGCCCACGCTCGCGCGAGTTGCTCAAGCAGATGGTGTGGTCACCCGGCACGCAACCCGCGCTGGAGAACCTGGGCTGGTTCCGCTTTCTGGTCGGCCGGCTCGACGACCACAACGGTTGCCCCATCATGGTTTCGCGCACCGGCTACACCGGCGAGCTGGGCTACGAGGTCTGGTGCCACCCGAGCGACGCGCCGCGCGTGTGGGCGCGCCTGTGGGAACTGGGTGCGCCGCTGGGCCTGGCGCCGCTGGGGCTGGACGCGCTCGACACCCTGCGCATCGAGGCCGGGCTGGTGTTTGCCGGCCACGAGTTTTGCGACCAGACCGATCCGTTCGAGGCGGGCATTGGCTTTTGCGTGCCGCTCAAGAGCAAGGCCGACGACTTCATCGGCCGCGACGCCCTGATCGAGCGCAGCGCGCACCCGCAGCGCAAGCTGGTGGGTCTGCAGCTCGACGGCAACGAGATGGCCGCACACGGCGACGGCGTGTTTGTGGGCCACGCGCAGGTGGGTGTGGTCACCAGCGGCACACGCTCGCCGCTGACGGGGCAGAACATCGCGCTGTGCCGCATGAGCGTGCCGCATGCGGCAGCGGGAACCCGGGTGGAAGTCGGCAAGCTCGACGGGCACCAGAAGCGCCTGCCGGCCACCGTGTGTGCGCCGATCTTCTACGACCCCGACAAGAGCCGCGTGCGCGCCTGAACCTCCGGTGTCTGGTGGATGGAGGCCCCATGGGCTTCCACCCGATCCATCCAGCGTCCCACCAGCGCACGGGCAAAGCGGGTCTGAGCCTCCTGGTACCGGCCGAAATCCTCGTGCACCTGCCGCAGACGCTGATGCACCTGGGGCTGGTCGTGAGCCGGGTTTCCAATCAGCTCTCGGGTGGTCCACGTGTCGACAATGCTCGGCGTGACCTCGAAGTGACACTGAAAACCCCAGGTGCTGTCTGCCAGCCGGAACCCCTGGTTTCGCACCGTTTCCCCTTCCAGCAAGGGCACGGCCCCGTCGGGCAGGTCGAAGGTGTCGGCGTGCATCTCGAACAGCGTCTGAACCGGTGCGATGCCGTGCAGCAAGGGGTCGGCCTGCGCCTGGGCGCTCAGCGTCAGGGGCGTGAAACCGTATTCCAGCACCCCGGCGGGATACACCCGGGCGCCGAAGGCAAAGGCGATGGACTGACAGCCCAGACAGGAGCCCAGCACCGGCTTGCCCTCATCGTGGAAAAGCCGGATCAGCGCCGCCAGGGCCTCGAAGTAATCCCGCAAGGCCGGGTCGTACACGCTGGGCTCACCGCCGAACACGATCAGTGCTGCATAGCCGGTGGTGGTTTCGGGCAGCGGCTGTCCCAGCCTGCGGTAGCACCAGTGCAGGGTGGCGCCGCGCTCGGCCACCACCTCGCCGATGCACCCGGACTCCACCGGCCCGTCCATACCGCCCGCCATGATGGCCAGAATGCGCATCAGACGATCCCCTTGTCCAGATACGCATCCAGACCCGGGGTGCGGTAGCCGTCCTCGCGCCAGGTGATGGGGAAGTAGCCCTCATCCACTTCGTTGCTGCCCAGCTTGCGGTAGCGGCCATACATGGGGCCGTTGCCCATGTTCATTTTTTCGGGGTTGAAGCGGATGTCGTCCTGGAAGAAGTGGGCGGCCAGCGCCCGACGCGGCACATCGGCCTTGTTGATGCGCGAGCCATGCCACAGCCAGCCGTCGTGGAAGGCGCCACCGCCCGGCGGCACCACCACAGGCACCAGTTCCAGTTCGAGGCCGTGGGTCTCGGCCCATTCACGCACTTCCTTCAGGTCGTCTTCCGGGCCATGAAACTGCATGATCGGGCGGGCTTCGCCCCAGGTGTGGGAGCCCTTGATGTACACCAGCGTGCCGCCGTCGGCTGAGGTCTGGTCCAGCGCCACCCAGCAGCTCACCAGGGCCGGCTTGTCGATCCACAGCGAGTACATGCTGTCCTGGTGGAACCCGATGGCGCGGCCTTCGACCGGTTTCCACAGCAGGTTGTCGATCATCAGGCGCGTACCGGTCCAGCCGCCCAATTGGGCGCAGGCCTGGCCCAGGTTTTCCGACAGGACGTGGCGAGCGACGGTGAGGTCCGACTTCCACGCATTGCAGATCTGCAGGGTGAAGGGCGGGGTTCCCACCGGCTTGTTCACTTCATCGGGGCGAATGCCGGTTTCGTATTCGCCCTTGTCGAACAGGGGGACGAAGCGATCGCGAATGGCTTCAGCGGCTTCCGGTTCGATGATCTTGTCGACGATCAGAAAACCGTCGCGGCGGAACTGGGCAATCTGGTCGGGGGTCAGGTGAATCATGGTGACAGTCCTTGGTTGCTGAGGTCAGAAGAAGCTGAGGTAACGGTTGATTTCCCACTCGGACACCGAGCGGTGGTATTCCTGCCATTCCTGGCGTTTGAGGCTCAGGTAGCTGCCCATCAAGCGCTCGCCCAGTGCCTCGGCCATGAAGCGATCGGCCTCCAGGGCGTCAAGGGCCTCCTTGAGGTTTTCTGGCAGGCGCTCGATGCCGAGGGCTTTCAGCTCGGTGTCGCTCATGGCGTAGAAGTTGCGCGCGTGCGGCGGTGGCGGCTCCAGTTCGCGGTCGATGCCGTCCAGCCCGGCGGCGATGAGCGCGGCGGTGGCCAGATAGGGGTTCATGGCGCTGTCGCCGATGCGCACCTCGATGCGCCCGTAGGGAATGCGCACCATGGCGGAGCGGTTGTTGTCGCCCCAGGCCATGAACACCGGCGCCCAGCTGGGTTGTTCGAGGGTGCCGGTGACCAGGCGCTTGTAGGAGTTCACCGAGGGGCACAGCAGCGCACAAAGTGCCGGCGCATGGGCGATCACTCCGGCGATGAACTGGTGCGCCAGCTTCGACAGGCCCATGCCGCTGGGGTCGCTGGCATCGTGGAACAGGTTCTTGTTGCTCTGATCCACGAGGGATGCATGGACGTGCATGCCGTTGCCCGTGGTGGTGGCGCTGAGTTTGGGCAGGAAGCTGACGATGCCGCCCAGGCGGTGGGCGATCTCTTTCGCTGCCATGCGGAAGAACAGGATGTGGTCGGCCGAGCGCAGGCACTCGTCGTACTTGAAGTTCAGCTCGAACTGGCCGTTGGCGTCTTCGTGGTCGATCTGGTAGACCTCCAGCCCCACGGTTTGCAACGACTCGCACAGCCCTTCCAGAAAGGCGGCGTTGCGGGTCAGGCCCTGGTAGTCGTAGGTCGGGCGCGCCAGCGTGTCGGTGCTGTCGAACGGCACCACGGCGCCGTTGGCGTCGCGCTTGACCAGATAGAACTCCGGCTCCAGCCCGGTCATGAGACGCCAGCCACGGCGGGCCAGACGGGCCGTCTGGGCGGCAAGCAGGTTGCGGGTGTCCATTTCGTACGCCTGTTCGGCGACGACGCCCGTGCCGCGAATGCAGGCGTAGCCGGGCATCCAGGGCATCAGGGTGAGGGTGGACAGGTCGGCCCGCAGGAGGTATTCCGGGTCCTGCGGTTTCATGTCGAAGCCGAGAATGGCGCCACCGGCAAAACCGGCGCCGGTTTCCACCAGATCGGCCAGGCAGCCGACCGGCACCGACTTGCTTTTCAGGCTGCCGTGCATGTCGACAAACTGCGCCAGCAGGTAGCGCACCTGGTGCTGTTTCAGAAAGGCCTGGGCGGCCTCCAGGGGCTTGTCTGCCGGGCAATCCCAGCGGGTTTCAGAGACTTGGGTCATCGGGCTTTCTCCGTGTTCGGGTGAAGCCCAGTCTCTCGCGGGAGGGGTCAAAAGCCCTTGACAGCGGATGCCGCCGTTTTGACATCCGGCGCCAAACTGCGGTCGCGGCCGCCGCAGGCGCAACGGATGAACGCCGCGCGCCTACGGATGCGCGGCCTGCTGCGCCCAGGCGGACGGGCTGAGGTCTTTCCAGCGCACGAAGGCGCGGGAAAACGCGCTCACTTCCGAGTAGCCGAGCCGCCAGGCCACGTCCGAGACGCTCAGACGCTCGTGGCGCAGGTAGTGTTCGGCCAGTGTCTGCCGCACGTCCTCGACCAGCACCGCGAACGAGGTGCCCTCGTCCGCGAGCTGGCGCTGCAGGCTGCGCCGCGACAGCGCCAGCGCCCGGGCGACCTCGTCCAGACCGGCTTCCCCTTGCGGCAAACGCTCCATGACGGCGTTGCGCGCGCGCTGGGTCAGGCTCAGGGGCCGTGCGGCCTGGCCCAGCAGGTCTTGCAAGGTGCCCAGGGCCACGTTGTGCAGCATGGCGTCGGCATCGGGCATGGGCCGGTCGAGACAGGATTCGCGCAGCACGATGCGGTTGCTGGGCTGGTTGAAGCGCACCTCGCACCGGAAGGCGTCGCGGTGCGGGCCATGCTGAACCAGCGCCGGGTGCTGGAAATGCACCGCTTCGGGTGCACAACCCGGGCCCAGGGCCCGCTTCAGCACGTTGTTGATCATGCCGATGGTCAGTTCCGCGTCTTGCCGGCGATCCGGAATGTCGCCGTCCAGCAGCTGGTACTCCAGGGCACAGAGGCCATCCTGGCGGCTGAATCTCAGCACGCTGTTGTCCTGGAACACCGGGAAGAACCGCTCCATGTGCCCGATGGCGGTGCGAAGGTCCGGTGCGGTGATGGCGCCGTAGCCGTAGAGCCCCAGTCCCTCGGGAGCGAACTGTTCGCCAAAACTCAGCCCGAAGTGCTCGTTGCCGGTGGAACGCGCTGCTTCGTGCATGGAGCGGCAGTAGTTGCGCAGGGCAATGGGGCGATTGGGCTGGCGGTACAGACCGGGTTGCAGCCCGGCCCTGGCCAGCACCTCGCCGCTGCGGCCGCCTTGTCTCTCGATGAATTCTTCAAGACCTACGGTGACCGACGCCACCACGCGGGACGGCGTCAGCCCGGTTCGCTGACCTGTTCTGACCATGGACGTGCTCCGGGTTGGCCTATGTTCTCGACGGATCCTGCAAGAAAAGTGCCAAAACCCGCCAACCCATGGCCGTCTGGGAGCGCTCCTTCCTCAGGGTTTGGCCAAGTAGCTGGCCAGCGAATCGTCCAGCGCCTCCAGCCACGGCGTGTGGTGCGGCGTGGCCATGGTGCCGGTCATGAGCGAGGGGTAGCACTTGTTGCGGTAGCCCATGATGTCCTCGTATTTGTCGTGCTTCCAGTCGAGGAAGGTCTTGTTCACCGCCGCAATGTCAAAGCTCGGGTAGTCGGTGGCATCAATGAGCTGCGCAATGTATTTGCCCTGGAATTCGAACATCTGCTGCGCGTCTTCCAGCGCCAGCTCTTCCTCGCGCCACTGCTGGTTCTCGGCGTGCATCGCCTCTTTCGAGGGCAGCGGGATGCGGCCCAGGATCACATCGCGCGCGTACCAGGCCTGGGCGTCGAACATGTTGAAGCTGTACCACTGGTCTTGCATGCCCAGGTAGATCAGCTGCGGGTTGTCTTCCCAGAACACGCCCTTGTACAGGTTCAGCGGCCACAGCCGGTTGGCGGTTTTCAGGCGCAGGTCTTCGGGCAAAAACGGGAAGTGGTGCTTGTAGCCGGTGCACAACACGATGGCGTCGATGTGCTTGCTGCTGCCGTCGGCAAAGTGGGCGGTGTTGCCCTCCACCTTCAGCAGCTGCGGCTTTTCTTCCCAGTTGGCCGGCCACTGGTAGCCCATGGGGCTGGTGCGGTAGCAGCTGGTGATGGAGCGCGCGCCGTACTTGTAGCACTGCGAACCAATGTCTTCCGCCGAGTAGCTGGCGCCCACGATCAGCACGTCTTTGCCCTTGAACTCCAGCGCATCGCGGAAATCGTGCGCGTGCAGCACCCGGCCACCGAAGGTTTCAAAACCCGGGAAGTAGGGCACATTCGGCGTCGAAAAATGCCCGCTGGCCACCACCACGTAGTCAAACACCTCCGCGTAGGTCCGGTCCTGTTCGTAGCTGTGCACGGTGACGGTGAACAGGCGGGTGTTCTCGTCAAAACTCACATCGCGCACGGCGGTGTTGAAGCGGATGTAGGGGCGCACACCGGCCTTTTCGACCCGGCCCTTGATGTAGTCCCACAGCACCTCGCGCGGCGGGTAGGAGCCCATGGGGCGGCCGAAGTGTTCGTCGAAGGTGTAGTCGGCGAACTCCAGACATTCCTTGGGGCCGTTGGACCAGAGATAGCGGTACATGCTGCCGTGCACCGGCTCGCCGTGCTCGTCCAGGCCGGTGCGCCAGGTGTAGTTCCACATACCGCCCCAGTCCGACTGCTTCTCGAAGCACACCAGTTCTGGAATCTCGGCGCCCGCGGCTTGGGCGGACTGGAAAGCCCTCAACTGCGCCAGGCCGCTGGGGCCGGCGCCAATGATGGCAACGCGCTGGTTCATGCAAGTACTCCTATCGGTGAAATGGTTAAACACGGTGAAACTTTGATTCCTGATATGAAGCACGAGGCATGCCAGCAGCCGCAGGCCGCATGGGCGCGTTCCGGCCTGCGAAACGGCGTCGGCCTGCGCCAAAACGGTGAGTCGATGCCCGCTGCGCAGCGCGATGGCGGTGCACGGCGGCGGTGTGGGCGGTTTTGTGCACTGGTTTCTGGCAGCGGGGTGTGGCGCACACGGAACCTGCGGGTGTTCGGCTGGTCTACTATGGACACCGGGTGCGGTTTCATTGACGCACCCTGTTTCCCCGGCCACCGCGCCGGACACCCTCAGAAAGGCACTGCATGCAAGTTCAAGTCAACACCGACGACCACATCCAGGGTGGCGATTCCCTGGCCCAATGGATCAACGACGAGGCCACCAGCCGCCTGAGCCGGTTCCGTGACCACATCACCCGCGTGGAGGTGTTTCTGACCGATCTCGACGGCAGCAAATCGGGCGTCAAAGACAAACGCTGCCGCCTTGAAGCCCGCGTGGCCAACCGACAACCGGTCAGCGTCACGGCCGACGGCGACAAGATGGCCACCGCCTTCATCGACGCGGTGGACAAGCTCATCCGCGCTCTGGACACCGATCTGGGCCGCGTGAAGGACCGCAACGGTCGCGACACCATCCGCAACGCGGCCGAACAGGGCGAGTAAGAACCCGCCGCCGAGCCCGGCCCGCCTGGGCCCCCGCCAGCACGGGGGCCATCTGTCGGCACAATGCTGCCCATGGACACATCCCCAACCCCTCAGCCCAGCCTGCTGCCCGACAGCGACCCCCAGCGCGAACTGCTGCACAACGAGGTGCACGCGCGCCCATCGGCCCGCATCCGGCTGCCGGCACTGATCGTGTTCGTGGCCGTGCTCAACGAGGGCGTGACGCGCGAGCAAGAGGGCGACCACCTGCGCCGTCTGCCCGGCCTGGCGCAGCTGCCGCAAGAGCGCTTGCAGGGCAATTTTTTGCGCCTGCGCTTTGAAGAGCACACGCTCAAGTGGGAGCGCCACACCGAATTCACCCGTTATTCCATCGTGCAGGAGCTGCCCGAGGGCGCTGGCCTGGGCAGCACCGACCCGGCGCTGCTGGACGGTCTGGTCACGCCGCCGGGCTGGCTGCGCGACATTCCCGGGCGCACCGTGGCCGCCATCAAGCTGGTGATGCTGCACGCCGTCCTGCCCGAACCAACGCCTGAGGCCCAGGCCGCGCTCATGGGTCCGGCACAGCACTGGTTTGGCGACCGTGCGGTGGTGGCCTCGCAGCTGGGGGGTGGGCATTCGTGGGCGCTGACCGACTTTGCCCTGCGCCCCTCGGGTTTTGAACGCATGTTGGTGCTGGCGCCGCCGGGCACCACCGAAACCCGCGCCGGGCGCATTTCACAGCGCTTGCTGGAGCTGGAAACCTACCGCCTCATGGCGCTGCGCGGCCTGCCGGTGGCCAAGGCGCTGTCGCCCATGCTGGCCGCCGCCGAAGCCCAGCTGGCCACCATCACCGCGCAGCTGGAAAACAAGTCCACGTCCGAACAGGCGCTGCTGGACCAACTGGTCTCGCTGGCCGCCAAGGTGGAGCGCGCCACCGCCGAAAACAACTACCGCTTTGCGGCCACGCGGGCGTACGACACGCTGGTCAGCCAGCGCATCGGTGAACTGCGCGAAAAGCCCATTCCGGGCACGCAGACCATTGGCGAGTTCATGCAGCGCCGGCTCTCGCCCGCCATGGCCACCGTGGCGGCCACGGCGCAGCGCCTGGCCTCGCTGTCTGAGCGTGTGTCGCGCACCAGCGCCTTGCTGCGCACGCGGGTGGACATCGTCACCGAAGCGCAAAACCAGCAGCTGCTGGAAAAACTCACCAAAGGCCAAGAGCTGCAGCTGCGCCTGCAAAGCACGGTGGAAGGCCTGTCGATCGCGGCCATCTCGTACTACGTGGTGAGCCTGGTGCTGTACCTGGGCAAGGCGGGCAAGGCGGCGGGCTTGCCGCTGAACCCCGAAATGCTGGCCGGCGCCATGATTCCGCTGGTGCTGTTGGGCGTGTGGCGCACCACCAAGAAGATCCACGCGAAGCTGCACGCGGGGCATTGAAGGGGCTGAAAAATGCCCTGCCCGTGGCCGCGGGGCTTGCCGGCGCATGGCCGGGCCTGTGTCAGCGCTCGATCGGCCCGTTTTCGTCGCATGGGGTGGGGGCACATGATTGAGTTAATTTGCTCAATCATGGAAATGCTCAGCTGCAGCCGTTGTGCTGCTTCCACATCTCCTCATGGCCAATCGCCTTGGCGAAGGCAGGCACCTTGCAGCGCTCTGCGTCGGCGGCCGACGGTGCGCCGGCCACGGGCTTCAGGCCCATCTCTTCCAGCGTCGCCATGTCGTCAAAGCCGCCGAGCGGGCCGGTTGCATCGACCCAGCCTTTGGCCAGGGTGAGGGCGCCCACGAACAGCACCAGCACGGCCACCTGCGGCAGGGCGATGCCCCAGCCTGGCTTGTGCGTCGGCACTTCGCACACGCCGCCGGGGCAGAGCTGGGCTTTCTCGCGGTTGAACACGTTGTAGAGCTTGCAGCCCAGGCAGATGCCGAAGGCGGTCTCGAAGAACATCAGCGTGAGGCAGCTTGCGCAGACCAGCATGTTCAGCGGACCCATGTAGCGGTTGAACACCATCAGGTACAGCATGGCCGCGCCCAGCAGCAGGCCCAGGCCCCAGGCAAAGCGCTTTTGCGGCGCACCCACCCATTCCGGTGTCTGTTTGCGCACGATCCAGCCGCCCACGATCATGCTCGGTGCCCAGCGCGGGTTGAGCATGCGCAACGCCATGTCGATCAGGAACACGATCACAAACAGGCGCGTGGGCTGGTAGTTGGCCGTCAGCAGCGCGTTCATGAACGACACGAGCGCCGGGAAAAACAGCAGGCCGGCGGCAGCGCGCACGGTGCGTTCGTTGAGCACCCGCACCGGGTAGCCGTCCACGGTTTCACCAAACTGGAAGGGATTTTTCATGCTTGTCTCCGAATATTTGGATGTTATATGCGAATGTTGGCGATTGAAACCCGCGGAGAAGATTCCCCGGACGTGCGGCACGTTCAAAAAACGCCAAAAAAGGGGCGTGAACGCTGCCAACTTCTGCCAGTGAATGACGGCAACTGTCAAAAATGGCAGTTTTCACCCGGAAAAACCGCTTTCCCATCACGGCGTGAAACGCACAGGTGCTTGATTCAAAAGCACTTTCTGGCACGGATCGGTATGGCACGTTTCTTGGAAAGACTGTTCCAAACCCTGCCATCCCATGGACCTCCGAGACCGTTTTCTGCTGCGCAAGCTGGCCGTCGTGCTGGTGATCAAGCTCGCCGTTTTGATGGGGCTGTGGTGGGGTTTTGTGCGCGATCAGCGCGTGCCGGTGGACACCGACGCCGCCGCCATGCAAATGCTGGGCAGCCGCCCAGTGCCCACAGTTCCTGAGGAGTGACGCCTTGATTTCCGAACAACTGGTTGACCTTTCCCGCCTGCAGTTTGCGGCGACGGCCATGTACCACTTCCTCTTCGTGCCGCTGACGCTGGGCATGGTCTGGCTGCTGGTGATCATGGAAAGCGTGTATGTGATGACGGGCAACGTGATCTGGAAGGACATGACCCGCTTCTGGGGCAAGCTCTTCGGCATCAACTTCGCCCTGGGCGTGACCACCGGCATCACGCTCGAATTCCAGTTCGGCACCAACTGGGCCTACTACTCGCACTACGTGGGCGACATCTTTGGCGCGCCGCTGGCCATCGAGGGGCTGATGGCCTTCTTCCTCGAATCGACCATGATCGGCCTGTTCTTCTTCGGTTGGGACCGGCTGTCGAAAACGCAGCATTTGATGGTGACCATCCTGATGGCGGTGGGCACCAACCTCTCGGCCCTGTGGATCCTGATCGCCAACGGTTGGATGCAGAACCCGGTGGGCGCCGAGTTCAGCTACGTGACCATGCGCATGGAAATGACGGACTTCTGGGCCGTGCTGTTCAACCCGGACGCGCAGGCCAAGTTCGTGCACACCGTCTCGGCCGGCTACGTGACCGGCGCGATGTTCGTGCTGTCGATCTCCAGTTGGTACCTGCTCAAGGGCCGTGACATCGAATTCGCCAAACGCAGCTTCCGGGTGGCGGCCGCTTTCGGCCTGGCTTCCGTGCTGAGCGTGATCGTGCTGGGCGACGAGTCGGGCTACACCGTCGGTGAGGCGCAGCAGACCAAGATGGCCGCGCTCGAAGCCATGTGGGAGACCGAGCCCGCGCCCGCCGGCCTGAAGCTGATCGCCGGCATCAACGAGGCCGAGCAGAAGAACGACTGGGAGATCGAGATTCCCTGGGTCATGGGCCTGATCGGCACGCGCTCGTTGGACAAACAGATTCCCGGTATCCACGAGATCAAGGCGAAGAACCGGGAGCGCATCGAGAGCGGCATTCACGCCGTGGCCGCGCTTGAGGCCCTGCGCGCCAACCGCGAGGACGCCGCCGCCAAGGCGCTGTTTGAGCAGCACCAGGCCGATCTGGGCTTCGGTCTGCTGCTCAAGAAATACGTGGTCGACGTGCGCCAGGCCACGCCCGAGATGATTCAGAAAGCGGTGGACAGCACCGTGCCCAAGGTCACGCCGATGTTCTGGGCCTTCCGCATCATGGTGGGCCTGGGCTTTGCCATGCTGCTGCTGTTTGGCATGGCCTTTTGGTGCACGCTCAAGCTCGAATGCGGCAAGCGCCCCTGGCTGCTCAAGTGGGCGCTGTGGATGCTGCCCGCGCCCTGGATCGCCTGCGAGCTGGGCTGGTTCGTCGCCGAATACGGCCGCCAGCCCTGGACCATCTACGGCGTGCTGCCCACGCACCTGTCGGTCTCCACGCTCAGCGTGAACAGCCTCTACGGCTCGCTGGCCGGCTTCATCGGGTTCTACACCGTGCTGCTGATCGTCGAGATGTATTTGATGGTGAAGTTCGCGCGCATCGGTCCCGGCAGCCTGGGCACGGGCCGTTACGAACAAGAGCCTACCCACGCATAAGGAGCACCCCATGTTCGACTATGAAACCCTCAAACTGATCTGGTGGCTGCTCGTGGGCGTGCTGCTCATCGGCTTCGCCGTCATGGATGGCCACGACATGGGCGTGGGCACGCTGTTGCCCTTCGTCGGCCGCAGCGACATCGAGCGCCGCGTGGTGATCAACACCGTCGGTCCGCACTGGGACGGCAACCAGGTCTGGTTCATCACCGGCGGCGGCGCCATCTTCGCGGCCTGGCCGCTGGTCTACGCCACCGCGTTCAGCGGCTTCTACTGGGCCATGCTGGCCGTGTTGTGGGCGCTGTTCTTCCGCCCGGTGGGCTTCGACTACCGCAGCAAGATCCACAACGCCACCTGGCGCAGCACCTGGGACTGGGGTCTCTTCATCGGGGGTTTCATCCCGCCGGTGATCTTCGGCGTGGCCTTTGGCAACCTGCTGCAGGGCGTGCCGTTTCAGTTCGACGCCTATCTGATCTCCACCTACACCGGCACGTTCTGGCAGTTGCTCAATCCGTTCGCCTTGCTGGCGGGCGTGGTCAGCAGCGCCATGATCACGCTGCAGGGCGCCACCTACCTGGCGCACCGCACCGAAGGCGTGGTGCAGGCGCGCACCATCACCGCCGGCACGGGCGCTGCGCTGGTGATGGTGCTCGGTTTCATCGCCGCCGGGGTCTGGCTGCAAGGCATCGACGGCTACCGCATCAGCTCCGTCATCGACCCCGCCGCGCTGCCCAACCCCATGGGCAAGACCGTGGTGCGCGAGGCCGGCGCCTGGATGGCCAACTACGCCGCCCAGCCCCTGCTGTGGCTTTTGCCCACCATTGGTGTGCTCGGTGCGCTGGCTGCCGCCGCCCTCATGCGTTGGGGCCGCACGCTCACCGCCTTCGTTGCCTCGTCGCTCGCCACCACCGGCGTGATCGGCACCGCAGGGGCCAGCATGTTCCCCTTCATCATGCCGTCGAGCACCCTGCCGGCGGCCAGCCTCACCGTGTGGGACAGCGTCTCCAGCCACCTCACGCTGGGCATCATGTTCTGGGCCACGGTGCTCTTCATGCCGCTGATCGTGCTCTACACCTCGTGGGCGTACCGCGTGATGCGTGGCAAGGTGACCGCCGCGTACATCAGGGAAAACGAGCACGGCGCCTATTGAGCTTTTTGAGCCAGCGCAAGGGAGCTTTCATACCCCTACCGGTGTTGATGGAACGCAAAGACAGGCCGCAGACACGCCCGTGAGACTGGCTCTCCGTTCGATTCCATTCCCCCACGCGCTGGAGACAAAGCATGACCCACAACAAGCATCCACAGCCCCCGCCGCGGCCGCGTCTGAGCCGATGGCGCGCGCTGGTCGCCGGGCTGGCGCTGGCATGGGCCGCCCCGCTGGCGGGCGCCAACGCGGCCGCGGCTACCGCCCCGCCCAGCGCCGCTGCGGTGCTGGCGACCGCGCCGAGCCCAAGCAAATCCACTGCCGACCACAGCAAGTTCAAGGAGCTGCAGGGCCCGTTCAAAAGCGGCTCGGAAGTCACCAAAGCCTGCCTGGGCTGCCACACCGAAGCGGGCAAGCAGGTCATGGGCACGCGCCACTGGACCTGGGAATACACCAACCCTGACACCGGGCAGAAGCTGGGCAAGAAGACCATGCTCAACAGCTTCTGCATCGGCGACCGCTCCAACGAGGCCTTCTGCCAGAGCTGCCACGTGGGCTACGGCTGGAAAGACGACAAGTTCAACTTTTTCGACGAGAGCAAGGTGGACTGCCTGGTCTGCCACCACACCGGCGGCTACAAGAAGCCCGCGGGCATGGCCGGCGAGGTGCCGGTCGAGCGCACCGAGTTGCCACCGGGCTCGGGCAAGTTCATCGACCCGGTGGACCTGGCCATGGTGGCCCAGCACATCGGAAAAACCAGCGTCGCCACCTGCGGCAGCTGTCACTACGCTGGCGGCGGCGGTGACGGCGTGAAGCACGGTGACCTGGATTCCTCGCTCAACAAGGCCGCCCCGGCGCTGGACGTGCACATGGCCAGCAAGGCCCGGGGCGGTGCCGGCTTCACCTGCGCCACCTGCCACCAGGCCGACGGCCACGAAATTGCGGGCAGCCGCATCAGCATGTCGGGCTCCGATCCGCACGGCCCGATGCTGCGCGGCGGCACGGTGCACGCCGGACGCAACGCCGCCACCTGCCAGAGCTGCCACGGCGACAAGCCCCACAGGCAGGGTCTGCTGCAGGTTGAGCTGCTGAACAACCACACCAACAAGCTGGCCTGCCAGAGCTGCCACATCCCCGAGTTCGCGCGCGGCGGCGTGGCCACCAAGATGGCCTGGGACTGGTCCACCGCCGGCCGGCTCACGGCCGAAGGCAAGCCCTTCCAGAAGAAGGACGGGCACGGCCACGTCATCTACGACAGCAAGAAGGGCGACTTCAAGCTGGGCGAGAACGTGGTGCCCGACTACGTCTGGTTCAACGGCCAGGTCCACTTCACCACGCAGGACATGAAGATCGACCCGACCCAGGTGCTCCAGGTCAACCGCTTCATGGGCGTCCCGGACGACCCCACCGCACGCATCTGGCCGGTCAAACGCTTTGAGGGCAAGCAGCCCTACGACAAGGTGCACCTGCAACTGCTGGTGCCGCACACCGCCACGCCCGATGACACCGCGTTCTGGTTCAACTTCGACTGGCCCAAGGCCTTGCAGGCTGGCGCCACCGCCACCGGCCAGCCCTACAGCGGTCAACACGATTTCGTGAAGACCGAAATGCTCTGGCCCATCACCCACATGGTCGCGCCCGCCAAGGACGCGGTGGCCTGCGCCTCGTGTCACACCGGTGCCGCGAAAAGCCGCCTGGGCGATCTGCCCGGCGTCTACCTGCCCGGGCGCGACAGCCAGCCCTGGATCGACCGCCTCGGCTGGCTCGCCGTGGCCGGCTCAACCGCTGGCGTGCTGCTGCACGCCGCCGCCCGCCTGCTGACCCGCCGCCGCACCCAACGGGAGAACCGCCATGTCTGAGACCACCACCACCGTGGCCGGCGTTGCGGAAGCCGCCAGCCCCATCCCCGCGCGCATCTACATCTACAAGCGCTACGAGCGTTTCTGGCACTGGTCGCAGGCCGCGCTGGTCATCACCATGCTCATCAGCGGTTTCGAGGTGCACGGCAGTTACACGCTGCTCGGCTTCGAGCCCGCCGTGCGCCTGCACACGCTGGCCGCCTGGCTGCTGCTCACGCTCTGGGCCTTCACCATCTTCTGGCAGTTCACCACCGGCGAATGGCGCCAGTACCTGCCGACCCACAAGAAGGTCGTGGCGATGGCGATGTACTACAGCTGGGGCATGTTCCGTGGCGCGCCGCACCCCTTCACGAAGACGGTGCAGAAGAAGCACAACCCGCTGCAGCGCCTGGCCTATCTCGGTCTGCTGGCCCTGATCTCGCCGCTGATCTGGGGCTCGGGCCTGCTCTACCTGTTCCGCGCCTTCTGGCCCTCGCTGGGCCTTGACCAGTGGCTCACGCTGGAGTGGGTGGCCTGGGCGCACACGGTGGGCGCCTTCCTGATGCTCACTTTCTTCATCGTTCACGTGTACCTGACCACCACCGGCCACACGCCCACGGCACACATCAAGTCCATGGTGACCGGCTGGGAAGAACTGCACGGCGACGAGACCCATTCCGCGGACACACCGTCCGCTCCGCCGCAAGGCCATTGAGGCGTTCTCCATGTCACACGCCCCTGCACGTCTCCTGCCGCCCGAGTCCGGCTGCGCCACCAACACCCACCCCGCGGGCCGTGTGGGCGCAAACAGGCCTGCGCCGACCAGGCGGGTGAGCGGGCATGGGCGAAAGACTCTCAGCCTCTCAGTTCATTTTTTTGAAAGGAAAACAACATGTGGTACTTCGCCTGGATGCTCGGTGTCGGTTTTGCGGTGTTGCTCGCCATCCTCAACGCCATGTGGGGTGAACACGAGCAGGACCGTGCGCTGTCCAAAGGCGGCGACGCATGACGCCCGCCCCCTCTGCTGAGGGCCCGCAGAGCGTGGGGCCCGACCCGGTGGCCAGCCGGGTGCACATTCCCAGCCTGCTGGCCGCACTGACCATCATGCTCGTTGGCAGCATCTACCCGCTGCTGTTTGCCGATGCCAGCGGCAAAGCCGATCACGGCCTGGCCATGGCCCTGTTCTGGGCCATGAGTGCAGGGCTGGTGCGCGGCGTCGGTTTTGTGCCGCGCTGGTTCGGTTGGCGCTGGCTGCTGTCGGGCTGGGCCTGCGCCGTCGGCCTGTTGTTGGCCGCGTGGCTGCGCTGGGGCGTGCTGTGAACGGCCGCCAGGCGGGCGAAGTGCACCCCACGCCCGGTTTTGAATGGGCGCGGGGATTGGAGACCACCCCGATGAACCGCACCAGCACCGATCCCGATCAACTGCCCCTCGTGCGAGACGAACTCGACGTGTTGGGTGAGCGGGTGCCGCTGGACGGGCAGCGCATCATCGAACTGGGCTGCGGCAATGCCCGGCTGGCGCGTGCGCTGCTGCTGCGCCATGCGGGCAGCCGGGTGGTGGGGCTGGAGGTGGACGCGGAACAACACGCGAAGAACGTTGCGCACCCGCAGGAGCGGCTGCTATTTGTGGCCGGCAGCGCCGAAGCCGTGCCGTGCCCCGACGCCGGCTTTGACGTCGCGATCATGCTCAAGAGCCTGCACCATGTGCCGCTCGCCGCCATGGACCGCGCGTTGGCCGAGGTGGCCCGTGTGCTCCGGCCCGGTGGCTGGTTTTACGTGAGCGAGCCGATCTACGGCGGCGCGCTCAACGACGTGGTGCGCCTGTTCAACGACGAGGGTGTGGTGCGTCCGGCAGCACAGGCCGCGCTGGACCGCGCGCTGGCCGCCGCCGCCCACTGGGAGGCGGCGGGCGAACACCGCTTTGCGCAGCCGGTGCACTTCAAAAACTGGGACGCGTTTGCGCAACGCATGCTCTGCCCCAGCTTCGCCGACCACGGCATCACGCCCGCCATCGTGGCGCGTGTGCGCGCCTCGTTCGAACCGCACTGCGGCCCCGACGGCGCCAGCTTCGTGCGGCCCATGCATGTGCGGCTGCTGCGCCGGAGAGCCTGAGGCGCAGCAGCGTTCAACCGGTCACAGCGACTTGGTCGAGTAGTACCAGTCGGTGGTCTTGTAGCCTTCGGCCATGCGCGCCTTGATGGCGTCCGGCGTCTTGGGCGGCGGCACGATCACGTCGCAACCGGGCGTCCAGCCCTCGGGCGTGGCGACCTTGTTGGCGTCGCTGGTCTGCATGGCCTGCAGCAGGCGCACGAACTCGTCGATGCTGCGGCCGTTGCTCATGGGGTAATAAACCATGGCGCGCAGGATGCCGTTCGGGTCGATGAAGAAGGTGGCGCGCACGGCCTGCGTGTCGGCGGCACCGGGGTGCACCATGCCGTAGGCCTTGGCCACGTCCATCTTGATGTCTTCGATGATCGGGAAGCTGATCTCGACACCGAACTTCTCCTGGATGTTCTGCGTCCAGGCCAGGTGCGAATACAGGCTGTCGATCGACAGGCCGAGCAGTTCGCAGTTCATGCCGCGGAAGGTCTCGGCGTGTTTCTGGAAGCCGATGAACTCGGTGGTGCAGACGGGCGTGAAGTCGGCCGGGTGCGAGAACAGGATCAGCCACTTGCCTTTGTAGTCGGCGAGCGTGCGGTCACCGTGGGTGGTCTTGGCGTTGAAGGCGGGGGCGGCTTCGTTGAGGCGGGGGAAGGTGGCAGCGTTTTCCATGGGGTACTCCATTCAGGGCGGGTTTCGGAAGAACCGGGAAAGCAGAATTGCTTGGCCGATGAATGAAGTCTATGGATACGTGGATTTGAATAGCTTGCGTTTTGTCAAGCGTGCCATTGGCAGTTCCAACCGCCTCGATAGCCTGGCTTTTCCCCTGAACCCTTGGAGGAACAAGGGTTTGGGCGAACCTGCGCTGTGGCTCAGGCCGGCGCGTTCGCCGCCTCGGTGGTGATCACCCCGCCGCCCAGGCAGATATCGCCGTCGTACACCACCGCGCTTTGGCCCGGCGTCACGGCCCATTGCGCGTCGGTGAAGCGCAGCGCAAAGCCGGCTTCGCCCTCGGCTGCAAACTGGCACGGTGCGTCGGCCTGGCGGTAGCGCGTCTTGGCGGCCAACGCGCCCGCTGCGGGCGGGTGCCCTGCCACCCAGCTCGCGTCTTGCGCGCGCAGGGCGGGCGACAGCAGCCACGGGTGGTCGTGGCCCTGCACCACCCACAGGGTGTTCTTTTCCATGTCTTTGCGGGCCACAAACCAGGGCGCGTGTTCGTTGCCGCCTTTTTGCGCGCCTTTTTCGCGCACACCGCCAATGCCCAGGCCCTGGCGCTGGCCCAGCGTGTAAAAACTCAGGCCCACGTGCCGCCCCAGCACCCGGCCTTTTTCATCCTTGATGGGGCCAGGTTCCTTGGCGATGTAGCGGTTCAGAAAGTCGCGGAACGGCCGCTCGCCAATGAAGCAAATGCCGGTGCTGTCTTTCTTTTTCGCGTTGGGCAAACCGATTTCGGCGGCGATGCGGCGCACCTCGGTCTTGGGCAGCTCACCCACCGGAAACAGCGTTTTGCTCAGCTGCGCCTGGTTCAGGCGGTGCAAAAAGTAGCTCTGGTCCTTCAGCGGGTCCAGGCCCTTGAGCAGTTCGTGTTTTCCGGTGGCGGCATTCAGTCGCACCCGCGCGTAATGCCCGGTCGCAATCTTCTCGGCGCCCAGACGCATGGCGTGGTCCAGGAACGCTTTGAACTTGATCTCGGCGTTGCACAAAATATCCGGGTTGGGCGTGCGCCCGGCGGCGTATTCGCGCAAAAACTCGGCAAACACGCGGTCTTTGTATTCGGCGGCAAAGTTGACGTGCTCAATTTCAATGCCCAGCACATCGGCCACCGAGGCCGCGTCCACGAAGTCGATGTTGGACGAGCAAAACTCGCTGTTGTCATCGTCTTCCCAGTTCTTCATGAAGATGCCGATGACCTCGTAACCCTGCTGCTTGAGCAGGTACGCGCTCACCGCAGAGTCCACACCGCCGCTCAAACCCACCACCACACGTTGCTTGTTTGTCATGGGCGGGATTATCCCAGCGGGGGGCTGCGTTCGCCCGCTGGCAAACGCCCAACGGGGACACCTGGGCCGCCGAAATTGTCACGCTGCTGTTCCTTCCAGCCCGAAGCCAGCGGCTGCTGCACCACCTAGCCGCCATCGATCACGCTCGCTGGCGGAATGCCCTTGATGGAGGGAGGCATCGGCAGCGGGGCGCGGTCCGTGCGCAGGGGCTGGGCCAGGCATGGCCGCTGATCGCTGATCGCCGCGCTGCCTGAAGAGGTGTTGTGCTGGGTGACGACGCCAGCAAGGTGCGCCATGAATCGGGACGCGTTGGAAGGCGCCAGCAGAGCAGAAAGCGGGGTGCTTCGATTGGCTGGTTGGGGCTTTGATGAGGTGTGGAGTCGGCCATAAAGGCCACTGGATGCTGGTTGCACAATGGTGGTTCTAGGCCGGTTGCTGCCGGTGATCCTGCAGGCCTGAATGTCGGTCGCCATGGTCACACGACATTCGAGGGCGAAAGGGTCGAGTTACCGCTGTCCCTACGTCACCGACCACTCAACACAGGCGGGCCAATTCAACAGACAGACTCCTAGACTGTTTCTGGTGAAGGGCGATAAAGCAGCCAGCAAGCTGAATCGTCACGCTCTTGATTCTGAATTGACAGAGGGTATGCGTGCTAGCTTATTATCTCAACCAGCGTCGTTACTTCTCTTCATGCCTTGGTTCGGGTCCGGGGCGGCGGTTTGTCCGTTGAGTCCGTACCTTCGTTGAACGTGACCCGGCCTTCATTGACCACATCTGCGTTATCTCGCATGCCTTGCTCCAGGCAGCCTCTCCGACCCGAAGAGGCGTTGTTGGTCCATGTCGGCTCTTATCTGGAGCAAACGCATGAGCAAATCCCTACTCAAAGCCGCGTTGGACAATCGATCCAACCAACTGAACCCGCAACACCCCGTGTACTACCTTAGTCGGGGACTAGATACGGAGCAGGCAATGCGGGAATCACGCGCACTGATCTCCCCCGTACCAGCGCAGCCAGTGAACAGTCTGCCTGTGAATGCAAAACGTTCTGCCAAGCCAACTTCCGAATAAGACACGACACAGCCCTGTCGTTCCGCCACCGTGGCTTTTGAGGCCTAGGTGGCTCACGTCTCATGGAGCAAAAAATTGACTCAACGAATACTGATCACTGGATCAGAAGGACTGATTGGTCGTGTCGTTCGAGAGGACTTGACCACACACGGCTATCAGGTCAACGGCCTTGACCTGCGGGGCTTAGATGATGAAAGAGGCGATGTTTGTAACGCTGCTCAAGTGGTTGACGCTATTGCCTCTTGCGATGGCGTGTTGCACCTCGCAGCCGTATCGCGTGTTGTTTGGGGGGAGCTTGATCCGGAGCATTGCTGGGCGACCAACGTTGGTGGTCTTTGCAATGTTCTTGAGGCAGCGCAGGCGAATGTGCGCATGCCTTGGGTCATCTTTGCAAGCAGTAGGGAGGTCTACGGTCAGCCAAAGTTACTCCCGGCAACTGAGGACACGCCATTGGCCCCTGTCAATGTCTACGCGCGATCCAAAGTAGAAGGGGAGCGTCTGGTGGAACTGGCACGCCAACGCGGCCTACAGACGGCAGTGATTCGACTGTCAAACGTCTTTGGACGATCTCACGATCATGCTGACCGCGTTGTCCCGGCATTCGCGAGGGCTGCAGTTACAGGTCAGCCTTTGCGCGTGGATGGCCCGAGCCATACCTTTGACTTCACTCATGTGGAAGACGTCAGTCGTGGCATCGTTTCGTTGATTCAGCGTTTGACTGCCGGTGAGGACTGTTCACGCCCGATTCACTTTGTCTCCGGCCAGGCAACCACGTTAGGAGAACTGGCTGCGTTGGCTATCAAAATTGCGAGCAGCTCATCATCCGTTGTAACTGCACTTCCGCGCAACTTCGATGTGGCCAGATTTTATGGAACGCATCAACGCGCCACGACCACTTTGAACTGGACCCCCAGGGTGCCACTGCGAAATGGGCTGGCCACGCTCATTGCAGATTTTCAACTTGAGGCGTCCTTGCCCACCTCCACCTTGAGTGCCGCATGAAAATTTTGAAAGTCATCCATGGCTACCCGATGCGATACAACGCAGGTTCGGAGGTCTACAGCCAAACGCTTTGCCACGGGCTAGCAGATCGACATGAGGTTCACGTCTTCACCCGAGAAGAAGACTCCTTCGCTCCCGACTACCGTCTCAGAACGGAACTGGATCCTGACGATGCGCGGATCACTCTGCATCTGGTGAACAACCCACGCAATAAGGATCGCTACCGCGTTACGGGAATAGATCAGCGCTTTGCCGAACTGCTGGATCGCCTCCAGCCTGACATCGTTCATGTCGGCCATCTCAACCACTTGTCAACATCCTTGTTGAGTGAAGCGGCCAGCCGAGAGATACCCATCGTGTACACACTTCACGACTACTGGGTCATGTGTCCACGTGGTCAGTTCATGCAGACCTTCCCGGAGGATCCAGCCAATCTTTGGGCTGCCTGTGATGGTCAGGATGACAGGAAGTGTGCCGAGCGCTGTTACTCACGCTATTTCAGTGGCGCTCCCGATGAACATGCTCTTGACATCTCTTTCTGGACCCAATGGGTGGGCCGGCGAATGAGTCACATGCGGGAGATGACAGAGTTGGTCGATGTGTTTGTGGCGCCAGCTAGGTACCTCCTTGAGCGATACCGGAATGACTTTGGCCTGCCCGCCGCGAAATTGAAATACCTGGACTACGGCTTTGACCAAAAGCGATCTGAGGGTCGTTCACGGGCTGCGGGCGAGCCAGTGACCTTCGGCTACATCGGCACTCATATCCCCGCTAAAGGCATACACGATTTGATCCGTGCCTTTGGTCAACTGCGCGGCGATGCGGTCTTGCGGATCTGGGGGCGTCATCGTGGGCAGGACACGGAGTCGCTTAAAGCGCTGGCTCGGGACCTTCCCGTAAACCTTGTGGATCGTGTCGAATGGATGCCTGAATATCGAAATCAGGACATTGTTTGCGACGTCTTTGACAAGGTGGATGCGATAGTCGTGCCGTCGATCTGGGTTGAAAACTCACCCTTGGTAATTCATGAGGCTCAGCAAGCCAGAGTGCCGGTCATCACAGCTAACGCGGGCGGGATGAGCGAGTATGTTGAACACGAGGTCAATGGCCTTCTGTTCGAGCATCGATCACACCATGCACTTGCGCAGCAAATGCAACGATTGATAGATGAACCCGGTTTGCTGGTGCGTCTGGGGCAACGTGGCTATCTCTTTAGCGAGAGTGGGCAGATCCCTCCCATTGATGAACACGTTCGAGACATCGAGGCCTTGTACGAGTCACTGATTCGGCGTCGAGATCGCACATATATTCCGTCTACAGACGGTCCTTGGCGCATCACGTTTGACACCAATCCTGACACCTGCAACTTGAACTGCGTCATGTGCGAGGAGCACTCGCCTCACAGCACCTTGCAAGAACAGCGCAAGGCTCGTGGTCAGGCTCGTCGAATCATGCCTGTTCGCTTGATCGAGCAGGTGATTGAGCAGGCAGTACCTCATGGCTTGCGCGAAATCATTCCCTCCACCATGGGCGAGCCGCTGGTCTACGATGATTTCGATCGCATCCTAGAGTTGTGCGAACAGCATGGCATCAAGTTGAATCTCACGACCAACGGTACGTTCCCAAGGCTGGGTGCCAAGGCATGGGCCGAGCGCATCGTGCCAGTGACATCTGATGTCAAGATCTCCTGGAATGGAGCGACCCAGGCGACCCAGGAAGCACTCATGATTGGCACACGCTGGGACGCGATGCTTCGGAACGTCCGAGACTTCATCGCCGTTCGGGATGCTCACGCAGTTGGTGGTGGTCATCGTTGTCGAGTGACTTTTCAGATGACTTTTCTGGAGTCCAACGTTGGCGAGTTGGCTGACATCGTGCGGCTTGCCGTCGAACTGGGTGTGGATCGCCTGAAGGGCCATCACCTTTGGGCGCATTTCAAGCAGATTGAGAGCATGTCGATGCGTCGCAGTCCTGCGTCGATTCAACGGTGGAATAAGGCAGTGTTGGAGGCTCGTCGGGCAGTCTCTGAGCGGATGTTGCCCAATGGCAAGCCGCTCTTGCTAGAGAACATCTTTCTTCTGGACGAGGGCGCTTTGACCGATCTCGCACCAGAGGGGGGCTGCCCCTTCCTAGGGCAAGAGTCCTGGGTGAGTGCCGAGGGGCGCTTTGACCCTTGTTGCGCCCCAGACGCTCAGCGCCGTTCTTTGGGCGAGTTCGGCAATCTCCATGAGCAAGGCATCATCGAGATTTGGAAGGGCAAGGGCTATCAAGACTTGAAATCGACCTATAGGAACAAGACGCTCTGCTTAGGCTGCAATATGCGCAAGCCTGTGGAAGGCACCTCATGAACTGGGCAGATATGGTCGTATCACCTAGCGGCACCCACCACCTTTGGAGCAATACGCCTGCGTACTCAGAGCGCTTTGATGAGGTTCTGAAGTTTCACTCACCAGGTTTGGCTCCGGTGCGCTGCGCTGGTCTCGCGTGGCATATCCAACCTGATGGCACACCGGCCTATGTCAGCCGGTTCAAGCGGACGTTCGGCTTCTATGAAGGATTAGCCGCAGTCGTTACGAAGGACAGGGCTTTTCACATCACGCCCGATGGAGAGGCCGCCTATTCCGAGCGATACAACTGGTGTGGCAATTTTCAAGAGGGCCGTTGTCCTGTACGTACCTCTGATGGCACCTACCTGCACATTACCCAAGATGGTCGGCCAGCCTACACCGAGCACTGGAGGTATGTCGGCGACTTCCGCGATGGCGTTGCAGTCGTTCAGTCTGATGATGGCCTCTCCACTCACATCAACATGCATGGCGTGAAGCTCCATGACGTTTGGTTCGAAGATCTGGATGTCTTTCACAAAGGATTTGCGAGAGCCAAAGATTCACGCGGCTGGATGCACATCAATACAAATGGGCGATCGAACTATGAGCGGCGTTTTGCCTCCGTCGAGCCCTTTTACAACGGACAGTCGCGTGTCGAAACGCTTTGCAGTGGCTTGGAGGTCATTGATGAGCTGGGTTTTACCGTAGCGGTTCTGCGTGCACCAAGTCGGTCTGAATTCGCGGCGTTGTCAGCTGACATGGTCGGCTTCTGGCGCACTCAAACCATTGCTTCTGCAGTGGAGCTAGGTGTGTTTGATGTCTTGCCAACCACTACAACCGCCATTGTCCAAAAGTTGCAGGTGCACTCCGATCGTTTGGTTCGCTTGCTTTGTGCCTTGAGTGAGTTGAACCTTATTCAGGAGGTTTCGGGGGAGTGGCGAGCAACCGAGCGTGGAGCATATTTGCGCCAAGATCATCCTATGTCTTTGTCGCACGCAGCCCTAGAGTTTGGCCATCACTTTCCAGTGATGTGGATGCAGCTGCCAACAGCTTTGAGAAGGGAGGGGGAGTGGTCACCTCCCGACATCTTCGGAATGCTGGCGTCAGACCCCAAGAGAGGTGCCCTGCATCATCAGATGCTTCGCAGTTATGCACGTCATGACTATTCCTGCGTTCCCGCTGCTTTGAGTTTGGTCGGCACTGAGCGTGTGATTGACGCCGGTGGCGGGTTGGGTGAGTTGGCCGATGTGTTGCTGAAACGGTATCCTTCTCTTCATTTGACCGTACTGGACCGTCCAGAAGTCATTCAGCAAGCCAGTACGGCACACCCACGGCGCGAGCAGATCACGTGGCTCTCAGGAGACTTTTTTGGTGACTGGGGCATCTCCGCCGATGTCGTGGTGATGGCACGCATCCTTCACGACTGGGATGATCCGGACGCGCTTCGCATCTTGGTCCGTGCTCGCGACAGTCTGCCAAGAGGTGGACGCTTGCATATTGTCGAAATGGTTTTGCCCGATGGCGATCCCAGCGGTGCCCTTTGCGATCTTCATTTACTGATGGTCACGGGTGGGCGCGAGCGTACCTTGGCCCAGTACGCGGACTTGTTGACTCGTAGCGGCTTCAACCTCAAGGAGGCGAAACGCTTGAACGCTTTGTCCTCGATTTTGATCGGTGAAGCGACGTGACTGTGTTGATGAACTCAGCTGTGAAGCGCACCTTGCGCTTGATTCAGTCTGTCCCGGAAGGCTCGCCTGTTGCGCTGCTCGTCAGGCACTCCGCTCGGGATGACATTCCGGATGGAGGCACGGGCATTGAGTTGCCACTCAATGATCTGGGCATTCGCCTGTGCCAAGAGTTAGGTCGTGAGTTAGTGGGGCGGGTTAGGTCTGCTCGGTCAAGCCCCGTTCTCCGGTGTGTGCAGACCGCCAAGTTGTTGGGTCAAGCTGCGGATGCGGATGGAGAAGTCATATTGGACAAGCGCCTCGGCGCACCTGGTGCCTATGTTCTGGACGAACAAGTGGCTTGGGGCAACTGGTTGGCGCATGGTAATGAAGGTGTGATCCAGCATCTGGTTTCAGGAACAGGGGCGTTGCCCGGCATGGCTTATCCAGCAGAGGCCGCGAATGACCTCATTGAGCATTTGCTTGAGTGCGCTGGGGTTGAACCTGGCCTGCATCTGTTCATTTCACATGATTCGATCATGACGCCCACAGTGGCTCGCGCGTTTGGCCAAGACATGCCCAAAAGTCACTGGCCGGAGTACATGGACGCTTCTGCATTCTGGCGACAACAGAATGGTTGGGTGGTGGCCTATCGAGATATCGTCCAAGGTGTTTTGTAGGCGCTGGTACGACCGCAGTACCTCGCACATCGCCACTCGGGTCAGCGCCAGTCGTAGTGCCCAACAGCCGCTACATGGCAATGATTGTGAGTACGCTAGGCTGAACCTACTGGCGGCAACTGCTGCTTAACAGACCATCATTCCCCCGCATCCAATCACAATTCAGGGTCCCGAACCACCCACGGTCCCCAACCCCCGCCATCCATCAAAAGGTTTGACGTCAACCTCCAAACCCCTCGAACCCTCGCGGTGGGTCAGTTCCTTACAGTCGTCTTCATCGCCGCCACAGCGCGGCACTGCCCAGAAAGACCACCATGCCCCGCCTGCCCATCCTCTTCATCTCCCACGGTTCGCCCACTTTCGCCATCGACCCGGGCAAGGCCGGCCCGGCGCTTACTGCGCTGGGCCAAACCTTGCCGCGCCCGAAGGCCATCCTGGTGGTGTCGCCGCACTGGATGACGCGCGAGCCGCGCGTGGCCGTCACGCCGCGCCCGGAAACGATTCACGACTTTGGCGGTTTTCCGCCCGCGCTGTACCAGTTGCAGTACCCCGCGCCCGGCGCCCCCGAGGTGGCGGCGCGGGCCATCAATCTGCTGCGGACAGCGGGTTACGCCGCAGAGGCCGATGCGCAGTGGGGCCTGGACCACGGTGCCTGGGTGCCGCTGATGTACCTGTTCCCGGCGGCCGATGTGCCGGTGTTTCAGGTGTCGCTGCCTGCGCGGCTGGACGGCGAGCGGGCCTACGCCTACGGCCAGGCGCTGGCGCCGCTGGCGGACGAGGGCGTGCTCATCGTGGGCTCGGGCAGCTTGACGCACAACCTGTACGAGGTGCGTTTTGAGGCACCCGGCGCAGCGGCCGAGACCTATGCGATCGAGTTCGCCGCCTGGGTGAACGCTGCGGTGACCGACCGCGACCACGCGCGCCTGCAGCAGACCATGGCGGTGGCGCCGCACGCGCAGCGCGCCCACCCCACGGCCGAGCATTTGTGGCCGCTGATGGTGGCGGCGGGAGCGGCGGGCGCCGAGGTGGCGGCCCGGCGCATCGACGGCGGCATGACGCATGGGGTGTTGTCGATGGATGCGTTTGTGTTTGGTGGCGTTAGCGACTTTTCACCGAGCTGACCTACATGCCGATGCAGGCCAGGGCCTGCATGGAAAGCGCTGCACCGCTCAGCCCAGCATGGCCTTCCACATACCGGTGCCCCAACTCATGGCTGCTGCACCAGAGCGTGCGTTGTGCTCGGGGTCTACCGTGAACTTGAGTTTGGGTGGCTCGCCTGGCGATACGGTTGAAGACACGTTGATGTTGATCGCCTCACTGTGCGTGACGTTGGCCCAGCAGATGCCCAGCGGCAAATCGACCGCGCCCGTGGCGACGACCGGGGTTTTGCCTGCGATGCGTTCGGCAATGGCCTCGGCCACTTGCTGGCCGCTGCCGAAAGCCACGTGTCCGCTCTTGGGCAGTGGCGTGCCCTGCGCATCACCAATCACGTAAATGCGGTCGTCGGCCTGGGTTTGAAAGCTGGGCAGCTTCACCGCAGCCCAGCGTTCGCCCAACCCGGCTTGGCGGATCAGCGCAGGCGCACGCATGGGCAGCACCAAGTTGGCGTGGGCAAAGGGAATGTCGCCGTCGGAGGTGTTGAGCTGGCGCTTGCCCATGTCCACTGCGCGGATGTCTACGTTGGGCATGTATTCAATTTGTGCCGAATACAGGCTCTTCATACCGTTCAAGATCGGCTTGGAGATGGGCATGGGCATCGGGTTGGGGTTGGCATCCACGATGATGATCTTGCCTTTGGTGCCGCGCTGTTTCATCTGCTCGGCAATCAAGAAGGCGCGCTCGTAGGGCGCGGGCGGGCAGCGGTAAGGCGGCTTGGGCGCGCTGATGACGAAGTTGCCGCCTTTGACAAGGAATTCGTCCACCTGCTGGCGCACCGCCATTTGCTCAAACGCCCGAAAACCCACAGGCAGTTGCGCACGGGCTTCGGCGTAGCCCTGGATGCTTTCTTCCATGTAGTCCACACCGAGCGAAAGCACCAGAAAGTCGTAGGGCAGGCGTTGCGTGCCCGTGACCACTTCGCGTTTGGTGCGGTCAATTTCCAGCACCCGTTCGCGCACACGGCGGGCACCGAGTTGGTCCACCCGGGCGTAGCTGCGCTGAAAGTCGCTGGCGGGCTGGAACCCCGCAATGAAATGTGCGCTCAGTGGGCACGACATAAAGGATTCGTTGGGCTCGACCAAGGTGACATCGGCTGCGCCAGCGGCCAACAAGCCGCGAACCGCACCCAGGCCACCCCAGCCGCCACCGACCACCACCACACGCGGTTTGGTGTTGCCACCGATCGCGGCACAGCCGGTGGCGAGGGCGGCCACGCCAAGGGCGGTGGCCTGTAGGACATGGCGGCGGGAAGTGACCGGTACGGACATAGCGAATTCCTCATAAAAATACTGAACGGGGTATGGTTAATGTTATGGGTGCGAAAAATGGGAGGACAGCGGACAAACCCGTAGGCGCTTGTGCGTCCGATAGGCGCAGCGCGCCATTGATCTGTTTCTCGCCGCTGGGTACAGCGCCGAGGCGGACGCAAAACTTGGACGAGGTGCGTTTCGACGGTGGGATGACGCATGGCGTGCTGTCACCGTTGTTTCACACGCTTGAAATACGCTGGTCTGTGTCGGACGTTGACGCTTGCAACCCAGGCGCTGGCGCGCTCCTGAGAACGTCTTGGGGCGGATCACTGTCACACACTTCAATGCACCACCGAAAGCGAGTTCCCATGAAAAGTCCCCTGTCCAAGATCGTTCTGGCCACGCTGTTGCTGGCCGCTGGCGCCGCACAGGCGCAAGACAAGACCCTGCGCCTGCTGACCTGGGGCGGCTACGCGCCCAAGGACGTGATCGAGCAGTTCACCAAGGAGACCGGTTTCAAGGTCGAGGTGACCACCTCCAACAACGAAGAGATGATCTCCAAGCTGCGCGCCACCGCGGGCGCCGGCTTTGACCTCGCCCAGCCCAGCCAGGACCGCATCGCCGGCCCGCAGACCGAGTTCAAGATCTACAAGCCGCTGGACCTGTCCAAGATCAAGGCCGATCTGTTCATCCCGTCCATGCTCGACGCGACGAAGAAAAACACCACCGTCAGCGGCAAGGTCTACGGCCTGCCGCACATCTGGGGCACCGACGGCCTGGTGGTCAACACCAAGACCTCCAAGGCCACCGATTACGCCGACCTGTGCGCGGCCGAAAACGCCGGCAAGGTCAGCATGCGCCTGAAGCGCCCGACGCTGATCGCCATGGCCTTCGCCTCCGGCAAGGACCCGTTCGCCCTCTACGGCGACGCCAAGGCCTACAGCGCCCTGATGGACGACATGGGCAAGAAGCTCACCGAGTGCAAGAAGAACGTGAAGTTCTACTGGGACGGCAAGGACCAGCTGCTCGCCGGCATCCGCTCGGGTGAACTGACCACGGCCATGATGTGGGACACCGGCGGCTGGGAGCTGAACAAGGCCAACGCCGACGTGAAATTCGTGGCACCGAAGTCGGGCGCGCTGGGCTGGGTGGACACCTTTGCCATCCCCGCCAAGGGCCGCAACGACGCCGCCGCCTACGCCTGGATCAACTTCAACATGCGCCCCGAGATCGCCGCCAAGGTCGCTTCGTCGGCCGGCAACTTCACCGCCAGCCAGGGCGCCGACCAGATGATGGACCCGGTGCTCAAGAAGCAGTTCGCCGACAGCTTCCCCGAAGCCGCGCTGAAGAACATCAAGTGGTACCCGGCCGTGCCGGCCGGCATTGAAGACATCGAAGGCCGCGTGCTCGACCGCGTCAAGGCCGCCCAGTAAGCCGTGGCGTTGCCCACGCCGGCCGCGGGCGGCTCCGCCACGCACGATCTCGACATCCGGTCCGCGCGCAAACGCTATGGCGCGTTTGCCGCGGTGGATGACCTGAGCTTTTCCGTGCGGCGGGGTTCGTTCTTCTCCATCCTTGGCCCCTCGGGCTGCGGCAAGACCACGCTGCTGCGCATGATCGCGGGTTTCATCGAACCCGACGCCGGCGACATCGTGATCAAGGGCGCGTCCATGCGCGGCGTGGCGCCCAACAGGCGCCCGGTCAACATGGTGTTCCAGCACCTGGCGCTGTTCCCGATGATGAGCGTGGGCGAAAACATCGCCTACGGCCTGGAGCGCCGTGGCGTGAAGGGCGCCACCGCCAAGGCCAAGGTGACCGACATGCTCAAACGCGTCGGCCTGCCCGGCAGCGAAGGCAAGCGCATTGACCAGCTTTCGGGCGGGCAGAAGCAGCGCGTGGCCATCGCGCGCTCGCTGGTGCTGGAGCCCGCGCTGCTGCTGCTCGATGAACCGCTGGGTGCGCTCGACCTCAAGCTGCGCGAGCACATGAAGGTAGAGCTCAAACAACTGCAGGCCGAGGTGGGCACCACCTTCGTCTACATCACGCACGACCAGTCGGAAGCGCTGGTCATGTCGGACCAGGTCGCGGTCATGAACCATGGCCGCTTTGAACAGCTGGGTACGCCGCAGCAGCTGTATTACCAGCCGCAGACCGCCTTCGTGGCGGGGTTTGTGGGCAACAACAACCGCTTCGAAGGCGCGATCGAATCGCGCAACGGCGAACAGGTGCTGCTGCGCACCGCCAGTGGCCTGGGCCTGTGGTCACAGCGCCAGGGTGGGCTGGACGTGGGCCAGTCGGCGAGCCTGTTCATCCGCCCCGAGGCCATCGAGATCGGGCTCAGCCCGCGCGAGTTGCCCGCCGGTGAACCGGCCTGGAGCGCCACGGTGCAGAGCGTGCTGTTCGATGGCGGCAACTCCACCGTGCTGGTGCTCGAAGACAAGAGCCAGACGCCACTGCACATCGCGCTGCCGCTCACCGGCCGCCTCGCGGATCTGAAAGCCGGCGAAACCGTGCACTTCGGCTACCAGCCTTCCCAGGCCTGGTGTTTTACGGCCTGACGCCATGGGCCCGTCCTCACACCGTCGCTGGATGTTGGGCTTGCTGCTGGCACCGGCCGGGCTGTGGCTGGTCGGGCTGGTGATCCTGCCGCATGTGGAGCTGCTGCTGCTCTCGCTGCAGGCGCGCGTGGGGCCGGGCGAATACGCGCCCAGCCTGGACCAGTACCGCACCTTTGTCGACGAGCCGCTGTACTGGAACACGTTTGTGCGCACCGCGGTCATCTCGGTGTTGGCGACTGGGCTCACGCTGCTGCTGGCGTTCCCCGCCGCCTGGTACATCGCCAAGGTGGCGCGCGGGCGCCTCAAGATGGTGCTGCTGGTGTTGTGCCTGTTGCCGTTCTGGGTGAGCGAAATGGTGCGCACGCTGGGCTGGCTGATCCTGCTGCGCGAAACCGGCGTGGTCTCGGGCCTGCTGCAGGCCGTGGGTCTGGCGAACCAGCCGGTGGAACTGCTGTACCACGACGCCACCATCCTGGTGGGCCTGGTTTATGCATCGCTGCTCTTCATGGTGATCCCCCTTGTCAACAGCCTGGAGAGTCTCGACGACAGCCTGATCGAAGCCGCCTACGATCTCGGCGGCTCGACGGCCAACATCGTGCGCCGCATCGTGATTCCGCACGCGGCGCCCGGCATCGCGGCCGGCAGCATCGTGGTCTTCATGCTGTGCCTGGGCAACTACCTCACACCCACGCTGCTGGGCGGCAAGAACTCGCTCTGGTTCACCGAGCAGATCTACACCCAGTTCATCACCCGCTTCAACTGGAACCAGGGCGCGGCCTTTGGCTTCCTGCTGCTGTTCCTCTCCAGCCTGCTGGTGTGGGCGGGTCTGAAACTCACTGGCCAGCGCTTCGGCGCTGTCATGAAGACATGATCCCCAGCCTGCCCCGTCCCGCCTTGCAGCGCTTCGGCCTCGGTGCCTTCGTCACCGGGTTCTTCGTGTTCCTGTTCGTGCCGCTGCTGGTGGTGGCGGTGTTTGCGTTCAACAACGCCGACTACCCGACGCCGCCCTGGATGGGCTTCACGCTCGACTGGTTCACCGCCAACAACGACGCGCGCACGGGGCTGCTGGCCGATGGCGAGCTGCTGCGGAGCATGGGCGTGAGCGCCTGGGTGGCGCTGTGGGTGACGCTGCTGTCGGTCGGTGTGGGCACCTGCAACGCCTTCCTGCTGGAGCGCTTCGAGTTCCCGGGCAAGAACGCCATCGCGCTGCTGGCCATGTTGCCGCTGGTGATTCCCGGCGTGATCCTGGGCATCTCCATCCTCGCCTTCGCCAGCCGCATCGCCAACTTCGCCGACGAGACCTGGGGCCTGGAGCTGGACTTTTTGCGGCCCGGCCTGCCGCTGGTGATCCTCGGCCAGTTCTGCTACATCGTGACCATCGCCACGCTCACCATCTCGGCCAGCCTGCGCCGGTTTGACCGCACGCTCGAAGAGGCCGCCTACAACCTGGGCGCGAGCCGCCTCGCCGTGCTCTGGACCATCACCTTGCCCTACCTGCGGCCGAGCATGATCGGCGCCGCGGCCATGGCGTTCCTGATGTCGTTCGAGAACTTCAACACCACGCTGATGCTGGTGGGCTCGGACTCACCGCTCACCGTGCTGATGTACAGCCGCATGCGCGAGGGCGCCACGCCGGTGCTCAACGCGATCAGCCTGTTTCTCATGGTGGCCTCGGCCCTGCTGGCGCTGATGCTGCTGTGGCGCAAGCCGCAGAGCCCGGGGTGACGCATGCGCTTCAGTCACACCGTCGGCCAGCACCGCTACGTCTTTGACGACCTGCGCACGCTGATGGCGCGCGCTTCGCCCGCGCGCTCGGGCGACCGCCTCGCGGGGGTTGCCGCCGCCAACAGCCAGGAGCGCGTGGCCGCGCAGATGGCGTTGGCCGAGCTGCCGCTGGCGCACTTTCTCAGCGAGTCGGTGGTGCCCTACGAAAGCGACGAGGTGACGCGCCTGATCGTCGACACGCACGACGCCGCGGCCTTCGCGCCGGTGGCGCATCTGACGGTGGGCGACTTCCGCAACTGGCTGCTGGGCGACGCCGCCAACACCGCCACACTGAGCGCGCTGGCGCCCGGCCTCACGCCCGAGATGGTGGCCGCGGTGAGCAAGCTCTGCCGCGTGCAAGACCTGGCGCTGATCGCGCGCAAGTGCCGTGTAGTCACGCGCTTTCGCGACACCATCGGCCTGCCCGGCAGGCTGGCCACACGCCTGCAGCCCAACCACCCGACCGACGACCTCGCCGGCATCGCCGCCAGCCTGATCGACGGGCTGCTCATGGGCAGCGGCGACGCGGTGATCGGCATCAACCCCGCCACCGACAACGTGCCGCAGGTGGTGCGCCTGCTCGGCATGCTCGACGAGGTGATCGGCCACTACGGCATGCCCACGCAGAGCTGCGTGCTCACGCACGTGACCAACACCTTGCAGGCTATTGAACGCGGCGCGCCGGTGGACCTGGTGTTCCAGTCAATCGCCGGCACCGAAGCCGCCAACCGCAGCTTCGGCATCGACCTGGCGCTGCTGGCCGAGGCGCATGCGGCGGCGCTGTCGCTGCAGCGCGGCGCGCTGTTCGACGACGCGCACGGTGTCGGCGGCGCCGATGCGGCGCCGGTGCGCGGCCAGCACGTGATGTATTTCGAGACCGGCCAGGGCAGCGCGCTCTCGGCCAACGCGCACCACGGCTGCGACCAGCAGACCATCGAGGCGCGCGCCTACGCGGTGGCGCGCCGCTTCCAGCCGCTGCTGGTGAACACCGTGGTGGGCTTCATCGGCCCCGAGTATTTGTTCGACGGCAAGCAGATCCTGCGCGCGGGCCTCGAAGACCATTTCTGCGGCAAGCTGCTGGGCCTGCCCATGGGCTGCGACGTCTGCTACACCAACCACGCCGAGGCCGACAGCGACGACATGGACGCGCTGCTCACGCTGCTGTGCACGGCGGGTGTCAACTTCATCATGGGCGTGCCGGGCGCGGACGACATCATGCTCAACTACCAGAGCACCTCGTTTCACGACGCGCTGGCCATGCGCCAGCTGCTGGGCCTGCGCGCGGCGCCCGAGTTTGAAGACTGGCTGCTGCGCATGGGCATCCGTGAAGCGGGCGGCGCCCTGCAACTCGCGCCCGCGCTGCCCGCGGCTTTTGTGCCGGCGATCCGGCGGCTGGAGGGCTCATGAACCATCTGCCCACAACGCCCGTCACGCCCGCGCCGTGGGACGGGCTGAAGCGCTTCACCGACGCGCGCATCGCGCTGGGCCGCGCCGGCCACAGCCAGACCACCGCCGCGCACCTGGCGTTCCAGCTGGCGCATGCACAGGCGCGCGACGCCGTGCACCTGCCGCTGGACGTGGCCACCTTGTCCCCTGAATTGCAGGCGCTGGGGCTGGACGTGCTGCCGCTGCACAGCGCAGCACCCGACCGCGCGGCCTACCTGCAACGACCCGACTGGGGCCGCCGCCTCGACGCTACGTCGCGCGAGCGGCTGCTGCTCGGGCGCCAGGCGCACCCGGGTGCCGAACCAGCGGACCTGGCGTTTGTCGTGGCCGATGGCCTGTCGGCGCTGGGCGTGATGCAAAACGCCGTGCCTTTGCTGGCGCAGCTGCTGCAGCGCCTGCGCGCGGATGCGCAGCAGCGCTGGACCTTCGCGCCCCTGGCCCTGGTGGAGCAGGGCCGTGTGGCTGTTGGCGACGAGATCGGGCAACTGCTGAATGCGCGCTGTGTGGTGGTGCTGATCGGCGAGCGCCCGGGCCTGAGTTCGCCCGACAGCCTGGGCATCTACTTCAGCTGGGCGCCGCGCGTGGGTCTGACCGATGCGCAGCGCAACTGCATTTCCAACGTGCGCAATGCGGGTCTGCCGCCCGAGCGTGCGGCGGGGAAACTGCTGGCCTTGTTGCAGCAGGCGCGTCTGCGCCAGGTCACGGGCATTGCCCTCAAGGACGATGTGGACGAGCAGTTGCCCGCCCCGCCGTCAGGGCCGCAGAGCCTGCGACCCTGAATGCCCCGGGGGCTGGCCCGGCCCAGGCTTCTGCGTTCCCCTGCGGCGCTCAGGCCGTCTTGCGGTTCAGGAACGCCATGACCAGCAGCAGCAGCGAAATCACACCCAAGGCGATCAGCGTGGTGTTGGGCACGTAGTAGGTGGTGTACACCTCCCAGCCCAGCAGGCGCAGCAGGTCAGACACCTCGGTGTAGATGCCCACGAGGTGGCCACCCAGCGTGCCGGTGATGCCCAGCAGGGCGCTGCCGAGGAAGGCCAGACCGGCCATGACCCAGCGCGATGTGCCTTGCCACACGCTCTCGCCACGGCGCCAGCGCACGAACAGGATCTCGGCCCAGTAGGCCACGGTCCAGCTGGCAAGCAGCACGTGGTTGCGGCCCAGGGCCGACGCGGAGATCGTTTCCCAGGGCCACACCATCAGGCCGATGGCAAACGCGATGATGCCGAACACCAGGCTGGCGCTGAGCAGCGGCACCAGCGCGTGGTCCACCGACTTGGCGAGCGGGCCGTCGGAGAACACGCGCAGGAAGATCGCCAGCGTGGCGGTCATCCACAGCGCGATGGGAAAGTGAACCATCAAGACGTGATAGGCATCCATGATCAAACTCCTGTATTGCGCTTGAGCAACTGGTTGAGGGCCAAACCGAATGCCGTGATCAGCGCGAGGCCGGCGAGCAGTGTCCAGCGCCATTGGTTGTAGATTTCGCTGGCGAACTCGGCTTCGATCCCGTAGTGCTTGAGCTGGTCCACACTGTGGTGTGTGGTCACGGGCTGACCCTGTTTGATGAACCTCGCGCCCGCGTGCTGGGTGCTGTTGAGGTGCGGCCAGCTCACCTGGCCGGGGTAGAAGAGTTCCACCGCGGTCCACTGGTCTTTCCAGACGGGCGCGGCGCCGTCGAACTTCTGCGCCACGATATTGGCGTCACGACCCAGGCCCAGCGTGGCGGGCAGTGACACGTAGTGCCAGCGCCCACCGGTGGCGTTGCGGTGGATGGAGAACGCCACCGCGTAGGCGCCCTGGTCTTTCAGGATCTTGTCGTCCAGCGGATGACCGGTGTCGAGTTTGCGCGTGAGCGTCACGTCCCAGAAACCATCGGCCCAGCGCCCTGTGCCTTGCACGGCAATGTCGGCCATCGATTCCGCTGGCGTGCGCAGGATGCGCCGTGGCAGGGTGTCGCCGTTCTGCCAACCGGCTGCAGGATCGAAAGGCACCGCCTCGCCATCGCGCAGAAAGTAGGTGCTGTCCTGCGACAGCTTGCCGCCCACCACATCGTCCCACTTCAGGGCTTTGTAGCCAGTGGTGGCGCTGTTGAACATCAGCTTGGGTTGTTTGAGTTCACCGTCCCAGTTGGACGCCGCGCTGCTCTTGCCGGCATCGCCCATCCGCGCCTCGGCCACCACCTGGTCGTCGGACATGTTGATCGGGTTGGAGCGATGACCGCGCCAGTGCCACAGGTCCAGAAAGTAGCCAGCGGCCCGTTGCGCCTTCAAGGTGTCTTCGGGCTGCACGCTGGCCCAGTCCGTGATGTCGGTGCGGGTCTGCGGCAGGTGCTTGCTGACCTCTTCCTGCTTGAGCTTCTTGCCCAGGTAGGGGTGTGCCTTGACATCGTCGCCCCCCGCATGCTGCGTGAAGGTGGCTATGCCGGGGCCGATGGCCAGGTAACCACCGTAGCGCGCGAACTCGGGCACGCTGCCGTCGTCCAGCATCATGGCCACGCGGTCCTCGTGCAGGCCATCGGGCTCAGAGCCCGCGACCGCCTTGCCTTTGGTGACCCACTTGCCGTCCTCGTACATGACGACGTCGTGAAAGATGCCCGGCTTCCCGGCGGGCCAGCGGTAGCGGAAGAACATGTCGCTGCCGTTGTAGGCGGCCTGCACCTGCAGGGGCACGGTCAACTGCTTGGGCACGCTGATGTTTCGCTTCGGGTCGTCGCGGACGACGCCGGTGCCGTGGGTGATCCAGGAGAGCAGCAAGGCTCCTCCGAACAACGCCACGGCGACCAGCAGGCCGCCTTGCGTATGGGGCTTTTTCATGGGTGGATCCTGTGAAGATGAGCGCACAGCCTAAGCCTCACGGACAGGGTTTTGTTGATATTTGTCAACAATTGCCCTGTGTGACCGCACAGCATCAATCACAGGCAACAGTCCCGAAAAAAAGGTCCATCCTTTAAGGTTGAAATAACAATTGAACGGGGAAAAGAGGGGAGAAAGAGGGGGGATTTGGGCATCAAAGGCCCGACATAAGCCCAATGACCCGGGCGCCGATGCCGGGTTCGCTGTGCCCATGGCACACTGCCGCACATGCCCCGCGTCAACCCCTCTGAAGTGGAATTCACCGCCATCCGCGCGCAAGGCGCGGGCGGGCAGAACGTGAACAAGGTGTCCAACGCGGTGCATCTGCGGTTTGCCATCCACGCCTCATCGCTGCCCGAGGCCATCAAGGAACGCCTGCTGGGCTTGAGCGACCAGCGCATCACCACCGAAGGCGTGGTGGTGATCAAGGCCCAGACCAGCCGCAGCCTGGAGCACAACAAGGCCGAGGCGCTGGAGCGTTTGCAGGCCCTCATCGACCGCGTGGCCCATGTGCCCAAGGCGCGCAAGGCGACCCAACCCACGTTCGGATCGAAACAGCGCCGCCTGGCCGGCAAGGCCACGCGTTCGCAGGTGAAACAGCTGCGCGGCCGCGTGTCGGGGGCCGACTGATCGCCTGGGCAGCGGTGGGTTTTAAGCCGGCCCGCTCAGCACCGAGGCGTGGGTGGTCACCACATCCAGCGGGTAGCGTCGGCCGGCCAGGTGGTCTTCCATGCACTGCAACACCAGCGGGCTGCGGTGGCGCTCGGCGCTGGCGCGCAGCTCGTCGGGCGTCATCCACAGGGTGCGCACGATGCCGGTGTCCAGCGAGCGCTCGGGCTCCAAGGCACCCAGTTCGCCGCAGAAGGCGAAGCGCAGGTAGGTGATGTCTTCCCCGGTGGCCTCGCGCTGGAAGCGCGACAGGTAGACCCCCACCAGCGCGGTCGGGGTGAAGCGGTGCGCGGTTTCCTCCAGCGCTTCGCGTGCCACGCCTTGCGCGGGGCTTTCGCCGGGGTCCAGGTGGCCGGCCGGGTTGTTCAGCCGCAGGCCTTCGGGGGTGTGTTCTTCAACCAACAGGTAGCGGCCGTCGCGTTCAATGATGGCCGCCACGGTGGCGCTGGGTTTCCAACGGGTGTTCATGGGCGCATTATCAACGGCCCGCAGCGGGGTGACCGGTGGGGAAACGGGTTGCGGGCTTTCCAAAATATCAGCAATGACTTATAAACAGAAGTGCTTTGTTTCAAAATGAGATTTCATGCCCGCCCGCCGAAGATTTCAGGCGGCGGCGGGGATGAACCCTGATCGGTTTCGGGCGGCTTTCAGTTAAGCTGCGCCAGAAATCATTTCAACCGCGCGAGTGAGGAGACCTTATGCAGATTGGCGTACCCGCCGAAACCCCGGTGGGCCATACCCAGAGCGCCGTCGCACCCCAGACGGCCCACAAGCATCTGACTCCGGGCCACACCACCCAGGTGCAGGCCCACGCTGGCGTGGCCACCCGCTGAAGCTTTGTGTGGACCGGCGAGTCGGTGGTGGCGCATGCCACCGCCCACCGGCTTGCCGTGTGGGATCACCGCACCGCCTGGCTCCATTTCCAACACCTGACATTCCTGCATTGAGGACATTCCCATGACTTCTGGCGCATCGACCGAAACAGCCGCAGCCAGCGCGGCCGCACCCACTCCGCAGCGCATTGGCGTGCCGCGCGAGATTTTCCCTGGCGAAAAACGCGTGGCCACCGTGCCCGAGGCCGTGGTCAAGCTGGTCAAACTGGGCTTTGTCGTGGTGGTGGAAAGCGGTGCGGGCGAGCTGGCCAACTGCAGCGATGCCGACTACGTTGAAGCCGGTGCCCGCATCGCGCCGACCGCGGCCGAGCTGTGGAGCGGCTGCGACATCGTCTTCAAGGTGCGCGCGCCCACGGCCGACGAAGTGGCGCTGATGCACGCAGGCCAGACGCTGATCGGCTTCTTGTGGCCCGCCCAAAACCCCGATTTGATGCAGCAACTGGCGGCCAAGCAGGTCACGGCGCTGTCGATCGACGCGCTGCCGCGCACGCTGAGCCGCGCGCAAAAGATGGACGCGCTGACCTCCATGGCCGGTGTCAGTGGCTACCGCGCGGTGGTCGAAGCTGCCAACGCCTTCGGCCGCTTCTTCAACGGCCAGATCACGGCGGCGGGCAAGGTGCCCCCAGCCAAGGTGTTCATTGCCGGTGCGGGCGTGGCCGGTCTGGCCGCCATTGGCGCAGCGGCCAGCCTGGGCGCCATCGTGCGCGCCAACGACACGCGGGCCGAAGTGGCCGACCAGGTGGTTTCGCTCGGCGGCGAGTTCGTCAAGGTGGACTATGAAGAGGAAGGCTCGGGCGGTGGCGGTTACGCCAAGGTCATGAGCGAGGGTTTTCAGGCCGCGCAGCGCGAGATGTACGCCAAGCAGGCGCGCGAGGTCGACATCATCATCACCACCGCACTCATTCCCGGCAAACCCGCGCCCAAGCTGATCACCGCCGAGCTGGTCCAGAGCATGAAGCCCGGCAGTGTGATCGTGGACATGGCGGCCGAGCAGGGCGGCAATTGCGAGCTGACCGTGCCCGGCGAGGCGGTGGTGCGCCATGGCGTGACCATCGTCGGCTACACCGACCTGGCTTCGCGCATGGCCCGCCAGTCGTCCACGCTGTACGGCACCAACCTGTTCCGTCTGACGGAAGAGCTGTGCAAGACCAAAGACGGCGTCATCAACGTCAACATGCAGGACGACGCCATTCGCGGCCTGACCGTGATCAAGAACGGCGAAATCACCTGGCCCGCACCGCCGCTGGTGGTGGCCCCCAAACCCGCGCCCAAGCCCGCTGCTGCTGTGGCGGCCAAGAAGGGCCACGGTCATGGCGAGCCGTCCGGGCCCATGCCGGCGGGCAAGTTGGCCATCGTGGCCGGCGTTACCGCCGTGTTGTTCGCGCTGGTGGGTGCCTACGCGCCGGCCGCGTTCCTGTCGCACTTCACGGTGTTCGTGCTGGCCTGTTTCGTGGGCTACATGGTGGTGTGGAACGTCAAGCCCGCGCTGCACACGCCGCTCATGAGCGTGACCAACGCCATCAGCTCCATCATCGCCATTGGTGCGCTGGTGCAGATCTCGCCCCTGGCCCACGCCACCGAGCGGCCCAACACACTGATCATCGGCCTGGCTGCGCTGGCGCTGGTGCTCACTGCCATCAACATGTTCGGCGGCTTTGCCGTCACCCAGCGCATGCTGGCGATGTTCCGCAAATAAGAATAGGAGACCCTGAATGTCTGCAAGTCTGGCCACGGTCGCCTACATTGGCGCGACCATTCTTTTCATTCTCAGCCTGGGCGGCCTGTCCAACCAGGAAACCGCGCGCCGGGGCAACCTGTTCGGCATGGTCGGCATGGCGCTGGCCGTGGTGGCCACGGTGTTTGGCCCGCAGGTCACCGCCGCCGGTATTCCCTGGATCATCGGCGCCATGGTGATCGGCGGCTCCATCGGCCTGTACGCCGCGCGCACCGTGCAAATGACGCAAATGCCCGAACTGGTGGCGCTCATGCACAGCATGGTCGGCATGGCCGCGGTGCTGGTCGGCTACGCCACCTATGTCGATCCGGAGGCCACCAAGGGCTTTGAAGGTGCGGCGCATGCCATCCATTCGATGGAAATTTACATCGGCATCTTCATCGGCGCGGTCACCTTCTCGGGCTCGGTCGTCGCCTTCGGCAAACTCTCGGGCCGTGTCGGCGGCAAGCCCATGCTGCTGCCCGGGCGCCACTGGATGAATCTGGCCGGTCTGCTGGCGGTGGTCTATTTCGGCCGCCTGTTCCTGCAGGCCGAGACGCTGCAGGACGGCATGGTGCCGCTGTTCATCATGAGCGCCATCGCGCTGCTGTTCGGCATCCACATGGTGATGGCCATTGGCGGCGCCGACATGCCGGTGGTGGTGTCCATGCTCAACAGCTACTCGGGCTGGGCCGCCGCGGCCACGGGCTTCATGCTGAGCAACGACCTGCTGATCGTGACCGGTGCGCTGGTGGGTTCCAGCGGCGCCATCCTGTCCTACATCATGTGCAACGCGATGAACCGCAGCTTCATCAGCGTGATCGCTGGCGGCTTCGGCACCACCGCCGCCGCACCCAAGGCCGCGGGCAGTGCCGCCGCCGAGCCGGTGGGCGAGGTGAATCCCATCCTTGCCGGCGAGACCGCCGAACTGCTGCGCGACGCCAAAAATGTGATCATCGTGCCCGGCTACGGCATGGCGGTGGCGCAGGCGCAGCACACGGTGTTCGAGATCACCCGCACCCTGCGCGAGAAGGGCGTGAACGTGCGCTTTGGCATCCACCCGGTGGCCGGCCGCATGCCCGGCCACATGAACGTGCTGCTGGCCGAGGCCAAGGTGCCGTACGACATCGTGTTCGAGATGGACGAACTCAACGACGACTTCCCCGACACCGACGTGGCCATCGTCATCGGCGCCAACGACATCGTGAACCCGGCCGCGCAGGACGACCCGACCAGCCCCATCGCCGGCATGCCGGTGCTGGAGGTCTGGAAGGCCCGCACCTCCATCGTGATGAAGCGCAGCATGGCCAGCGGCTATGCCGGCGTGGACAACCCGCTGTTCTACAAGGACAACAACCGCATGCTGTTCGGCGACGCCAAGAAAATGCTGGACGAGGTGTTGGTGGCGTTGAAGAGCTGAGCGGTTGAGGGCCCCTCGCTCATGCCCGCTCACCCCCCTCAAACGCACCCGCGCTGCGTGTTGCAAATGCGCTTCACTGGCCCGAGCGAGGGCCGTGCTTGGCGCCTTGACCAGGCACGTTTTGAGGTGTTGCTCGGACACGCCCCAAATACGCTCAGCCTTTGAGCGTATTTGGGGCCACGTGAGTGGCGGAGACCTTCGAATATGGAGCAAAGACAAAGGGGCCAGCTGGCCCCTTTGTCTTGGGACGTGGATCAATCCGCCTTCTGCGGTGGCCAGCACGCGGCGCTCTCAAGGTGCTGGTTGAGGCGCGGGCGCATGGAACGCTGGGCGAACTCGGTGGGGCAGGCTGCCTCGGGCGGGTTCGGATCCAGGACAACCCGACGTGCTCGATGCGAACCGAGCCATGGGCTGCAAAGACGTGGCGGATCCCGATGTTGTGGTCGTCCGTGCGGCCAAACCCGGCGGCCAAAGGCGAAAAAACTGCGCCTGTGCTCGCGCGCCGGGTGGTCCGCCGCACCAGCCTTGAAACGGCCGTTTCGTGGATCATTTCAAGCGAGCGTGAAGTCGTGGCGCAGCGGCTGCGTGCAGAAAGCAGGCGATGGGGCTGGTTTCAATACCGCCAGAGTGCGATCACCAGCAGCGTACAGCCGGCGGCGGCAAAATCGTCCAGCAAAATGCCAAAGCCCCCGCGCGGGCCGAAGCCTTTGAAGGTCTGGTCGGCCCAGGCCATGGGGCCGAACTTCACCGCGTCAAAAAATCGGAACAGCGCAAACGCGACCAGCTGGCCCCAGAAGCTGGCGGGTGTGACCAGCCACAGCACCAGCCAGAAGGCCACCACTTCGTCCCACACAATGTGGCCCGAATCGGCCACGCGCATGTGTTGCGCGGTGACGGTGCAGGCCCACCAGCCCACCAGCGTGCCCAGACCGATCAGGGTGGCCCAGCCCAGGTCTGACAGGAAAGGTTGCAGCAGCACAAACGCGGCCCAGGCCCACAGCGTGCCGGCCGTGCCGGGGGCAAAACGCGACAGGCCCGAGCCCGCGCCCAGGGCGATGAAGTGCGCGGGGTGGGCCAGCACAAACGCCCCGGTGGGCCGCACCGTGGGCGGTGCTTCTGTGGCGGGCGCTGCCGGGTCGCGGCTGGGGGGTGTGGGGTCAAACATACCCAGATTATGGCCAAGCGCCTGGGTGCGGCGCTGGCGCAGACCCCGTGCCAGCCACGGGGTCGTGCGCGTTGACGCGATCAAGCAAAGTGGTCAAAACCCCGCGGGGTGAGTGCCACCGGTTCACCCGCCGCATTCAGCAGCCGCAGGCCCTGCGTGGCGCTGATCTGCCCGATGCGCTGCACCGGCGTCTGGCTGGCTTGTGCGGCGGCAGCCACCGCAGCGCGTTGGGCGGGTGCGGCGGTGAACAGCAGTTCGTAGTCGTCGCCGCCGTTGAGCAGGCAGTCCAGCCGCTGCGCCTCGGGCAGGGCTTGCAGGTCGGGGGCCACGGGCAGCAGGGCTGGGTGGATGTCGGCGCCCACGCCGCTGGCTTGCAGGATGTGGCCCAGGTCGCCGGCCAGGCCGTCGCTCAGGTCCAGCGCGGCGTGGGCCAGACCGGCCAGCGCCTGGCCCAGGGCGAGGCGCGGTGCCGGGCGTTCCAGCCGTTCGCGCAGCCGGGGCAGGGCGCCGGGCAGGGCGTGTTGCCGTGCCCAGCCGGTGCCTTGGATGAGTTCCAGGGCCAGCCGGGCCTCACCGGTGCGCCCGCTCAGGTACAGGTCGTCACCCGGCTGCGCCGCGCCGCGCCGCAGGGCTTGGCCGGGCCGCAGTTCGCCGAACACGGTGATGCAGATGTTGAGTGGGCCGCGCGTGGTGTCGCCGCCCACCAGCGGGCAAGCATGCGCGTCGGCCAGGGCAAACAGGCCTTGGGCGAAGGCGCTGAGCCAGGCGTTGTCGGCCTGGGGCAGGGCCAGGGCCAGCGCAAAGCCCAGCGGGCGCGCGCCCATGGCGGCCAGGTCGCTCAGGTTGACGGCCAGCGCTTTGTGGCCGAGTGCGGCGGGGTCGACATCGGCAAAAAAATGGCGGCCTTGCACCAGCATGTCGCTGGAGATGGCGAGCTGGTGGCCGGGCGTGGGTTGCAGCAGGGCACAGTCGTCGCCAATGCCCAGCACCACCTGAGGCGGTTGTGGCGGGCCGTTGCGCAGAAAGTGGCGCCGAATGAGCTCGAATTCACCCATGCGGTGGGGGCGAGGCCGGCGGCGATCCGCTGTCGGGCACGCCTTCAGGTTGCAGATCGGCTTCGGCGTCGGCTTCTTCGGGCAGCGAGCGCGGGGGCAGCAAGAAGCTCAGCGGCGTGATGCGGATGCGCCGCCAGATGGCCGCCCGGATGCGCTGGCGGTTCACTTCGCTGATGCTTTGTGCACGCAACGCCAGGCGAAACGCCAGGTAAAAACTCACCGCCAGGTTGATCGGGCCCACCAGCGCGATGCCGGCGGCCGCCCACCAGAAGGCGGGTTCCATCAACACGCCCAGGCCCAGCGAAGCGGCGGCGGCCGCGGCCTGCCCGGCCGCGAGGGTGACGTGGCGCACGTCCAGCCCCAGGCCAAAGAAGGCGGCAAAGGCCGGCACCAGGCCGAGCATGAAGCCCAGTGAAATATTGGCTGCCAGGCCCGATACGTTGCTGCGCAAAAAAGTGGCCCAGCGCGCGGCGCGCTCGGGCCCGAGCACGCGGGTGAAACGCGGGTTGTGCCGCACGGCCGAGTCCAGCTTGTGAAACACAAACCAGTTTTCAACCCAGCCCGCCACGATGCTGGACGCAAACAGCAGCACCCCGGTGAGCGCGGCAAACAGCAGCGTGGGGCCCAGCAGGTGCAGGTCGTGCAGCACATGCTGTGCTTTGTCGGCGGTGATCATGGGGGCACCGGTGGTGAACTGCAGCACCAGGCTGAGCACCACCACCACCGGCACCACCAGGCCCACGTTGCCCACAATGGACGCGATTTGCGAGCGAAACAGGTTGGCCACTTCGTCCACGAAACGGCGCACCGCGCCCGGCTGGCGAATGTGCTTGAGTTTGGCCACCATGGCCGGAGCGGTCACGGCGGGCTGCTTGGTGGCCACGGTCAGGTGCAGCAGCTGGATCAGCACGAAAAAGAAGGCGTAGTTCAGGCCGGCGGCAAAGCCGGCCCAGAACGCCGAGAGGCCCAGCGCGTAGAGCGAGAACTTGACCCAGGTGGTGAAGCCAATCACGGCGCCGCCACCGGCCGCCTTGCCCAGCATCTGGCGGTATTCGGCGGCGTCGCGGGTGATGTAGTGCTCGCCGTTTTCTGCACTGCGTTCGGCCACCTTGGCGGCGGTGAGGTGTGAGCTGCTGGCGATCAGGGCACGGATGCTGCGGTTGTCTTGCCCCACTTGGGCCAGGTCGGCCAACAGGGCGGCGGTGGCGCGTTCGGGCTGGTCGGATTGCAGGCAGTCCAGCAGCTCCTTGATGCGCACAATGCGCTCGCGCAACTGGTGCAGGCGAAACACAATGCCCACCGACACGCCGTGTGCTTCCAGGTGCGAATACACGGTGTAAGCCGCGTGGCGGCAGGCATCAAGCTGTTCGCGCAACTGCGCGGCGGCCTGCAGCGCCTGCGGGCTGTGGGGGCCGTGTTGTTGCACCGCCAGGCGCAGCACCTCAAACGACGATGGCAGTTCGTGAAACGGCCGTCCGGCCTGCGCCTGGGCCGACATGCGCACCCGGATTTCAGACGCAAAGCCCGTCGCACTGACCTGGCTCACACAGAAGATGAGGGCGTCCATGAGCGCGCTTTGCCAGAAGCTGGCAGGCGGCCGGTCGGGCGCCGTGTGCGGGGGAGTCAGCAACAGGCTGCGCAGCCGCTCCAGCGTGGCGGTGTCCAGCGCTTTGAGCCAGAGCACATCAAACCGCGTGGGCAGCAGCAGGCCAAACAGCTCGGCCAAGTCGGTGGTTTCCGGGGTGCCGGGCAGCACCTTGCGGCGCAGGCGGTGACCCAGTTCGCTCAGAAATGCGGTGCGTGGGGCGAAGCCGTAGTCGGCCAGCAGGGGCGTGGCGTCCACGCTGCCCACAAAGGTTTGCCACCAGTCGTGCCAGCGGGTTTGCCATTCGGGGCGGGCCTGTACCGCATCCAGAAACAGGCGCACGCGTGCCACGCTGGCCTCTGGGTCCTTGGCCTCGCCGCGCACCCAGCGCAGCAGCTCAACCAACCACAGGTGCCGTTGCGCCAGGGGGGCTTGGGCGTCAAGCGCGTCAATCAGCTGGGGGAGTTCCATGCGGGTCCGGTGGGGGTGCGCTGCTCAGTGCAGCACGCGGGCCGGGCCGGTACCTGTGCCCGAAGCTCCGGCATGCAACGCAAATTCGGGCACCGGGGCGTCAAAACGTGCGCCGTCTTCGGCCACGCAGAAAAAACTGCCGCGCATGCTGCCGTTGGGGGTGTGCAGGCGCGTGCCGCTGGTGTACTGAAACGACTCGCCCGGGCGCAGCAGCGGCTGGTTGCCCACCACGCCCAGGCCCTTGACCTCGTCGGTGTGGCCGCGCGCGTCGTCAATGATCCAGTGGCGCGATATCAATTGCGCCGCCACGTCACCGGTGTTGGTGATCGTGATGGTGTAGGCAAAGGCGTACACGTCTTGCTCGGGCGAGGATTGCTCGCTGAGGTACTGGGGCTCTACGTCACAGGTGAACTGGTATTTCGACATGAACGGCATGTTACCGCGCTGCAGCAAGACCCTGCCATGCCTGCGAAAATGCGGGTTTTCGCTCCTTCAACGCCCGCCCCAGCCATGTCCCACACCTACCGCATCGCCCCGTCCATCCTGTCTGCCGACTTTGCCCGACTGGGGGAAGAGGTGAGAAACGTCATCGCTGCGGGCGCCGACTGGATTCACTTCGACGTGATGGACAACCACTACGTGCCCAACCTCACCTTCGGCCCCATGGTCTGCCAGGCGCTCAAGCCGCACGCCAAGAAGCCCGACGGCACGCCGGTGCCGATCGACGTGCACCTGATGATCCAGCCGGTGGACGCGCTGGCCGGCGCCTTCATCGACGCCGGCGCCGATCTGGTGAGCTTTCACCCGGACGCATCGGCACATGTGCACCGCAGCGTGCAGGCGATCAAGGCCAGGGGCATCAAGGCCGGTCTCACGTTCAACCCGGCGCAGCCGCTGGACGTGCTGGATTATTTGATCGACGACATCGACCTGATTTTGATCATGAGCGTGAACCCCGGCTTTGGTGGCCAGAGCTTCATCGACTCGGCGCTGCGCAAGATCGAAGCGGCCCGCAAGCGCATCGAAGCCAGCGGCAAGGACATCCGCCTGGAGGTGGACGGTGGCATCAAGGCCGACAACATTCGCCGCGTGGCCGACGCCGGGGCCGACACCTTCGTGGCCGGCAGTGCCATTTTTGGCAAGCCCGATTACAAAAGCGTGATCGATGACATGCGCAAGGCGCTGGCCTGATGTTGCCCGGTACAGAACAGCGACCCGCGCAGCGGTGGAGCGTGGGGGCTGTGATCATCGACCTCGACGGCACGATGGTGGACACCCTGGGTGACTTTGAAGTGGCGCTCAACCGCACCATGGCCGACCTGGGCCTGCCCGGGGTGGACCGCGCTGCCGTCGAGCGCACCGTGGGCAAGGGCTCCGAGCACCTGATCCGCAGCCTGTTGGCCGAGCAGCTGCGCCGTCCCGAGGTGATCGGCTGCGGCGAGGCCTGCCCGGCCATGAGCGTGGACGCGCTCTTTGACCGTGCCTGGCGTCAGTACCAGCACCATTACCTGAGCATCAACGGCCAGTTTGCCGAGGTGTATCCGGGTGTGGAGGCGGGTTTGCGCGCCCTGCAAGCGGCGGGTGTGCCGCTCGCATGCCTGACCAACAAGCCCCTGGCGTTCGCGCTAGGCCTGCTCCAGTCCAAGGGGCTGGACGGTTTTTTCAGCCATGTGTTTGGCGGCGACAGTTTTGAGCGCAAGAAGCCCGATCCGCTGCCCCTGCTGAAAACCTGCGAAGCGCTGGGCACCTTGCCCGCGCAGACCGTGATGGTGGGCGACTCGCAAAACGACGCGCTGGCGGCCCGCGCCGCCGGTTGTCCGGTGGTGCTGGTGACCTACGGCTACAACCACGGCCAGCCGATTGCCGAGGCGCCGCACGACCTGCTGCTGGATTCCCTGGCCGATTGGCGGGTTCAGCGCGGCTGACTCTCGGGGCAGGCGCTCAGCAGCGCTTGACCCGTCTGACCGAGCGGTTCCAGCGGTTCACTTTTTCCCACCCAACAAGGCGTCTTTGAGCTGCCAGTCGGCCGGCTTGGGGCCCAGCCAGATGCGCATCAGGGCGTTGAAAAACTCGGGTTCCTTGAACGGTTCGCCCTCGACTTTCCCTTTGATGGTGATCACCGTGCCGGTGCCCGGCACCCAGTCCACCATGAACGTTTCGCCTTCTTTGAGCCGCTTGTGGTCGGAGAACACCTGACTCATGCGCAGCACGCCGGGAATCAGCTTGGAGAACGCGCTGCGCTCCATGTTGTCTTCCATGCCGCGCGAAAACAGCTTACCGAGTTCGGTGGAATCGATGTCGCGCAGCATGGTTATGGTCAGGCGCTTGGGGCCCGGTGCGGCCAGCACCGCTTCGGTGGTGGTGGCTTTCTGGCTTAGGTACAGGCCCGCGGTGTACACCTTGAACACCGCCTTGTAGCGCACCCCGGCACCATTGAGCTGCAGCGTGCTGCCGTGGGCGGTGATGCTGTCTTCCAGCCGAACGCCGCTGACATCCACCGTGGCTGCCATCGCAGCAGCAGGCAAAAAGCCCAGGCCAAGCGCCAACAACAGGCCCGACAGGGCACCACTGAATCGTTGTGGGTGTTTCATATTGGGTGTGGCTGCGGCGATACAGCTTAAAAATGGGTTGAAAAAGAACGACCGTTCGAAAAATTCATTTTGACCAGTTGGGTCAACGAAATCAACAGGGTTTTGCCGGATGGCGCCGTTGTTTCGCGAGCATGTTCAGACACCCCTGCGGCAGCTTTGCTACACTTTCGACCCATGTTCAACACACGCACAACCCTGATGGGCCATCTGCCGAGCCATCCTGGCCGGGGAGCCTGGCCCTGGCGCAAGCCAGCGTAAACGTGCACTCCCCCCACGGCGGTGCGCAGGTTCAGGTCCGACCACGTTGACCCCAGCCCGCGCCACCCCACTCCCCGAACCCGGCAGCGCGCCTGACCGGGCACCCCAAAAAACGGTTTCATCCGCTGCAACGCAGCAAGGGACCGACGGAGCGTCTGAACATGATCACCGAACTCGAATTCAAAAGCCTGGCCAGCCAGGGCTACAACCGCATTCCGCTGATGGCCGAGGCCTTTGCGGACCTCGAAACCCCGCTCTCGCTGTACCTCAAGCTCGCCCACGGGCGCGGCGACGGCAAATACAGCTTCCTGCTCGAATCCGTCGTCGGCGGCGAGCGTTTTGGCCGCTACAGCTTCATCGGCCTGCCCGCGCGCACGCTGCTGCGCGCCAGCGGCTTCGGTGCGGAGGCCAAGACCGAAGTCGTGCGCGACGGCGCCGTGGTGGAGACCAACCACGGCAACCCGCTGGACTTCATCGCTGCCTACCAGCAGCGCTTCAAGGTCGCGCTGCGTCCGGGCCTGCCGCGCTTCTGTGGCGGTCTGGCCGGTTACTTCGGCTACGACGCGGTGCGCTACATCGAGAAGAAGCTCGAAAAATCCTGCCCGCCCGACACCCTGGGCACGCCCGACATCCTGCTGCTGCAGTGCGAAGAGCTGGCCGTCATCGACAACCTCTCGGGCAAGCTCTACCTGATCGTTTACGCCGACCCGGCGCAGCCCGAGGCCTTCGCCAACGCCAAGAAGCGCGTGCGTGAGCTGAAGGAAGCGCTGAAGTATTCGGTCAGCGCGCCGGTGGTCAAGCCCAGCCAGAGTTACCCGGCCGAGCGCGACTTTGCCAAGGCCGACTACCTGGCCGCGGTGGAGCGCGCGAAGGAGCTGATCGCCGGTGGCGACTTCATGCAGGTGCAGGTGGGCCAGCGCATCAAGAAGCGCTACACCGAGTCGCCGCTGAGCCTGTACCGCGCGCTGCGTTCGCTGAACCCGTCGCCCTACATGTATTACTACCACTTCGGCGACTTCCACGTGGTGGGCGCGTCGCCCGAGATCCTGGTGCGCCAGGAGCAGGTGGACGAAGGGCAGAAAGTGATCATCCGGCCGCTCGCCGGCACGCGCCCACGCGGCGCCACGCCCGAGAAGGACAAGGCGACCGAGATTGAGCTGGTGAACGACCCGAAGGAGCGCGCCGAACACGTGATGCTGATCGACCTGGCGCGCAACGACATCGGCCGCATCGCCAAGATCGGCAGCGTCAAGGTCACCGAGGCCTTCGCGGTCGAGCGCTACAGCCATGTGATGCACATCGTGAGCAACGTGGAAGGCACGCTGCTGGACGGCATGAGCAACATGGACGTGCTGAAAGCGACTTTCCCCGCCGGCACGCTGACCGGCGCACCCAAGGTGCACGCGATGGAGATCATTGACCAGCTGGAGCCCACCAAGCGTGGCCTGTACGGCGGCGCCTGCGGTTACCTGAGCTATGCCGGCGACATGGACGTCGCCATCGCCATCCGCACCGGCATCATCAAGGACCAGATGCTCTACGTGCAGGCGGCGGCCGGTGTCGTGGCCGATTCCATTCCCGAGATGGAATGGAGGGAAACCGAACACAAGGCCCGCGCGCTGCTGCGTGCGGCGGAGCTGGTGGAAGAAGGTCTGGAGTGAACACCATGAGCAAAAAGATTCAACTCCTGATGGTCGACAACTACGACTCCTTCACCTACAACATCGTGCAGTACTTCGGTGAACTCGGTGCCGACGTGACCGTGGTGCGCAACGATGAAATTACCGTCGACGAGATCCAGCGCCGTGTGGACGCGGGGCAGATTGACCGCCTGGTCATCTCCCCCGGCCCCTGCTCGCCGGCCGAAGCGGGTATTTCGGTCGCTGCCATCCAGCACTTCGCCGGCAAGCTGCCCATCCTCGGCGTGTGCCTGGGCCACCAGAGCATCGGCGCGGCCTTTGGCGGCAACATCATCCGCGCGCAGGAGCTCATGCACGGCAAGACCAGCGTCATCACCACCACGCAGGAGGGTGTGTTTGCCGGTCTGCCCGAACAGTTCACGGTGAACCGCTACCACTCGCTGGCGATCGACCGCGAAACCTGCCCGGACTGCCTCAAGGTCACGGCCTGGACGCCCGACGGCGAGATCATGGGCGTCAGGCACAAGACACTGGCCATTGAAGGCGTGCAGTTCCACCCGGAAAGCATCCTCACCGAACACGGCCATGCGATGTTGAAAAACTTTCTGGAACAAGCATGAAGACCGTTGATTTGCGCAGCGACACCGTCACGCAGCCCACCGAAGCCATGCGCACCGCCATGATGGCTGCGCCCCTGGGCGACGACGTGTTCGGTGACGACCCCACGGTCAACGCGCTGCAGGAACGCATCGCCATGATCACCGGCAAAGAGGCCGCGCTCTTCATGCCCTCGGGCACGCAGAGCAACCTCTGCGGCATCCTGGCGCACTGCGGCCGGGGCGACGAGTACATCGTCGGGCAACTGGCCCACACCTATCGCTACGAAGGTGGCGGTGCCGCGGTGTTCGGCAGTGTGCAACCGCAGCCGCTGGTGCAGGACGCCGCAGGCCGCATGGCGCTGGACGACATTGCCGCAGCCATCAAACCCGACGACCCGCATTTCGCACGCACCCGTCTGCTCTGCCTGGAGAACACCTGGAACGGCCATGTGATGCCCGACGACTACCTGCGTGACGCCACGGCGCTCGCACGCGAGCACGGGCTGGCCACGCACCTGGATGGCGCGCGGGTGTTCAATGCGGCCGTCGCTTCCGCCGCGGAAGGACAAGCAGCTGTCCAGCGGTTGCGCGAGATCGCCGACCTTTTCGACAGCCTCTCGATCTGCTTCAGCAAGGGCCTGGGCGCGCCGGTGGGCTCGGCCCTTTGCGGATCGCACGAACTGATCCAGCGCGCCCGCCGCATCCGCAAGATGGCTGGGGGTGGCTTGCGCCAGGCGGGGCTGCTGGCGGCCTGTGCGCTGCACGCGCTGGACCACCACGTGGATCGCTTGGCCGAGGACCATGCCAACGCCCGGCGTCTGGCCGACGGGCTGGGCGGCATCGACGGCCTGGCGGTGAAGTCGGCACAGACCAACATCGTCTTTGTCGATGTGGCCGATGGCCGTGGGCCGGCGCTGCTGGACTTCCTGAAAGCGAATGGCGTGCTGGCCACCGGCCTGATCGGCCTGCGTTTCGTGACCCACCTTGACGTGGACACGGCCGGTATCGATCACGCCATCGCCACGGTGCGCCGCTTCTTCGCCGAAGCCCCCGCTACGTCGGCCGTCGCAGGGCGCAGCGGTCCGTACTGAACCCCGAACGGAGAACGCACCATGCCCGACACCCCGCAGTTGCTCATGTTCATCGCGGCGGGCTGGCTGCTCAACCTCACGCCCGGACCCGATGTGCTGTACATCGTGAGCAACGCGCTCAAGAGCGGCGTGCGCGCCGGCATCGTGGCCGCGCTGGGCATCGTCAGCGGCTGCTTCGTGCACGTGTTCGCGGCGGCGCTTGGCGTGAGCGCGCTGCTCGCCACCTCGGCCACGGCCTTCACCGTGCTCAAGTGGATCGGTGCCGCGTACCTGGTGTGGATGGGCGTCAAGCTGCTGTTGGCCAAGGGCGGCTCGTCGGTGGTGCCAACCGATGTCGCTCGGATCAAAGTCCCAGCCAACCTTTGGCGCATCTACCGACGCGGCTTCCTCACCAACGTGCTCAACCCCAAGGTCGCGCTGTTTTTTCTGGCCTTCGTGCCGCAGTTCATCGCGCCCGGCGCACCCGACAAGGTCACCACCTTCCTGCTGCTGGGCCTGCTGTTCAACCTCAACTCGCTGCCGATCAACTTCGGCTACGCCTGGCTCGCCGGCTGGGCTGCCCACCGCGTGAGCGCCGTGCAGCGCACCTTGCACTGGCTGGACCGCGCCGCCGGCGCCCTGTTCGTTGGCTTTGGCCTGAAGCTGGCCATGTCGGACAATCCCAACCGTTAAGTTCTGGAGACACCCATGCCCCACAGCCACAAGATCACCCCGCAGGAAGCCCTGCAGCGCACCATTGAACACCGCGAAATTTTCCACGACGAGATGCTGCACCTGATGCGCCTGATCATGAGCGGCGAGATGTCGCCGGTGATGATGGCGGCCTTCATCACCGGCCTGCGCGTGAAGAAGGAAACCATCGGCGAGATCACCGCCGCCGCGCAGGTGATGCGCGAGTTCTCCACCAAGGTGCATGTGGCCGACAAGACCCATCTGGTGGACATCGTGGGCACCGGTGGCGACGGCTCGCACACCTTCAATATTTCCACCTGTTCCATGTTCGTGGCGGCGGCGGCGGGTGCCAAGGTCAGCAAACATGGCGGGCGCAGCGTCAGCAGCAAAAGCGGCAGCGCCGACGTGCTGGAAAGCCTGGGTGTGAACATCAACCTGGCGCCTGAGCAGATCGCACGCTGCATCGAGCAGGTGGGTCTGGGCTTCATGTTCGCACCCAACCACCACCCGGCCATGAAAAACGTGGCGCCGGTGCGCCGCGAGCTGGGCATGAAGACCCTCTTCAACATCCTGGGGCCGCTCACCAACCCGGCTTCAGCGCCCAACATCCTGATGGGTGTGTTCCATCCCGATCTGGTCGGTATCCAGGTGCGTGCTCTGCAGCGTCTGGGCGCCGAACACGCGGTCGTCGTTTATGGGCGCGACGGCATGGACGAGGTTTCGCTGGGTGCAGCCACTTTGGTGGGTGAGCTCAAGAATGGTGAGATCACCGAGTACGAAATTCACCCCGAAGACTTTGGCCTGACCATGGCCAGCAACCGCACGCTGCGCGTGGAAACGCCCGAAGCGTCCAAGGCCATGCTGCTGGGCGTGCTGAACAACAGCGACGAACCCGCCACCCGGGCCGCCAAAGACATCGTGGCGCTCAATGCCGGCGTGGCACTGTACGCCGCCAATGTGTGCAGCGACATGGTGCAGGGCATTGCGCTGGCGCGCCGTGCCATCGAGTCGGGTGCCGCCGCACGCAAACTGGCCGATCTGACCGCATTCAGCCAGCTGGCCAGTGCCAGCGTGGGCCCCTGACGGGCGCATTCAACATGCCCGTCTGGCTGCAAAATGAAGGCGCCTGGATCGCCATCGGCGTTTCGCTGGTGTTCGTGGTGGCCGGGTGGGTGATGCACCGCGTATTTTTGAGCATCTTGAAAAACCCGGCGCCTGCGCCTGCAACCCGACCAAATCCCCCAGATACCCCCAACGCAGAGCCTGAAAAATGAGCGACATCCTTCAAAAAATCGTGGCCGTGAAGCACGAGGAAATTGCCGCTGCACAGCGAAAAAAATCGCTGGACTTGGTGCGCTTTGACGCCGAGAGCCGCGTGCTCACCCGCGACTTCGAGGGTGCCTTGCGCGCCAAGATCGCCGCTGGTCAGGCGGCCGTCATTGCTGAAATCAAAAAAGCCAGCCCCAGCAAAGGCGTGATCCGTGGCGACTTCATTCCCGCCGACATTGCGCAAAGCTACGCGGCAGGCGATGGCCAGGTCAGCGCAGCGTGCCTGTCGGTGCTCACCGACCGCCAGTTTTTCCAGGGCAGCCCGGACTACCTGAAGCAGGCCCGCGCCAGCTGCGACCTGCCGGTGCTGCGCAAAGATTTCATGGTGGACCCCTACCAGGTCTACGAAGCCCGAGCGATGGGTGCCGACGCTATTTTGCTGATCGCAGCCTGCCTGGACGGTGCGCGCATGGCCGAGCTGGAAGCATTGGCCATGAGCCTGAACATGGCGGTATTGGTGGAGGTGCACGACCGCGCAGAGCTGCAGCGGGCGCTCCAACTCAAGACCCGGCTGTTGGGGATCAACAACCGCAACCTGCGTACGTTTGAGGTGACGCTGCAAACCACGCTGGACATGCTGAACGATGTGCCCGCCGACCGTCTGTTGATCACCGAGTCCGGCATTGTGTCGCGCGCCGATGTGCAAACGATGCGCCGCGCAGGCGTGCACGCCTTTCTGGTGGGGGAAACCTTCATGCGCGCGCCCGAACCCGGCCTGGCGTTGGCTGAACTGTTCGCTGGAGCCCCAACCTGATGCCGATGCAAGCGGTGCTCGACCTGGACGGCGCAACGCCTGCCACGCCCAGTCTGGCTGGCGTCGATGAGACCGAGACTGCCCTGCAGCCCGGTTGGGTGCCGATCGTCGAGGCTTTTCGTGCTTCTACCGAGGGCGCCCGCTTGCAGGCCTTTCTGCGGCAACGGCGTGCAGCGTGTGCTGTCATCTATCCGCCGCAACCTTTGCGTGCGCTCACGCTCACCGCACCCGAAGCCGTGCGGGTGGTGATTTTGGGTCAAGACCCGTACCACGGACCTGGGCAGGCCGAGGGGCTGGCGTTTTCTGTCGCACTTGGCGTGAAGTTGCCCCCGAGTCTGCGAAACATCTTCAAAGAACTGCAGCGCGATCTGACCCTGCCCACGCCCACACACGGCTCCTTGGTGCATTGGGCTGAGCAGGGCGTGTTGTTGCTCAACACCTGTCTGAGCGTCGAAGACGGTCAACCAGCCAGCCATGCAGGTCAGGGTTGGGAGGCACTCACGGACGCTGTGATTCAGCATTGCAGCCAGACGGGTTTGCCCAAGGTGTTTCTGTTGTGGGGTGCACACGCTCAAAAGAAAGCGGCGCTCATTGACTCCCACCGCCACGCCATCTTGTCGGCCAACCATCCGTCACCGCTTTCGGCCAGCAGAGGTCCCGCCCCTTTCTTGGGGTGCGGTCATTTTGGACGGGTCAACCGGTGGCTCCAAGCGCAACATGCGGAAGCCATTCGGTGGTCAGCCCACGAAATTGAAAACAAGCTGGTGAAAGTCGAAAAAACCATGGCATAATTCTGGGCTGCGCTACGGAGGGGTGGCCGAGTGGTTAAAGGCAGCAGACTGTAAATCTGCCCGCTAACGCGTACGCTGGTTCGAATCCAGCCTCCTCCACCAGCAGTTGATGTGATCTGAGAGCGATTGGGATGTCGCGCTCAAGGTGATCTGGGCCAAGTGGTTCGGGTTTCTTTGGCGGGAGTAGTTCAATGGTAGAACCCCAGCCTTCCAAGCTGATGACGCGGGTTCGATTCCCGTCTCCCGCTCCAGGTGGTATTGATGGTTGGTTTGTTCTTGCGAGCAATGCAGTGAATTTTCTGGGGTGCCTGCTGTGTCGGGCGCCTTGGCCCTTGTGGCTCAGTGGTAGAGCACTCCCTTGGTAAGGGAGAGGTCGCGGGTCCGATTCCCGCCAAGGGCACCAATGATTCTTGTTTTGGATCTGGTGTTTCGGCAATTTTGATTTTGGAGCTGAAAAATGGCAAAAGAGAAATTTGAGCGGACCAAGCCGCACGTGAACGTGGGCACCATTGGTCACGTGGACCATGGCAAGACGACGCTGACGGCGGCGATCACCACGGTGCTGTCGGCCAAGTTCGGTGGTGCCGCCAAGGCCTACGACCAGATCGACGCAGCGCCTGAAGAGAAGGCCCGTGGCATCACCATCAACACCGCGCACGTGGAATACGAGTCGCCGAACCGCCATTACGCGCACGTCGACTGCCCGGGCCACGCCGACTACGTGAAGAACATGATTACCGGTGCGGCGCAGATGGACGGCGCGATTCTGGTGTGCTCGGCCGCTGACGGCCCGATGCCGCAGACGCGCGAGCACATTCTGCTGGCCCGTCAGGTCGGCGTGCCGGCTCTGGTGGTCTTCATGAACAAGGTTGACCTGGTCGACGACGAAGAACTGCTGGAACTGGTCGAGATGGAAGTGCGCGAGCTGCTCTCGTCGTACCAGTTCCCGGGCGACGATATTCCGATCACCAAGGGTTCGGCCAAGGCCGCGACCGACGGTGTGAACCCGGAAATCGGCGAACAGCGCGTTCTCGAGCTCATGCAGACTGTGGACGACTACATCCCGCAGCCGGCGCGTCCGCTCGACCTGCCCTTCCTGATGCCGGTTGAAGACGTCTTCTCGATCTCGGGCCGCGGCACCGTGGTCACGGGCCGCGTCGAAAAGGGTATCGTCAAGGTCGGTGAAG
>NZ_JAUSOO010000050.1 GCF_030656115.1 Hydrogenophaga sp.
CCCCGTTTGCTTGGGAATCGCTCATAAATCCGCTGACCTCCGTTTCCCTACAGGAAACATTAGCTGGTAAAAAAAACCTTCCGCGACACGGCTGAACCGATTGGCGGATGCGACAGTGGCTGTGGAAGGACCTGACTGCAAACAGCGATTGTGCCACCTTGGCCAACATCTGAGGTAAAAAAGCGGCTGGGGGCACCCACTGAAAACCGAAATGGGGTGCGATGTGTTGCACCATCGCGAACCGACAGTCTGGCGTCAGCAGCATTCAGACGATCCAAGGCATCAAGAAGGTCGTGCATAGTGCACGCACGGGTGGTCGGCACGCGATCCGTCAACAGAACCGTACCTGAAGTCATCTCGTTGTACACAAGTCCTAAGGGTAGCAACGCTGTACGGGGAGGAGGTGCAAGATGGACTGGGCAGAGGAAGAATTTGAGACGCTGGAGCTGGGTGATGCGCTGCTGAACCGGCGCGCGGTGCTGCTGGCCGAAAGGCTGAGCCAAACGACTGGTTCCAGTATTCCCGGTGCGTGTAAGAACAGGAGCGAGACCATCGCGGCCTACGGTTTTCTGGGCAACGAAGAAATCAGTTGGGATGTGATGAGCGCGCACTGGGATGCCACACAAAAGAGAATTGCCCAGCACAGCGTGGTGCTGTGCAGCCAAGACACCACAAAGCTGGCTTTCAACGGCCAGCAAACGCAAGGGCTGGGGCCGCTGAACTACGAAGCACAGCGCGGCCTGCTGCTGCACCCCACCTATGCGTCATGCCCACCAGCGAGAGCCCCTGGGCGTCATGAACGCCTGGATGTGGGCCAGAGCGTTCAAACAAGACAACGGCACACCCAGAGGTGAGCTGCTGGAGAGCAGGCGCTGGATAGAGGTTCACGATTTAAGCTCCACGCTTTCTTCCCACGATCAGTCACCCTCTCGCAGTTGCGCTTCACTTTGCTCACTGTGACCAGCTCGTAGCGGGAATTGCACCCGCAGGTGTGCGCGCATGCTGGGCGCACAACCGGAAAAAGGCCCGAAGGCATTGCCTTCGGGCCTTTCAAAAAATCGAAACCGGGGATCAGGCGAAATTAGCTTCAGCAAACGACCAATTCACCAATTTGTCTAGGAAAGCTTCAACAAACTTAGGACGCATGTTGCGGTAGTCGATGTAGTAAGCATGCTCCCAGACATCGACGGTCAGCAGCGCCTTGTCACCAGTGGTCAGTGGGGTGCCCGCTGCGCCCATGTTGACAATATCCACCGAACCATCGGCCTTTTTGACCAGCCAGGTCCAGCCCGAGCCGAAGTTACCCACAGCGCTTTTCACAAAAGCGTCTTTGAAAGCGGCGTAGCTGCCCCACTTTGCATTAATGGCATCTGCAAGCGCACCAGACGGTTCGCCACCACCATTGGGCTTCATACAGTTCCAGAAGAAAGTGTGGTTCCAGATCTGGGCGGCATTGTTGTACACACCGCCGCTGGATTGCTTGACGATGGACTCTAGGTCCATAGCTTCAAACTCGGTGCCCTTTTGCAGATTGTTGAGGTTGACCACGTATGCGTTGTGGTGCTTGCCGTGGTGAAACTCCAGCGTTTCTTGTGAGTAATGGGGTGCCAGTGCGTCGATAGCGTAGGGCAATGCGGGCAGGGTGTGTTCCATGAGTTCCTCGTGCTGTGGGTATTGTGGACGTTAAGCCGTTGGATAGTGTTCCAACAGGTGCGCCAGCCAAGCATTGTAGGCAAGCCCGGCGACAACCACCACGAACAGGGTTTCTGAGACCTCAGCTATCCACAGTGAGCTTGAGTTCACCGTCGGCCAGCATGGCGCGAAGGGTTTGTCCAGGCTTGGTTTGGTTGGTTCGGGAAATCGCCTGGCCTTGGTCATCGGTCAGGTAGGCATATCCTCGCTCAAGCACCAGGCGTGGATCCAGCAACCCCAGAGATGTTTCGCAGCACAGCAGTCGACGGCTTTTCTGCTCTATGGCACGCTGCAGCACCAGGGGCAGCTTGGCTTCCAGATTGCGAAACTGAATCTGCTGACGCTGACTGGACAACATCAGCGCGCTGTGCAAGCGGTGTTGTAAAGTGTTCAGTCGTTGGTGGCTGCCGTGTATCCGAGCCGAAGGTCGGCCCATGCGATGGGCTAGGCGGTCCAAGTGTTGAGCTCGCTGGTCAATAGCGTTGCAACAGACTTCGCCCATGCGCTCCTGCAGATAGGCCAGCTCACCCAGACGCACATCACGCGAGGGGGCACACATTTCTGCTGCGGCGGTGGGCGTAGGCGCGCGCAAATCGGCTACGAAATCGGCCAAGGTGAAATCGGTTTCATGCCCCACTCCGCACACCACAGGCATAGGCGCCTGCGCCAGGGTTCGCACCACCCATTCGTCGTTGAACGACCAAAGGTCTTCTAGCGATCCCCCGCCCCGCACCAACAACAGCACCTCGCTTTCACCGGTTTCGGAGTGTCTGCGGTAGGCTGTTTTCAAGGCAGCACACAACTCACCCGGCGCAAGAGCCCCTTGTACAGCGGCAGGGTAGACAACAACAGGCAGATGGGGTACGCGGCGGCGCAAAGTACTCACGACATCGCGCAAAGCCGCTGCACCCAGAGAAGTCACGATGCCAATGCTGTGCGGCTGCGCAGGCAAGCTCCGCTTGCGTGCGGAGTCAAAAAGGCCGTCCCCTTCCAACTGAGCCTTGAGGCGCAAAAACTGCTCAAACAGCGCACCCTGCCCAGCGGGTTGCAGGCTATCTACAATCAGTTGCAGGTCACCCCGAGGGCCATACACATCCAGTTTGCCACGGGCTTCTACCCGCAGCCCATCACGTGGGTTGAAACCAAGCTGATCGGCCGCTCGGCGAAACATGGCACAGCGTACCTGCCCTGTCTCGTCTTTCAGCACAAAGTAGCAATGACCGCTGGTCGCACGGGAAAAACCAGACAACTCACCGCGGACCACGACCGGGTTGAAACGGCTAGCCAAAGCGTCGGCAATAGCGCGCATCAACGGACCAACCGCCCAAACCCGCCCTCCTGGCGAGAGCTGCTGTGTGATGTGCAGCTCAGTCATTGGTCATCCCAAAGAAAAACTGTCCACAGCCAGTGGCTATGTTGGCTGCTTGGAAGAAAAATGTCACAAAACAGCCGGTGTTGGTCCAAGCTATTGATTTCATTGTATTTCGCACGGCCTGTTTTATCTTCATGTTGTCCACAATGAAATTATTTTCCGTGTTGCACGACGATTGGAGCAGGTTTTTCACAAAGTTATCCACAGATTCGTCGAGCAAGCTACAGGCTCAAAACATCAAGGGCTGTGTGGCATGGCGCATCGCAATATGCGGGGTTTACGAACTGGGCAGATCAGTGACACCAATGGCACTGAGCCATAATCACAAGGATTGCACATGGGCCGTCACTGTATGGCGGCATTTCCTTGGAGCCCCGTTTTGCTTTCCATCATACAAGCCGCAGGCTGGCCGATCTGGCCGCTCATCATCTGTTCTGTGCTCGGAATGGCCTTGGTGATTGAGCGCTTCATTGCCTTAAAAACCACCAAAATCATGCCTCCCAAGTTGCTTGACGAGGCCATCATGGTTTCACGCAACGGCATACCTGCAGCCGATGTGGTGATGCAGCTGGAGCAAAATTCGGTGTTGGGCGAAGTGTTGGCCAGCGGCTTTCAAGTGCTTCACAACAACCCCAGCGCCAGCGAAGACGATTTGCGCTCCAGCCTAGAGGGGGCGGGCCGAAAGGCGGCAGCCAAACTTCAACGCTACTTGGGCGCCATTGCCACCATCGCCTCAGCAGCGCCACTACTGGGCTTGCTGGGTACGGTCATCGGCATGATTGAAATATTTGGTTCCCAGGCTGGCGACGGTGGCGCAGGCCTGGCTCCTGGCGCAGGCAACCCGGGACAGCTCGCGCACGGCATTTCAGTCGCACTCTACAACACGGCTTTTGGCCTGATCGTGGCAATTCCCGCACTGATTTTCTGGCGCTACTTCCGCGGTCGGGTAGATGATTACCTGCTGTCCATGGAGTTGGCTGCCGAGCAGTTTGCCCGCCACTTGGTGAACCTACGCAAATGAACATCCGCACCTTTGGTTCTCTTCTTCTCTTGGTATTTCATGCGCTATTGGGGATGGTGCCATGAACTTCAGACTTGGTAACCGAGACGAACCCGAGATCAATCTGATCCCGTTCATTGACATTTTGTTGGTGGTACTGATTTTTCTGATGCTCAGTACCACCTACAGCAAGTTCACCGAACTCCAGGTGAACTTGCCTGTTGCGGACGCTCAGGCGCAGCGAGAAAACCCAAAAGAAGTGATCGTGGCTATCAGCAGCGACGGTCGCTACTCCATCAACAAAGAAGTACTTGATGGCGCCGGAGTGGAAGCTCTCACCCTCGCGCTCTCTCAGGCAGGCCAATACAACCGTGAAGCAGTCGTCATCATCAGTGCCGACGCGGCTGCGACTCACCAGTCGGTAATCAACGTGATGGATGCGGCTCGGCGTGCTGGACTGGTGCAAATTACCTTTGCAACCCAGCAGTCCGGTGGTAAAGCCGCCAGCGGTAAACCCTGATCACGGCAAGACTGAGGCATGGCAACCACGCGTGAGGGATCGGTGGGCTGTCAAGCCTATTGGCAAAGCATTGCCCAGCATCGCGGATTGAGCGCGTGGCTGCTGAGGCCGATTTCCTGGCTTTACGGCGCGCTGGTGGCGTTGCGCAAGCAAGGCTATGCATGGGGTCTTTTGCGATCCCACCGGTTGCCGGTTCCCGTCATTGTTGTCGGCAACGTGGTGGTGGGTGGCGCAGGAAAAACCCCCACGGTGATTGCACTGGTGCAACACCTGAGCGCGCAGGGCTGGCACCCCGGTGTGATTTCACGCGGCTACGGGCGCAGCAGCGATGCTGTGGTGGAAGTGACTGCCACAACGCCAGCAACCGACAGTGGCGACGAGCCTGCGCTGATCCAACGGACCACAGGTGCGCCGGTGTTCGTGGCCCGCCAGCGGGTGTCAGCAGGTCAAGCACTGCTGGCGGCGCATCCACACGTCAATGTGCTGCTGTGCGATGACGGGCTGCAACACTTGGCCCTGGTACGCGACATTGCAATTGCGGTGTTTGACGAACGTGGCTGCGGCAACGACTGGCTGCTGCCTGCTGGACTGCTGCGCGAATCCTGGCCACCGGCCAGTGGTTCAGCCTACCGTCCTGATATGGTGCTGCGCCAGCACCGAGAAGGCGCACAACCGCCCGACATCGCTTCTGTACCGGGTATACCCATCTTCAACGCCGTTCGCCGCTTGGCACAGTACGCTGTTGGCCCGCACGGCCAACGCATTGCACTGGAGCAACTGAAAGGTCAGGCCCTGACCGCGGTGGCAGGCATCGCAAGACCTAGCGTGTTTTTCGACATGCTACGGGCGCGCGGCCTCACCCTCGCGCGCGAACTGGCCTTGCCAGACCATGCGGATTCCGCTGCATACACCACGCTCCAGCAAAGTGAAGACGGCCTTTTGATCTGTACTGAAAAAGATGCCGTCAAATGTTTCGCATCAGTCATAGAAGAAAACAACCCCATGCCTCCTCGCATGTGGGCCGTACCATTGGAGTTGGCGCCCGAGCCTGAATTTTTTGCTGATATCGACGCCCGCTTGCTATTGCAGTCAACCCACAGCGTGGGGCGACGCCGTTACCGTGAAAACCCATCCAGGTAACGACAAGTGAACCCCAGCCGACCTGCAGCATGACAGGAAAAACCGCTGGGCCCGACCCCGGAAGATCGGCGGTGAATCAGATGGCGGCGAGGGCCACAGCGCCTGCGCTGGCAGTGGGCCACTTGCCGATGGCCTTGAGCTGCTTGATCCAGCGCGGTGCGTTCTTCTTCGCGCTCATGGCGGCGTAATCGATGTGCTGATCGAGATAGGGCTGGCGCCGCGACAGCAGGATGTAGATCAGCCGGATCACCATCAGACTTCGGTACTTCGAGGCCAGCGTGCTTGATGGATTTAAGCCTGTGAAGCCCAGTAGATGAGGTACTTGCCGATGCTGAGCATTTGCAGATTAATGCCAAATCATTACTCGATGAACTGACCCAGTGCGGCACTACTCCACGGGCCCAAATCTATCTTGAGTTGCTCGGAGCGCTTGTCGATGATCATGCGCTGGATAGTGGCTTCCTGGGCCTGACTGAGCACCTGACCATCGCCTGCAGCGCGCCCGCGAACAGCACCCCAATCGCGGCCGCCAGACAGATCGATGGCACTTCGCACCGTCGGTAACTCAGCCCCAGTCATTGTGACGATTGCATGATCTTGGAGCCTTACCTGTACAGCCTCACGACGTGCTTGTGGCATATCAAACAGCATTCAGACTTTTTTGGACCTCATCTACGGCAGCCGTCACGTCTGTTGGGGTGGCTGTTTTTTTCCCACATCAAATTCATCAGACCACTTTGGAAATCGCCTGACAAACGTAGTCTATGTTCTTGCTGTTGAGCGCTGCAACGCACATGCGACCCGTATCGGTGCCGTATACACCGAATTCGTTGCGCAAGCGCACCATTTGATCTTTGCTCAGGCCGGAATAGCTGAACATACCGATCTGCTTGGTGATGAAAGCCATATCTTGCTTGACTCCAGCGGCCTTCAGGCCATCGACCAACTTTTGGCGCATAGCCTTGATCCGCACGCGCATGTCGCTCAGTTCGTTTTCCCACAAAGCACGCAACTCAGGGTTATTCAATACGGCTGCCACCACGGCACCGCCATGGATGGGCGGATTTGAGTAATTGGTGCGGATCACAATTTTTAGTTGAGAGAGGACTCGTGAAGCCTCTTCTTTATCTTCACACAACACGGACAATGCGCCAACACGCTCGCCATATAGACTGAAACTCTTGGAAAAAGATGTTGATACAAAAAATGTGAGGCCGGCAGCAACAAACTTGCAGATCACGGAGCCGTCTTCTGCAATGCCATGACCAAAACCTTGGTAAGCCATATCCAAAAAGGGCGTGAGGCCGCGAGACTTGACTGTGTCGATCACCTGATCCCATTGCTCTGCAGTAAGATCGTAGCCCGTTGGATTGTGGCAGCAGGCATGCAGCACGACGATCGTGCCAAACTCAGCAGCATTCAGACTGGCGAGCATGGCTTCAAAGTTCACGCCGTGCTTTTCGGCGTCGTAATAAGCATAAGTGTCCACCAAAAAACCAGCGTTGGTGAACAACGCGCGGTGGTTTTCCCAGCTGGGGTCGCTGATCAACACCTTGGCGTTTGGGCTCAAACGTTTCAGAAAGTCGGCGCCAATTTTCAGACCGCCAGTGCCACCAATCGCTTGTACTGTGGCCACACGACCTGATTGCACGGGCTCGCTGTCGACACCAAAAACCAGGCTCTTCACCGCTGCGTCATAGGCTGCAATACCGTCAATGGGCAAATATCCACGCGCGCTGGGTGTAGCCATCATGGTTTTTTCTGCCGCTTGAACGCACTGGAGCAAGGGAAGTTTGCCGTTGTCGTCGAAATACACACCCACGCCGAGGTTGACTTTGTTGGGGTTCGTGTCGGCAGAGAACTGTTCATTCAGACCCAAAATCGGGTCGCGCGGAGCCATTTCAACGGCTGAGAAAAGAGACATGCTAAGTTTCCTGAGGGTTGATGTCAAAACAGCACACATTTTACTGGTCGCACTGCATCGCTGTGTCAATCAGAACCCCCACAGGTAAGTCACACACAAAGTTTTCCACAGCGTTTGAAAAACTGTTTCGAATGGAAGCAAGGCCTGTTGCCGGTGAGCAGATGGATCGAAGAAGATGGCACAGGTATGACCATCTGTCTCTAAACAGATGCGGCTCAAAGACCTTCAGCCCAAGACCATTGATGGTTATGCCCGCGCCATACGCCGCATCGGCACCCATTTTGACCATCAAGTCACCTCTCTCTTGCTCCAGCAACTCGCCGACTGCTTCACCGCCATGAAGGCCCAGCACTCCTGGCGCGGGTGATTGCAGAACTCGGCATCAAAAAACATCTCCGCACAGCCTGCGCCACGGCCGCGCCATGCACCTGATTGAGGCCGGTGAGCCATCACGGCATCCTATTGCGATGCGCCCGGATCAGACGGGGTGTTTTCTGCGAGCATGTGAAACTTTGACTGGTTGAGCTTCATTGCCAACCGCTTTACTCACTGATCTCTCGGGGGTAGGTGTCGCAGGTCGTATTGGCATGCGATTCAGTCGTCCAGTGAAGCACTCCATCGTGCGTTCCACTCACCTCGGGAGGCGTTATCTTTTAGGTGATCCAGTTCGCGCCGGTCTCGCTTAGTGGGACGGCCTTGGTTCAAGTGTTGGGCAGGTTCGGGAGCCAGCCTGCGTTGCTCGACGGTAGCCACCCGCACAGCGATGGATTCCGCTGTTTCTTCATAGAGCAAAGCCGCAGCAGATGCAGGGCCGCGTGCATTGCTGAGTGCCCGAACAACCACCGTTCGCACCACCGGACCGGTGCGTAACTCCAGTGTGTCTCCGGGCTTGACATCGCGTGAAGGTTTGGCCAACTGCCCATTTTGACGCACTCGACCTTTGTCTATTTCTTGAGAGCAAAGGTTTCGAGTCTTGTAAAAGCGGGCTGCCCAAAGCCACTTGTCAAGACGGACCTTTAACAAGGTGTTGTCGGTGTTCATGTAAAGTGGTTTTAGATGTTTCTAGGTTTCTGTGCACACTCAAAGGACCAAGGGCAAGCGCACAGTAGCGTCCAGACCCACCACCTGTGCGTGTGCTTCGCGGTTGGTCAACTCAATACTGCCATTCAGTGAGCGCACGATCCCGAGGCAAATAGCCAAACCCAAACCCGATCCGGTGCTTGCCGTACCCGCCCCCGTCTCGGTGGAAAAAGGCTGAAATAAACGCTCGCGCAAGTTAGATGAAATGCCGGGGCCACTGTCACTGATGGTAAGTGCAGCGGTCTGTGCATCGCTCACCAAAACGACCGCCAGACGCGACTCTGCAGGTGTGTGCTTTATGGCGTTATGCAGCAGGTTGCGGCTCAGTTCGCGAAGCGACCAGAGGTGCGAACGCACCAAGGCTGGCGCAATGTCAAGTGAAAAGTCAAGCGAACGTTCCGCGATCAAGGCAGAGAGATCAAGTGCCACATCGCGCACCACCTCGGACCAATCGGTACAGGGGGTGGTTTTGTCTTCTCGAAGTTGTTCGACTTTGGCCAGCGCCAGCATTTGGTTGGCAAGTTCATTGGCTCGCTCGACCGTGTGACCAATTTCCTCAAAGGCCTGCATAGGTTCGATGTCGCCGCGCAATGCTGATTGCACCTGGACTTTCAGTACCGCCAGTGGCGTGCGCAATTGGTGCGAGGTGTCGCGCACGAACCTCTTTTGGTGGTCCAGCAAATGGGCCAAGCGAAGCATATGCTGGTTGGTGGCGTCCAGCAACGGCAGCAATTCGCGGGGTGCGCCCGCCGTAGGCAAGGGAGCAAGGTCGTTGTCGTTGCGTGCTCCCAGCGCGTGACTGAGTGCGCGCACAGGTCGTGTGGCGTGCTGCACGACCAGTACCACCACCATGGCGATTACCAACACAAGCACAGCTTGCCGCCACAGGGTATCGAGCAAAATCTGTCTGGCCAAGGTTTCCCGCAATTCCAAGGTTTCAGCCACTTGAATGGTTGCCATGCCCTGACCCCCCAGGCCTGCTACGGGTTGCAGCAGCACCGCCATGCGCACGGGGACACCGCGGTATTCGTCGTCGTAAAAATGCACCAAGGCGGCGTAAATTTTCTGCGAAGGCATGGTCTGCGGCCCTGCAGGCAAGTCTTCAAAACCCGAAACGAGTTCGCCCGAAAAGCCGCTGACGCGATAAAACAGACGGCTTCGGTTGTCGGCCTCGAAGGCTTCAAGTGCCGAGTACAGCAGAGACGACTTTATGTGAGCACTGGAGCCTTCACCGACAACCTCCAATTGTTCGCCCAATGATTTAGCCGTGGCCAAAAGGGTACGGTCGTAGGCGGTGTCGGCTGCCGCCAGTGCCTGGCGGTAGAGCACCACGGTGTTGATCAGCACAAAGCCGAATACCGGAAGCAAAATACCCAACAGCAGGGTTCGCCGCAGGGAGCTGGGCTGGTGCTCACTTGGCGGTGCTTTGTGGAGCAAATCGGCTGCAGCAACAGCAGGTGCCATCAGGTTCCAGCCTTGAGTAAGTAGCCCAGCCCCCTCAGCGTGACAAGTTGAGCGCCGGTGTGTGCAATTTTTTTACGCAAACGATAAGCCACCACCTCAATGGCCTCGGGTTGTACCTGGCTTTCTCCAGGAAACACCAGTTCAAACAGGCGTTCCTTGGCAATAGCGTGACCTGGGTTGCCCAGTACCGCTCTCAGCAAAGCCAGTTCGCGCGGAGCCAGCTCCAAAGGCATGCCGTTGAAGTAAGCAGCCCCGCTGTCTTTTTCCAAGTGCATGCCGCACCACACGAGTGGTTTTCCCATTGCGTTGTGGTGTGTCTCCGTGTTGCCGTTGGCACGGCGCACGAGGGCACGCACACGGGCTTCCAGTTCGTCCAAATCGAAAGGTTTGGGCAGGTAATCGTCAGCACCCGTGTTGAGACCCACGATGCGGTCTCCCACAGTACCGCGAGCCGTCAATATGATGGTTGGTGTGGTGAGTCCGGCCGCACGTGCGTCCCCCAACACCAGCAAACCATCGCGCCCTGGCAGACTCAGGTCCAGCAACACCACATCAGGCAGGCAAGCCTGCCACAGTGCCAGCGCGCGCGCGCCATCCCCACAAGTCAGCACCTGGATACCGCGGCGCTCAAAAGAGCGCTGCAGTGTGGTCTGCATGGCTGGATTGTCTTCAATGAGCAGCAGTTTCATTCTAAGTCGGCAGTGCCGGAAGCAAAAGTCATACGATTACCGTCAAACCGATAACGTGGCGAGCGACCATGGCTACGACGGCATTGACTGCGTGCTAGGCGCCCAACCCGCACAGTGTGTTGTCGTACTACGACGAGATCATCGTGACGGACACACTGCCCGGGCGTGTTACACAGGCAGGATGAAGAGTTTTCTGTACTCGCGTGGTATCGGCATATTTGATTATCCGAAGTTTGCCAATCTCTTGCGGAATCGCATCCAATCGGTCTACGCGGCCAACAGCGTGAGCATCGAGCACATCAACAAAAGTCTCATCCGCAAGGAAGACCTGTTGGATCGCGTGCTGGCAGTGCGCGGCAATGCACCAAGCATGGTGCGTGTGATTGGCACCGATGACTTTCGCCCAGCTCGATCCGCGCCATGCACGGCACACACGATTTACTGCAGGGTTTCATTGAGCGCAAGAATATCCGGTAGCGGCACCACATCAATACCTTCATCCACCAACTCCATAGCCACTTCTGGGGTGGTGCGTCCGCGAATGTTGCTCGGGGCCATATCGCCGTGGTGCATGGCCCGAGCCTGATCGGCAAAGCGGTCTCCCACATCTTCGGTGTTGGCGATCACCTGACGCATGGCTTTGAGCAACTGCGCCTGAAGCTGTTTGGCCGGTGCTGCCTGATTCGAGCCAACATGGGCGTTAACGCCGGTCTCAGCTTCTGCAGTTACCGATAGACGTGAACTCTCCCGGCTTGTGCTCAGGTTCAGTCTCGGAGCACTCAGCATTTTCTGAATCTGCATATCGCCACACAGTGGACAACTCAGCAACCCGCGCGCTTGCTGGCTAGCGTAGTCGTCTTCCGACGCAAACCAGCCTTCAAAACCATGCTGGCGAGCACACTGCAGATTGAGGACTTTCATGAACGCAATTATCCAGTGCAAGTGAGGTGCGAAAGAACGGGAGGCGCATGGCTCCAGTCCAGCACCCAATCACCGTGCAGCACATTCTGCAACCACAACGCACCCACCAGCGTCTTGCCGTCGATAACCTCACCAGAGCGACACCAGAACTGGAGCTCGGCTGGTGAAGCGGCGAACACATCGAGAAACTCGCCATCGTCCAGGTGACGTTCTCCCAAACTCAGACCGCGTGCGAACCAAATATCGATGATTTCATTGGAATACCCGATGGTGGGGGCCAACCGACCTGCGAACGCCCACTCGCTGGCACTGTAGCCTGTTTCTTCCAATAACTCGCGCTTTGCGCACAGCAAACTGGCCTCGCCCGCATCCAGCTTGCCTGCAGGAAATTCAATCATGACTTGCTGCATCGGGTGTCGAAACTGACGCTCTAACACAACCCGACCGTCGTCCAGCAATGCAATCACCATTACGGCACCGGGATGCAACACAAACTCGCGTGTGGCTTCTTGTCCGGAAGGCAGGCGCACGGTGTCTCGCACCACATGCAGAAAATGACCTTGCAACAACTTGGTTCGGGAAACAAGGGTTTCGGACAGGTGAGCATCAACGGCGGCAGGCGTTTGAGGCATAGGAGTAACCGGTGATTCAGAACAATAGCCTAGAAGCAAGCTCGGCAGAAAGTATTGAAGCCACACGGGTGGGGGAAACCCACTTCAAACCTGCTTTTGAAGATTTTGACCGGTCCACAGCCGGAAAACCATGGATCGACCGGAAAAGCCCGTCCAAGCACCACACCTGTCGTCAACCGCGACGTTTGAAAAGGTAGCGGTACACGAAGCCAGGAAAAGCCAGAGTCAGGAACAGCGCACCCGTAGTGGCGTAAAACTCCCAACCTTGAGGGTAGATCTGACCCGCCGATTGCTCCAGAGCCAAACCGAATACCCCCACCAAGAGGTAACACACAAACAACTCACCCACACGCAGCCAGAGCGTTTTGGGTTGGTTGCGAGGAATCACGGCCAGCCAACGGTTGTTGACGAAAGGCAAGTTGGCAGCGATCAAGGCTGCCATCAGCACCAGCCAAACAGAGAGGGTATGGGTCATAGGTGCAGTTTGAGCCAGTGAGATGCTGCAAGTTTCAGACAGACACACCGACGCACATGCCGGTGATCTGCCTTCTGATTCAAATGAACAGGGATGCCACGGCCTGAGCACAAAGGGCCATCAGGCCGCCTGGCACAATGCCCAGAACCAACACCAATGCACCGTTCAGCATGAGCACCGATCGCACGTCCGCAGCGGCCACAATTTCGGCAGTTTGCGTGGGCGCATCAAAGTACATGACCTTGACCAAGCGCAGGTAGTAGAACGCGCCCACCAGCGACATCAAGACAGCAAACACCGCCAGACCGATGTAGAACCCGTCGCTGGATGCGAGCAGCGCCTGCAGCACGGACAGCTTGGCGTAAAAACCCACCAGCGGCGGCACGCCTGCCAGAGAAAACATGCACACGGCCATGACACCGGCGTAGAGCGGGCTGCGCTGGTTCAGACCTGCCAGATCGCTGATGTTTTCAGACTCGAACCCGCTGCGCGAAAGCAAGAGAATCACACCAAAGGTGCCCAGCGTGGTGAGCACGTAGGTGACCACGTAAAACATGGACGAACCGTAGGCGTTGGCCATGTTGCTGGCGTCGCCCTGCACCACACCGGCCAGCAAACCCAGCAACATGAAACCCATCTGGGCAATGGTGGAAAAGGCCAGCATGCGCTTGAGGTTGATCTGTGCAATGGCTGCAAAGTTGCCTACCAGCAAGGACATCACCGACAACACCGCCAACATTTGCTGCCAGTCGAAGGCCAACGGCTGCAAGCCTTCCACCAGCAAGCGCACCACGATGGCAAAGGCCGCCAGCTTGGGGGCGCCACCAATCATCAGGGTCACCGCAGTGGGGGCGCCGTGATAGACATCGGGCACCCACATATGAAAGGGAACGACACCCAGCTTGAAGGCCAGGCCGGCCACCAGGAACACCAGACCCAGGGTCAGCACCTGGGCCGAGCCTTTGAGCATCGCTTCGCCGCCCGCAATGACCTTCATCACCTCGGCCAGATCCAGCGAGCCGGTGGCACCGTAGACCATCGACATGCCATACAAGAGGAAGCCGCTGGCCAGAGCGCCCAGCACAAAATACTTCATGGCAGCCTCGGTGGCTTGCACGTCGTCGCGGCGCAGGGCCACCAGAGCGTAGCTGGACAGCGTGAGCAATTCCAGGCCGAGATAGATCACCAGGAAGTTGTGGCCCGAGATCATGACAAACATGCCCAGCAGAGCAAACAGGCTCAGCGTAAACAATTCGCCACCACGCAGCATGTCGCGGGCACCAGCGTAGGCACGGCCGTACACCAGGGTCACCATCATGGCGAGCGCAGCGAAACACTTGAGCCAATTGCCCATGGGGTCGCTGACGACCATGCCGCCCCAGCCCATGATGGTCTCGCCGGAACTGGCGTAATAACCCTGCAACAGGGCTACCACGGCCAGCGTCAGCAGTGTGAGCACATAAGTGGCACCACGCAGTGGCGACTTGACGCCGAGGTCCAGCAGCGCGATCACGCAAGCCATCACCAGCAACAGGATTTCAGGGTAAGCCGTGACCCAGCTGAGATTGTCAATCATGTAAGCGCTCTCTTTTATTTTGACCGGTCACGGAATCAATTCAGTTTGGAGATGGCAACGTGGCGCAGCAGATCCGCGACCGAAGCGTCCATCACATCGGTAAATGGCTTGGGATACACACCCATGAACAGCACGGCAATGGCCAGTGAAGCCATCACCAGAAATTCGCGGGGGTTGAGGTCGGTCAAGCCCTTGACGTTGTCGTTACCGACAGGACCCAGGTAGACGCGCTTGAACATCCACAAGGAATAGGCGGCACCAAAAATCAGCGCTGTCGCGGCAGCAGAGCCCACCCAGAAGTTGGATTTGACCGCGGCCAGAATGACCATCCACTCACCCACAAAACCAGCAGTCCCCGGCAAGCCGCAATTGGCCATGACAAACAGCAACGCAAAGGCCGAAAAATTGGGCATGGTGTTCACAACGCCACCATAGTCGGCAATTTCCCGCGAATGCACACGGTCGTACAGCACACCAATGGCCAGGAACATGGCCGCAGACACAAAGCCGTGCGCAATCATCTGCACGATGGCACCCGACACACCGAGGTCACTGAACACAAAGAAGCCCAGCGTCACGAAGCCCATGTGAGCCACCGACGAATAGGCCACCAGCTTCTTCATGTCTTGCTGCACCATGGCCACCAGGCCCACATACACCACCGCCACGAGCGACAGCGCAATCATGAGCCAAGCCCATTCTTGCGAAGCGTCCGGCAGGATCGGCAGCGAAAAACGCAAAAAGCCGTAAGCACCCAGCTTTAGCATGATGGCGGCCAGCACGGCAGAACCACCCGTAGGCGCTTCAACGTGAACGTCTGGCAACCAGGTGTGCACCGGCCACATGGGCACCTTCACGGCGAAGGCGGCGAAGAAGGCAAAGAACAACAGCGTCTGCGCCGTGCTGCTCAAGGGCAATTTGTACCAGTCAGCCAGCGCGAAGCTCCCGCCAGACTGGGTGTAGAGGTAAATCAGAGCCACCAGCATGAGCAGCGAACCCATGAGCGTGTACAGGAAGAACTTGAACGCGGCGTAAATCTTGTTGGGACCGCCCCAGATGCCGATGATGAGGTACATCGGAATCAGGGTGGCTTCGAAGAACACGTAAAACAGCATCGCGTCCTGCGCGCTGAACACGCCGATCATCAAGCCCGACAGAATCAGGAATGCCCCCATGTACTGGTTCACTCGGCGGGTGATCGACTCCCAACTCGCGACCACCACCACCACGTTGATGAATGCCGTCAGCAGCACCAGCCAGAGCGAGATGCCATCCACGCCCAGGTGGTAATGCACGTTGAAGCGCTCAATCCAGAGGCCCTTTTCAACGAACTGCATCGCAGCGGTACCTATTTCGAAACCGCTGTAAAGCGGAATGGTCACAGCCAGCGACACCAGCGCACCCACCAGCGCTATCCAGCGCACCACATGTGCCTGATCGTCACGGCCCAAGGCCAGCAGCACAACGCCAAAGAAAATCGGCGTCCAAATCGCAAGGCTCAGCAAACCCATCTTGTTCTTCCTCTTATTTGGCGAGCCACACGAAATACGTCATGAACAGCAACACGCCCACGATCATTACCAGCGCGTAGTGGTACAGGTAGCCTGTCTGCGCTTGACGCACCAAAGACGACACCCAACCAACCAGTTTCCAACTGGCGTTGACCACACCACCCTCAATCAACACACGATCGCCGCCCTTCCACAGACCAATGCCCAGGCCACGTGCGCCTTTGGCCAGCACGTTTTCGTTGAACCAGTCAAGGTAGTACTTGTTTTCCAGAATGGTGACGACGGGCTTGAGCGCACGGCCAATGGCCGCCGGCACCGCCGGGTTGATCAGGTACATGTACCAAGCCATAACAGCACCACCCAAGGCCAGGTACAACGGTGGGGTGTAGAGCGCATGGCTCAGCATGGCCAGCGGTCCATGGAAGATTTCAGCAAATTTCGCCATCGCGGGATGAGCATCGCTGTTGATGGTGATGGCGTCCTTGAGGAAGTCACCGAACAACATAGGCTCAATCGTCATGTAACCGATCACCACAGAGGGAATCGCCAGCAAGATCAGCGGCACCGTCACCACCCAGGGAGACTCGTGTGGTTTACCGTCACCGTGGTGCCCATGGTCATGGTGGTGGTCGTCGTGCCCATGGTGGGCATCGGGGTTTTGGTCATAACGCTCTTGACCGTGGAACACGAGGAAATACAGGCGGAACGAATAGAAAGACGTCACGAACACGCCAGCCAGCACCGCGAAGTAAGCGAAACCCGAGGCCGGCAGGTTGCTGAAGTGCACCGCCTCAATGATGCTATCTTTGGAGTAGAAACCCGAGAACAGCGGCGTGCCAATCAGGGCCAGCGTGCCCAGCAAGGAGGTGATCCAGGTGATAGGCATGTACTTGCGAACGGCACCCATCCAGCGAATGTCTTGATTGTGATGCAGACCCATGATGACCGAGCCCGCCGCCAAGAACAGCAGTGCCTTGAAGAAAGCATGCGTCATCAAATGGAACACCGCGACCGAGTAAGCCGACGCGCCCAGAGCAACCGTCATGTAGCCCAATTGAGACAGTGTCGAATACGCCACCACCCGCTTGATGTCGTTTTGGATGATGCCCAGAAAGCCCATGAACAAGGCCGTGATGGCACCAATGACCATGATGAAGTTGAGCGCCGTGTCCGACATCTCGAACAGCGGTGACATGCGCGACACCATGAAAATACCTGCCGTCACCATGGTGGCCGCGTGGATCAGCGCCGAGATGGGGGTCGGACCTTCCATCGAATCGGGCAGCCACACATGCAAAGGGAACTGCGCGGACTTGCCCATCGCACCGATGAACAGGCAAATGCAGATCACCGTGACCAGCAACCAGTCTGTGCCGGGGAAACCCAGCGTACCCAGCTCGGGCGCTTTGGCAAAAATCTCGGTGTAGTTCAAGCTGCCGGTGTAGGCCACGATCAGGCCGATGCCCAGAATGAAGCCGAAGTCACCCACGCGGTTGACGAGGAAAGCCTTCATGTTGGCAAAAATCGCGGTGGGCTTGTTGAACCAGAAACCGATCAGCAGGTAGGACACGAGACCCACCGCTTCCCAGCCAAAGAACAGCTGAAGCAGGTTGTTGCTCATCACCAGCATCAGCATGGAAAAGGTGAAGAGAGAGATGTACGCAAAGAAGCGGTTGTAGCCGGCATCTTCTTCCATGTAGCCAATGGTGTAGAGGTGCACCATGAGCGACACGAAGGTCACGACGACCATCATCATGGCGGTGAGTCCATCGACCATGAAGCCGATTTCCATCTTCAGGCCACCCACCACCATCCATTCGTAGATGGTTTCATTGAAGCGCGCACCATCCATCGCCACGCTCTTGAGCGTCATGGCAGACAGGATGAAGGCGATGAACACGCCCAGGATGGTGAGCGTGTGGGAGGTGCGGCGACCGATGACGTTGCCGCCAAAGGTAGTGCCCAGAATACCCGCGAGGGCTGCACCCACCAGCGGAGCCAGTGGGACGGCCAAGAGTGTACTTGCAGAAAGGGTGGTGCTCATGGTGTTCTTGCCTCTTCGGGTACGGGCTTAACCCTTGAGGGTGTTGAGTTCTTCGACGCTGATCGACGACTTGTTTCGGAACAGCAGCATCAGAATGGCCAAACCAATCGCCGATTCGGCAGCCGCCACCGTCAAGATGAAGAACACGAAGACCTGTCCATGCAAATCACCCAAGAAATGGGAGAACGCCACGAAGTTCATGTTGACCGCCAACAGCATCAGTTCGATGGCCATGAGCAACACGATGAGGTTCTTGCGGTTCAGGAAGATCCCGACCACAGACAGCGTGAACAGAATCGCGCCCACAGTGAGAAAGTGACCCAGGGTCAGACTGGTGAGGCTCATACCTTGCCCTCTTCGGTGTCAGCCGCTTCAGCAGCCAGCGGGGATTTCTGGGTGGCAGCCATGGGCAGCACGACCAGGCGGTCGCTGGCACGCACATGGACTTGCAGGCCCGGGTTGATGGCCTTGCTGTCCTTGCGCTGGCGCAGCGTCAGGGCAATGGCCGCGATCATGGCCACCAGCAGGATGACTGCAGCCACCTCAATCGGATACAGGTATTCGGTGTAGAGCAGCAGGCCCAATTCCTTGGTGTTGGCATAGTCCGGGGCATTCACACCGGTGCCGGGAGCATCGGGGCTCATGGACATGGCTGGAAAACCAGCCCACTGCACAGCGATGAGTTCGGCCGCAACCAAAACGCCCAAGACCGCAGCCAGTGGGAAGTGCTTCCAGAAACCCTTGCGCACACCTTCCATATTGATGTCGAGCATCATCACGACAAACAGGAAAAGAACCATCACCGCGCCGAGGTACACAAGCACCAGGGTGATCCCTAAAAACTCCGCCTTCAACAGCAGCCAAAGCGCAGCGGCCTGCGAGAAGGCAAGCATCAGGAAAAGCACGGCGTGCACAGGGTTGCGCGCGGTGATTACGCGGAAGCCTGCAAACAGCAGCAGTGCCGCGAACAGGTAAAAAAAGCCGGTCTGGTAGTCCATGGAATGGGTTCTTCGTTCTTGGGTCAGCCCAGGGATCAGCGGTAAGGCGCGTCAGCCGCCTTGGCAGCAGCGATTTCGGCTTCGTAGCGGTCGCCCACGGCCAACAGCATGTCCTTGGTGAAGTACAGATCGCCACGCTTCTCACCGTGGTATTCGAAAATGTGGGTTTCCACAATCGCGTCCACAGGGCAGGCCTCTTCACAAAAGCCGCAAAAAATGCACTTGGTCAGGTCGATGTCGTAGCGCGTAGTGCGGCGCGATCCGTCGTCTCGGGCATCGGACTCGATGGTGATGGCCATGGCCGGGCACACCGCTTCGCACAGCTTGCAGGCAATGCAGCGCTCTTCACCGTTTTCATAACGGCGCTGGGCATGAAGACCCCGGAAGCGTGGTGAGATCGGTGTTTTTTCTTCAGGAAACTGCACCGTGACTTTGCGACGGAACGCGTAGCGTCCCGTCAGCGCCATGCCCTTGAACAATTCAACCAGCAAAAAGCTCTTGAAAAAGTCCCGAAAGGAAAATGGAGCGACGGCAAGGGTCGTGGCAACGGAGGCGGTGGTTGTAGACATGGTCATTCGCCCTGCTTATTTCCAGATATTCCACGAGGTCTGCATCAGTGCGCCGACCAGCAGCAGATAGATGAGCGTGACAGGAATAAAAATCTTCCAGCCCAGACGCATGATCTGGTCGTAGCGGAAGCGCGGGAAAGTGGCACGGATCCAAATGAACATCGAGACGACGAGGAAGGTCTTCAGACCCAGCCAAATCCAACCGGGAATCCAGTTGAACAACGCGCTGTCGATAGGTGGCAACCAGCCGCCCAGGAACATCAAAACGGCCAGAATGGAAATCAGCCACATGCTGGCGTATTCGGCCAGGAAGAAGATGGCGAAGCCCATGCCCGAGTACTCGACCATGTGACCGGCAACGATTTCCGCCTCGCCTTCCACCACGTCGAAAGGGTGACGGTTGGTCTCGGCCACGCCGGAGATCAGGTAGACGAAGAAAATGGGCAGCAGGGGCAGCCAGTTCCAGGACAGGAAGTTCAACCCCATGTCGGCCGCCATACCGCGGCTCTGCGAAGCCACGATCTCACCGAGGTGCAGACTGCCTGCGGTCATCACAACCACCAGAAAACAAAAGCCGATAGCAATTTCGTAACTGACCATCTGGGCAGAAGCGCGCAGTGCACCCAGAAACGCGTACTTGGAATTGGATGCCCAACCGGCAATGATCACGCCATAGACCTCGATGGACGTGATGGCCAAAATGACCAGCAAGCCGGCATTGACGTTGGCGAGAATGGCGTCAGGGCCAAACGGCACCGCCACCCACGCTGCCAGCGCCGGCATGATGGCCATGATGGGGCCCAGGCGAAACAGGCCACTGCTGGCGGCGCTGGGGCTGATGATCTCTTTGGTCAGCAACTTGATGGCGTCGGCAATGGGCTGCAGCAGGCCAAATGGCCCTACGCGGTTGGGACCTAGGCGAACCTGGATGAAGCCGAGCAGCTTGCGCTCCCAGAGCGTCAGGTAAGCCACGGCTCCCATCAAGGGCGCAAGCACAGCCACGATCTTGATCAGAATCCAGAGCACAGGCCATGCGGCCGTGGTCCACCACGAGGCCGCAATCAAGCCCATACCGCCGTTGTACATGGCGTCAATCATGCGCTGACTCCTTCGATCTGAGCGCTCGATGCGCGGGCATCGTTCGTGAGTTGCAGCGAGGTGGCGCGACGCACCAGTCCATCCAACTGATAGATGGCTGCCACACACGGTTGCAGGTGGGCTGGGGTGAGGTCAACAGCTGCAGAGCTGGCATTGGAAAGACGCGAAGCATCCACCACCGTGCCAGCGGCCACGCCAGGCAGGGCGTTGGCCAAGACAGCTTGGGACGAATCGGCGTCAAAACCAGCCAGACCGAGTAGATTGCCCAATACACGAAGCACTTTCCAGGCGGGACGTGTGTCACCCAACGGGCGTACCACGGCATGGAAACTTTGCACACGTCCTTCGGCGTTGACAAAAGAGCCTGACGTTTCGGTGAAGGGAGCGATCGGCAACAGCACATCGCTCACGTCCATATTGCATTTGAACGGACTGAGCGTGACCACCATGTCAGCAGCCTTCAGACCCGCAGTGCCAGCAGCACTGTCGTAAGCAGGCTCTGTGTTCAACAGCAACGCGGCCTTGAGCGATCCACCCAACATCTGACCTGCATTGAAACCGCCCTGCCCCGGCGTAGCGCCCACGAGCTGAGCGCCCACGGTGTTGGCAGCTTCGGTGAGATAGCCCACCGTGGCACCGGTTTGTTGCGCAATCCAGTTGGCCAAAGACAGGAGGCTGGCCGCTTTTTCATGGTGCGCTGCGGCGGTACCCAGCAAGACGGCTTTCTGCTCGCCCCCCAACAGCGACTTGGCCACCGCGCGGGCTGTGTCAGTCACCTCGACAACCACCGGGGCTGTTGCGCCGGTTTCCTGCGCCACAGCGGCGGCAATACCGGCCAAAGCGACAACCCATAAGGAGCTGTCGGCCAACACGGTGTTTTTGACCGGCATGGCCCAGTCTTGCGTCGCGGTACCCAGCACGTTGATCTGGCAACCCTGGCGAGCGGCCTGGCGAATGCGTTGGGCAAACAGCGGATGGTCTTTGCGCAGGTGCGAACCCACCACCAGCACACGCTGAAGCGAAGACAACGAGGCCACCGACCGACCCAACCAGCGCGCAGCACCCAGTGGGGCCGTATTGGTGAAATTGGCGTGGCGCAGACGTGTGTCGATGTTCTGACTGCCGAGACCGCGCACCAAGGCAGCAGCCAGAGTCAGCTCCTCAACGGTACTGTGCGGGCTGGCCAACAGACCGATGGCGTCAACGCCGTGGTCGGCCTTGACCTGCTTCAGACCATTGGCGACATATTCCAGCGCCGTCTGCCAGTCCACCGTTTTCCACTCGCCACCCTGCTTGAGCATGGGCGCGGTCAGTCGCTCTTCACTGTTGACGGCTTCGTAAGAAAAACGGTCACGGTCGGCGATCCAGCACTCATTGACCGCATCGTTTTCCAGCGGCACCACACGCATGACCTTGTGGTTTTTCACCTGAACAATCAGGTTGGCACCGGTCGAATCGTGCGGGCTTACGCTCTTGCGGCGAGAGAGTTCCCAGGTGCGGGCGCTGTAGCGAAACGGCTTGCTGGTCAGCGCACCCACCGGGCAAATGTCGATCATGTTGCCAGAGAGCTCGGAATCGACCGTGTTGCCCACGAAGGTCTCGATCTCGGCATGCTCGCCGCGGTGCGACATACCCAACTCCATCACGCCGGCAATTTCCTGACCGAAGCGAACGCAGCGAGTGCAGTGGATGCAACGGCTCATTTCCTCCATGGAAATCAGTGGACCCACATCCTTGTGGAACACGACACGCTTTTCTTCTTCGTAGCGCGAAGCACCACCGCCATAACCCACCGCCAGATCCTGCAACTGGCATTCACCGCCCTGGTCACAAATCGGGCAGTCCAGTGGGTGGTTGATGAGCAGAAACTCCATCACCGACTGCTGTGCCTTGATCGCCTTGTCGCTCTTGGTGCGCACGATCATGCCCATGGTCACCGGCGTGGCACAGGCAGGCATGGGCTTGGGTGCCTTCTCCACATCGACCAGACACATGCGGCAGTTGGCCGCAATAGACAATTTTTTGTGGTAACAGAAGTGCGGAATGTAGGTGCCAGCCTTCTCGGCCGCATGCATCACCATGCTGCCCGGGGGCACTTCCACCTTCTTGCCGTCGAGTTCAATTTCAACCATGTGCGACTTCTTTTTCAGACGTTGGCCGTGGCCATGCGGGTCTTGTGTTCGATGTAGTGCTCGAACTCAGGCCGGAAGTGTTTGATCATGGCGCGCACCGGCATGGCCGCTGCATCGCCCAGAGCGCAAATGGTGCGCCCCATGATGTTTTCAGCCACGTTGTCCAGCAAGGCCATGTCAGCCGGCTTGCCTTCACCACGCTCGATACGGTCCACCAGACGCCAAAGCCATCCTGTTCCCTCGCGGCAAGGGGTGCACTGGCCACAGCTCTCGTGCATATAAAAGTAGGACAACCGCTTGAGCGATTCGACCATGCAGCGGCTGTCGTCCATGACAATCACCGCACCAGAGCCGAGCATGGAGCCGGCCTTGGAGATCGAGTCGTAGTCCATCGTGCAATTCATCATGATGGAGGCAGGCAACACGGGCGACGACGAGCCCCCAGGAATCACAGCCTTGAGCTTGCGCCCTTTGCGCACACCGCCGGCGAGCTCCAGCAAAGTCGAGAATGGCGTGCCCATGGGCACCTCAAAGTTGCCTGGGCTCTCCACGTCACCGCTGACGGAGAAAATCTTGGTGCCACCGTTGTTGGGTTTGCCACACTCCAGATAGGCCTGCCCGCCGTTGCGAATGATCCAGGGGACCGCAGCGAACGTCTCGGTGTTGTTGATCGTGGTGGGCTTGCCGTACAAACCAAAGCTGGCCGGAAACGGCGGCTTGAAACGGGGCTGACCCTTTTTGCCTTCCAGCGATTCGAGCAATGCCGTTTCTTCACCACAGATGTACGCACCAAATCCATGGAAAGCATGCAACTGAAAACTGAAATTGCTGCCCATGATGTTGTTGCCCAGCAAACCTGCGGCACGGGCTTCTTCCAGCGCAACTTCGAAACGGTCGTAGGCTTCAAAAATTTCGCCATGAATGTAGTTGTAACCCACACTGATGCCCATCGCGAAGGCAGCAATGGCCATGCCTTCGATGACGATGTGCGGGTTGTACATCAGGATGTCGCGGTCCTTGCAAGTACCCGGCTCGCCTTCGTCCGAATTACAGACGAGGTATTTCTGGCCAGGAAACTGGCGTGGCATGAAGCTCCACTTCAGGCCGGTGGGAAAACCGGCACCACCTCGGCCACGCAACGCCGACTCTTTCAGAGTGGCGATCACCTGGTCCTGCGTCAAGCCGGAAACTCCGGTGTCGGGGTTCGGTGCAGCACCGTCCTGGCCCAATACCTTGCGAAGCGCCTGGTAGCCACCGCGCGCTTCGTAGTCCTTGAGCGACCAGTTGCTGCCGTTCAAATCCGCGTAAATCTGCGGACGGATGTGGCGGCCATGGAAGCAGGTTTGTACGCCCGTGGCGCGAAACTGGGAAAGAATTTGCTCGGCGTTCATGTCACTTTGCCTCCGTCGAACGCAAGCCTTCGATCAGCTGGTCGAGTTTGTCGTTGCTCATGAAACTGCACATGTGCCGGTCGTTGACCAGCATCACAGGCGAATCGGCGCAGGCCCCCAGACATTCACTCTGCTGCAGGGTGAACATGCCATCGGCCGTGGTGCCACCCATGGTCACACCGAGCTTGTGCTCCAGATGTTTCAACGCTTTGTTGCCATCGCGCAGCTGGCAAGGCAGGTTGGTGCAGACGTTGAGCTTGTACTTGCCCACCGGCTGCTGGTTGTACATGTTGTAGAAGGTCGTAACCTCGTGAACAGCAATGGGTGCCATGCCCAGGTATTCAGCGATGGCCTTCTCGGACTCCAGGCTCACATGGCCCTGTTCCTGTTGCACGATGGACAGACAGGCCATAACGGCTGACTGCGCCTGATCGGTAGGGTATTTGGCGACTTCACGGGCGAAGCGCTGCAGGGTAGTTTCGGGCAGCGATGCCGTTTGCACAGTTTTGATGCCGGAGATCATCGGTCAATCTCTCCAAAAACGATGTCCATGGTGCCAATGATGGCCACTGCGTCTGCCAACATGTGGCCCCGCGCCATTTCGTCCATGGTGGCCAGATGCGCAAAGCCAGGAGCACGAATTTTCAAACGGTAGGGCTTGTTGGCGCCATCGCTCACAAGGTAAATACCAAATTCACCTTTGGGATGTTCGACCGCAGCATAGGCCTCACCCTCGGGCACATGGAAGCCTTCGGTGAACAGCTTGAAGTGGTGAATCAGCTCTTCCATGCTCGACTTCATCGATTCACGCGAAGGCGCCGCCACTTTGTGGTTGTCGGTGATGACAGGGCCCGGATTGGCACGCAACCACTTCACACACTGTTCAATGATGCGGTTGGACTGCTTCATCTCTTCCATGCGGACGAGGTAGCGGTCGTAGCAATCACCCGTCTTGCCCACCGGAATGTCAAAGTCCATCTGGTCGTAGACGTCGTACGGCTGGGTCTTGCGCAGATCCCACGCGATACCGGACCCCCGCAGCATGGGACCGGTCATGCCCAGGCTCAATGCACGCTCGGGCGTGACCACACCGATACCGACCGTGCGCTGTTTCCAGATGCGGTTGTCGGTGAGCAAGGTGTGGTACTCACCCAGGTAGGAGGGAAACCGTTGGGTGAAATCTTCAATGAAATCGAGCAACGACCCCTGACGGTTGGTGTTCAACTCGGCCATCGCCTTGGCGTTGCGGATCTTGCTCACGCGGTACTGCGGCATGGTTTCCGGCAGATCGCGGTACACGCCACCCGGGCGGAAGTAAGCTGCATGCATACGCGCGCCGGACACAGCCTCGTACATATCGAACAGATCTTCGCGCTCGCGGAACGCGTAAATCAAAATGGTCGAACTGCCGCAGTCGTTGCCGTGCGAGCCGAGCCACATCAGGTGGTTCATCAAGCGCGTGATCTCCGAGAACATCACACGGATGTACTGGGCACGGATCGGCACCTCAATGCCCAACAGTTTTTCGATGGCCAGACAATAGGCGTGCTCGTTACACATCATCGACACGTAGTCGAGGCGATCCATGTAGGGCAGCGACTGAATGAATGTCTTGCTCTCGGCCAGCTTTTCGGTGGCACGGTGCAGCAGGCCAATGTGTGGGTCGGCGCGTTGCACCACCTCACCATCGAGCTCCAACACCAGACGCAGCACACCGTGTGCGGCTGGGTGCTGCGGACCAAAGTTCAGGGTGTAGTTTTTGATTTCAGCCATGGGTATTCCGATTCGCCTACAGCTCAGTGCAACCCGCCGTAATTGTCTTCGCGGATCACGCGCGGCGTGATCTCTCGCGGCTCGATGCTCACCGGCTCGTACACCACACGCTGCCTCGTGGCGTCATAGCGCATTTCCACATGACCCGATAGCGGGAAGTCTTTGCGGAACGGGTGACCAATAAAGCCGTAGTCGGTCAAGATGCGACGCAGGTCGTCATGACCCTCAAACACAATGCCAAAGAGATCGAACGCCTCGCGCTCGTACCAGTTGGCAGACGCCCACAGCGACGTAACGGATGCCAGCACCGGAAAATCTTCCTCCGGGCAAAAAACCCGGACGCGAACACGCTGGTTGAGGCTGACCGACAAAAGGTGGACAACCGCAGCAAACCGCAAGCCTTCCCAGCGACCATCGCCGTAGGTTTGGTAATCCATGCCGCACAAATCAATCAACTGCTCGAAGCACGCCACAGGCTCGTCACGCAGGCTTTGCATAACATCGAAATAGTTGACCGAACTCACCGTCACGGTCACTTCACCACGCTCCACCGCGATCGACTCGGCGCGATCACCCAGCAAGGCAGCAAGAGAGGATTGAATCGCCTCGGGCGAGGTGGCGTAGGGCGTTCGGGTATCGCTCATGAACAGACTTTCTGGACGCAAACCGGATAGGCCATAACAGACACTCAGGCCCGCGCAATGGTGTTGGTGCGGCGAATTTTTTGCTGCAACTGAATGATGCCGTAGAGCAAAGCTTCTGCCGTGGGCGGACAACCGGGTACGTACACATCCACAGGCACGATGCGATCGCAGCCACGCACCACCGAATAACTGTAGTGGTAATACCCACCACCATTGGCACAAGAACCCATGGAGAGCACCCAGCGGGGCTCCGCCATCTGGTCGTAGACCTTGCGCAAAGCGGGAGCCATCTTGTTGCACAGCGTGCCAGCCACAATCATCAGATCAGACTGACGCGGACTGGCGCGAAACACCTCGGCACCGAAACGACCGAGATCATATCGAGCCGTGGCGGCATGCATCATTTCAACAGCACAACAAGCCAAACCAAAGGTCATAGGCCAGAGCGACCCTGTCTTGGCCCAGTTCACCACCGAGTCGTAACTGGTGGTTACAAAACCTTCTTTGAATACGCCTTCAATCATGAACAGCTCCGGAGTTTGCGCAAGGGTTGAGCTTGCTCATTCCCAATCCAATGCGCCTTTTTTCCACTCGTAAGCAAAGCCCACGGTCAGAATGGCCAGAAAAACCACCCCCGCCAGAAAGCCCGTCAGACCAATATCTGAAAAAGCCACAGCCCAAGGGATCAAAAATGCGATTTCCAGATCGAACAAAATGAACAGGATCGCAACCAGGTAGTAGCGCACATCAAACTTCATCCGTGCGTCTTCAAATGCCTCGAAGCCACACTCATATGGAGAGTTTTTTTCCGCGTCGGGGCGGTTGGGACCGAGTATGTAACCCAGAACTTGCGGAATGACCCCGACCGCAACACCCACCAAAATGAACAAGAGAACGGGAAGGTATTGTTCGAGACTCATCTTGGTAAGTTCCACTGACACGGCACACGGGCCATGCTGTCCAAAAATATTGGTGCCGACGGCGAGACTCGAACTCGCACAGCTTTCGCCACTACCCCCTCAAGATAGCGTGTCTACCAATTTCACCACGTCGGCTAGGTCTGCGTTGCCGGGCTCACGAGGGACTGTGTGAACCTTCTCGACAACCGTTAGAGTTTACCCTGAAACGACCCTAGTTTCGGGGGAAACTGTGGTTTTCGCTTCAAATCACACTCAAAAATCTCACGTGAAATCAACGCTTAACACAGTACATTGCCGGCCAGCTTACTTGGCTGGAATTTGGGCTGCACCTGTTCCTACAGGTTGGGTTTCCACGACAGCTGCAGCAGGTGCGCCACCGCTGGTCTGGCCAGGAATCTGTGCTGCAGGAGGCACTTCGGTGGGAAGAACAGAGCCCTCCAGCACACTGCCCGAACTCGGTGCTTCGCGCAAATTGCCGAAATAGGCCAAACCAAGGGTGCAGGTCAGGAAAACGCCAGCCAACACGGCGGTGGTCCGCGACAGGAAGTTTGCACCACCCGAAGCGCCAAACAAGCTGGCAGAGCCAGCGCCACCACCGAAGGCTGCACCGGCGTCTGCTCCCTTGCCATGCTGCATCAAAATCAAACCAATCATGCCGAGTGCAGAAAGGATCTGCACAGCAAGGAGGATGGTCAACAAAATGTTCATTTTTTTCTCCGTAATGGGTTAATTTGTGGCAACTGCTTACTGCGCAGCAGCCACGATCTGCAGGAAGTCCGCCGCCTTGAGCGAAGCGCCCCCGATCAGCCCGCCATCAATGTCGGGTTGCGCCAGCAAGCTGGCGGCATTGGCCGCGTTCATACTGCCGCCATAAAGAATATGCACCCGTTCAGGGTGTTGGGTGGCTGCAGCAAGCTGTGCACGCAACACAGCGTGCACCTGCTGCGCCATCTCTGGCGTGGCGGTCTTGCCGGTACCGATGGCCCACACAGGCTCGTACGCCACCACAATTTCGCTGGTGCAATGCGCCACGGCGTGAATGACGGCAGCCAGTTGGCGCTTGACCACGGCCTCGGTTTGGTCTGCTTCGCGCTCAGCCAGGGTCTCGCCCACGCAAACGATGGGGGTGATGCCCAGCGCCAGCGCGCGCTGCGCCTTGGTGGCCACCAGAACGTCTGTCTCGCCATGGTACTGGCGACGTTCCGAGTGACCCACGATGGCGTAGCGGCATGCGAAATCGCGCAGCATGGCCGCACTGACTTCACCGGTGTAAGCGCCCTGCTCGTGCGCCGACACGTCTTGCGCACCCCATGCGATCGGGCTACCCAGGAGCAGCGCCTGCAACTGCGCCAGATAAGGCGCTGGCGCGCACAGCGCCATGTCGGCGGCAGGTGCTGTGCCCTTCAAACCATGCAACATGGCTCGGACCAACGCCTCGTTGGCGGCCAGCGAACCGTTCATTTTCCAGTTGCCTGCAATGAGTTTTTTCATAGCTATCTCTCCAGAACTGTGTTCGGCTGGCAATCAGGACCACACCAGGACCAGCTTGCCGATATGTTGGTTGGACTCCATCAGGGCGTGCGCCGACGCAGCATCCTCAGCGTTGAACGCGCGATAGACAACCGGCTTGATACGACCGTTGGCCAACAGAGGCCATACGGTGGTGCGCAAACACTGGGCGATGGCGGCTTTGAACGACACCGGTCGTGGACGCAAGGTGGAGCCGGTGATGGTGAGGCGGCGGCGCAACACCATGCCCGCGTTGATCTCGGATTTGACACCGCCCTGCACGGCGATGATGACCAGTCGGCCGTCTTCAGCCAGACAATCCAGCTCTCGCGCCACGTAAGAACCCGCCACCATGTCCAGGATCACGTTGACACCCTGACCACCGGTCAGGTCGGCCACGGCAGCCACGAAATCCTGTGTTTTGTAGTTGATGGCGTGATCAGCGCCAAGGGCCAGACAAGCCGCGCATTTGTCGTCACTGCCTGCGGTGGCGATCACGCGCGCACCCAGGGCTTTGGCCATCTGGATCGCGGTAACACCGATGCCGCTGGTGCCACCTTGAATCAACAAGGTTTCACCCGACTGAAGCCGAGCGCGGTCAAACACGTTGCTCCAGACGGTGAAGAACGTCTCGGGCAAAGTGGCCGCAGCCACATCGTCCAGCCCCTCTGGCACCGGCAGACATTGACCCACGGGAGCCACGCAAAACTGCGCGTAGCCACCGCCCGCCACCAACGCGCACACACGATCACCCACAGCCAGACCCGCAGCCGTCATGGCGGCCGCATCACCCGACTCAATGACACCGGCCACCTCCAGACCAGGGATGTCGGAGGCACCGGGCGGGACCGGGTAGTTGCCTGTGCGCTGCAGCACATCGGGCCGGTTCACACCCGAAGCGCTGACGCGGATGAGCACCTCGCCCTCGCCCGCTGCGGGCATGGGGCGTTCGGTCAAACGCAACACATCGGGTGCGCCGTAGGCGCTGATTTCAACCGCTTGCATAGCCAACAAACCCGTCTTATTGCTGCTGTTGCTGCTGACCCTGATCACCGCTGTTGCGGTCGATCAGCGCCTTCATCGACAATTTGATGCGACCCTTTTCGTCGGTCTCCAGCACCTTGACTTTGACGATCTGACCCTCGCTCAGGTAGTCGGTCACGCGCTCGACACGCTCGTGGGCGATTTGGCTGATGTGCAGCAGACCGTCTTTGCCGGGCAGCAGGTTGATCAAAGCGCCGAAGTCCAGGATCTTGGTGACCGGACCTTCGTACACCTTGCCGATTTCAACCTCGGCGGTGATCTGCTGGATACGGCGCTTGGCTTCGTCGGCCTTGGCGCTGTCGGTCGAAGCGATGGTGATGGTGCCGTCTTCGTCGATGTTGATCTGGGTACCGGTCTCTTCGGTCAGCGCACGGATCACCGAGCCGCCTTTGCCGATCACGTCGCGGATCTTCTCGGGGTTGATCTTCATGGTGAAGAGCTTGGGCGCGAAGTTCGACACTTCGGTCTTGGCTTCTCCCATGGCCTCTTCCATCTTGCCCAGAATGTGCATGCGGGCTTCCTTGGCCTGGGCCAGTGCGACCTGCATGATTTCCTTGGTGATGCCCTGGATCTTGATGTCCATCTGCAGTGCCGAGATACCGTTGGTGGTGCCAGCAACCTTGAAGTCCATGTCACCCAGGTGGTCTTCGTCACCCAGAATGTCGGTCAGCACGGCGAAGCGGTTGCCGTCCTTGATCAGGCCCATGGCGATACCGGCCACGTGGGCCTTCATGGGCACGCCAGCGTCCATCAGCGCCAGGCAGCCGCCGCAGACCGAAGCCATCGACGAGGAACCGTTGGACTCGGTGATTTCCGACACCAGGCGCATGGTGTAGGGAAAGTCTTCCTTGCTGGGCAGCGCGGCGATCAGCGCGCGCTTGGCCAGGCGACCGTGGCCGATTTCACGGCGCTTGGGTGTGCCAAAACGGCCGGCTTCGCCGGTGGCGAAGGGAGGCATGTTGTAGTGCAGCATGAAGCGGTCTTCGAACTCGCCAGCCAGTGCGTCGATGCGCTGGGCATCGCGGTCGGTACCGAGCGTGGCCACCACCAACGCCTGGGTTTCGCCACGCGTGAACAGCGACGAACCGTGGGTGCGGGGCAGCACACTGTTGCGGATTTCGATGGCACGCACGGTACGCGTGTCACGACCGTCGATACGGGGCTCGCCAGCCAGAATCTGGCCACGCACGATCTTGGCTTCGATCTCGAACAACAGGGCTTCAATGGCCACGCTGTCAAAGGCCACACTTTCGGCCTTCAGGCTCGCCATGACGTCGGCGTAAGCCGTGCGGCAGGCCTGGGTGCGGGCCTGCTTGTTGCGAATCTGGTAGGCCGCTTCGAGTTTGGCTTTGGCCAGGTCGTCGATCTTGGCGATCAGGGCTTCGTCTTTGGCTGGTGGCTGCCAGTCCCAGACGGGCTTGCCGGCGTCGCGCACCAGTTCGTTGATGGCGGCGATGGCGATGTTGCCCTGCTCATGACCAAACACCACGGCGCCCAGCATGATTTCTTCAGACAGCTGGTCGGCTTCGGACTCCACCATCAGCACAGCGGCCTGGGTGCCGGCCACCACCAGGTCAAGCTGGCTGTCTTTCAACTGGGTCTGGCCCGGGTTGAGCACGTACTGGCCGTTGATGTAACCCACGCGGGCCGCACCAATGGGGCCGTTGAACGGGATACCGCTGACCGACAGGGCAGCCGAGGTGGCGATCATGGCCGCGATGTCGGCCTGGACTTCGGGGTTCAGGCTGACCACATGCACGATCACCTGAACTTCGTTGTAGAAGCCTTCGGGGAACAGCGGGCGGATCGGGCGGTCAATCAGGCGGCAGGTCAGCGTCTCGAGTTCGCTCGGGCGGCCTTCGCGCTTGAAAAAGCTGCCGGGGATCTTGCCGGCGGCGTACGATTTTTCGGTGTAATCCACCGTCAGCGGAAAGAAGTCTTGACCGGCTTTGGCATCGGTCTTGGCCACCACGGTGGCCAAGACCACGGTGTCGTCGATGTTGACCACCACAGCGCCGGTGGCCTGGCGGGCGATTTCGCCGGTTTCCATGGTGACCGTGTGCTGGCCCCACTGGAAGGTCTTGGTGACTTTGTTGAACATGCTCATGGGTTTTCTCCTACGAGCCACCCAGCAGAACTGGCGGGCGGCATGGCGTGCAGACCAGCTGCACAAAACCCGGACACACAACCCAGAACACGATGCCATTCCAGAGTTGTTGAGTGCCGTTTGGGCTCGACCCTCAACACCTTTGGAATGACACAGCTTCGCTCTGTTGTTGCTGCTCCGGAATCAAAAAGGGCGGCCAACAAACAAAAAACGCCCGAGCCAGCGAACCAACTCAGGCGTTTTGCGTGTCATGCCGTATTCAAAATTACTTGCGCAGACCCAGTTTGGCGATCAGGGCAACATAGCGCTGAGCGTCCTTGGACTTCAGATAGTCCAGGAGCTTGCGGCGGCGGCTCACCATGCGCAGCAGGCCACGGCGACCGTGATGGTCTTTGGCGTGCGTCTTGAAGTGGGGAGTCAGTTCGTTGATGCGGGCGGTCAAAATGGCGACCTGCACTTCTGGGCTACCGGTGTCGTTGGCAGCACGGGCGTTGTCCGCAACAACAGCGGCTTTGACGGTTTTTTCGATCATGTCGGATTCCTGGGGGGTTACATGCGCCCCGTCGCAGCCTGCCAGCGCCTGAAACACCAAGCCTGACCGCCGCAGCGGGCGTGGATTGCCGTTCAAACAAACAGCAACCGCGAATTATAGCCCAGTCGCTTTTTTGCCTTGGTCCCGCAGCCAAGCCTGCAGGCGCTCAACGCCCTGCACCAGCCGCTGCGGGTCGCGGCTGGCAAAGCACCAACGCAGCCAGCCCGCGGCTTCGGGGCCAAAGGCGCTGCCTGGGGCCAGACCCAGGCCGGCCTCACGCACCAGCCGCTTGGCCACATCCAGGCAGTCGGGCTGTCCATCCAGCCGGAAAAAAGCGTACATGCCACCTGGCGGCATGGCCAGCGTGACGCCAGACAGGGATTGCAGCAGCGGCACCAAGGTGTCGCGGCAGGCTTGCAGGTGGGCCACCAGCGCTGGCGTGACTTCGTCACCGCGCTGCAACGCCACCACGGCAGCGCGCTGGGTGAACACGGGGGCGCACGAAGTGTTGAACTCAATCAGCTTGCCCACCGCGTGGGTGAGTGCTGCAGGCAACACCAGCCAACCCAGGCGCCAACCGGTCATGAGAAAGCTTTTGGAAAAGCTGTGGGCCACGATCAGGCGGTCGTCCGGTTCGGCCACATCCAGGAAACTGGGCGCGGCACCGTTAGCGCTTTGGCCTGCGTAGTACAGCCGCTCATACACCTCGTCCGCCAACACCCAGGTGCCGGTGCAGCGGCAGTGCGCCAGGATGGTGCTCTGCTCTTCGCGGCTGAGCGTCCAGCCGGTCGGGTTGTTGGGTGCGTTGACAATCAGCAGGCGGGTGGCCGGCGTGATGGCCGCCAACAAAGCCGCCATATCGAGCACCCAGGCACCCGCCTGGTCACCCGACTCGACCACGTTCAGAGACACGGTTTTGACAAGCGCCCCCATGATTTGCGGCTGGGCCGCCAAGTTGGGCCAAGCCGGTGTGATCACCACCACGTCGTCGCCGGCCTCCACCAGCACCTGCGAAGCCAGCATGAGGCCGTTGACACCCCCCGAGGTGACGGCGATGCGATCAAACCAATGGTCGGCGCAGCGCCCGGGGTGCAGGCCATGGGTGTAAACCGCTATGGCCTGGCGCAACTCCGGCAGGCCCAGGTTGTGGGCGTAGAAAGTTTCGCCCAGCTGCAGCGAAGCCATGGCCGCCTCGCGGATGAACGCCGGCGTGACCTCGTCGCTTTCGCCAAACCAGAACTTGAGCACGTCCGGACGGCCCAGGCCTTCGTTGGCCACTTCGCGGATGCGGGACTCTTCCAGCTGATCAACCACGGCTCTCATGAACCGACTCCTTGAAATACCCGGTATCAGGGCCGCGCCATGTTACAGCCGTGCGGCTGCTCGGCTTGCTGGGGACTGATGTTGCGGATGACGCGAAAGCCATAGCCCGAGCCCTCAACATCGAACTTCACGCCGGGCGCGCCCTGGCGGTCCATCACCGCCACAGCCAGCGGTTGCTGAAACTGGTGATCGGCTGCGCGCATGCGGGCGCGCTGGCCAGCAAAGGTGACGTCGGCTTTTTCGAGCTGGGCGGCGATATGGGCCGCGTTGATCGGGCTGCCGTCTGCGCCCGCGCTCTCGATGGCCTGCGCCAGCGACTCGATCATGAGCTGCATGCGCATGTGCACGTAGTCTTCTTCGGGTTTCGGAAAGCGTTGACGGAACGACTGGTAAAAAGCTTCGGATTCGCGCGTGGCCACGTTGGGAAACCAGTCGGCCACTGCGATCACTTTGCCAATGCCGGCGTCGCCAATGGCGGCGGGTGCACCCAGCGCATTGCCGTAGAAGGTGTAGAACGTGCCTTCAAAGCCCACTTCGCGTGCGGCTTTCACCAGCAGTGTCAGGTCGTTGCCCCAGTTGCCGGTGAGCACCGCCTGGGCACCGCTGGCCTTGATCTTGGTGGCATAGGGCAAAAAGTCTTTCACCCGCGCCATGGGGTGCAGTTCGTCACCCACAATTTTCACATCGGGCCGTTTGGCTGCCAGCTGGTTGCGGGCTTCGCGCAGCACCGCTTGGCCAAAGCTGTAGTCCTGACCAATGAGGTAGATGTTTTTCAGGGCTGAGTCTTCGCGCAGCACGCTCATGAGCGCGGTCATGCGCATGTCGGCGTGGGCGTCAAAGCGGAAATGCCAGTAACTGCACTTCTCATTGGTCAGTACCGGGTCCACCGCCGAGTAGTTGAGAAACACCACCTGGCGCGACGGCTCGCGTTCGTTGTGCTTGTTGATGGCGTCGATCAGCCCCGCAGCTGCGGCCGAGCTGTTGCCCTGGGTGACGATGGTGATGTTGCGGTCGATCGCGGAGCGCAGCGCCGACAGGGCCTCTTCGGTTTGGCCTTTGCTGTCAAAACGGTCTATTTGCAGGGGACGGTTGCCGCCGGGCAGTTTCACACCGCCACGTGCGTTCACACGCTCGGTGGCCCACACCAGGTTGCGAAACACGGCTTCACCGGTGTTGGCAAACGGGCCTGAAAGGCCTTCGATCATGCCAATGCGAATCGGCGCGCCGCTGGCACTGGTGCTGGCGGAAGCGGTGGTCTGCGCGGCGACCGGCAGGCTCAGGCAGGCCGCCAAGGCCAGCACCCAGGTGGTGCAACGGCGGCGCAGGGGAGATGTCAAAACGGGATGCATACGGATTCCGGTGAAGGCGGGCTGGCGGGTTGCCAGCGCAGTTCCAGGGTTTGGCCAAGCGCCTGTTGTGCTTGGTTACGGGCCGAGTTCGGTCACAAGAGAGCTCGGGGAGGCGCAGTGTAATTCATAATTAACTTTACACAACCGCCTACCGATGAACTGCCGATCATCCATCTTCAGCACCCGGCAACCCCCTTGCAGCACAGGCTTCGCATTACCCGTGGGGCACAGACAACTCGGCCAACGGCCAACGCGGGCGCACGTCAAAGTGGTAGCGGGTGGCTTGAGGCTCTGCGTCCAGCTGTGCCAGCCCCGCCTGAACGCGCATGCCAGCGGCCAGGGCAATCATGGCACCGTTGTCGGTGCACAAATGCAACTCGGGGTAATGCACGCGGATGTGGGCTTTTGCACAAGCGGCATTGAGCTGCTCGCGCAACAGCGCGTTGGCCCCCACGCCGCCAGCCACCACCAGTCGGCGCAGCCCAGTGGCTTTGATGGCCGCCAGCGATTTTTTGACCAGCACCTCCACGATAGCGGCCTGCACACTGGCGGCCACGTCGGCCTTCTGCTGCAAGCTCAGCGGATCAGCCAGGTACGTGGTGGCCGGTCCGTCCATGCTGGCGTGGGCCAGCCGCTTCACTTGGGTGAGCACCGCCGTTTTCAGGCCGGCAAACGAAAAATCGAGGTCGCCGCTGTGCAACAGCGGGCGCGGCAGCTTGTAGGCCAGCGCATCGCCCTGCTGCGCCAGCTGGGCCAGCGCGGGGCCACCGGGGTAACCCAGACCGAGCAGCTTGGCCGACTTGTCGAACGCCTCGCCCGCCGCGTCGTCAATGGTTTCACCCAGCAATTCGTAGCGCCCAACCCCGTCCACCCGCATCAGCTGGGTGTGCCCGCCCGACACCAGCAGCGCCACAAACGGAAACTCGGGTGGGTCGGCGCTGAGAAACGGCGACAGCAAATGCCCTTCCAGATGGTGCACGCCCAGCACCGGCTTGCCCAAGGCAAAGCCCAGCGCACAGGCCACACCCGAACCCACCAGCAAGGCGCCCGCCAGCCCGGGCCCGCGGGTGTAGCCCACCGCGTCCACGGCCGACAGCGGCAGCCCGGCCTGCGCCAGCACGGCGTCGGTCAGCGGCAGCACGCGCCGGATGTGGTCGCGACTGGCGAGCTCAGGCACGACGCCGCCGTAGGCCTGGTGCATGTCAATCTGGCTGTGCAAAGCGTGGCCCAGCAGCCGGGGCGTGCCGGTGCCGCTGGCGTCCACCAAGGCCACGCCGGTTTCGTCGCAAGACGACTCGATTCCCAAAATCAGCATGCCGGGAGTGTACGGGGCGGCACAATCACCCGCCCAGCAGGGTTTGGCGCCCGTCTTCGCCGCCCCAAACCGCTGGTACGCGCCAGCACCCATGCCGTCGTACCCAAGACGGCATGTTTGTTGCTGATAGGTTCCGAAACACCCCATTTAGTGCATGAAATCTGGTTTGAGTTTTCTGGTTGCAGCCAAACGCTGCGAAATCGCGGAGCTGCAGGCGCTGGCGCTCACCAGCGCGCTGGTGAATGTGACCGGGCGGCTGGTGCACGGTCTGCAGCGCGAGCGCGGGCTGTCCAACCTGTACCTGGGATCGAACGGTGCCCGGTTTGCGCCCGAGCACCAGGCGCAAATCAGCAAATGCCTGGGCATTGAAGCGGAACTGCGCGCCTGCTTTGACAGCCTGGACACCGAATCGGCCACGGTGGGCAATGGAGCTCGGCTGTTCAGCCGCATCGCCGATGTGCTGCACGGGCTGGACGCCCTGCCCGGCCTGCGGGCGCAGGTTGAAAAGCAGGCCTGGACGGCAAGAAGGGCCACCGAAGCCTATGTGCGGCTGATTGCCGGGCTGCTGGCGGTGGTGTTTGAAGCGGCCGACAGCGCGACCGACCCCGAAATCTCCCGCCTGCTCGTGGCCCGCTTCAACTTCATGCAGGGCAAGGAATTTGCTGGGCAAGAGCGTGCGGCCGGCTCGGCCCTGTACGCCAGCGGGCGGGCTGACGCCACCGAGCAGCAGCGCCTGCTGCACCTGATCGACTCGCAAGAGCGCTGCTTGCAGGTATTCAGCGAATTTTCCAGCGCCGCGCTGGGCGCACTCTGGAGCCAGAACCAGCCCAGCGCCACGCTGGCCGAACTGGAGCGCATGCGTCGTGTGTTGTGCACCGCTGCACACGGCGCAGCGCTGGACGCCAGCCAGAGCCCCGTCTGGTTTGAATGCTGTAGCCAGCGCATGGACCGCATGAAGGCGGTGGAAGACCAGTTGGCGCAAGAGCTGCTGCGCGTATGCGAAGACAAGATAGCCGCGGCCCACCACGACCTGCAGTCCTTCACCGCCCTGAGCGCCAGCGTCCCCCGCGAGACCGATGCACTGACGTTCTTCAAAGACGCGCCACCGACTGGCGGTGCCATGGGCCTGCCCAGCAACGCGGGGGCCACCGGCCTCGCGCCGCCGCAGGGCTACGGACTTCACCTGGAGCGGTCGATTCTGGAACTGGTGCAAGAACAGGCCCGGCGCCTGCAAAGCATGGGCGACGAACTCGACACCGTGCGCGCCAGCCTGAACGAGCGCAAGCTGGTGGAGCGCGCCAAGGGCCTGCTGATGGCCCACCGCCAGTTGAGCGAGGAAGAGGCGCACAAAACCATGCGCCAGATGGCCATGAACCAGAACCGCCGGCTGATTGAAGTGGCCGAAGCGGTGCTGGCCATGGCCGACGTATTGCCAGAGCTGCGCCGCTGAAAAGACCACACGCGACCACCTGCCGTGCTGCAGCGCACAAAGACTGTGCCTGTCACGCACCGCGCACCAAAAAGTGGCCTGCTCAATCCACCCCAAACCACGACCAAAGTGCCCTTGCGTACGCCGCCGAAGGCGATGCGCACTGTTTTTTTCAATGAAATCAAGGCTTGACACCATGATTCACCGCGACAACCCTTGGCCTGGCACGGTACCTGCTTTAAACACAGCAAAGGATTTTGTGCCAATGGCGGCATAAACCCCGAAGTCTCCCCAGACACTGGACAACGGCGTCCATCACCAACTTGCTCACTGCAAGTCAGGTGATGGGCGCCGTTTTTTTTGGTCACCGTTTTTTCATCAGCAAGGAGTTGGACATGAGCGCACACACCACCACCCCAGCCACCGAAGCCACCGCCCCTGCGGTGACGACCACCCCCGAGACGGGCACGGGCTCACGCCGCGATTTCATCAAAAAAGGCGCGGCCACCGCCACCTTCTTCTCTACCCTGGGCCACAGCGGGGTGTGGGCCGCCGGTTCCGACGCACCAGAAAAGACCGAGGTCAAGATCGGCTTCATCCCGCTGACCGACTGCGCCAGCGTGGTGATGGCCGCCGAGCTGGGCCTGGACAAGAAGTACGGCGTGAAAATCATCCCCTCCAAAGAAGCCAGCTGGGCCGGCGTGCGCGACAAGCTGGTCAACGGCGAACTCGACTTCGCCCATGTGCTCTACGGTCTGGTCTACGGCCTGCAGATGGGCACGTCAGGCCCGCAAAAAGACATGGCGGTGCTGATGAACCTGAACCACAACGGGCAGGCCATCACGCTGTCCAAAAAACTGGCCGACAAGGGCGCGGTGGACGGCCCTTCGCTCGCCAAGCTGATGGCGGCCGAGAAGCGCGAATACACCTTCGCCCAGACCTTCCCCACCGGCACCCACGCCATGTGGCTGTACTACTGGCTGGCCAGCGCCGGCATTGACCCCTTCAAGGACACGCGCGCCATCGTGGTGCCACCGCCGCAGATGGTGGCCAACATGCGCGTCGGCAACATGGACGGTTTCTGCGTGGGCGAACCCTGGAACCACCGCGCCATCATGGACGGCATCGGTATCACCGCCAACACCACGCAGGACATCTGGAAAGACCACCCCGAAAAAGTGCTGGGCACCACCGCCGACTTTGTGGCGAAAAACCCCAACACGGCACGCGCCGTGACCGCCGCCATTCTGGAAGCCGGCAAGTGGATCGACGCCGGCTTGCAGAACAAGAACAAGATGGCCGAAGTCATTGCTCAGCGTTCGTACGTCAACACCAGCGTGGACGCGATCAACCAGCGCATCCTGGGTCGCTACCAGAACGGCCTGGGCAAGACCTGGGACGACCCGAACCACATGAAGTTTTTCAACGACGGTTCGGTCAACTTCCCCTACCTGTCCGACGGCATGTGGTTCCTCACGCAGCACAAGCGCTGGGGCCTGATGAAGACCCACCCCGACTACCTGGCCGTGGCCAAAAAGGTCAACCGCATCGACGTCTACAAGCAGGCCGCCACCGCCAGCAAGACGCCGCTGCCCAAGTCCGAGATGCGCAGCGTGAAGATGATGGACGGCGTGGTGTGGGACGGATCCAACCCCGCCAAATACGCAGACGGTTTCAAGATCAAAGCGTAACCCTCCGCGCCGGCCGTTGGCCATCACCCCCAGTGGGGGCAACGCTGGCGGCCCGGCAAAGCCGGTTCCGCGGCGTTCTGAATTTGAAGACACCCCTATCGCCGCACTGCACTGAAAGGACAGCCACCATGGTCAGCGCCGTTTTTCACTCTCCGTTGGAGGCGGTCTCGCCACCAGCCACCCCATCTGTCAGCCCCATTGGAAAAGCCATGAGCGTGCCCAAACCCGATGCACCCGCCGCGACCAGCGCCCGGCCCTCCGCGGCGAGCCGCGACTTTCGCGGACTCTGGATGGCGGTGCTGCCGCCGGTGCTGGGGCTGGCCTGTCTGGTGCTGATCTGGCAGCTGATTGCCAGCACCAGCAACAGCGGCATTCCCAAACCACTGGAAACCTGGACGCAGGCCGTGCAGGTGTTTTCCGATCCGTTTTACAGCGAAGGCCCCAACGACCAGGGTATTGGCTGGAACGTGCTGGCCTCGCTCAAGCGCGTGGCCATTGGCTTTGGCTTGGCCGCGCTGGTGGGCATTCCCGCCGGCTTCGCCATTGGCCGCTTTGAATTTTTGAGCCGCATGTTCAACCCGCTCATCAGCCTGCTGCGCCCGGTGTCGCCACTGGCCTGGCTGCCGATCGGTCTGCTGGTGTTCAAGGGCGCCGACCCGGCCGCCATCTGGACCATCTTCATCTGCTCGATCTGGCCCATGATCATCAACACCGCGGTGGGCGTGCAGCGCGTGCCGCAGGACTACATGAACGTGGCCCGCGTGCTCAACCTGAGCGAATGGAAGATCTTCACCAAGATCCTGTTTCCCGCTGTGCTGCCCTACCTGCTGACCGGCGTGCGCCTGGCGGTGGGCACGGCCTGGCTGGTGATCGTGGCCGCCGAGATGCTGACCGGCGGCGTGGGCATCGGCTTCTGGGTCTGGGACGAGTGGAACAACCTCAACGTCTCCAGCATCATCATCGCGATCTTCGTGATCGGCATCGTGGGTCTGTTGCTCGAATTCGCCCTCATCAAAGTCGCCACCCTGTTCACGTTTGAGGAAGTCAAGTCATGAGCAACAGCAACACCACCAAGTACATCGACATCCAGAACGTCGAGCAGACCTTCAAGACCAAAAAGGGCAACTTCCCCGCCCTGCGCGGCATCAACCTGACCGTGGCCAAAGGCGAGTTCATCACGCTCATCGGTCACTCGGGCTGCGGGAAATCCACCCTGCTCAACCTGATCGCCGGCCTGACCACTCCCACCAGCGGCGTGCTGCTGTGCGCCGACCGCGAGATCGCCGGCCCCGGCCCCGAACGTGCGGTGGTGTTTCAAAACCACTCGTTGCTGCCCTGGCTCACGTGTTTTGAAAACGTGTACCTGGCGGTCGAGCGCGTGTTTGCGGCCACCGAAAACAAGGCCCAGCTGAAAGCGCGCACCGAAGCCGCGCTGGCCTTGGTGGGCCTGATGCCCGCCGCCCAGAAGCGCCCCGGCGAAATTTCGGGCGGCATGAAACAGCGCGTGGGCATTGCCCGCGCCCTGTCGATGGAACCCAAGGTGCTGCTGATGGACGAGCCCTTTGGCGCGCTCGACGCGCTCACCCGCGCCAAGCTGCAAGATGAGCTGCTGGAGATCGTGGCCCGCACCCGCAGCACCGTGGTGATGGTGACACACGACGTGGACGAAGCGGTGCTGCTGAGCGACAAGATCGTGATGCTGACCAACGGCCCGGCCGCCACCATTGGCGAGGTGCTCAGCGTGGAGCTGCCGCGCCCGCGCAACCGCGTGGCCTTGGCCGACGATCCGCAGTACCAGCAATGCCGCAAAGCCGTGATCGACTTCCTCTACACACGCCAAGCCCACGTGGAAAAGGTGGCCTGAAATGGACATGCGCGTCAACCCAAAAGCAAAAATGAAACTGGTGATGGTCGGCAACGGCATGGCCGGTGTGCGCACACTGGAAGAGCTGCTGAAGATCGCACCCGACCTGTACGACATCACCGTGTTTGGTGCCGAGCCACACCCCAACTACAACCGCATCCTGCTCAGCCCCGTACTGGCCGGTGAACAGACACTGGACGAGATCGTGCTCAACGACTGGTCCTGGTACACCGACAACGGCGTGACCCTGCACGCGGGTTGCAAGGTGACCGAGGTGGACCGCATCAAGCGCGTGGTGCACGGTGTGGGCCCGGCGGGTGAGCGCCTCAGCGCGGGCTACGACCGCCTGATCATGGCCACCGGCTCCAACCCGTTCATGCTGCCGATACCGGGCAAAGACTTGGGCGGCGTGCTGGCTTACCGCGACATTGCCGACACACAGGCCATGATCGACGCGGCCACCACCTACCCACACGCGGTGGTGATTGGCGGTGGCCTGCTGGGCCTGGAAGCGGCCAACGGCCTGATGAAGCGTGGCATGAGCGTGAGCGTGGTGCATGTGGGTCCGTGGCTCATGGAACGCCAGCTGGACGAGGTGTCGGGCAAGCTGCTGCAGGGTTCACTGGAAGAGCGCGGCATGCGGTTTCTGATGGGTGCGCAAACGCAAGAACTGGTGGGCGGTGAGGATGGTCGCGTCAAGTCCGTGAAATTCAAGGACGGCACCGAAGTGGCCGCCGACCTGGTGGTGATGGCGGTGGGCATTCGCCCCAACACGGCGCTGGCCGAAAGCATGCGGCTGCACGTGAACAAGGGCATCGTGGTCAGCGACACGCTGCAAACCGTGACCGACCCACGCATTTACGCGGTGGGCGAATGCGCGGCGCACCGCGGCATTGCTTATGGCCTGGTGGCGCCACTGTTTGAACAGGGCAAGGTGCTGGCCACGCACCTGGCCGAATTTGGCATTGGCCGCTACACCGGCTCGCTCACGTCCACCAAGCTCAAGGTCACCGGCATCGACCTGTTTTCCGCTGGCAACTTCATGGGTGGCGACAACACCGAAGAGATCGTGATGAGCGACCCGGCCAGCGGCGTCTACAAAAAGCTGGTGATTCAGAACGACAAGCTGGTCGGCGCCTGCCTGTACGGCGACACGGTGGACGGCAGCTGGTACTTCAAGCTGCTGCGCGAAGGCCGCAAGGTCAGCGATATTCGCGACAAGCTGATGTTTGGCGAGTCCAACATCGGCGACACCGGGCACCAGGGCCACAGCAAGGCCGCCGCCATGGCCGACACCGACGAGGTCTGTGGCTGCAACGGCGTGACCAAGGGCGCAATCTGCAAGGCCATCAAAGACAAAGGCCTGTTCACGCTGGAGGAGGTGCGCAAAAACACCAAGGCCAGCGCGTCGTGCGGTTCGTGCACCGGCCTCGTGGAACAGATTCTGATGTTCACCGCCGGCGGCGACTACTCGGCCACACCCAAGCTCAAGGCCATGTGTGGCTGCACCGAGCACGGTCACGAAGCGGTGCGCGAAGCCATTCGCACGCCGCTGGCCGATGGCAGCAAGCTGCTGACCACCCACGCGGTGTTTTCGCACCTCGGCTGGAAGACACCCAACGGTTGCGCGAGCTGCCGCCCGGCGATCAACTACTACCTCATCAGCACCTGGCCCAAGGAGGCCAAAGACGACCCGCAGAGCCGCTACATCAACGAGCGCTCGCACGCCAACATCCAGAAGGACGGCACCTACAGCGTCATCCCGCGCATGTGGGGCGGCGAAACCACGGCCGACGAGCTGCGCCGCATCGCCGACGCGGTGGACAAGTACAACATTCCCACCGTCAAGGTCACGGGCGGGCAGCGCATCGACCTGCTGGGCGTGAAGAAGGAAGACTTGGTCAACGTCTGGAAAGACATCGGCATGCCGTCGGGCCACGCCTACGCCAAGGCGCTGCGCACGGTGAAGACCTGTGTGGGCAGCGAGTGGTGCCGCATGGGCACGCAGGACAGCACCCAGATGGGCAAGGACCTGGAGCGCGCGATGTGGCGCATGTACGCACCGCACAAGGTGAAGTTTGCGGTGAGCGGCTGCCCGCGCAACTGCGCCGAATCCGGCATCAAAGACGTGGGCATCATCGGCGTGGACAGCGGTTGGGAGATGTACGTGGGCGGCAACGGCGGCATCAAGACCGAGGTGGCCCATTTCTTCGTGAAGCTCAAGACCGCCGAAGAGGTGATGGAGTACACCGGCGCCTTCATGGAGCTGTACCGCACAGAAGGCTGGTACCTGGAGCGCACAGTGCACTACATCAACCGCGTGGGCCTGGACTATGTGAAAAAGCGCATTCTGGACGACGCTGCGGGCCGCAAGGCGCTGTGGGAACGCCTGCAGTTTGCGCTGGACGGCGAGCCCGATCCGTGGGTTGACTTCCAAAAAGCGGCCGTGGACACCCGCCAGTTCATTCCCTTGATACCCGCATGAGGCACACGATGCAACGACGACATCTGATGATTCTGGCCGCTGCGGCGGCCACCTCTGCCACCAGGGGCGTGCAAGCCCAGGTGGTGGACCTGAACGATGCCATCAACAAAGCCGGGCGCCAGCGCATGCTGTCGCAGCGCATGGGCAAGGCCTGGCTGGCGCTGGTGCACCAGACTTCCAGTGCCAACGCCCAGTTGGTGCTGGACCACTCCATGGCCCTGTTTGACCGCCAGCTCGTGGAGCTGAAGGCCTACGCGCCCACCCCCGACATCCGCGAAACCTACGTGAAACTGGAAGAGGCCTGGAGCGGTTACAAAACCACACTCGTGGGCACCGTGCCCCACAAATCGGCCGCACAGGCTGTGCTGGAAGCCGATGCCAAGGTGCTGGCGCTGGCCCACCAGGGCACGGTGCAATACGAAGCCATCTCGAACCGCCCGGTGGGCAAACTGGTCAACGTGGCCGGCCGCCAGCGCATGCTGTCGCAACGCATGGCCAAGTTTTACTTTGCGGCCATGCTGCCGGTGGATGCGCGGGTGGCCAGCGCCGAAATCGGCAAATCGCGCAGCGAATTTCTGAACGCGATGGACCTGCTGCGCAACGCGCCACAAGCCACCGACCGCATCCGCTCGGAGCTGCAACTGGCCGATGGACAGTGGGTCTTTTTTGACCAGGCCCTCAAGAACATGCAAACCTCGGGCGCAGCAGCCAAGCCGCTGTCCCACGTGTTTGTGAGCAGCGAAAACCTGCTCAGCGTGATGGACCGCGTCACGGGTCTGTACGCCGCCATCACCACCTGAAACCTCTGGAGCCAACATGAACCGATGGATCGCCATCTGCCGCGTGGAAGACATCCCCGTGCTGGGGTCGCGCCGCGTGGCGCGCGACCAGGGCCTGGATGTGGCCGTGTTCCGCAACGACCGCAACGAAGTCTTCGCCCTGCTCGACCGCTGCCCACACAAGGGCGGCCCGCTCTCTCAAGGCATCGTGTTCGGTACCAGCGTGGCCTGCCCGCTGCACAACTGGACGATTGGCCTGTGCACCGGCCAGGCCGCAGCACCCGACGAAGGTTGCACACCAACGTTCAGCGTGAAGGTCGAGAACGGTGACGTGTTTCTGGACGCGAACGAACTCGCCACCCAGGCCACCGATCTGACACGCCCCATCGCTGGCCCTTTGCGCCGTGTTCTGTCCCCGCTCCCGCTGGGAGAGGGTTAGGGTGAGGGCAGCAGCCATGCCAGCGAACACCGGAAGTGACCCTCGCAGCAAGCCTCTCCCCGAGGAAGTGAAGGCCGTCACACGCTCCACCTGCCCCTATTGCGGCGTTGGCTGCGGCGTGCTCATTGAAACCCAGGGCCGCGAAATCACCGGCGTGCGCGGCGACCCGGACCACCCGGCCAATTTCGGCAAGCTTTGCACCAAGGGCACCACGCTGCACTTCACGGCCTCGCCCGCCGTGACGCGACAGACGCGCCTGCTGCAGCCCTTGCAGCGGCTGCAGCGAAAAGCACTCCCCACGCCCATCGCATGGGACAGCGCACTGGACCTTGCAGCCGAGCGCTTCGCCAAGACCATCGCCGAGCACGGTCCCGATGCGGTGGGTTTCTACATCAGCGGCCAGCTGCTGACCGAGGACTACTACGTCTTCAACAAACTGGCCAAGGGCCTGATCGGCACCAACAACGTCGACACCAACTCGCGCCTGTGCATGAGCAGCGCGGTGGCAGGCTACAAGCTCACCCTGGGTGCCGACGCGCCGCCGGCGTGTTACGACGACGTGAACCACGCCAACTGCCTGTTCATCGTGGGCAGCAACGCCGCCTTTGCCCACCCGGTGCTGTTTCGCCGCATTGAAGAAGCCAAGAAGCAAAACCCGGCCATGAAGGTGATCGTGGCCGACCCGCGCCGCACCGACACCGCTGGTCTGGCCGACCTGTATTTGCCGCTGCAACCCGGCAGCGATGTGATGCTGTTCCACGGCCTGCTGCACACCATGCTGTGGGAAGGCTGGGTCAAGCCCGACTTTATTGCGGCACACACCACCGGATTTGAAGCACTCAAAACCCTGGTGCGCGACTGCACGCCCGAGCGCGTGGCCGATGTCTGCGGTCTGCGCAAAGAAGACCTCTACACCGCTGCCCACTGGTTTGCCACCTCGCCAGCCACGCTCAGCCTGTACTGCCAGGGCCTGAACCAGAGCAGCAGCGGCACCGCGAAAAACGCGACCCTCATCAACCTGCACCTGGCCACCGGCCAGATCGGCAAACCCGGCGCCGGACCCTTCAGCCTGACCGGCCAGCCCAACGCCATGGGCGGGCGCGAAGTGGGCGGCCTGGCCAACCTGCTGAGCGCCCACCGCGACCTGGCCAACCCCGCACACCGCGCCGAAGTGGCCGCGCTCTGGGGTGTGGCCGATGTACCGTCCAAGCCCGGCAAGACCGCGGTCGAGATGTTCCAGGCCGCGGCCGACGGCGAGATCAAAGCGCTGTGGATCGCCTGCACCAACCCGGCGCAGTCCATGCCCGACCAGACCACCGTGCGCCGCGCGCTGGAGCGCGCCGAGTTTGTGGTGGTGCAAGAAGCCTACGCCACGGCTTCGACGTGCGACTGGGCCGACCTGCTGCTGCCCGCCTCCACCTGGGGCGAAAAAGACGGCACGGTGACCAACAGCGAGCGCCGCATCAGCCGGGTACGCGCTGCGGTGCCCGCACCGGGCGAAGCCCGGCACGACTGGCAGATCGGGGTGGATTTCGCGCAGCGGCTGGAAAAAGCCCTGCCTCAGCAACTGCAAAGCGCCCTCTTCCCCCTCTTTCCTTACCAAAACCCCGAACAAATCTGGCTCGAACACCGCGAGTCCACCCGTGGCCGCGACCTCGACATCACCGGCCTGAGCTACGCCATGCTGGAGCAGCAAGGCCCGCAACAATGGCCGCTGCGCGAAGGCGAGACCACAGGCCAGGTGCGCCTGTACGAAGACGGCGTGTTCCCCACCGCCGATGGCCGCGCCCGCTTTGCCGCCCTGCCCTTTGTGCCATTGGCCGAGCCCCGCGAATCGCGCTACCCGTTCTCGCTCACCACCGGGCGTCTGCGCGACCAGTGGCACGGCATGACGCGCACCGGCACCCTGGGCCGCCTGTTTGGCCATGTGGCCGAACCCGTGGTGCAACTGCACCCGCAAGACATGGCCCGGCGCGGGCTCACGGCGGGCGACCTGGTGCAGGTCACCAGCAAGCGCGGCTCCATCGTGGTGCCCGTGCAACCCAGCGACGAGCTCGGTCTGTCGCAAGCCTTCATGGCCATGCACTGGGGGTCGGAATATTTGAGCGGCGTCAGCAGCACCGGCGAAGCACTCGCCGGCGTGAACGCACTCACCACTTCGGCCCACTGCCCCACGTCCAAACAACCGGAGTTGAAACACGCCGCCGTCAAAGTGCTCAAGGCCGACCTGCCCTGGACGCTCCTGGGCATGGCCTGGCTGCCCGACGCACTGGCCCTGAGATCCCGCGAAGACCTGCGCGCGCTCATGGCGCAATTTCCGTTTGCATCGTGTGTACCGTTTGGGCGCGACCGCACCGGCGTGTTGTTTCGGGCCGCCGCCCACGAAGCCCCTGAGACGGCGTTGATCGAACGCATTGAAGCCCTGCTGGGTCTGGACACCCCCGACGCGCTGCGCTACGCCGACCGCCGGCTCGGCCAGCGCCGCACCGCCCGGCTGGTGAAACACGGTGCATCGAGCACGCTGGAAGGCTTTGTGCTGGCCGGCGACACCCGCGCCGAAGTCTGGATCAAACCGCTGCTGGAAGACGAACAGCCCGCGGGCGCGTACGGCCGCCTGATCCTGATGCCAGGTGCCCAGGCGCCGATCGCCGTCACGGCCAAGAGCCGCCAGGTATGCACCTGCTTCAATGTCAGCGAAGACAGCATCCAGGAACAACTCACGCGGTGCAACGGCTCCCCCGACGAGCGCCTCGCCACGCTGCAAGGGCAGTTGCAATGCGGCACCAACTGCGGATCTTGCCTGCCCGAACTGCGCCGCCTGGTGCGTGCGCAGCCACAGGACATGCGGACAACAGACGTCCTCTGAAAAATCCGCATATAACCCGAAGTCATCAGGTCTGACTGAAAATCGCGCACCATGGGAATCAGCCAGTACATCAAAGTCATCGGGCGCGGCAAAGACGGCGCGCGCGCGCTCACGCGCGAGCAAGCCGCCGACCTGTTTGGCCAAGTGCTCGACAGCACCGTCACCGACCTGGAGGTAGGCGGTTTTTGCCTGGCCATGCGCATCAAGGGCGAAACCGCCGAAGAGATGGCGGGCTTCCTGGATGCCACACACACGCGCTTGCACCGCCCGCCTGGCAACAGCAACAGCCTCACCACCGTGGTGCTCCCGAGCTACAACGGTGCACGCAAACTGCCGGTGCTCACACCCTTGCTGGCCCTGCTGCTGGCCCGCCAAGGCGCGGCGGTGCTGGTGCACGGCACCGCCACCGAAGACCGGCGCGCCACCAGCGAAGCCGTGTTCGCGGCGCTGGGCGTTCACGCGAGCCGCAGCCTTGCCCCCCTGGCGGCGGGCGAACTGGCCTTCGTGCCCACCGAGGTGCTGTGCCCCGGTTTGAAGCGCCTCCTGGACGTGCGCCGTGTGGTGGGCCTGCGCAACCCGGCGCACAGCCTGGTCAAACTCATGAACCCCTGCGCTGGGCGGGCACTCATCGTGGGCAGCTACACCCACCCCGAATACGCCGTTTCCATGGCCGATACCTTTGCGCTGACCGGCACGCACGCCCTGCTGCTGCGCGGCACCGAAGGCGAGCCGGTGGCCGATGCCCGGCGCACCCCCCAAATGGAAGCCTTCCGTGACGGCCAGCGCCACCTGCTGCAAGCCGCCCAAGACGGCCCACTGGCCAGCCTGCCCGATCTGCCCCGCGACGTGGATGCGGCCAGCACCGCCGCTTACATCCAATCGGTGCTCGACGGCGAACGCCCCATACCTGGGCCCATTGCGCTGCAGGTGGAACACATCTTGCGAGAAGTCCGGTGCCAGTCCACAACACAGACCGCCGAGACAACGGCCACGCCAGAGGTCAGCCCACCATGAACATGCCCGCCACCGTCACCACGTCCACCACCCAGTTCCACCCCGGCACCGTCACGCTCGTCGGCGCCGGTCCGGGCGACCCGGAACTGCTCACCATCAAGGCGGCCCGCGCCATTCGCGCCGCCACCGTGCTGCTGGTGGACGACCTGGTCAGCGACGCGGTGCTGGAACACGCTTCACCCAAGGCCCGCATCGTGCACGTCGGCAAGCGCGGGGGCTGCAAGAGCACACCGCAGGCCTTCATTGAAAAGCTCATGATCATCGCCGCGCGCGAAGGCGAGGTGGTGGTAAGGCTCAAGGGCGGCGACCCTTTCATCTTCGGGCGCGGCGGTGAAGAGGTGGAACACCTGCGCGCGGCCGGTATCGAGGTGCAGGTGCTCAACGGCATCACCGCCGGGCTGGCCGGGCTCACCTCGCTGGGCGTGCCGCTCACCCACCGCGAGCACGCGCACGGTGTGGTGTTCGTCACCGGCCACGCCAAACCCGGCGACAGCGGCACCGACTGGCAAGCCCTGGCCGCTACCGCACGCGACGCCAAGCACACCCTGGTGATCTACATGGGCGTGTCCAGCGCGGCACACATTCAGGGCGAACTGCTCAGCGGCCTCCCGGGCAGCACCCCGCTGGCCATCATCCAGCACGCCAGCCTGCCGCATCAGCGCCACGCCGTGACCACGCTGGGCGCGCTGCGCACCACCATCGAGCGCGAGCAGCTGGGCAGCCCGGCCGTGATCGTGGTGGGCGACGTGGTGCGCGGCATTGCGGCGGTGGGTCAGCCCGAGGCCAGCACCCTCACGGCCGAGGCACGCTACCGGGCTTGAGCCGCTGCGCGAGCGCGGCGGCGGGTTCTTGCAGCAGGCCGCCCGCATACACTGCGGCCCATGGAAAATTTTGATGCGGTGATCGTGGGCGCCGGTGCTGCCGGGTTGTTTTGTGCCGGCGTGGCGGGTCAGCGGGGTTTGAAGGTGCTGGTGCTGGACCACAGCGAGAAGGTGGCTGAAAAAATCCGCATTTCGGGCGGTGGCCGGGCCAACTTCACCAACCGCGACCTCGACCCGCACGCGCCCCACAAACACTTCATCAGCCTGAACCCCCACTTCTGCCGTTCCGCGCTGTCGCGCTACACCCCGGCAGACTTTGTGGCGCTCATGCAGCGCCACCAGGTGCCGTTCCATGAAAAACACAAAGGCCAGCTGTTTTGCGACCGCTCCGCCGACGACCTGATCCAGATGCTGCTGCGCGAGTGCGAAGCCGGTGGCGTTCAACGCTGGCAGCCCAGCGGCGTGAAAGCCCTGCGCGTGGCGGGCGATGGCGGCTACCAGATCGACACCGAGCGCGGCACCGTGACCAGCCGGTCTGTGGTGATCGCCACCGGCGGCCTGTCCATTCCCAAGATTGGCGCCACCGACTTCGGCTACCGCGTGGCCCAACAGTTTGGCCTGCGCCTGGTGGAGCCGCGCCCCGGCCTGGTACCACTCACTTTTGATGCGCAAGCCTGGGCGCCGTATGCGCAGTTGTCCGGTCTGTCGCTGCCGGTCCACATTGAAACCGGCGACAAGAAAAACCGCATGGCATTTGCCGAAGACCTGCTGCTCACCCACCGAGGGCTGTCAGGCCCCGCCGTGCTGCAAATTTCAAGCTACTGGCGCGAGGGCACACCCATCCGCCTCAACCTGGCTCCTGAAACCGACCTGCCAGCGGCCTTGGCGCGCGCCAAGGCCACGTCGCGCAAGCTCATTGCCAACGAACTGGCCACCCTGGTGCCCAGCCGCCTCGCCGACGCCTGGGTGGCGCAAGACGCCGACTGGCAGCGCCCCGTCTGCGACGCCACCGACAAGGCGCTGACCCGCCTGGCAGAGCGCCTCTCGCGCTGGGAACTCACCCCCACGGGAACCGAAGGCTACAAAAAAGCCGAAGTCACGCTCGGTGGCGTGGACACGCGCGACCTGTCTTCGCAAACCATGGAATCCAAACAACCGGGGCTGTATTTCATTGGCGAGGTGATGGACGTAACCGGTTGGCTAGGCGGCTACAACTTCCAATGGGCCTGGGCCAGCGCGCACGCCTGCGCGATGGCGCTGTAAGCGTTTTTTTGAGGGAGGAAAACCATGAGCTATGTGCATTTTCTGGACGTGTTCAACGCCAAGGCAAGCCTGTGGGAACAGGCGACTCAGGCGGTTCAGCTCAAGAACGGTTTCATGGAGTCGGCCCGCCACGCCATGGCAGACGCCCATGCCGCGTTGCAATTGAGCATGACCCTGCCCACGCGCACCTTTGATGAATTGCTGGTCATGGCCAATAAGAAAGGGCTATTTGGCAATGCTGCGTACACGGATGTGATGACGCAAGCGCAGCAGGAGATGAAGGCAAGGCTGGACTTGTCTCAAATGAAGAATATTGGCTGCTTTGTTGCAGGGACTTTGGTGCATACCAGGGAGGGGCTCAAGCCGATTGAACAAATTCAGGTCGGTGATTGGGTGTTGTCAAAACCCGAATTTGGGGAGGGTGAGCAGGCTTACAAGCTCGTGACCAAGACAGTTTCTTTTGATGAGAAAGAGGTATGGACAATTGCAATTTCTGAAAAAGATGTCACAGATCCTAGTGTTGAAACCTTCTACCATAGTAAGGAGTGCACTCGAATCGTTGCTACTCCGAATCATCCGTTTTGGGTGGTTGGTAAAGGCTGGACCGCGCTTAGAGATGTGAGTCTTTATGATCGGTTGTTGTTAGAAAATGGACGAATCGCCATTATCTATCAACATATGAATCTTCACAGATACAAGTCCTCAAAGAATATTGCGTATTGTGGTACCGGTTCGGGCATGAACGAAGGATATTTGTTTGATTTTTCGTTGGAATCTCATGTGGAGTTTTGTGTTCCCGAGGAAACTGTTCCAGAGCCAATTGAGGTTGACTTTTATAACCCTCAAACTTACTTTTATACGACTGTTTATAACTTTGAGGTAGAAGATTTCCATACCTATTACGTAGGAACCAAAGGCGTTTGGGTGCACGACACCAATTGAATTGCGCTGAAATGTTCGAATCAATCTTAGCACCTACCGTCCATCGAACCTAATGAATGCCTTATGAACCCCATTCAGCATGCTCGCGTGTCTGCCCGTCGTTGGGGTGGTGTGCCTGATGATTATGTGGCGATTCATGCCCTGATTGACAGTACCAAAATGCTGTGTACTGATAATCGGCATCGTATTTTGCACACCTTTTGGGCGGTGCAAGAAGTGGTCATTCCAGTGTTTGGGCACACCATGCACAACAGCGCCGGGCGCGAGGTGGACATCAAAGACATCTGCGAAAAAGACCATTTGCTGCCCGATTTTCAGCATCGCTTTATTCCCACGCTGAGCGATTTTGTGGCGGCGATGGACGACATTCCCACCAAGGGCCTGGTCCAGCGCGTCGAGCGGTTTCATGCCGATGTGGTGCAAGACGCGGCGATGTCGGCGCGGCTGTTGTCGCCCTTGGCGGCCACGGGGCGCTTGGCCTCCTTGCTCATCACCCACAACAGTTGGTTTGTCCACACCATCTTGCCCATGATGGGGCACCATCGCCCTGCGCTGATGAACTTGATGCCGCCGAGTTGCGTCTTCGATGCCATGCGGTTTGAACTGTGGATGGACAATGGCTCCGATCTGCCACCCAGCGCCCGAAGACTGCCGTCCGCTGCACCCAATACTTTGGTTTCCCCCGTGTCATTACGTGCTTAAATATTTTTCCGAAAGGTATTGCGATGTCTGTTTTTGTAATTAGACACTTTGATTTCGCCTACAACGACGAATGGTACATGAAAGATGGAGAGTTAGGACGAATCAAAGCTGTTTTTGACAATAGAGCCAGCGCCGAAGCCGAACTTCAAAGGCTGGTGGTTAAATTCATGCGGGCTGAAGAATTGTCAGGCCATGAAGTTTTTTGTGAACCAGAAGAAGAATTGATGGGCAAGCTCAATGCCTTTTGCTTGGAACGCTGTGGTGAAGCATTAACCGACGAGTACGGTGACGCCTACCAAATACCTTCAGGCTTGAATGATACCGATGTATTCGAGTTGGCCAAGTTGGCTGACTTTATGTCCTATCAAGTGGTAGAAGTTCCTGATGGCGGAGGATTTGTGGCCCTGTGGTTGCCTGCAGAAGAGCGATATGTGGGTAGTTACGATACTGAAATGATCTATCACCCATCTTCAGAACCCTTCATGAGCGATCTGCCTGATCAACTTTATGAAGCTTTTCCAGTCGAATGGTGTGGTGGCTACGAAGACATCAGCCACAGCCCGTTGCTGTTGCGCCAATTGATCGCTTCACAGCCGGAATACTTTTCATACGACGAAGCAGAACAGCGGTTATCCCTTAAGAAAAGTACATGGCAACTTCCGGGCGCACAGGTCTTTGCTCTGAATGCCTTGCTGAAAACCCCTGTGTTTGAGGTGCGCCAGTTGAGCGTGGAGGAATTGGTAGAAATGGGTGCTTAAACGCTTGGGCATCAAGCGCTGGATGGGTCATTGCAAAAGTGCCTGCCCGAAAATGCGCCGCTGGTAGCCCAACAGTGCCGAAGGTACGCCTAATGGACCCTCTCGGCTCCACACATCAAAAGGAGGAACCCCATGAGCTATGTGCATTTTCTGGACGTGTTCGACCCGGCGGGCCTGCCCGCCGGTCTGTCAGACCGCGAAGCGGCCGAACAGGCGCGCCAAAAACGGCTGACCGAGCCCAGCCCGCGCCTGCTGGCGCTGCTCACCCGCATCCGCCAGCAGCCCCCGGACATCACCGTCAACGTGGTGGGTGGCCAGGACCAGCAGCCGGTGGAATGGGTGGCGGGCAACCCGCCTCGGGTGCAGGGCAAAGGGGCCCACTGTGCGTTGTGGACGCTGGTGCTGCCGGTGGACGACGATTTTGAAGCCTTGCAAGAGGCGGTGCCGCTGCTGCAAGCCCTGGCCTTGGCGCGGGGCTTGCGGGTGTACGACGCGGCGGCGGAGGCGTTTTCGCAGCCTGCACCCAAGCCCGAGCCGGTTGCCGGGCCTGTGGTCGATGGCAAAGAACTGCCAGGCCCCAGCGACATTCTGATCTTGCAGCCCCTGGCTTTTTTCACCACCTTGGACGAAGTCCTGCAACGCCAGCCCGGGATGGACATCTACCAGGTGGTACGCGGTTTTCTGCGCGAGCCCAAGGAATACCGTTACGGTTGCGCTGACACGGGGCGCCTGTTGACGCGGCTGCTGCAGACATATCCCTTTGAAACCCACGGGCACAGCGTCTGGGGCGGCCGCCATCCGCAGCATGAGCCGCTGTTTCGCAATGAGGGCGTGCGCCTGATCCGTGTGGCACCCGAACAGTTGGAGGCGGTGCTGCGGCAACTGCTGCCCCTGGCGCGAGAGTTGTTTCTGTCGGTGGCCGTGCCCGGGTTGAACCTTTACGTGGACCGCAGAGGCGATCCCAAAGATTTCAAGGCGCATCCCTTGGCGCTGCTGGAGACACTGGACCCGCAGTGGCGCGAACACCGCATGCCGCAAGACAAAGTGGACGCGCTGTTTCAGCAGGCGCTGTCCAAGGTCTTGCACCCCCATGGGTTTCGCGTGCTGGACGAAAAAGGGGCCTATGTTTTTGCGTTTTGGCGGCCATTGCGCATGGGCGGTGGCAGGCAGGTGATCAGCTATGGGAGGGGGGGGCTGAGAGTCGAAGTACAAAGTGAACGCTACTTGGGCGTGGAACTAGCGGTCTTTCCGACAGCTGGATGGAGCTCAGCAGCCGTTGCCAAGTTGACGCTGTCTGCGGAGCGCCAACGCGACAATGCCGATTGGGATACCTACCCGGGCCAGGGGGGGGGGGGTGGCCTCGCCGGAACACATCCTCTGGGCCGTTGAAGACATTCAACGCTTGATCCTTCCAAAATTGGATGCTCTGCAAACGGCCGAAGATCTGTGGAAACAGCGTTGCCCGCCAGTTGAGTACGAAGGGGGTTTTCCGGGGTTGGCGGACTTGGCGCGCGCCGTGGCTTGGTTCGGGTCCGTGAACATGCACATGGATGTCATGAGCGATTGGCTCTATGCGGCACGGGTGTTACCTGAGGAAGACTACGAGCAATTGCTCGGCGCTTGGGAGTTGGCTTCGCGCAAGGAGGTCACCGCCGATGTGATCAAACCCCCTCAAACCGAGCGCGACCTTCCAGGCATACGCGAGAGACGTGAGCTGTCCGCCCAGAACGTTTCGAAGTACGCAGCCGTTTTAAGGGCGTTGCCGAGAACACCCTGGGATGGGCCTTTGTGATCGATTGGAGAGACGGGAGCTTATGAAAATGAAGGTGAAGAAACACGCTTGGTTCGGTTCTGCTGGCTTCGTGGCCAAGACGCGACCATCTTTGGGTGTCTTGGGAACCTGGTTGGCGCTAGGGCCTTGCGTGGGCCAACACAGATGCGGCCGGGACGGCCTCCACCGTGCCGGACCTGTCGGGCGTGGGGCGCGTGCTGGGCATGATGCTGTTTGCCTACCTGGCGCTCAAGTGGTTCAACCACAGACAAGACCACGATGCCGACGGGTCGCGCGGGTTTCTGGGGCTGCCGGTCAAGCCTTGGGTGGTGTGGCTGGTGGTGATCGGTGGCCTGGCGCTGCTGATGGTGCGCTCGGGCTGATGGCATGGGGACCGCATACACGTCAGACAACGCCTGTGTCTGCCCGCACAGTGCCTGCATGCCCTTGTCGGACTGGCGCGAGACGCTATAATCTGCGGCTTTGCTGGCAAAACCCCGTCGGCCCATACTAGTTAACAGGCGGGGAACTTTGCAGAAATGACGGCTGGGCCCGATCTCCCGGTCATCCTCTTTTTGCGCATTCTGGAATTTCCTCTTCAATGACGACCATCCGTGTAAAAGACAACGAACCCTTCGACGTCGCTCTGCGCCGCTTCAAACGCACCATCGAAAAACTGGGCCTGCTGACCGATCTGCGCGCCCGCGAGTTCTACGAGAAGCCCACCGCCGAGCGCAAGCGCAAGAAGGCTGCAGCCGTCAAGCGCAACTACAAGCGCATCCGCGCCATGCAGTTGCCTAAAAAGCTGTACTGAAATGGCTGTGCTGCCCGGGGCAACCCGGCAGCCACCCAAAAAGCCCGCCAGAGGACGCTCGTGCGGGCTTTTTTGTTTTTCACCGTCTCTCTTCATCCACCGCACACCGGAGCAATGCCATGAGCCTCAAAGAACGCATCACCGAAGACATGAAAGCCGCCATGCGCGCCAAAGACAGCGAGCGCCTGGGCACCATTCGCCTGCTGACCGCAGCTATGAAGCAAAAAGAGGTGGACGAGCGCGTGGAACTGACCGACGCGCTGGTGGTCGCCATCGTGGACAAGCTGATCAAACAGCGCAAAGACAGCATTGAAGCCTTTACCAAGGCCGAGCGCATGGACCTGGCCGACAAGGAAACGGCCGAGTTGAAGGTGCTGCAGGCTTACCTGCCCGCGCGCCTATCGGCCGACGAGGTGCTGACCGAAGTGAAGGCCATCGTGGCTGCTCTGAGCGCCGAACTCGGTCGACCCGCAGGCCCTGGCGACATGGGCAAGGTGATGGGTGCCGTCAAGGCTCAGCTGGCGGGCAAGGCCGACATGGGCGCTGTATCGGCTGCCGTGAAGACCGCGCTGGCGGGCTGACCCCACCGGGTGCAGAGCGCGCCCTTCCAAATCTTCAACACATTCTCAGGGAAGACCCCCTGGCGCAGTCCGCGTCCAGTTCCTACATTGGCGCCACCACCACAAGGCGCCCATGATGAAACGCGTGATATTTCTGATTCCCCTGCTGCTGTGCGGCTGGCTGGCTGGGGCGATGCCAGCCACCGCTCAGACCGTGCAACCCGTGAAGATCGGCGTGATCGGCCCCTTCACCGGCCCCTCTTCCGACTTCGGACAACCCATGCTGCACGGCATTGAGTTGGCCGTACAAGAAATCAATGCCGTCGGCGGTTACCTGGGGCGGCCGCTCACCCTGGTGGTCAAAGACGACCAAGGCAACCCCGATCTGGGCCTGCAAGGAGCACAAGCGCTGGTCGAAGAAGGCGTGATCGCCACCATCGGGTTTTGCAACACCGGCGTCGCCATGAAAGCGCTCCCGGTGTTCCAGAAAGCGCAGTTGCCGCTGATCGTGCCGTGCGCCACCGGCACGCCCATCACTTCGCAGTTCCCGGCGCCGCAGAGCTACATCTTTCGAACATCGGCCCGCGACGCCATCCAGGCGCCGTTTGTGGTGGAAGACCTCGTCAAGCGCGGATGGACCAAGGTCGCCATCTTTGCCGATCAGACCGGCTATGGCGAGGCAGGCCTGAAAGATGTGCAAGCCGCCCTGGCCCAGCAAAAACTCGAAGCGGTGTATGTGGCGCGTTTTGCCTTGGGCGTGAAAGACCTGCGCGAACCACTCAAGGCTGCGCGCGAGGCCGGTGCCAACGTGGTGCTCAGCTACACCGTGGGCCCAGAAAACGCCGCCATCGCCAATGGCCGGCGCGACCTGGGCTGGGCCGTGCCGCAGGTGGGGGCCTGGCCGCTGTCCTTTCCGTTTTTCATCAACGGTGCCAAACAAGCCGCCGAGGGTGCGCTGATGGCGCAAACCTTCATTGCCGAGCCCAGCAACGAGCGGCGCGCCGCCTTCCTCAGCGCCTACGCCCGCAAATACCAACAACGCATTGCCGTGCCCATGGCCGCCGCCCAAAGCTACGACAGCACCTATTTGCTCGCCTACGCGCTGTTGGGCATCCGCAACGGGCAGTTCAGCGGCCCGGCGGTGAAGGCCGCACTTGAAAACATTCCGCGCGTTTATTACGGCATAGTGGCCACCTACGAACGCCCGTTCAGCCTAGACGACAAGGACGCTATCAGCCAAAACATGCTGGTGATGGGCAAGGTCAGCAATGGTGCGGTGACCTTTGCCTACCCAGCAGACGCCAACCGCAATTTGTTTGTACAGCGCAAGCGCTAGCGCAGCAGCACGGAAGCTGCCCGTCAAGCCAGAATCAACACCGTCCCCCACACCGCCAGCGCCGCCAGCAAGCCCAGCGCCACCCCCACCGCCAAGCGGCCGCGCGTCTCTTCCCAGTGGTGCGCTTCGTCGCTGCGCTTGCCCCACACAATGGCCCACACCACGCCCGCCACCAGCAGACTGCCCAACAGGGCCAGGGCCTCGGGTCGCACGGTTCAGGAGCGAAAGCTGCGCTCAGCTGCCGGCAATTTTCATGCGGTTGATGAGGATGGAGCCCACGGTTTTGGCACCGTAGTTGTAGGCGTCGGCGCCCACGGCCTCAATGCCTTTGAACATGTCTTTGAGGTTGCCGGCGATGGTGATCTCGTGCACCGGGTAGGCGATTTCACCGTTTTCCACCCAGTAGCCCGAGGCGCCGCGCGAGTAGTCGCCGGTCACATAGTTCACGCCCTGTCCCATCAGCTCGGTGACAAACAGGCCACGGCCCAGCTTCTGGATCATGGCCTTCAGGTCGTCGCCGGGTTGTGTGAGGCGGCTGGTGAGGGTGAGGTTGTGTGAACCACCCGCGTTGCCGGTGGTGCGCATGCCCAGCTTGCGTGCCGAGTAGGTGGACAAAAAGTAGCCCTGCACCCGCCCACCCACCAGCACTTTGCGCTTGGCCGTGCGCACGCCTTCATCGTCAAAAGGCGCGCTGCCTTTGCCGTTGATGAGGTGCGGGTCTTCCAGAATGTCAAGGTGCTTGGACAGCACGCGCTTGCCCAGGCTGTCGCCCAGAAATGTGGTCTTGCGGTACAGCGCACCGCCGCTGGTGGCTTGCACATAGGCGCCCAGCAGGCCGGCAGCCAGGGGCGATTCAAACAACACCGGGCATTCGGTGGTGGCAATCTTGCGGCCATTCAGGCGCGCCAGCGTGCGTTCGGCGGCATAGCGGCCAATGGCTTGCGGACTCGCCAGTTCTTCGGGCGAGCGCATCGAGCTGTACCAGAAGTCGCGCTGCATGTTGGCGCCCTTGCCAGCAATGGGCGCCACCGACAGGCTGTGGCGCGAGCTGGCGTAGCCACCGCTGAAAATGCCGGGCACGCCGCGTTCGCCGCCACGCATGTGGGCACTGAAAAAATGCGACTGCTGGGCCGACACGCCCGCGCCCTCGCTGTTGTTGATCTTTTTGCTGGTGGCAAAAGCCGCGGCTTCGCAAGCCAGCGCGATTTGAGCCGCTTCTTCAGAGCTGATGGCCCAGGGGTGAAACAGGTCCAGGTCGGGGTAGGTGTCGGCCACATCGGCGGCGTCGGGCAGGCCGGCCACCGGGTCTTCGGCGGTGAAACGGGCAATGTCAAACGCTGCCTGCACCGTCTGTCGGATCGCGTCGGGCGAAAAGTCGGAAGTGGACGCATTGCCCCGCTTCTGGCCCAGGTACACCGTCACGCCCAGCGACTTGTCGCGGTTGCGCTCCACGTTTTCCAGCTCGCCCTTGCGCACGGACACGCTCAGCCCCGCGCCCTCAGACACCTCCGCCGCCGCATCGACCGCACCGAGGTGCTTGGCGTGCGACAGCGCCAGGTCCACCAGCGCTTCAAACTGGCTGCGGGCGTACTGAAAGCCCGCCAGTGGGGCATGCCCGCTGCTGGGCGCTGCGGCCGGGCTGGTGGAGGGTGTGGATGGTGTCGCGCGAGCGCGTGCCGGGGTGTTGGATGCTTTTTTCATGTCGGCGGCTATGATACTTGCCGCCCCCTACCGGCTGCTGCGCGCCGCGCAGAAGCCTCATTCAGTTGCGGTCAGCGTCACCGGCCTGACCCACCAAGCACCCAGGAATTCATGTCCCGCAAACCCACCAAAGGCTATTTCGTCCGTGGCCAGTTCGTCGCCATCGGCAGCGAATTGGACCTTGAGCTCAAGCGCGAGCTCAAGGGCTCGGTCGACATGAGCA
>NZ_JAUSOO010000055.1 GCF_030656115.1 Hydrogenophaga sp.
CACTTTTTGAACGTGCTTGCCGCCGTCGTGCATCACGCGCATGGCGAGCTGTTGAATGCGGGGCGCGAACGTGGCCGAGAACATCATGGTCTGGCGGCGCTGGCTGGTCATGTCGTTGACATCGGCCAGGTCGTCGGAGAAGCCCAGGTCGAGCATGCGGTCGGCTTCGTCCACCACCAAAAACTGCACTTTGTCGAGCTTGATTTGCTGCGAGCGCTGCAGGTCCAGCAGACGGCCAGGCGTGGCCACCACCAGATCGGCGTTTTGCAGGCGGGCAATTTGCACCTGGTAAGGCATGCCGCCGACCACGTTGGCAATGCGCAGGCCACGGCAATGGCGCACCAGGTCGATGGCGTCTTGCGCCACCTGTTGGGCCAGTTCGCGGGTGGGGCACAAAATCAGGGCGCCAGGGGTGGCGGCCTTGAAGTTGCGTGCGCTGGTGGGGTCTTTGCGCTTGGGGCGCTTGGGGGCAACTTCGCCTCGGGCCAGAGCTTCGGCCACGGAGCGGTCAAAGTCGGCACGCTCTTGGGCTTCGGCTTGTGCCTGCTGTTGCAGCAGGGTGTGCAGCACGGGCAGCAAGAATGCAGCGGTTTTGCCACTGCCGGTCTGGCTGGAGACCATCAGGTCGGCGTAACGCGCTTCGCCTTCGGCCAGCATGGCCTTGGGCACGACGTTGATTTGCACTTGGGTGGGCTTGATATAGCCCAGATCGGCACAGGCTTGAACCAGCTCGGGCGCCAAGCCCAGCAATTCAAAACCGTTGGGTTCGGTCGGCACCGGTGCGGCGTCGGCCATGTCGTCGGTGGCGGCTTCAACGGCCACGTCGGCCACTTCAGCGATAAAAGCGTCTTGCGCAGGCGAAAATTCGTCGCGGGTGTTGTCGGAGAAATCCAATGAGTCGTTCATGTTCCATCATCCTGTGCGCAAAAAAGTGGAGCGCACGTGATCGAGCAAAGCGGGAACTGTTCCGGGCAAGCGGGCAAAGCCGGTGCCGCAGTTTCAGGCTGCTTCATTCGTGGTTGGCAAAAACATCAACCATCAAACGAAGAGCGCCGCTCGTCAGATCGAAAAATCTGACAGAGGATGGCGCATGGGCCCTGGAGATAAACATCAACCGCGAAGATCCACCGAAGGTGAATGGCTGTCACGGTCGTGGCCGTCAGTGGGGAAGCTTGAGCGGTTTTGCTGCTGGCTTCCCGACGGTATCAGGACTCTGAGTGTGAGGCAGATGCACAAATCAGCGCAGTTTCCTGCGCAGCCTCCGATTATGGCAGATTTTAGGGAAAACCCTGAAAATATTTTTCACTCAACTCAACTGAGCACCGCCGCCACGATGTGAAAGAGAATGGCCGCCAGCACAGCCGTGGCAGGCACGGTGACAATCCAGGCTGCGACGATACGCATGACCACAGAGCGTTTGACGATTTCCTGCTTGTAGGCTTTCTTCAGCGCCTTGCGCTCGCTCTTGGCGAACAGGGCGCCTTCGGCCTCTTCGCGCGCCTTGGTGCGGCGCTTCATCTCGGCCAGCATGCGTTTTTTCTCCTGCACCTCGGCCGCCTCGAAGCGCTGCAGGTAAGCCTCGACCTCGGCCCGGTCTTGCCCTTGGTGGCCGGCAAACACCACCGCTTCCATCTTGGCGTAGTTCACCTTGAGCAACTCACGCAGGAAACCTACACCAAACACCGCGCCAATCGTCACGTGCGTGGTGGACACCGGCATACCCAGCTGCGACGCCACGATCACGGTGAGCGTGGCAGCCATGGCGATGGAATACGCACGCATGTTGTCCAACTCGGTGATTTCCTTGCCCACGGTGCGGATCAGCTTGGCACCGTACAAAGCCAACCCGATGGCCAGACCCAGCGCACCCAGCACCATGATCCACAGGGGCGTTGCGGCTTTGGTGGCCACAGCGCCTGACTTCACGGCTTCGTAAATGGCCGCGAGCGGGCCGATGGCGTTGGCGACGTCGTTGGCGCCGTGTGCAAAGCTCAACAACGCCGCAGAGCACACCAGCGGCCAAGTGAACAGGCGGTTCACACCGTCTTTGCTGTTGTCTTGGCGCGAAGCCATGCGCGCGACGGGCTTGCGCACCACCGCCCAGGCCACAAGGGCCAAGGCGGCGCCCACCAGCAGCGCGGCCAAAAAGCCCACCTTGACCAGTTGACCCAAGCCCTTGAGCATCATGTAAGTCACAAAGGCCCACACCATGGCAGCGATGAGCCAGGGCACCATACGGGTGGCGGCCTCGGTTTTTTCAGCCCGGTAGGTGATGCTGCGCTTGATGAGGTAGAGAAAACCCGCCGCAATGGCGCCGCCCATCAGAGGCGAAATGACCCAGCTCGCCACAATGGCGCCGATGGTGCCCCAGTTGACCAAACCCCAGCCGCCAGCCGCAATGCCGGCACCCATGACGGCGCCAATGATGGAATGCGTGGTGGAAACAGGTGCGCCCACCGCCGTGGCCAGGTTCAGCCAGAGGGCACCTGCCAGCAAGGCTGCAAACATGACCCAGGCAAACAGACTGGGGTCGGTGATTTGCTTGGCGTCGATGATGCCGCCCTTGATGGTGCCCACCACTTCGCCGCCCGCCACGATGGCACCCAAGGCTTCGAACACAGCGGCAATCAGGATGGCCCAGCCCATGGTGATGGCACCCGAACCCACCGCAGGGCCCAGATTGTTCGCCACATCGTTGGCGCCAATGTTCATGGCCATGTAGGCGCCCACAGACGCGGCCACGATCAACAGCCACACGGCCGACGATGAGAGGCCTGCTGTCGACGCGCCGGTGAGCGAGGCGTAGACACCGACCACGATCAGGAAGAAAACGGCAGCGCCGAGTTGCAACACGTCTTGGTATTTGGAGACGAAGCGGGACTTGGATTTTTTTGTCATGGAAAACTCGCGAATATGTCACGATTTTGACACGCAAAAGACCGAGGTAACCGCGCCTGTAGCGCCCCGCACAGCGCATGTGCACCCGAAGGTGGCGACAAAGACCTACCGCAAAAAGTGCGTGCGGTAGTGCTCAAGTTCGTCGATGGACTCGTGCACGTCGGCCAGCGCGGTGTGCTTCTGGTGCTTCTTGAAAGCGTCGTACACCGCTGGGCTCCAGCGTTTGGCCAACTCTTTGAGCGTGCTGACGTCCAGGCAGCGGTAATGGAAATACGCTTCCAGTTTGGGCATGAACTTGACCAAAAAACGGCGGTCCTGGCTGATGGTGTTGCCACACATGGGTGAGCTGTTTTTGGGCACGTATTGGCCAATGAAGGCCAGCAGCTCGGCCTGTGCCTGCTCTTCAGTGACGGTGCTGGCGCGCACCTTGTCAATCAAGCCGCTGCGTCCGTGGGTGCCCTTGTTCCAGTTGTCCATGGCACCCAACACAGCGTCGCTCTGGTGGATCACCAGCACGGGGCCTTCCACGCGCGGCGTCAATTGCGGGCCGGTGATGATCACCGCAATTTCCAGCAAGCGTTCTTTTTCGGGGTCCAAACCGCTCATTTCGCAATCGATCCAGACCAGATTTTGGTCACTTTTGGCCAAGGTGGGCACTGCGACTGGGGCAGCGGACACAGCATGTTCGGTAGGGTTGTGCAATTTCATGGCGGGATTTTCGCCGATCCGGGGCAGTCGCCCGCAAACGCCTGGGGGAAACCAGTGGTCCGCGCGCATCCGCTGGTGCTGTCTTCGATAGACTCACGGGCATGGACACCGCATCATTGACCTTTACCGCCGTTTTTTGCGCCTTGCTGGTGCTCAGCCTGATCACGCGCACCGTGCTGGCCAGCCGCCAGATACGGCACGTGGCGCGCCACCGGGGCGCCGTGCCAGCGGCCTTCAGCCACACCATCGCATTGCCAGCACACCAGAAAGCGGCCGACTACACCATCACCAAGTCGCGTTTTGGCCTGCTGGAGATGGCCATTGATGCCGCACTGTTGCTCGGCTGGACGCTGCTGGGTGGGTTGGACTGGCTCAACCAGACGCTGCTGGGCGCGCTGGGTGGCGGCATGGTGCAACAACTGGCTTTGCTGGCTGCCTTCGCGCTCCTCGGCGGGCTCATCACCCTGCCGCTGGGTTGGTGGGCCACGTTTCGCATTGAAGAGCGTTTTGGCTTCAACAAAATGACCCTCTCCCTCTGGCTGGGTGACTTGTTCAAAGGTGCGCTTGTGGGCGCCCTGGTGGGGCTGCCCATTGCCGCCCTGGTGCTGTGGCTCATGGGCGCGGCAGGCGCCACCTGGTGGCTCTGGGCCTGGGGCGTGTGGATGGCCTTCAACCTGCTGGCGCTGGTGCTGTACCCCACGGTGATTGCTCCTTTGTTCAACAAATTTGAGCCCCTGCAAGACGAAACGCTGAAGGCCCGCGTGAACGCACTGATGCAGCGCTGCGGCTTTGCCGCCAAAGGTCTGTTTGTCATGGACGGCAGCAAACGCAGCGCCCATGCCAACGCCTACTTCACCGGGTTTGGTGCCGCCAAACGCGTGGTGTTTTTTGACACCCTGCTGCAGCAGCTCAACCCGGCCGAAATTGACGCCGTGCTGGCGCACGAACTCGGACACTACAAGCGCCGCCACATCATCAAGCGCATTGTGTTGATGTTTGGTTTGAGCCTGGCGGGCTTTGCGCTGCTGGGCTGGTTGTCGGGCCAAGCCTGGTTTTACACCGGCCTGGGCGTCATGCCGTCGCTGGAGGCGCCCAACAACGCGCTGGCGCTGCTGCTGTTCATGATGGCGGTTCCCCTGCTCACCTTTTTCCTCTCACCCCTGATGGCGCGCATGTCGCGCAGCCACGAATTTGAAGCCGACGCCTACGCCATGGCCCAGACCAATGGAGCCGACCTGGCCAGTGCGCTGCTCAAGTTGTTCAAGGACAATGCCAGCACGCTCACGCCCGACCCGGTGTATGCGCAGTTCTATTACTCGCACCCACCCGCCAGCGAGCGCCTGGCCCGCCTGCTGGCGGCCGGCCCCGACCACACCGCCTGAAGGCACACGGACACCCACACCATGAACCCGATTCACCACAACCGCCGCGCGCTGTCGGCCACCGAAATCGTGACCCAACTGACCCAGCTCAACGGCGACGCCGCCCAGGGCTGGAAGTTGATCGACGGCTCGCTGGAGAAGACCTACACCTTTGCCAACTTCCACGAAACCATGGCCTTCGTCAATGCGCTGGCCTGGGTGGCCCACCGCGAAGACCACCACCCCGACCTGGCGCTGGGCTACAGCCGGTGCAACGTGCGCTTCAACACGCACGACGTGGGCGGCATTTCGGCGAGCGACTTTTTCTGCGCCGCTGCGGTTGATGCGCTGCTGAAAGCCTGAATGCAACACCCAAATTCGGACATTCATTCGGACAGGCACACCGTTTGAAGCGCAGCCACACCACGCAGCCCTCTGGGGCCAGCGTTGCAACCACACCCCCCACCGACGGACTGGTGGTAGCGGCCCACGGGCGGCACTGCCTGGTGGAAAGCCCCGATGGCGAACGCCGCATCTGCCACCCCCGTGGCAAAAAGAGCCAGGTCGTCGTGGGCGATCAGGTGCTGTGGCAAATCACCGGCGACGAAGGCAGCATTGAGCGCGTGCAGACGCGGCGCAACCTGTTTTACCGGCAGGACGAGATGCGCACCAAGTCGTTTGCAGCCAACCTGGACCAGATACTGGTGCTGGTGGCAGCGGACCCGGAGTTTTCAGAAAGCCAGCTCGCACGCGCCCTGATTGCGGCGGAGGCCGAGCACATTGATGTGCTGATCGTGCTCAACAAAAGCGATGTGCAACCGGGCTTTGACCGCGCGTGGGCGCGTCTCGCACCCTACCGCCGCATGGGTTGCTCGGTGCTGCCGTTGCGGCTCAAAGGGGAAACCGCAGCTACCAGCGAAGCCGGTCTGGATGAGTTGCAAGCCCGTCTGGCGGGCAAACGCACGCTGGTGCTCGGGCCATCGGGCGTGGGCAAAAGCACGCTGGTGAACCGCCTGGTACCCCATGCGCGAGCACTCACCGGCGAAATTTCTCGCGCGCTCAATTCGGGCAAGCACACCACCACCAGCACCACCTGGTATTGGGTGGACGAACAGCGCCAGACCGCGCTGATCGATTCGCCGGGTTTCCAGGAGTTCGGGCTCAACCACATAGAACCCATGCAGCTGGCACACCTGATGCCCGACCTGCGCGCCAACCTGGGCACCTGCCGCTTTTACAACTGCACCCATCTGCACGAACCCGGCTGCGCCGTGGTGTCGCATGTGCAGACCGGTGACGAACTGGCGGCCAGCGACGCCTTGGCCATCAGCCCCTACCGCTACCAGATCTACCAGGAACTGTTTGACGAGCTGTCGAACAAGCGGCGCTACTGAAAAGATAAGCGCTGGGGCTGTCGGCCTGTCAGCCTACCAGTCGAGCCAGCGTCAGCAGAGCCAGCAACAACATCCACAGCACCACGCTGCGCCACACCAGGCCCACCACGCTGCCCAGGTGGGCGAGCTGGGGTTCGGGTCGTTGGCTGCTGTCAGCATCGTCGGCGGGGCCACTGCCCTCAGGCTGCGACGCCAGTCGCACATTGAGCGCGCCCGAGGTGGCGGCCAGCACCACACCGTCGCTGCCCGGAGCAAAGCGTTCTGCGTCACCCCGCCAGCTGGCCACCGCTTCTTCAAAGTTGCCCACAATGGCAAAGCCCAGCGCCGTCACGCGGGCCGGCAGGTGGTCGACCCATTGCCAGGCCTGCGCTGCGGCACTGCGCAAGGCTTCGCTCGGCGTGCCATCGGGGCGAACGCGCCAGTTGCGCGACAGGTACTCGGCCATGCGGTAGAGCACCGCGCCCGCGGGCCCCAGGCCCAGCACCCAGAACACGACAAACGCCACCAGCACACCAAACACATGCCGGTGGGCAGACAGCACCGAATGCTCGATCACCTGGCGCAACAGCTCGGTGCGCGGCAGGCTGCTGGCATCCACTTGCAACCATTGCGCCAACTTGTCACGCGCCGCCACGTCGTCGCCCACATCCAACGCCTGACGAATTTCGCTGAAATGGTGGCTGAACTGCCGAAAGCCCAGGGTCACGTAAAGAACCCCCACCATCCAGGCAAAGGCCAGCACGGTGCTGAACTGCCAAAGTCCCCAGTAAACCAGCCCAACCAACAGCGAAGGGCCGCCCGCTGCCAGTGCCCAAGCCCCCCAGCCGTGAGCCGATTGTCCGGCGTCCAGATTGCGGCGCACCGTGCGGGCCCAGCCCCGCAAGCCCGCGTGCACTGGATTGTCGTGCGCGAGTGGGCGAGCTTGCTCCAGCAACAGTGCGATCAGGATGGCGAAAAAACTCATGCCGCCATCATAGCGGCGCAGGTGCCAGACACTGCACCGGCTGCACCACCGAACAGAAACCAGACAATCGCCCTATACGGCAGCTCACGCGCTGAGCATGCGGTAGAAGTTGCGCAACATACCCGCCGTGGCGCCCCAGATGAAGCGCTCCTGGGCGCCGTCCTGGTATGGCATGGAATACCACTCGCGCACCACCCCCTCATAGGTCCATGCGTGGCGGCGGTGGTGCAGCGGATTCATGAGATAGACCAGCGGCACTTCAAACACATCGTCCACTTCGTGCGGATTGGGCTGCAAGGCGAAGCCCGGCCGCACCAGGCCCACCACGGGTGTCACGGTGAACGCGGTACCGGTGACATACACCGGCAAGGTGCCCAACACCTCCACCCGTTCCGGCGGCAGGCCAATTTCTTCGTGCGTTTCCCGCAGCGCTGCGGCCGTGGCGCTGGCATCGGTGGCATCGAGCTTGCCGCCTGGCAGAGCAATTTGTCCCGAGTGGGTTGACAGGTGGCGTGTGCGCTGCGTCAGGATCAGCATGAGCTGCTCACGCATCACCAGGGGCAGCAGCACAGCGGCCTGGGCAGGCGCACGGTCGGCAAACTTTTTTTCCTGCAGCAGCTCGGGCGTCCAGGCTGGTGGGCTGGCAAACAATTGGCGCAGACCCTGCGGTGTCAGACGGTCAGCCGCCGGGGGGCGCAGGCCGTCGCCAGCCAGGCCATGCACGACCGGCACCTCGCGCGGGTCAAAAATAGGCAGGGGTTTGAGCATGTCGCTGAGCATAAGTCAGCCGCGGTGGCGCCACAGCGTCCAGGGTGACTGGACGTGGGTCACAGGTATCGGCATAGGGGGCAGCCATTATCGGCTGCACCCCTGCCACACCACCCGGCATGCGGGTCCGCACCGGGCGGTTCGAGAGCTTGAGGTCATGACAGCCTGGGCACGCCCAGCCGGTCAAAGTACGCAAGGGTCAACACGCGCTTGATGACACCGTTGCTGTTACGCCACCATCTATGGCAGTTGCCCGCCACTTGGTTTGCCACATCATCGGACGCCCCCAGCGCCTTGAGTTCCCGGTAGATCGTCTTTGGCCGTTTCCAGTGCCTGAGCTGGATTGCCCTGAGCCGGTGGCGCAGCCACTCGTCCAGCCTTCGCCAGACCTTGGGCGTTTGCGCCATCCCGAAGTAAGCCTTCCAGCCCAGCAGGTAGGGCCTGAGTTTCTCCACCACCTGCGCCATGCTGCGCCCGCCCGAGCGGCGTGTGAGTTGCCGCATGCGAGCCTTGAAGTTGTCCAGCGCCTTGTAGGCCACCGCACATTTAACCTCTTGGCCCTTGGCCACCCACAGTTCGTAGCCCAGGAACTTGCGCCCAAAGGCACTGGCCACAGCGCTCTTGGCTTCGTTGATTTGAAGCTTCAAG
>NZ_JAUSOO010000056.1 GCF_030656115.1 Hydrogenophaga sp.
CTTGAAGCTTCAAATCAACGAAGCCAAGAGCGCTGTGGCCAGTGCCTTTGGGCGCAAGTTCCTGGGCTACGAACTGTGGGTGGCCAAGGGCCAAGAGGTTAAATGTGCGGTGGCCTACAAGGCGCTGGACAACTTCAAGGCCCGCATCCGGCAACTCACACGCCGCTCGGGCGGGCGCAGCATGGGCGAAGTGGTGGATAAACTGCGGCCCTATCTGCTGGGCTGGAAGGCTTACTTCGGGATGGCGCAAACGCCCAAGGTCTGGCGAAGGCTGGACGAATGGCTGCGCCACCGACTGCGGGCGGTCCAGTTGCGGCACTGGAAACGGCCAAAGACGATCTACCGGGAACTCAAGGCGCTGGGGGCCAATGAGGATGTAGCCAAACAGGTGGCGAGCAACTGCCACCGCTGGTGGCGAAACAGTGCCAAGTTGCTCAACAGCGTGCTGACTATTGCGTACTTTGATGGACTGGGGTTGCCAAGATTGTCCTGACCTCAAACTCTCGAACCGCCCGGTGCGGACCCGCATGCCGGGTGGTGTGGCAGGGGCGCCTCCTATTGCTGGGGGGCCCCTATGCCGATACCAGGCACACGACCGAGCGCGTGTGCCGCGCGCGGCTTACTGCACCTCGAAGGGCAGGGGCATATTGCGCAGGTCTTTGCGGGTCTCCACCAGCACCAGTGGACCATCGTCTGGCAGTACCACGATTTTGGGCTCCCGAGGCACATGGACGGGCTTCGGCTCGGCCGCAATGGCTGCTTGCACCTGGGCCACCTTTTCGGCATTGGAATTGATCCATTCCAGACCGCTGCTCTGTGCCACCTGGTGGAGGGCCTCAATCGACAACGCAAAGGCCTGCACCTTGGGTAGGCCACCCGCGACAGGCGCTGGCGCTGCAACCGGTGCGGGTGCTGCGCGGGGTGTGCGCACGGCAGCTGGCGCTGGTTTGCTTGCGCGCGTCTCGGGAACGACCACGGCCACAGGCTCCACGGCAGCCTGCACAGCCACCTGTGTCTCGGCAACCGGTGGGGACGCGGGCGTTTGGGTGGGCGCACTTTCCACAGGCAGGCTGAAGTAGCTGCTGCGCACCGGTTCTGCCGGCGTTTCTTCACGGGTTTGCGGTGCAGCGGGTGCTGCTTCTTCGGCAAGACCTTCTTCGGCCTGAGTTGCCGAGGTGTCACGCGGTGCGCGGTCGCGGCGGTCGCGGCCATAGCGGTCCCGGCTGCGGCGCTCGCGTGGGGCGCGGGGTGCGCTGGCGTCGGCTTCACCTTCGCGGGGCACTTCTGCAAGCGCTTCGGTGAGCGTGTTCAGCGGCTGTTCGGCCTCCGCGTTGGGAACGGGCGTACCCATGTCGGTGTTTTCAGCAGCGGGCTGGCGGCGTCGGTTGTCGTTGCGGGGACGGCGCTCGCGGCGCTGTGCTTCAGCCGTTTCCGGTGTATCGGCTAAAGCCTCCGGGGCTGCGTTGGCCGACAGGGCGTTGCCGGGTGCGTTGGCGTCTGCGGGTGCTGCCTCGCGGCGGGCGTCGCGTCGGAGGTCGGGGCGGCCACCGTTGCGGCCCTCGCTGCGCGGTTCGCGAGGCTCTCTGGCTTCACGAACTTCCCGGCCTTCCCGGTTTTCCCCTCGACCATCCACACGGGCTGGCTGACCTTCGGGGCGGCTCTCACGGCCTTGGCGCTCTGCACGGCCTTCGGGACGGCCTTCCACGCTGCGAGCTTCGCCACGCGGGCCGCGCCCTCCTTCGCGGCCTTCACGCGGCGTACGGCTTTCGGTCGCGTTGCGGCCACCCCGACTGCGGTTGTCACGACGTCCATCAGGGCGCTCTTCCGGTGCGCCTGTCTTGCTCGCTGGTACGACGACCGGTGCGGGTGCCGGAGCTGCGACCACAGGGGCGGGTTCAGCACCGCCAAACAGGCGCTTGAGCCAGCCAAAGAAACCTTTTTCGACTGGCGCAGGTGCTTTCACCGCAGGCGCAGCAACCACCGGTGGCACCACCGCCGGTGCGGCCACGGGCGCAGCTGCTTCGGGGCGTGGAGCCGCCACGGGTGCTGGACCGTCGGGCAGCACGCCCTTGATCAGCGGTTCTTGCTTGTTGGTGCGTTCCTGGCTGCGGCGGGTGAAGCCGGTGGCTTCATCGGGTTCGTCGGCCAGTTTGTAGCTGGCGTCCAGGTTTTCCAGGCGAGGGTCGTCGTGTTTCAGGCGCTCCAGCTTGTAGTTGGGTGTGTCGAGCGATTTGTTCGGAACCAGCAGCACACTGATGCGCTGCTTGAGTTCGATCTTGGTGATCTCGGTGCGCTTCTCGTTCAGCAAAAAGCTGGCCACTTCAACCGGCACCTGCACCAGCACGGCAGCCGTGCTGTCTTTGAGCGACTCTTCCTGGATGATGCGCAGAATTTGCAGTGCCGAGCTTTCCGTGTCGCGGATGTGGCCCGAGCCACCGCAGCGCGGACAGGGAATGGACGAGCCTTCGCTCAGCATGGGCTTCAAGCGCTGGCGGCTCATTTCGAGCAGGCCGAACTTGCTGATGGCGCCAAATTGCACGCGGGCACGGTCCTGGCGCAGCGCGTCACGCAGGCGGTTTTCCACTTCGCGGCGGTTTTTTGACTCATCCATGTCGATGAAGTCGATCACGATCAGGCCACCCAAATCGCGCAACCTGGCTTGGCGGGCCACCTCATCAGCGGCTTCCAGGTTGGTGCGGGTGGCGGTTTCTTCGATATCGCCGCCCTTGATGGCACGTGCCGAGTTCACGTCCACCGCCACCAGTGCTTCGGTCTGGTCGATCACGATGGCGCCACCGGACGGCAGATTCACCGTGCGGCTGTAGGCGGTTTCGATCTGGTGTTCGATCTGGAAGCGGCTGAACAGCGGTGCGTCGTCGCGGTAGCGCTTCACGCGGTGCCCGTGCTCGGGCATGACGTGGCTCATGAACTGGTGAGCTTGCTCAAAGATGTCGTCGGTATCGATCAGGATTTCACCGATGTCGCCATTGAAGTAGTCGCGAATCGCGCGAATCACCAAGCTCGATTCCTGGTAAATCAGGTAGGCGCCCTTGCCGCCTTGCGCGGCGCCGTCAATGGCGTTCCACAGCTTGAGCAGGTAGTTCAAGTCCCACTGCAATTCGGGCGCATCGCGGCCAATGCCCGCAGTGCGCGCAATGATGCTCATGCCGTTGGGGTATTCCAGCTGGTCCAGCGCCGCCTTGAGTTCCTGCCGGTCTTCGCCCTCAATACGACGGCTCACGCCACCGCCGCGCGGGTTGTTGGGCATCAGCACCACATAGCGGCCGGCCAGGCTCACAAAGGTGGTCAGTGCGGCGCCTTTGTTGCCGCGCTCTTCTTTTTCAACCTGGACCAGAAGTTCCTGACCTTCGCGGATCACATCGTTGATGCGAGCCTGGTTCACCGGCACTCCAGCCGCGAAATACTGGCGAGAGATTTCCTTGAATGGCAAGAAGCCGTGACGCTCTTCGCCGTAGTCCACAAAGCAGGCTTCCAGTGAAGGCTCCACGCGGGTGACCACGGCCTTGTAAATGTTGCCCTTGCGCTGTTCGCGCCCTTCGATTTCGATTTCGTAGTCGAGCAGCTTCTGCCCGTCCACAATGGCCAGGCGGCGCTCTTCGGCCTGCGTGGCATTGATCAGCATGCGTTTCATGATGCGTTTTCCTTCGTTCAAACACACAAGGACGCTTTGGGCCAGGCCCGCAGCGCCAACCTGCCGTGAACACGCAGGAACAGCGAACGAGGGGAGGAATTGCCGGAGAGCCGATGACCCGCGATTCGGGGGGCGTTCAACGCAAGCGGACACCAAAAAGGGCCGCGTCGAACCGCCAAGTCAGGGCGTAGGCGCGTGGAGTTGGGTGAACAGGGATGGCCAGCTGGCTGTCAATGACATGGGTCTGGCGGGTGTTTCTCTGGCTTCACTTTGTCCTCAACCAGCCCTTGTGCAGGCTGGTTGATTGGGGTATTCCGTATTCGGGTTCGCAGTTTCTGTAGCGGGTTCGCCCGCAGCATCAACCTGACCGGTGCTGTGCCTGGATTCACCTGCGAATGCATCAGGAAGCTGGCACCAGACCCGGGTGCTGCGGGTGGCAACTTATACCCATCGGGCCACAAGCGCTGGGCGCTTGGACAACTGCTGGCGGTGACTGCCCTAAAATCAAGAGAAATCAATCACTTACAGCACACGATGGGTGCGTCACATTATAGACAGCTCCCGCCCCCGTGGTGCTCTTATTCCGCAGCACATGCCAAATGCCTCGCCCCCGGCGACAGTCCGTCACATCACGGTCGATGAAGAGTCTGCCGGTCAACGGCTTGACAATTTTTTGATTCGCGAACTCAAGGGCGTGCCCAAGACCCACATTTATCGAATTATTCGATCGGGAGAAGTGCGTCGCAACAAAGGCCGGGTGGGCGCTGATGATCGGGTTGTGGCTGGCGATGTGCTGCGCATTCCTCCGATTCGACTCTCAGAGCGCGCCGAAGAAAAGGCGGCTAACCCGGCTCCGCCCCGAGAATTTCCCGTGGTTTTTGAAGACGATGCCTTTATGGCCATCGACAAACCCGCCGGTGTCGCTGTCCACGGTGGCAGCGGCGTGAGTTTTGGTGTCATCGAGCAAATGCGCCAAGCGCGACCGCAGGCCCGGCTGCTTGAATTGGTACACCGGCTTGACCGCGAAACCAGTGGCTTGCTGCTGATTGCCAAAAAGAAAAGCGCACTCAAGGCATTGCAAGACCAATTTCGCGAGCGTGAAACTGGAAAAACGTATTTGACACTGGTCAAAGGGGCCTGGCCTGCCAGACTCAAGGTACTTGACCAGCCGCTGCACAAATACCTGCTGCCCGATGGCGAGCGGCGTGTGCGGGTGACCAGCAAAGACGATCCCGACGGTATGCGCTCGGTGACGCTGGTCCGTGTGCTCCGGCGGTTGGTGCCACCGCCTGGCTTGCCGGCGGGGTTGATCGATGGTTTTAGCCTGCTGGAGGTCACCATCAAGACCGGGCGTACACACCAGATTCGTGTGCACCTCGCCAGCGCGGGCTATCCGATCGCCGGTGACGACAAATATGGGGATTTTGAACTGAATCGCCAATTGATCCACGCGGGGTTGAAGCGGATGTTCCTTCACGCGTGGCGATTGCGATTGACTCACCCCGTGACGGGTAATGCAATGGAGTTACATTCTGAATTGCCCGCAGAACTGCGGGCCTGGGCAGAGATCTCACAATAGGTATTAGAATGTCGTCTGCATCGTTGGGATGTACACGAATTTGATACCAATCCGACCAAAACAAGGACACACAATGGCAACTTACTCAGAACTGATGGCGCAAGCGCAAGCCCTGATGGCACAAGCCGAGCAGGCGCGCAAAGAAGAACTTTCTGCGGCTGTCGCAGACATCAAAGCCAAAATGAATCAATTTGGCATCACAGTCGCTGATCTGGGTGGCTCTGGCAGCGGTGGCAAAAAGGCAGCCAAAACCAAATCGAGCGCTCCAGCCAAATACCGTGGCCCTAATGGCGAACTCTGGGCTGGTGGCCCAGGTCGCAAGCCTGAGTGGGTGCGTGCTGTGCTGGCTTCGGGCCAAAGTATCGACGAATTCTTGATCTGAGCGCACAGCGCGGTCCCAGCGCTTTCGCTGGAACCCATCCAACAAAAAAGCCCGCCTTTGGCGGGCTTTTTTGTTGGTGCGCGGTGGCGCCGCGGATCTGTTCACGCTCACCCCGACGGTACTGCGGATAAATTGAGCACATACCCCGCCGAACCACGCCTGTACAAATGGCGGAGAGTCTTTTGGGCTCTATGACGTTCTGAGTGGAACTTGACCTGACCGAGCTGAGTGTGCTGGGGTTCATGGATAGCGTAAATTTGCGGACATCAGTTCAATGACCACAACAAATAGCATGATCCTGAGTACAGAAGCCCTGTTCACCGCAGCCCTTGGTTTGCAATCGCCCTGGCAAGTCAAGCACGTCGAACTCGATACAGCCAAGCACCGCATCGACTTCGATGTCCAATGCAACGCCAAGCGTCTGAGTTGTCCACACTGCGGCCATGCTGACCAAGGCGTACACGACAGGATCAGCAAATCCTGGCGGCACCTGGACTTCTTTCAGTACGAAGCGTGGCTGCACGCCGATGTACCCCGCGTGGCCTGCACCGCCTGTGGCAAGACCACATTGGTGCCGGTTCCGTGGGCCAGAGAAGGCAGCGGCTTTACCCTGCTCTTTGAAGCACTGGCGCTATCACTGTGCAAAGAGCTGCCCGTGGCCCAAGCGGCCCAGCAACTCAGAGTGCAAGCCCACAGGCTGTGGCGGCGCATTGGTCATTACGTCAAGGAGGCGCGGGCCAAGGACGACATGAGTCAAGTGCGCCACATCGGCATTGACGAGACCAGCGTCAAAAAGGGGCAGAACTACATCACCGTGGTGCATGACCTGCAAGCCAAACGGCTGCTGTTTGCCACGCCCGGACGAGACCACCAAACGGTGCTGGACTTTACCCAAGACCTGCAAGCCCACGGCGGCAAACCTGAGCAAATCGAGCATGTGTGCATGGACATGAGCGGGGCGTTCCTCAAAGGGGCCAAGCAGGCCATGCCAGAGGCTGCCATTTGTTATGACCGCTTTCATGTGGCGGCACTGGCGGGCCAGGCCATGGACGAGGTACGCAGTGCCGAATTCAAGGCAGATGCCAAGACGGTGACCCAAGCATTGGGTGAGCTCGAACCCAAAGCCCGACGCTCATTGACGTGGGCGATGCGTACTCACCATGAGCGATGGAGCCAACGGCACATGCAGGCCATGTACGTTTTGCAGCGCACGCACCTCAAGGCTGCAAGGGCTTGGCGCATGAAAACGGCGTTGCGCCAAGTCTATGAAGCCGCTGCACAGGCCCAATCCGAGGAGGTGGCCAAGACCGGACTCAAGCAGTGGATCTCGTGGGCCAGCCGATCACGACTTGAGCCGTTCAAGCGGTTGGCCAACACACTGAAAACGCATTGGGATGGTGTGGTGGCAGGGATGCTACAGGCCAGGACCAATGCCTATGTGGAGGCCATGAATGGGTTGTTGCAGCAGGCCAAGAGAGCGGCTCGCGGGTTCAGGAATACCGAGAACTTCATCGCCATTGCTTACCTGCGTATGTCCAAACTGGTCCATTTGCCAGCGAATCCGTTTGAGGCTGCAAAACCACGTAGCCAGAGGCTCATCATGCGGTGCGTCTGATGTCAAGTTCCACTCAAAACGTCATAGAGCCTGCAGCAGTACGCTGCACACGATGAAAAACCTGCCCGTCGGGCAATTCAATTTTTGGAACCTGATTTTCTGAAATAATCATTTTTGAAGAACATCTTTCTCAATGTCCTTCTGCCATGGCCAGTTGCAAGATGCGCTCTGTAGATTCGCCCTGTTCCAACGCCACCAAAGGTGTGCGGCGATCCAGCGCATCCTGAGAGTTTTCAAGGAATGCCAGCACGCTCCAGCTATCCGTCGTGCCCAGCGCTTCAAACAGAGGCTGAATCAACTCAAAGACCTGCGGCTCAAATTGCCACTTAGGCAGTTTGAAACCACGGCGCAAGTTAGCAATGCCAATGCAACGGTTTTGCTTGATCCAAGCATTGATCGTTACACGCGACACGCCAGCCAGCTCTGCAGCCTCTTCAGTCGTCAGCATGTCAGCTGCGGCAATCCGGTTTTTACGGAACTCCGCACCTGAGCGCAACACCGCAGCAGACTGTGCGGCAGTGGCATACGGGTCAGCCTTGCCCGCTGTTTTATCCTTGGCATCTGCCTTATACCGAGCAGAAAGATTGTTTATTGAATTAACCAACATTGAACTTCCTTCTGCCACATTCATGGCGTATTCTTCATGTTTTCTTTGAATGCAAAGAAAAACCCTGCCCTCACAACGATAAAATTTCTAATTCTCTTATCTTGATGTTTAACCAAAATATCAAGAATTCGATGTAAATTCAAGAAGCCAAGTAATCTGAAATGGCTACAACAAGATCTTGAGGCCAAGTCAAATCTGGAAAATTTATCTGCAAATTCTTGAATAGACTTTGCAAATGCGGAAAGTCTATTCCGTGCTTCTGAAAGAACAGAAAATATTTTTTCTAATTTCTCTTTAATAGTCTCAGCCAATTCACTAATCGGATTTTGCGAAATGGCTGCATTTGCTTGGCTAGGTGTCGAGTTCCGTGCGATTATGTACCCCGTCGCAGCTGGCCGTTGTTCCGGGCCCGTGCTGTTTTGGCGGGCCTTCTGGCCTCTGGTACTGAGGAGAACGCATCATGAGTATGGTCCATCCGATGGCACGCACTACCCCACGCACGCGTGCTGAGATTCATGAATCCCAGGCCGGCCTTGCCGAAGTGGCCCAGACCTACAACATCAGCCGTGGTACGGCGCGCAAGTGGCGCAATCGCTCGGACCACCTTGATCGCTCGCACCGCGCGCACCAGTTGCCCACCACCTTGAATCCGGCGCAAGAGGTGATCGTGATGGAGATACGGCGCCTGTGCCTGCTGCCTTTGGACGACCTGGTCAGTGTCACCCGGGAGTTCATCAATGCTGACGCATCCCGCTCAGGTATCAGCCGTTTGCTGCGCCGCGAGGGCCTGTCCAAGCTCGCTGATCTACAGCCGGTGCCACAAGGCGAGGAAGCACCCAAAAAGACCTTCAAGGACTATGAGCCGGGCTACCTGCACATCGACATCAAATACCTGCCCAAGATGCCCGATGAGAGCGCTCGGCGCTACCTGTACGTGGCCATAGACCGCGCCACCCGGTGGGTATTTCTGCGCACCTACCGCGATCAAACCGAGCGCAGCAGTGTGGACTTTCTACGCCG
>NZ_JAUSOO010000062.1 GCF_030656115.1 Hydrogenophaga sp.
ATCGCCATTGCGTACCTGCGCCTGTCCAAGCTCAAGCACCTTCCAGCTAACCCGTTCGAGTACGCAGCGCCGCGCTTCGCAGGCCTCAGCACGCATAGGTGTTGAAGGTCAAGTTCCATGCAAAACGGCATTGAGCCAGAATCTGTCGATCCGATTTATCGACAGAAACGCGGACGAATGGGCCTTCGTTGTTGGCGATTGCTTTCGCACCCAACTGGACATACGCCTTGACGAGCGGATAGACACTGAGGCAAACAAAAAAAAGGAAGCACGTCTTGGCCGAAAATTGGAAGCAGCAGAAAAGATAAAACGAAGGGTGTGGACACAAGGTGTCCCACCAGCTTATTCGTTCGGCAGGGGGCAAATATTCCACGAACGCAACGAATCGGCGGAAGGCATCAAGCGAACTATTGTGGTGGAACTTGCAAGACCTGACCCGGGAGCGCTCATTGAGAGAGAAATCTCTAGTGAAGATGGGCAAGAATCAACTGTCGTTGCTGAAGATACTTCCGAGGAAACAACTGAAGGATTCGTCGACTTTTACATATTGACCTATCAGAACGGGGTATTAGCCAACAGCAGCGATTCTTCAATCAAAATGCGATCAAGCCTGTCTCAATCTCGCTTCGTAGAGCTTCTTCAGAAAGGAAATTAACTCAAGATATTTTTTTGCACGCTCAATCACGAGCGCCAGAATGCTCTCAACGGCGCAAAGGGGTCTTGCCTTTTGCCTTTTGCCTTTTGCCTTTTGCCTGTTGCCCGTTGCCCGTTGCCTTATGCCCTGCAGCGTCCCAGTAACGGCCTTTGAACTCACGCCAACTGGCGGACGCAAAGCCCTTGAGGCAAGTTGAGCAGCAGGGGCAGTGGCACCGTTTGCGCCACCGGTCAAGGCTTGCGGTGGGTCAACCGCCTGGCGATCAGCGCGCCCCATACTGACGTCACAGCGACCAAGCCGGATGCGCTCCATGCCCACAACACCCCATTCAGACCCAGACCCCCCAAGCGCAGACGCACCCCCGGGCTGGCGTGTTGCCATTGGGCAACGGGGTCAGGTCTTGCCTTTTGCCTTCTGCCCTACCCGCTCCCGCAACACCGTCTTCAACACCTTCCCGTAGTTGTTCTTCGGCAGCGCGTCCACGATTTCATAGCGTTTAGGCCGCTTGAAACGCGCAATATGCTCCAGGCAAAAAGCGTCGAGCGTCTTTGAATCCAGCGCCGCGCCGGGCTGCGGCACCACAAAGGCCACCACGATTTCGCCCCACTCCGGGTCCGGCGCGCCAACCACGGCCACCTCGGCCACGCCGGGGGCGGTGAGCAGCACTTCCTCCACCTCGCGCGGGTAGATATTTGATCCACCGCTGATGATCAGGTCTTTGCTGCGGTCTTTGAGGGTCAAGAAGCCGTCGGCATCCAGCACGCCCATGTCGCCGGTCCAGAGCCAGCCGTCGCGCACAGCGGCTGCGGTGGCCTCGGGGTTTTTCCAGTAGCCGGCCATGACGCTGTCGCCTTGAATGAGCACTTCCCCCACTTCGCCCACTGGCAGCGACTCGCCGCCTGGGCCGGCCACGCGGATGCGAACCGGGGTTTGCGCCACACCCACCGAGGCGATGCGTTCAGCATGGCGCGGGTGCTCGGTGTTGGCCAGGTGCGCGCGGCTGAGCGCGGTGCCCACCATGGGGCTTTCGCCCTGGCCGTAAATTTGCACAAAGCGCGGGCCCATGGTGCGCAGGGCGCGCTGGATGTCGGCCGCGTACATGGGCGCGCCGCCGTAAACGATGGTTTTGAAGCTTTGCCCGCACTGCTCGGGCGAGAGGCCTTGCGCTTCGGCTTCGTCCATGATGCGCTTGACGATGGTGGGCGCGGCAAACAGCGACAGCGGCCCGAGCTGCTGGCCCAGCACGAACAGTTCGGCCGCATCAAACCCGCCCGAAGCGGGCACCACGTGGCGCGCGCCGGCCATGAGGTGCGGGATGGCGTAAATGCCGGCGCCGTGCGACATGGGTGCGGCGTAGGCAATGGCGTCGTGGGCGGCGATGGGGTCCACGTCGTTGAAGTAGGTGAGCCCCATGGTGAGCAGGTTGCGGTGCGTGATCATCACGCCCTTGGGCCGGCCGGTGGTGCCGCTGGTGTAGAACAACCAGGCGGTGTCGGAGGGGCCGCGTTCGGCGATGGCGGGCAAGCGCTCGCTGCCTTCCAGCCAGGCGGTGCAGGCGGTACTGTCGGCGTCCATCACGCCGTCCAGCCCGGTGAACGCCGCCGGGTCGGGCGCCACGTCGCTCGTCACAAAGGCCCAGCGGGCCTGGGCGTTGTCCACGATCCACTGCACTTCTTTCGGGTGCAGCTTGGCGTTGACCGGCACCACCACCAGCCCGGCCCACCAGGCGCCAAACATCAGCTCCAGGGTGCGCGGGTGGTTGCGCATGAAAAGCACCACGCGGTCGCCAGGCTGCAGGCCTGCGGCGCGCAGGTGAGCACCCACTCCGGATGCGCGCTGTGCCCATTGCCCGTGCGTGGCCACGCTGCGGGTGCCGCTGAAAATGGCGGGGCGCGCGGGGTCTTGCAGCGCGGCGCGTTCGAGCAGGTGGGCCAGGTTCATGGGTGCCGTGTCCGTGGTGTGCTGGTGGTGACTGTTGCGGTATTTTCACAGCCCTGACGGTGGATGCACGGCGGTGTCAGGATGCCACAGGGTGTGGGCACGTAAAGTGGCTCGCATGAACGACGCACTGCCGCCCCTGATCACCGCCCTGCTGAACCCGGCGCTGTATGCCGACCTGCAGCCGCAGGCGGTGGAGCGCGTGACGCTGGTGGAAACGCATGGCGCCTGGGTGCTGCTGGCGGGCGCGTTGGCCTACAAGATCAAAAAGCCAGTGCGCTTTCCGTTCATGGACTTCAGCACCCTGGCCCTGCGCCGCCAGGCCTGCGAAACCGAGATTCGGGTGAACCGCCGCTTTCAGCAACACGATCGACCCGATACGCAGCTGTATCTGGGCGCGCTGCCCCTTGTGGGCACAGCCGCGCAACCGCGCTGGGGCGTGCCGGGCACGGCCGACGACGCACAGGCCATTGAATACGCGGTGAGCATGCGCCGCTTTGACGAAGCGGTCCGGCTGGACCACCTGTGTGAGCGCGGCGCGCTCACACCCGAGCACATGGCCAGGCTGGCGCGGCGCATGGTGATGTTTCAGGCCCGGGCCGCCGTGGCGGGCAATGGCCAGGAATGGGGCCATGCGGCCGCAGCCATGCGCTGGCCGCGCGACAACTTCAACACCCTGCGCACGGCCCTGACCGACCCCGCTGACGCCGCGCTGGTGCGCGAACTGAGCGAATGGACCGAACAGCGCTTCAGCGCCATTGAACCGCTGCTTTCGAGGCGGCGTCAAAAGGGCCGCGTGCGCGAAGGCCATGGCGACTTGCACCTGGCCAACCTGGTGCTGGTGGGGGCGGACGGTGACCAAGACGTGTTGCCGTTCGACGCCATTGAGTTCAACGACGCGCTGCGCTGGATCGACGTGGCCAACGACATGGCCTTTGCCTGGATGGACCTGCTGAATCACGGCCGCCCCGGCCTGGCCAATGTGTTGCTGAGCGCCTGGCTGGACGACAGCGGCGATGTGTCGGCCCCCACGGTGTGGAGCTTTTTTGCCAGCTACCGTGCGGGGGTACGCGCCAAGGTGGCGGCGCTGCGCCTGGGGCAACTGGGCGGCGCTGTCCCCGAAGGAATGGCGGCGCCCGAAGCCCAAGCTTGTCTGGCCGAAGCCCGGCGCTACCTCAGGCTGGCGCAAGCCATAGCCCACCCACCCGCGCCGCAACTGGTGATCACGCACGGCCTGTCGGGCAGCGGAAAAACATGGGCTTCCAGCCGCTGGCTGGCTGCCGAGGCCACAGGCCGCGCCATACGCCTGCGCTCGGACGTGGAGCGCAAGCGCCTGCACGGCCTGAGCGCGCTGGCGCCCAGTGGCTCGGGGCTGAACACCGGACTGTACAGCCCGCAGGCCCATGGCGACACCTACGCCTCGTTGCTCAAGCGCACGCGCCGGCTGCTGACCGACGGCTGGACGGTGCTGGTGGACGCGGCCTTTTTGCGCCAGCACGAGCGCGCAGCGTTTGCCACGCTGGCACGCAGCACGGGCGCTGCGTTTCGCATCTTGGCCTGCGAAGCCCCGGTGGATGTGCTGCGCCAGCGCATCACCGAGCGGCAAGCCCACGGCACCGACGCCTCAGAGGCCACGGTGGCCGTACTGGAACAGCAACTGGGCTGGCTGGAACCACTGACCGAAGCCGAGCGCGGGCAGGTGCTGCCCGCGCCGGGCTGAAGGTCACACCGCTTTCATCAGTTGCCGGCGTAAGGCAGTGAAGAGTGGTGCACCACGATGCGCAGGTTGCCGGCATCGTCTTTCACGTATTTCCAGGTTTTGTCCACCGTGGTCACGGCACCCGACTTGTTGGTGATCATGACGTTGCCCATGCTGGTGGCCGAATCGCCGGTGATGAAAACAGCGGCATTCTTGGCCTGGCACTGGGTCCAGCCCTTGAGGGCAAAGCCGGTGTCTTTTGGAAAGTTGCTGTCGCCGCCCACGAAATAAGCCAAAGCGCCGGCGCGGGTGGTGCGAAAGGTTTGCGGCACCACGGTCAGCGTGGGCTTGAACAGCACGGCACCCATCTGGTAGCCGTAGGCGCCGTCGATGACTTTTTCGGCCAGTGCTTTGGCCGCTGCCTGACCGCTTTTCTCGCCGGTCTGGCTGATGTCCACCAGCGCTTTGCACCAGCCGGCCTGTGCAGCCAGCACTTCGGCTTCGGTGATGGATCTGTTGACCACGGTGGCAGATGCAGCGGTGCTCAGGGAGGCCAGGGTGAGTGCAGCAGCGAGTAGAGGCAAGTTTTTCATGGCGGGGCTCCGGATGAGGTTGTAAAAACAGGCCCCTGCACTGGCTTTGAGCGAGGGCCTGCCTGTATTGAAATACCACCGGCTGAATGGGGTTTGAACCCTGCATGACCAGCCTCTGACGGCCAGATGAACAGAAGATGACAACCCCGGGCAGGGGGGCAACCCGTACACAATGGGCGCATGTTCCGTCGCCGCCTCAGCCTGGTCCTGATCTTTCTGGCCGCCACCCTGGCGCTGCAGGGAATTGGTGCGGTGTTTGCCCTGCGGGAAGCCGAGCGACAGGTGGTGCGCGGTCGTATTGCGAGCGACATTCACCTGGGTTTTGTCAAACTGTCGGCCACCAAGCAGCGCTTGCGCTCGTGGGTCACGCAGCAAAAGATTGGTGCCGGCGGTGAACTGGCCGAGCGGGATGCTTTGCTGCAAAACATGAAAACGACGCTGGCCGACCTGGCTCGCCTGACCGAAGAAGCCCGCCTCACACGGCTGGACGCCACGGGCGAAGCAGAGCACCTGGCGCGGCTGGATGCCTTGCGTGTGCTGGATGTGACGGTGCGGGCCCTGGGGGCCAGCATTGGACAGATGAACGTGTTGCCGCCCGACGCACCCGCACGCCAGGGCTGGGACGCGCTCACCGAGGTTTTTGAACGCGCCGACGGCCGAGACCTGCGGCAGCTGATCACCCAGAGCATCACGCGCGAAACAGCTGCCGTGGAGCGCGAGCGCCTGGCCGCTGACCAGGCACTCGCGCGCATGCAGGCGCTGTGGATCGGCATGGCGCTGCTGCTGGCGCTCGTTGCGCTTGGGGCCATGGTGTATTTCGCCCGCGCACTGCGCCGCCCACTGGACGCCCTGGTGAACGGCGCACAGGCCTTGCGCCAGGGCAAGTTGCAGCACCGGGTGGCAGTCCAGGGGCAAGACGAATTTTCGGATGTGGCGCGCAGCATGAACGCCATGGCCGAGGAACTCGAACAACACCGCTTGCGGGAAGCTGCTCAGCGCCACGAGCTGGAAACCGAGGTGCGCGAACGCACCCGGGCCTTGCACGAGGCCAACGAGTCGCTGCAAAGGACCGATGTGCGTCGACGACAGTTGCTGGCTGACATCAGCCACGAACTTCGCACACCCACCACCGTGATACGGGGCGAAGCCGAGATCACCTTGCGCGGTGGAACCCGCAGCGCCACGGAATACCAGGAAGCGTTGCACCGCATTGTGGACACCTCGCGCCAGCTCGGCGCCGTGATTGAAGACCTGCTGGCCATGGCGCGCAGCGACATGGATTCGCTCAGCATGGTGCGCCAGCCCGTGGACCTTTCGCTGACCCTGGCCGATGCGCTGACACAAGCCGCAGCGCTGGCAGCGGCCCACCAGATTCGCATTGAAGGCCCTTGCGGTGAGCTGAAGCCAGTGTGGTTGCTGGGCGATGCACAGCGCCTTCGCCAGCTGCTGTTGCTGATACTGGACAATGCGGTGTGCTATTCCTTTGCGCAGGGACTCGTGAAGGTGAGCGTGCATGAGACCGGCGGTGCCAGCCCCCACGTCGAACTGCATGTGAGCGACGAAGGCATTGGCATCGAACCTGAGGAACTGCCGCATGTGTTCGAGCGGCAGTTCCGGGGCGCTGCGGCGCGGGTACACCGGGCTGGGGGCATTGGGCTTGGCCTGTCGATTGCGCAAGCGCTGGCCCAGGCACACGGCGGCAGCCTGAGCTTGCGCAGCCCGGCCAGCGCCGCGGGCAACAAGGGCACTTGTGTGGTGCTGCGCCTGCCCATGCTAAAAACCGCTGCACTGACCGTATCCGGACCGTAAGCGCCGCCCCATGAACATCATCCTGATTGAAGACGATCCGCGCATTGCCGACTTTGTGCAGCGGGGCCTGCGCGCCGAGGGCTACCAGGTGCAGCATGCCGCCACCGGGCCTGAGGGGCTGGCGCTGGTGCAGGCGGCAGCGCGCCAACTGTCGGGCGGCACCACACCAAGCGTGGTGGTGCTGGACCTGATGCTGCCCGGCATGGGCGGCCTGGAGATTTGCCAAACGTTGCGGGCGCAAGGCGTGAAACTGCCCATATTGATACTGACCGCACTCGGTTCGCTGGACGACCGCGTGAACGGCCTGCGCACCGGTGCGGACGACTATCTGTGCAAACCCTTTGAGTTTGAAGAACTGCTGGCCCGGCTTGAGGCGCTGGCCCGCCGCTCTCACAGCCTGCAGCCCGGCCGTGCCCGTGTGCTGGCGGTTGCTGACCTTGAACTCGATCGGGAAAGCATGCGCGCAAGCCGGGCGGGCACCAGCCTGAACCTGACGGCACGCGAACTGGCGTTGCTGGAATTGCTCATGGGCGCACCCGGGCGGCTGTTCAGCCGGGAGCGCATTTTGTCCAGCGTGTGGGGGCAAAGTGAAGACCCGCTGACCAATGTCGTGGACGTGTACATCCGCCGTCTGCGCAGCAAGATCGACGAGGGTCACCCCGTCGCACTGATCCAGACCGTGCGCGGCCTCGGCTACCGGCTGGAAGCGCCCGCAGGGCCTTCACACCAGCCAGCCGCGCCAGCGGCTGCCTGATCATCGACCGCCTCGGCGCTGCGCCCCGCTGCACCCGCCTCCAAACGGACACGGGGCGCAAGAAATTTCAATCCGGCCAGGGGGCTTTCACAAGCCATTTCCGGGTGGGCTCGCTAACATCGCGCTCAGAGCACACCCACAACACCGGAGACAAACCCCCATGACCGTCATCACCACCGTCGAAGACCTGCGCGTATTGGCCAAAAAGCGCGTGCCGCGCATGTTTTACGACTACGCCGACAGCGGCTCGTGGACCGAGAGCACCTACCGCGCCAACAGCAGCGAGTTTCAAAAGATCAAGCTGCGCCAGCGCGTGGCGGTGAACATGGAAAACCGCAGCACCGCCACCAAAATGGTGGGCCAGGTGGCCAAGATGCCAGTTTGCATTGCCCCCGTGGGCCTGACCGGCATGCAATGCGCCGACGGCGAGATCAAGGCGGCCAAGGCGGCCGAGAAGTTCGGCATCCCGTTCACGCTGTCCACCATGAGCATTTGCTCCATTGAAGACGTGGCGGAAAACACCACCGCGCCGTTCTGGTTTCAGCTCTACATGATGCGCGACCGCGAAGCCATGGCCCGCATGATCGAGCGCTGCAAGGTGGCCCAGTGCAGCGCGCTGGTGCTCACGCTGGACCTGCAGGTGATTGGCCAGCGCCACAAAGACTTGAAGAACAAGATGCGCGCCTCGGTCATTCCGTCGCTGGGCAACATCGTGGACATCGCGACCAAACCGCGCTGGGTGCTGGGCATGATGGGCACGCGCCGCCACACCTTTCGCAACCTGGTGGGCCACGTAAAAGGCGTGAGCGACATGAGTTCGCTGGCTTCCTGGACCAACGAGCAGTTTGACCCAACGCTGAGCTGGGAAGACGTGGCGTGGGTGAAGAAGCAGTGGGGCGGCAAGCTGATTTTGAAGGGCATCATGTGCGAGGAAGACGCGCAACTGGCCGTGGCCAGCGGGGCCGACGCCATTGTGGTGAGCAACCACGGCGGGCGCCAGCTGGACGGCGCGCCCAGCAGCATCGAAGCGCTGCCGGCCATCGTGGCCGCAGTGGGCGATCAGATTGAGGTGTGGATGGACGGCGGCATTCGCAGCGGGCAAGACGTGTTGAAGGCCTGGGCGCTGGGCGCACGCGGCACCATGATCGGCCGCGCCATGGTCTATGGCCTGGGGGCCATGGGTGAAGAAGGTGTGACCAAGGTGCTGCAAATCATGCACAAGGAACTGGATGTGACCATGGCGTTTTGCGGCCATACCAACATTCAGAATGTGGACAAAGGCATACTCCTACCCGGTACCTATCCGACTTAATTGACCCATGACCGACACCGCGACCTCCGCCGAAACCAATAACACCTCCGTCTCCACCCCCGCCTCGCGCCGCGTCAGCCCTTGGTGGCGCGTGCTGGCTGTCTTTTTGCTGGTGCTGCTGCTGCTCGGCTGGGCCGCCAGCGCCAGCATGATGACCCAGCTGAAAGCCCAGATTCAGCATGTGCAGGCCCGGCTGGTCGATGTGCCACAGATTCGGCAAGTGGCGGTGTTGCTGGACAACCAGCAACAAGCTGCCATGCTGGTGACCTACAACCCCAAAGACGGCGCGCTGCTGGTGCAGCGGCTCAATGAGGTGAAAGAAGGCCGCGAAGACAGCATGCAGGTGTGGGCCATCGCCGGTGATGCAGCCCCGCGCTCACTCGGCGTGGTGACGAGCAAATACAAAACGCTGCAAATGCCTGTGAAAGAAACCGATCTGCAAGGCGTGACCGAGATCGCCGTCAGCGCTGAAAACAAAGGCGGCGTGGCCACCGGCGCAGGGCCGAGCCTGCCCTGGCTGTTCAAAGGCTGGCTGGTGCAAAAGTCGATCTGATGAACAAGGCCCCCACGCTGCGCGGGTCGCTGCCCCTGAGGGGGCTGATCCGCCTTGGGGCGGCCCGGCGGCGGATCGCTGCTTTCGTCATCTGAGTTCGTATTCAAACGTGCTCACCACCCGCAGCCGCTTGGTGCGCGAGCTGCCGTCGTCAAAGTCGTTGCCGTCGTCGCCCGCGATGCGGATCACGCCCTGGTTGGCGTTCTTCAGCGGGCCGAGCTGGGCGCCGGCTTCGGCTGCAAACTTGTCGGCCTGCTCGCGGGCATTGCGGGTGGCTTCGGCCAGCAAGGGGGCTTTGATGTCGTTGAAACCACGCAGCTGAAAACGCGGGCCACTGCGTCCACCCTCGTTTTCACCACCCAGCTGCACCCCGGCCTGAATCAGCGGGTCCACCGCGCGGGCGGCGGCGTCCACTTCAGCCACCCGCGGCGACTTCACCAACACCTGGCCGATGCCGTTGAAACGAAACGGCGTGTTGCCCTGCGGGTATTCGCGGGCGAACAGGTCTTGCACCTGCAGCGGGCGGGCGTCCAGCTCTTCGGCGGTGAAGCCTCGCGTTTTCAGAAATGCCAGCACCTTGTCGCGGTCGCCCGCCAGGGCTTGCTGTACGCCGCTGAAGTCGTTGCCCGCGCGGCGAAACGACAGTGTCCACACCGCAAAGTCGCTCTCCACGTCTTTTTCAGCCAAGCCCTTCACGGTGACCGAGCGGTCCGACATGCGAAAACGCTCCAGCCCCTGGCTGACATGGAAACCGGCCACAGCGATGCCAGCGCCCACCAACAAAGCGGCGATCAGGCGAGACAGGGCGTTGTTCATAAGTTGTTGCTCCCGAAAACAGCGGGACCAAACGCCCGCCTTGCGGCCATCTTAGTCCCGCCCCGCCCCATGCGGGCGGCGCTATGCTTGTACGGTGAACACCGCCCCGCCACCGCGCCTGCGCCGCATTGCCCACCTCGACATGGACGCGTTTTTTGCCTCCGTGGAGCTGCTGCGTTACCCGCAGCTCAAGGGCTTGCCGGTGGTGATTGGGGGCGGGCGGCGCAAAGAAGACGATGTGTTGGCCCGCCTGCGTGAGGCCTACCCCGAGCGCGACTGGTCGGGCGATACGCTGGACCGCATTCCGGTGGACTTTTTCCCGCGCCTGTCGGGCTACACCGGGCGCGGCGTGGCCACCACCGCCACCTACGCCGCGCGGCAGTTTGGTGTGGGCTCGGCCATGGGGCTGATGAAAGCGGCCAAGCTCTGCCCGCAGGCCATTTTGTTGCCGGTGGACTTTGACGAGGTGCGCCGCATCTCGCGCCTGTTCAAAAGCACCATTGCCGAGATTGCACCGCTGGTGGAAGACCGGGGCGTGGACGAGGTCTACATCGACTTCACCGACGTGCCCGGCGGCCAGCGCGAGGGCGGGCGCGTGCTGGCGCGGCTGATTCAAAAAAGCATCTTCCAGGCCACCGGGCTCACCTGCTCCATTGGCGTGGCACCGAACAAGCTGATGGCCAAAATGGCGAGCGAATTCAACAAGCCCAACGGCATCAGCATCGTGCACGAAGACGATCTGGAAGACAAAATCTGGCCCCTGCCGTGCCGAAAAATCAACGGCGTGGGTCCCAAGGCCGACGAAAAATTGCAGCGCCACGGCATCCACACGGTGGGCGAACTGGCCCAGCGCAGCCCGGCCTGGCTGGTGCAACACTTTGGCAAAAGCTACGGCGCCTGGCTGCATGCCGTGAGCTGGGGCCGCGACGAACGCCCGGTGGTGACCGAAAGCGAACCGGTGAGCATGAGCCGCGAAACCACCTTTGAGCGCGACCTGCACGCCGTGCGCGACCGCGCCGAACTGGGGGCGGTGTTCACCCGCCTGTGCGAACAGGTGGCCGCCGACCTGCAGCGCAAGGGCTACGCGGGCAAAACCATCGGCATCAAGCTGCGTTACGACAACTTCCAGAGCGTCACGCGCGACACCACCATCGACGGCTTCACCGCCGACGCCGCCACCATCCGCCGCCATGCGGGCCTGTGCCTGAAGCGCGTGGACTTGAGCCGGCGCATCCGCCTGCTGGGCGTGCGGGTGGGCAAACTCGTCAAGCCCGGGACAGACGCCGCCCTGCCCGGCCGCTACAGTGAACCCCATTCCAAAACACCCCGAGACAAGGCCACCGATGCCCACACCGACCTGCTTTTCCCTGAGCTTGACTGACGACCACGTGGCCCACCTGGTGCTGAACCGGCCCGAGGCCATGAACACCATGCACCCCACCTTCTGGCGCGAGCTGGACGAGGTGCTGACGCAGATTCACACCGAAGGCACGGCGCGCGCACTGGTCATCAGCAGCACCGGCAAACACTTCAGCGCCGGCATGGCGCTGGAAACCTTCAGCGGCGCCATTGCCATGGACGACCAGAGCCCCGAAGGCCGCGCCGCCATTTTTGACCTGCTGACCGACATGCAGGCCACGTTCACCAAGATCGAAAACCTGCGCATCCCGGTGATCTGCGCCATCCAGGGCGGTTGCATTGGTGGTGCGGTGGACATGGTCACGGCGGCCTGCATCCGCTACGCCACCGCCGACGCGTTTTTCTGCATCCAGGAAATCAACATCGGCATGGTGGCCGACGTGGGCACGCTGCAGCGCCTGCCCAAGCTCATTCCATTCGCGGTGGTGAAAGAAATGGCCTACACCGGCAGGCGCCTGCCCGCCCAGCGTGCGCTGGCCTACGGGCTGGTGAACGAGGTGTTTGACAGCGCAGACGCCATGCTGGCCGCCGCGTTGCAATGCGCGAAAGAAATCGCCAGCAAACCACCCATCGCGATCTGGGGCACCAAACAGGCGGTGACCTACGCGCGCGACCACTCGGTGGAAGACAGCCTGCGCCAGATGGGCTGGCTGCAAGGCGCCATCTGGAGCAACCAGCATGTGCGCGAGTCCATCGTGGCCATGAAGGAAAAGCGCGCCGGCCACTTCACGGCGCTGTCGGCGCTGCAGCCGTTCAAAACTCTGGGCTGAGCGGCGGCACAGCAGCGCCTGTTCCGCCTCAGCGGCTGAGCGTTTTTCGGGCGTGTCCGAGCAACGCCTCAAAACGTGCCCGATCAAGGCGCAAAGCACAGCCATAGCAGGGCTATGGCGCGCGTTTGCAGAGACTAGCGGGTGCGTTTGGGGTGGCGAGCGGGCATGAACGAAAGACGCTCAGCCTCTCAGTGCTTGCAACGACCGCCGCGCACCACGGTGCCGTCTTTGCACTCGGTCAGGATGTCTTCGTCTCGCGTGGGCCGCTTGGGGCTTGGCGACGGGGCGACCGTGGGTTGTGCGGGTACGGATACTGCAACCTGGGCATGCACAATTTTCTTTTTGCCGTTGTCGCACGCCAGCACCACGCCGCCTGGCGCCGCGGCATCGGCTGGCACCACCTTCAAAGCCACGCCCGACACACCTTTGCCCAGAATGTGCGCCTCAATCTGCGCTCGCAGCCGCTCGCAACCGTCAGCCCCCTGGGCCGCGCCGATTGTGGGCACGAGCATCCAAGCAAATTGAAAAAACCAACGGCCTGTCATGGGTGCGTCGGCCCTGCTTTGAGCACTTTGGCCACTGGGTTGTTGCGCAAGCGGTAGGCGTCGGGCATGTCCGAACCCAGCAGCGGGCGCAGGTACATGCGAAACGCGTCGGTCACATCGGTGCCGCTGGCGGTGATGAACCCGTCTGCCATGGTGCGGGTTTTGCCCGCCACCGCCTCCAGCGGCAACAGCTCGTAGACGGCCGAATAAAAGCCGGAGCGTTTGATCGCCACCGAGCCGTCCACCTGGCCCCACATGGCGAACTGCACCGCCTTTTCGCCCACCTCGCGCGCTTCGCGCTGGTCCACGTCGCTCACACAGCCAATGAAGCTGCGCTGCAGGTAGCCAAAGGTGTCGCCGCGCACGCGCTTGATGCCCAGCCTGGCCTTGATCTCTTCGCACAGCAGGTCGGCCAGCGCGCCGGTGCCCGACAGCTGCACGTTGCCATGCGCGTCCTTCTCCACGTCTTTCGCCAGCTGCGTGATGATGGGCCGACCCGACGCATCGTGAATGCCCTCGCTCACAGCAATCACACAGCGGCCGTAGCGCTCATACACCGCCTTCACGTCGGCCAGAAATTGGGGAATCTCGAAGACCCGCTCGGGCACGTAAATCAGGTGCGGGCCGTCGTCCGGAAACTTCTTGCCCAGCGCAGACGCTGCCGTCAAAAAGCCCGCGTGCCGGCCCATCACCACGCCCACATACACCCCAGGCAAAGCTGCGTTGTCCAGATTGGCGCCGGCAAACGCCTGCGCCACAAAACGCGCCGCCGAGGGGAAACCCGGCGTGTGGTCGTTGCCCACCAGGTCGTTGTCGATGGTCTTGGGGATGTGGATGGAGCGCAGCGGGTAGTGGGCCTTGCGCGCTTCTTCGCTCACGATGCGCACCGTGTCCGACGAGTCGTTGCCGCCGATGTAGAAAAAGTGCTCAATCTCATGCGCCTTGAGCACCTTGAAGATTTCCTGGCAATACGCCAGGTCGGGCTTGTCGCGCGTGGAGCCCAGCGCCGAGGCCGGCGTGCGCGCCACGGCCTCCAGGTTGTGGCTGGTCTCCTGCGTGAGATCCACAAATTCTTCGTCCACAATGCCGCGCACGCCGTGGCGCGCGCCGTAAACCCGCTTCACATTCTGAAACCGCCGCGCCTCCAGCGCCACGCCCACCAGCGACTGGTTGATGACAGCGGTGGGGCCACCGCCCTGGGCGACGAGTATTTTTCCGGATGACATGGGGCGTGCTCCTTGAAGAATGGAGAGAAATCAGAGACGGCGGTGCTCGGTCGCTTGATTTCAACACGAACAATTTCAAGGATGCATTGTCGCGCCAGTTCTGCTATCCGATGCAAAGTGACCTCCACAGCGAAGGCGTCGCCGAGGTCGAATATCCTCAGCCCAAGATCACTGGGTTCGCCCGCCACAGCACCCAGTTGAGGTCAGCGGCAAAGCCCACCCAGGCCAGGTAGGGCACCAGCAAAGCGCCCACCAGGGGCCGGATGCGCCAGAACGCCGCCACGGTGTCATGGGGTGGGCGCTCGGGTGAAGGCGCCGGAGGCGGTGAAACACCGCAGTGGGCTTTGTGGTACCCGTCCGTTCGGCACCGCGCACGGGCGGGCCCAATGGCGCCCGGTGCTGGCGCGCCCCGTGCGACACTGCGGCGCATGAAAACCTTCCACAACCCCCACCACGCCCTGCACCAGGGGCGCGAAGAGATGTTCCGCGGCCGCATGGTGCCGTGCCACGAGGTGCCGGCACGGCTGGACTTTGTCTTGGCCGAGCTGCTGCGCCGCCCGCTGGGCGCGCTGGAAACACCGGCACTGAACAACGCCGACCTGAACGCTGCGATTGCCCGCGTGCACGCCACGCGCTACACGCAGTTTCTGGCGGGCGCCTGGGACGAATGGGTGGCCATGGACCCCAGCAACGCCCAGCGCGATGCCTTGCCCTCGGTGTGGCCGCTGGGCAACCGCCACGCCTTCCGCACCGACGTGCTGCCCGCCAACTTTGCGGCGCGACTGGGTCTGTTTTCGTTTGACTCGGGCTCGCCGCTGATGGCGGGCACCTGGGCTGCGGCGCGCGGCGGTGCCGCCTGCGCGCTGGCCGCTGCGCACGAGGTGCTGGGCGGTGCGCGCAGCGCGTTTGCGCTCACCCGCCCGCCCGGCCACCACGCTGGGGCCGACTTCTTTGGTGGCTACTGCTTTCTGAACAACGCTGCCATCGCCGCACAAGCCCTGCGCGACGGCGGCCAGCAGCGTGTGGCGGTGCTGGACGTGGACTACCACCACGGCAACGGCACGCAAACCATTTTTTACGAGCGCGCGGACGTGCTCACGGTGTCGATCCACGGCGACCCGGCCACCGAATACCCGTTTTTCCTGGGCCACGCGGACGAGCGCGGCGCGGGTGCGGGCGAAGGCTTCAACCTGAACCTGCCGCTGCCGCGCGGAAGCAACTTCGCCACCTGGCGCGCGGCGCTGGGCCAGGCGCTGAACGCAGTGGCGACGTTCAAGGCAGATGTGCTGGTGGTGCCCATGGGCCTGGACACGTTTGAGGGCGACCCGATCTCGGGCTTCACGCTGCAAAGCGCCGACTACTTTGCCGTGGGCGAGGCGCTGGCCAGCGCTGGCCTGCCCACGGTGTTCACGTTTGAAGGCGGCTACGCGGTGGACGCGGTGGGCACCAACGCGGTGAACCTACTGGAAGGCTTCAACCGCTCCATCTGAGGTTATCGCGAGCGTTTGCGCCGTCGGAGCGATACGCGGCAGAGCGAAGTAGCAGCGCCCAGGGCACCGCCGGGCTGACTCCGCCCGACGGCCAGTACAGCCCCCTGGAGAGGGGTGACGCGCAGCGGCACGGGGGGTGTTACACAGCCTTCCAGAAGATGTAGTCGGCCTGGTAATTGACGACCTGCTGGCCGTTGCGGCTCATCAGCTTGGCATCCGGCCCCACAAACACCCACTCAAACTGACCGGCCAAGTCTTTCCTGGCACGGCATTCGTAGGTGATCTGGCCCATACCCACGGTTTCCATGGCTACTTTGTGGCCCGCGGGCACCTGCACAGCAGCGGGCAGGCCCGACTGCGAAAACGCCACGGTGGGCGCGCCCATGTTGGACGTACAGGCGGTGAGCGCCAGGGTGGCCGCAGCGGCCAGGGTGGACTGAATAAACATGGACAACGCCTCGGTTCGGGTTGCGGGAAAAAAACGTGACCGCGAAAAAAAGCGGGTCGTGCGCCCAACGACAAGATGCCAGCGGCAGCCGCCAGCCCAGCTGTTGCAGCACCGACGTTGTGGATACGCAGCCCGGAACCGTTTTGGATTCAAAAGCCCTTTCAAACCACATGGAATTGGGCAGATCTGAATCCAGTGGGTCTGCACCTGCGTAACCAGAAAGCCGGATGCACTGGCAGCCTCTCAGGCCTTCATTTTTCAACGCACCCACACGACCCATGACACACGACACCACCGCCTCCTTGCACCTGCCACGGGCTTTGGCCCTGCTGCCCCTGGCCGCTGCGTTGCTCGCCGCCGCGCCCGCCCACGCCGACACCGGCAAACTGCTGCTGACCGGCGGCGTGAGCACGGTCGAAGGCGCCGCTGGCGGTGGCCTCACGCCCTGGGCCGTTATTGGCAGCCAGGCCACCGAAGGCGAAACCGGTATTTCAGCGTTTGTGAGCCGCGCCACCACGCAGGACTACGGCCTGAGCGTGGTGGGCGCGGCGGTGGGCATTGACGACCGGGTGGAACTGTCGATTGCCCGGCAAGACTTCAACACCGGTATCACCGGCACCCTGCTGGGCTTGCCGGGTCTGCATTTGAAACAGAACATCGTGGGCGCCAAGTTGCGGGTGGCGGGCGACGCGGTGCTGGACAGCGACACGCTGATGCCACAAATTGCCGTGGGCGTGCAGGTGAAAAGCCTGCAGCGCAGCGGGCTGGACGGCACCTTGGCCGCGCTGGGCGCCAAGCGCGACGGCGTGGATGTGTATGTGAGCGCCACCAAGCTGTTTCTGGCGCAAGGCCTGCTGGTGAACGGCACGCTGCGCGCCACCCGCGCCAACCAGAACGGCCTGCTGGGCCATGGCGCCACGCTGGGCGGCGCCGACAACGGCTACGAACTGCAGCCCGAAATTTCGGTGGCCTACCTGCTGAGCCGCAACGTGGCGGTGGGCTTTGAATACCGCGCCATGCCCAACAAGCTGCAGCGCGCGGGTGCCGCCGCCGGCCTGGGCAACGGCCTGCGCGCCGACGACTGGAAGGACATCTTCATCGCCTGGGCACCGAGCAAAAACGTGTCGCTCACCGCCGCCTACGTGGATCTGGGCCGCATCGTGCCCGCCACCACCAACGGCAAGAAACAGACCGGCGTGTACCTCTCGGCCCAGGTCGCTTTCTGACCTTGGCCCGCACGCCAGCCCGCCCGATATCAACCTTTTTTGAACCTACCCCATGAAAACCTTCATCACCTCTGCCGCCCTCACCTTGCTCGCCCTGGGCAGCGGCCACGCCCTGGCCCAGTCGATGACCCTGAAAGCCACGACACCTGCCACCTCGCCCGCCAGCGCCTACCCCATGGCCCCTGCCGCCGGTCTGTACCAGGCCTTGGGCGAACAAGCCGGTATCCGCGCGCTCATGGACGACTTCGTGGTGCGCCTCAAGGCCGACCCGCGCATCGGCGAGCAGTTCAAAGACACCGAGGGCGACCACCTCGCCAAGCAACTGACCGACCAGGTGTGCCAGCTCGCGGGCGGCCCCTGCGTCTACAAAGGCCCCGACATGAAGGAAGCCCACGCCAACATGGACGTGACCCGCAGCCACTTCAATGCGCTGGTCGAGGTGCTGCAAACCAGCATGAACGCGCGCGGCATGGCCTTCACCCGCCAAAACCAGTTGCTCGCGCTGTTGGCCCCCATGCACCGCGACGTGGTCAACGTCCGTTGAAAGCCGCCGCCATGACAACCCTTCAAAAAACCACACAGGCCCTGGCCTGGCTGGTGCTGGCGGGCGCGGCGCAAGCGGCCACGGTGCAGGTCACGGTGCTGGCCCGCGACGGCCAGCCCCTGGCCGACGCGGTGGTGGTGCTGGAGTCTGCCGTGGTGCAGGCGCCGCGCGCACCAGCGCCCGTGCAAGCCACCATCGCCCAGCAAAAGATGCAGTTCTTGCCGGCGGTCAGCGTGCTGCCGGTGGGCTCGCGCGCGCGCTTCACCAACCAAGATGGCTGGGAGCACCATGTGCGCGGCAGACCGGCCGGGCTGGCCGGACTGAACGCAACGGCTCAGCAGGGTTTTGAGCTGCGGCTGCCCGGCAAGCTCGACGGCCAGGAACCCAGCAGCGCCGACGTGACGCTGAACCAGGCCGGACCCCTGCAACTGGGCTGCCATTTGCACGGTTCCATGCGGGGTTTTGTGTACGTGGCCGACACGCCGTGGGCGGTGAAAACCGGACCCGACGGCGTGGCGATGCTGCCCGACGTGCCCGAGGGCGCCGCGCGGGTGCGCGTGTGGCACCCCGAGCAACTGCTGGAAATGCCCGCCACCGCCATCACGGTGGTGCCGGTGACGCTGCTGACCGCGCCCACCCAGGTGGTGCCACGGCGGCGGCGCCTGTGATGCACGGGCTTGCGGGCGTGACAGCCCCCAAGGCGGCCAAGCCTGCGGGCTTCCCGCACAATGCGCCCATGCAAGACACACCCGATGCACAACTCATGGGCCTGCTCGACCGCGTGGCGCTGCGCGACGAAGCGGCGCTCAAGGCGCTGTACGACCTGACCTCGGGCAAGTTGTACGGTCTGTCGCTGCGCGTGGTGCGCCACACCGAGTGGGCCGAGGACGCGCTGCAAGACACGTTTTTGCAAATTTGGCGCTCCGCGCCCGACTACCGCGCGTCCTTGAGCCCGCCCATGGCCTGGCTGGGCCTGATCGTGCGCAGCCGCTCGCTGGACGTGCTGCGCCGGCGCAAGGCCGAGCGCGAACACCTGACCGACGAGATCGACGAGGCCATGGCCGACACCCTGGCCGGCGATTCGCCCAACCCCATGGACACCCGCCTGGCCAGCCAGCAGGCCCGCGCCTTGCACCAGTGCCTGGGCCAACTGGAGAACAAACAGCGCGAGGTGGTGAGCCTGGCCTACCTGCGCGACCTGAGCCACGGCGAACTGGCCACACAGCTCCGGCTGCCATTGGGCACGGTGAAAACCTGGATACGGCGCGGGCTGGACCAGCTGCGCAGCTGCATGGCAGGGTATGCATAAATACCCCCCGCGCCGCTTCGCGTCCCCCCCCTCCAGGGGGGCGGCACTGGCCGTCCGGCCAAGCCGGCCCGGCGGTGCCTCTGGGTTGGACCGCTTCATGCGGTGCGTGTGGCGCTCCGGCACCGTGAACCACTGAAGTTTGTCCATGAATTTGACCCAACACCCCGAACTGCTCGATCGTCTGGCCAGCGCCTACGCGCTGGGCACGCTGCGCGGTGGCGCGCGCCGCCGCTTTGAAACGCTGGCCCGCGAACAGGCGCCGGTGCGCGCGGCAGCGCTCATCTGGCAAAGCCGTGTGGCCAGCATGAACGAACTGCAAACCCCCAGCACACCACCGCCTGCGGTGTGGACACGCATTGCCAACCTGGTGCGCGCCGACGGCGAACAAGCCGCCATGGCCGCCGCCCGCACCCAAGCCGCAGCACCCGCGCCGGGCGGCTGGCTGCGCAGCCTGGCGCTGTGGCGCGGCACCACCGCAGTGGGTGCGCTGGCCACGGTGCTGGCGGTGGTCACCGCCGTGGGCCTGCGCGACGACCTGGGCGCGCAGATCGGAGCACTGCAGGCGCAGCTGTCGGCCCAGCCGCAGATCGAATACGTGGCTGTGCTCAACGACGACCAGGCCAGCGCGTCCATGCTGGTCACGTTTGACCCGAAGAACGCTCGCCTGACGCTGCAGCGCGTGGGCAGTTACCAGGAGGCGGCCGACAAGTCGCTGCAACTGTGGGCCTTGCCACCCGCCGGCGGTCCGCGCTCACTCGGGGTGTTGAGCGCAGACAAACTGCTGCAGTTGGCCGCCGACCAGCGCGACGTGCGCGAAGTGCCCGCGCTGGCCATCAGCCTGGAGCCCAAAGGCGGCGTGCCGAGCGAAACCGGTCCCACCGGGCCGGTGCTGTTCAAGGGCGCGCTGATCCAAAAAATGCTGTGAGATGGACCACCCCCGCCGCGCTGCGCGCGACCCCCTCAAGGGGGCGATGCGAGTGGCCCGGCAAAGCCGGTTCCACCGCATCCTGGGTGGGGCACGGCGCTCCGGGGAAAGCTCCGACGCGCTGCGGGTAGCGCTGTGGCGCCTTGAAGGACCCGGCTTCAGCGCCTACTGCCGCGCGGTGCGCACGTTGGCGGGCGGCAGTTGCGGGTGGCTGCTGCGCCAGGGGTTGATGTCGAGCCCGCCACGGCGCGTGTAGCGCGCGTACACCATGAGCTTGGCGGGTTTGCAGCGCGCCAGAATGTCCATGTACATACGCTCCACGCACTGCTCGTGAAACTCGTTGTGGTTGCGAAAGCTCACGATGTATTGCAACAGCCCAGCCTGGTCGATCTGCGGGCCGCTGTAACGGATCTGCACCGAGCCCCAGTCGGGCTGGCCGGTCACCAGGCAGTTGCTTTTGAGCAAGTGGCTCACCAGCGTTTCGTCCACCGGTTTTTCGTGCAGCGCGGCGCGCAGCAGCTCGGGCGCGGGTTGGTACTGCGTGCATTCCACGTCCAGCCGGTCGATGCACAGGCCGTCCAGCTCATGCACCGGCTCGCGGTCAAACAGCTCGGGCAAGCGCAGACGCACACCGGCGGTGGCCTGCACCGGGCCACCGTGCCAGATGGCGGCACTGAGGTCGTGGCGCATGCGCTCACGCACCGCATCGGCGCTGTCAAAGCGGGTGTTGTTGAAGCTGTTCAGGTACAGCTTGAACGACTTGCTCTCCACGATGTGCGTGCTTTCGCACGGAACGGTGATGTGCGCCAGCGCCACTTGGGGCTTGCCGCGCAGGTTGAGCCAGCTCAGCTCAAACGCGGTCCACAGGTCGGCGCCCAGAAACGGCACGCTGCCTGCAATACCGATCTCGCGCCGCTTGGCCGCGCGCGGCAGGGGGTACAGCAACGACGCGTCGTACTGGTCGATGTAGGCTGAGGCCTTGCCCAGTTGGGAGTGTTCGGGGGTGTTGGGGTTCATGCGGGGGTCGGTGCGGTTGCAGCGTTGAGGTGCGGAATGATGTGGTTGGCCAGCAGCGCGGCCACACCGGACGGCCAGTCGTGGCCCATGCCCGCAATGGACTCAAAGCGGGCGCCGGGTATGCGCGCCGCCGTGTCTTTCCCGCAGGCCACGGGCACCAGCGGATCGGCAGCGCCATGCATCACCAGCGTGGGGCAGACCACGCGCGGCAACAGCGTGTGCCGATCGCGGTCGGCCATGATGGCGAGCAACTGGCGCGACACACCCGCACGGTGGTAGCTGCGCTGCACGCCGTCGAGCAGGTGCTGGCGAAAAGCCGGCAAGTCTTGCGGGTAGGCCGGACTGCCAATCAGCCGAAAAATCTCCAGCGTGTGGTCCACCACGTCTTCAGGCAACTGGCTTCTGGGCCGCGTGACCATGGCGCGCGACACCTCGGGGCTGGGGCCGGGCAGACCCGGTGCGCCGCTGGAACTCATGATGCTGGTGAGGCTGAGCACGCGCCCGGGTGCGGTGGCCGCGATGCGCTGCGACACCATGCCGCCCATGGACACACCCACCAGGTGTGCACGCGCCACGCCCAGCGCGTCCAAAATGCCCAGCGCGTCTGCGCCATGTCTTGCAAGGTGTAAGCCGCGTGCAGGCGCAGCCCCAGGCGCGACTTGACGAACTGCCACAGCAGGTTGGGCTCACCCAGCTCGTCGAGGTGGCTGGACCAACCGATGTCACGGTTGTCGTAGCGGATCACGCGGTAGCCCGCGCCCACCAGCGCCGTCAACAGCTGCTCGGGCCAGGCGGTGAGCTGCATGCCCAGACCCATGGTGAGCAGCACCGCCGGGGCGTGGCCATCGCCTGCTGTTTCAACTTCAAAACGCAGACCGTTGCTGACAATGTTCATGGGGTTCCTGAGCGCAAGGTGTCGGCGGGTGTGGGCCGCAAGCGCTGCACATGGGGGCGCAACGCCCTCATTCAAACACGCGCTCGCGCAACCATTTGGTGGCCACCCATTTCTCGCCATCCACCACAGGCGCTCCGCCGTGCAGCGTGCCGGTGGCGGGGTGCGGCCGGTCGTAGCTGAAGAACACCGCATTGCCCCGCACCGGGGCCACTTCCAGCCCTGCGTCGGGAAACGTGGTGCCGCCACCGCGGGCGGGCTCGCTCAGGTACATCACCAACGTGGCCACGCGTTGGCCCCCGCGCCGCAAAATGCTGGCCGTGCCCGGCTGGGCGGGGTCGAAGTAATCGTAATGCGGCTTGTATTGGGCACCCGTGCCGTAGTGCAGCACCTGCATGCCCTCGCCGTGGTCCACCGGCCAGTTCACCAGCCGGGCAATGCGGGCCTCAATGCGGGCGATCAGCTCGGTTTCGCCCCGCCTGAAAAACATGCCTTCGCTGGTGCGGTCGGGGTTGAGTTCTTCGCCGCCGGTCTGCGTCTGCACCGTCAGGGAGCGGGCCAGCCGAGGGCGTGCGGCCGCCACCAGGGCATCGCACTCTTCGGTGCTCAGCAACTGGCCCAGCACCACCACACGCGGTTTGGCCAGCGTAGCGATCACGTCCACCCAGCGGTCACCAGCGTCGATCTGGCGCGGCGAGCGGCTCAGGTCCAGGTCGGGCAGGCGCTGGCTTGGCGGGGGCGATGCTGCGGCGACCTCACTGGCTGGGTCGCGCTGGTGTGTATCCCACTCGCTGGCCAGTGCGGTGGCGGCCAGCGCGGGCTGCCAACCCGCCTTCAACAGGGCCTCCAGCACGGACTGCCGCGAATAACCTGCCGCCGCCTGCTCTTGCAGCCAGCGGCGCAGTTCGGGGGTGATGGTCTGGCTCATGGTGTGCAAATCTCTGTAGAAAACGCTCAAGCCTTGTGCTCGCGCCGGAACACCAGGCGGTCGATCTCGGACGCGGCAGGCACAAACTGGTAGCCCTCCAGGTCAAAACCCTTGAGCTGTTCGGGCGTGGTCAGGCGGTGCTGCACGGCGTAGCGCACCATCAGGCCACGGGCGCGTTTGGCCATGAAGCTGATGATTTTGTAGCCATCACCTTTGCGCTCTTCAAAGGCACAGGTCACCACACGCGGCTTCAGCGCTTTGCGGTCCACCGACTTGAAATACTCTTCGCTGGCGAGGTTGACCACCACCGGACTCAGGTCGGCGGCGGCGCGCGCATTCAGGTAGTCGGCAATCTGGCTGCCCCAGAACTGGTACAGGTTGTTGCCGCGCCCGGTGGGCAGGCGGGTACCCATTTCCAGGCGGTACGGCTGCATCCAGTCCAGCGGGCGCAACACGCCGTAGAGGCCGCTCAAAATGCACAGGTGCTGCTGCAACCAATCCAGGTCGGGCGCGGCGAGCGACTTGGCGTCCAGCCCTTCGTACACATCGCCATTGAAAGCCAGCACCGCCTGCTTGGCATTGCGGGCCGTGAACCGGGGCGTCCATGCGGCGTAGCGCGCCACGTTCAGGCCCGCGAGCGGGTCCGACAACTTCATCAACTCGGCAATCTGCTGCGGCGATTGGTCGCGCAGCACACCAATGAGCTCGCTGGCCTGCTTCACAAACAACGGCTGGGTGTGGGTGGCGACATGGGCCGGCGTCTCGTAATCAAGCGCTTTGGCAGGGGACAATACAAACAACATGTTGGAAATCCTTTACCGGGACGATTATCTTGCAGCGGTGAACAAACCGCCCGGCCTGCTGGTGCACCGCACCGGGCTGGACGCTGGCGAAACCCGCTTTGCCCTGCAAATGCTGCGCGACCAACTGGGCCAACCCGTGTGGCCCGCGCACCGGCTCGACAAAGGCACCAGCGGCGTGCTGTTGTTTGCGCTGAATGCCACCACCGCGCGCACCCTGGGCCAGGCGTTTGAGGCGGGCAACGGCTTGCAAAAAACCTACCAGGCCGTGGTGCGCGGTTGGCCTGCCGACGCCGGTTTGACCGACCACCCGCTCAAGCGCATGCCCGACGACATGCGCAAAGAACGCGAAGAAGTACAGACGGCCCACACCCGCTGGCGCACGCTGGAGCACTACGAACTGCCGCTGCCCCACGGCGGCTTTGCCACCACACGCTGCGCGCTGGTGGAACTGCAACCCCTGACCGGGCGGCGCCACCAACTGCGCCGGCACATGAAACACATCGCCCACCCCATCGTGGGCGACGCCACCCACGGCAAAGGGCCGCTGAACCGGGCGCTGGCCGAGTGGCTGGGCGTGCAACGGCTGTGGTTGCACGCGGGAGCGCTGGCGCTGCGGCATCCGGTGAACGGTGAAGCGCTGCGTGTGCAGGCGCCGCTGGGAGCGGAGTGGGGACTTTGGCTTCGGGCGAGGCAAGCACCGCCTCGGCATCATTAAGCCCATCGTCAATGTCATCCGGCAGGGCAATACCGACGCCGAACCGGCCGAGACGACTCATCACTTGCGTCTCTGAATCTATGTGACTCATTGCCACCCGTGCCGTGGCTCACATGCCCGTCACGCATGCACCACGGGCATGTCCTCCCACCGCGTTGTGTACTGCGGTGTGCGCAGCTCCTGCTTCATCGACCACGGCCGCCGATCTCCCGCCAGCCCGGTGCTGGCCAGCAGGACCGTGCCCCGGCCATAACGCCGGTTCAAGCCGTCCAGCACATCCATCAGTCGGCCTTTGTTCTGGTCCTCGTCTGGCTCCAGACCCAGTTCCGTCTGTTGTACCGATGCCGGCTGCAACTCCAGCAGCACCACCCCGGCCTTCGCATACAAATAGCCCGGCTTGTAAATCGCCTGCAGACCGGCCAGCGCCGCTTGCACGATCCGGGTGGTGTCAGATGTGGGCCGGCGCAGCGGCACCACGATGGAGCGGCTGTACTGCGGGTCATCCCGAAAAGGGCTGGTGCGCACAAAGGTGAGCACCTGGCAGGCCTGGCCGTCTTGGCGGCGCAGCTTCTCGGCCGCCCGGCTGGCAAATTCACTCACGGCCTCACTCAGATCGCCCAGGGCACTCACCACGCGGCCAAATGAACGTGTACAGGCAATCTGCTGTTTGTCGGACACGGCGTCTTCCAGGCCCACGCAGGGCTGGCCTTGCAACTCCCGTACCGTGCGCTCCAGCACCACCGACCAGCGCTGGCGAACGGTGCCCAGGTCGATGCGTGACAGATCCAGCACCGTGTGGATGCCACCTTTTTTGAGCTGCGCCACAATTTGGCGGCCCACGCCCCATACCTCATCGACAGCGGTCGCAGCCAGCACCGACTCCAGCGTGGCCCGGTCCATGGCAGCCAGGTTGCAGACCTGGGCCAGCCCGGCCGGATAGCTGCCAGGCTTGCGCTCGGCGTTCTTGGCGATGTGGTTGGCCAGCTTGGCGAGGGTCTTGGTCGGGCCGATGCCAATGCAGCACGGAATACCCACCCACTGCAGCACCCGCTCGCGGATGGTGCGGCTGCGCTTGAGCAGGTCACCGCGCACGCCGGAGAGGTCAACAAAGGACTCGTCGATGGAATAAATCTCCTGGTGGTGCCCGAGCCCGGCCACCAGGCTCATCATGCGGTCGCTCAGATCGCCATACAGCGGAAAATTGGCCGATAGGGCCACCAGTCCATGGGACTCCTGCATGTGACGAATTTTGAACCAGGGTGCCCCCATGGCGATGCCCAGCGCTTTTGCCTCGTTCGAGCGTGCGATGGCGCAGCCGTCGTTGTTCGAGAGCACCACCACCGGTTGGCCGTTCAGGCCAGGTCGGAACACCCGCTCACACGAGACATAGAAGTTATTGCCATCCACCAAGGCATAGAGCGGTGACGCCATGTTTTATGCTTTTTACCGATCTGCTCACGTCCATCATGACTTGAACTGCTTGATCGCGGCAATGACCACCCCCCAGACCTCGACCGTCTGGCCCTCTGTGGGCGTGATATCTACAAAGGTGGGATTGGCGGCTTTGAGGTGCATGCGCCCGTCACGCTGGTGCAAGGTCTTGACGGTGAAGTCGCCATCCACCACCGCCACCACAATGTGGCCGTGGCTGGGCTTGATGGCACGGTCCACCAGGAGCACATCGCCATCAAAGATTCCCGCCTCGCGCATGGACTCACCACGCACCTTCATGCTGTACGTAGCCTGGGGGTGTTTGACCAGACGCTCCAGCACGTCGATGCGCTGACCCTCAAAGTCTTCGGCGGGCGACGGAAAACCCGCGCGCACCGTGGAATGCAGCTTATACGCCCACAGCCCTTGTTCACCCAGCAACCGAGGGGCGTTGCACAGCTGGACCCTGGTGGCTGCGCTCACGCTGACATGGGCGAAATGCCCTCTCGCCACTGACTTACCAGAGAAAATTCAAGTCGGCATTGAACGCACTGGTACCGACCCGATGGACGCATGTCTCCCGCGGCATCGCGCGCTATCAGCGTTTTGTAGGCCGTAGCGCCACACCGGTGACACCGATTGCGTGCACGGCCCTCATGGGCATCGGCCCTCATCTCTGTGTAAGTAGGTATGGGCGCACGGGGCAACTGGTGCAGGGTATGCGTTGGCGTGTGGTTCATGGTTGCCTCCTGTGTTTGACAATAGAACGCCGCAAGCGCCAGCGCCATCCCCCGCTTGGGGGGGTGCTCATTCAACGCCACCCATCGGCGTGCACAGTTCGACCAAAAAACCGTCGAGATCGGCCACATAGGCCACGGTTTGTCCCCAAGGCATTTGCTCCGGTGGCTGCACCAGCGTGGCACCGCACTCCAGCGCTCGCGCCAAAGCACTGGCCACGTCGTCCGTTGTGAACGCAATTTCAAAACAGGGTGCCTGGGGGTTGGGCATGCTGGGGTTTTTGTTCAGCGCCGCCATCAACTGCCTTGAAGAGAAAGCCAGCGACGTGGTGCCCGTATCCAACTCCCCGAAGTCCCCAGCGTCATGCAGGAACTTGACCTTCAGGCCAAACGCCGCTTGGTAGAACAACACGCTGCGTTTGACGTCTTCGACGTACAGAATGGTGTAACCCAGTTGCATTTCTCACTCCTTTCCAAGTCACGGATCAATCCAGATCCCACACCGACACCCGCGAAGCCATGGCAATGGCACTCAGGCGGCACACATCGCGGGTGCAGGTAGCGCGGTTGATGGCGCCACCGCGGCCAGTCCATTTGCGTATCAAGGCTTTGATGCTCATGTGATTCTCTCCAGTGTTGACAATGCGGGTGTTCGGCCTGCTCAGTCGCAGCGCCTGAACAGACCCACCACCACCCCCAGCACCTCAAGCGACTGCTGCGCCACGATGTCGGGATAGTCTGGGTTCGCGGGTTTGAGCACCCATCCCGAGCCCTGCAGCGGGTAGAGGTACTTCATGGTCATCTCGCTGTCCACCAGCGCTACCACGATGTCGCCGGGCTTTGTAGGCCGGTTGCGTTCGACGACCACCATGTCGCCGTCGTTCATGCCCGCGTCTTTCATCGAATCGCCCCGCACACGACAAAACACCGTGCGCTCTGGGTGGCGGATCAGGTAGTCCTCGACGCCGACGAACTCAGTGCCAGCGCTCTGGTCTGCTGGCTGTGGCAGACCCGCGCGCACGCTACCCATGACAGGCAGTGCAAAAAATTGGCGGGTTGGCGCGATGCGTCCATCCAAACGCTCCAGGTACCCGGTATCCACCAGGCGACCAATCACCTTGAACACACCACCCGACGAGGCCAGGCCCAGCACCTGGGCCAGTTTGGCCATGGACGGAAATGCCTTGTGATCGTGCCAGTACACCCGTAGGGCGTTGAGGTGCTTGGTGTCTGACATGGGGTGTGCGGTTGCCGGAAGGTCAAAAGTGAATGAATGTTCACCATGGTAGCAAAAGCACGCAGGATAGGTCAATGGTCTATTTTTTTTACTTGCTGTGCCGATTCAGGTCATTTTGGTCATCCGGCTGGACTTGAATACTTGTCAAGTTCCGCCTGTTTACATCCACGCCACCCCATGGACAACCTGCTCAACGAAGCCCGCCACCGTTGGCCGGTCAGACGTTATTGGCGGCAACCGGTCAAAAGATGCGTACACACAACAACCCAGACGTTCCATTGACATGAATACGTGTCACAAATCACAAACAGACGAAATTTCTGAAAGAATCATTTTTTTACAAAAAAAAGGGGGTGGTCGATGTTGTGTCCTCATTGTTTGCGCATGAGTTTTTCAAGGATTTGCAACTACTGCAGCGGGGAACATGAACCCATGGCCAGCCGTATACGTCGCAGGCAGGGGTGGAAGATGCTGTTGGTCAGGCCCGCTGTTGCGGCACTTGTACTGACTGTGCTGTTTTTGCTGATGGGTATCCGCTGGCCCGGATTGATGGTCGGTGCGGTCTTGGGCGCCCTTGTGGGTGCTGCGTTCCAGTCGCTGATCCGGGTCAAGCGTTACCGCTGACGGTTGCGCCAGCAACACCCACAACGCTGCAACCGTTGCCGGGGTGTGCTAGCGCAAATCGCCCGCCAAGCTGGCCAGGGTTTCGGGCGGAATCTGCATGTGGGCCGGGTAGTGGGTGTGGTCGCAACCCAGCTTGACCGCGCCACCGGCCTTGACCGACGCGCGCATGGCCGGCGTCAGTTCAAACCGCACAAAATGCACCGCACTGGTTTTTTCGGCGTTTTCGCGGTCCAGGTCTTCGTCGGCAATGGCGTACACCCGGGCATGGCCTTCCACTTCCACAAACAGGCGGTCTTCCACACCGATCAACCGGGCCAGCTCGCGCTTGCGCTCATGGATGTCGGTGTACTCGATCATCAGGGTGGCCTTCCAGTTGCTGCCGTCGGGCACCAGCGAGGCGTAGGCGTCAATTTCTTGCTGAATGCCCTCTTCCTCAAAAATCTTTTCAATACGCAGCATCTCTTGTATTTGGTAGCGGATGGTGGTCTCGCACTCAAACTGCAGGTTCAGGTGCTCGCCCAAGACCGCACTGCGCAGCTTGCGGTGCGCCATGATTCCAGGCTTGTGCAGCTTGCGCCACTTGGTATAAGCCTCCAGGCTCATGAGGTTGTCTGGGGTGATGTTGCCGGTGAGTTGCATTTCTTTCTCCATCTAGAACGTGAAACGGGGCCCGGGCCGTGCGTGGGCTGCACCGCTGACGCGCGCGTCACTTCAATCCGTAGGCCTTGGCCATCAGGCTGATCGGGTGCTGCAACTCGGGCGCCCCCAGACCGTTGACCTCAAAGCCCTGGGCAATGTGGTGGCCACCGAGCGGACAGTCGGAACTGATGAAGTCGGGCTTGCTGCCGTCTTTCATGCTGGCCATGGCCTTGAACACCGGCTTACCGATCTTCATGGCGGTCTGGTGGGTGGCTTTTTTGACGCCAAAGGTGCCCGCGTGACCCGAACACCGCTCAATGGTGTTGACCGTGGTGCCCGGAACCATCTTGAGCATTTCTTCGGTTTTTTTGCCGATGTTTTGCACCCGGCCATGGCACGGAATCTGGTAGCTCACGTTGCCCAGTTTTTGCGGAAACTCCGTCTTCAACAGGCCATCGCGCTTGCGGGCCATGAAGTATTCAAACGGGTCCCACATGTGTTTTTTCACCAGTTGGGTATCGGCGTCGTCAGGGAACATGAGCGGGATTTCTTGCTTGAACATGAGCGCGCAACTGGGCACCGCCGCCAGGATGGCGTAGCCGTCTTTCGCGTATCGGGCCAGCACCGGGATATTGGCCTCTTTGCTGGCCTGCACCGATGCCAGGTCGCCCAGCTCCAGCTTGGGCATGCCGCAGCACTTTTCCTTGTCCACAATCACATAAGGCACATCGTTGTGGTCGAGCACCTTCAGCAGGTCCAGGCCAATACCGGGCTCGTTGTAGTTGATGTAGCAGGTGGAAAAAATGGCCACCTTGCCCGGTGTCTTGGCGCCGTCCACCACGGCAGTGGCCTTGGCTTCGGGCGTGCCAGAGCGGAATTTTTGGGTGGCCAGCTCGGGCAGCCAGGCGTCCTTGTCCACGCCCGCCACGCTTTCCATCACGTTGCGCATCACCTTGGTTTTGTTCAGTGCGTTGACCGCCTGCACCACGATGGGAATGCCCGCCAACTGGCCGTGCACATCGGTAGAGGCCAGAAACTTCTCGGCCGCACCCACCTCACCTTTTTTGAACTTGATGGCCTTGGCGCGCAACATGGTGTGCGGAAAATCCAGGTTCCATTCGTGCGGCGGGGTGTACGGGCACTTGGTCATGTAGCACAGGTCGCACATGTAGCACTGGTCCACCACCTTCCAGTAGTCCGTCCTGTCAACGCCATCAACCTCCATGGTCTGGCTCTCATCCACCAGGTCAAACAGCGTGGGGAAGGAACCGCACAAGCTCACACAGCGGCGGCAACCGTGGCAAATGTCAAAAATGCGCTCCAGCTCGTCAAAGCATTTTTCTTCGTCGTAGAAGTCGGGGTTTTTCCAGTCCAGCGCGTGCCGGGTCGGCGCTTGCAGGTTGCCTTCGGTGGCCATGTTGTGTCTCCTCGTCTGTGCGGGTTTTTCGTGGGTTTTTGAAAGCGTTCCACAAAACACTTTCAAAAACGGCGTCCTGGAACGCCGCGGAACCGGCTCCGCCGGGCCGCCAGCGTTGCCCCCTTGAGGGGGTCGCGCGCAGCGCGGCGGGGGTGGGTCAATCCACCAATTCGTTCAGGGCTTTCTGGTAGCGGTTGGCGTGCGAGCGCTCGGCCTTGGCCAGGGTTTCAAACCAGTCGGCCACTTCGTCAAAACCTTCTTCGCGGGCGGTTTTGGCCATGCCGGGGTACATGTCGGTGTACTCGTGGGTCTCACCGGCCACAGCCGACGCCAGGTTGTCGCGGGTGGAACCGATCGGCATACCGGTGGCGGGATCGCCCGACTGCTCCAAGAACTCCAGGTGACCGTGGGCATGGCCGGTTTCACCTTCGGCGGTGGATCGGAACAGCGCGGCCACGTCGTTCTGGCCCTCGATGTCGGCCTTGTTGGCGAAATACAGGTAGCGGCGGTTGGCCTGCGATTCGCCGGAGAAGGCGTCTTTCAGGCATTGCTCGGTTTTCGAGCCTTTCAATGCGGGCATGTTGGTCTCCTGTTCGTGGTTGAAGAAAGACCCAGCAGGCGGTTCGGCAGGTGCCGAGACCCGATGAGACGCCACAACGTTACGCCGGGTCGAAAGGCCCGTCTAATTGTTCTGGGCTATTCGGCGCATTGCCTCAGGCTATTCAGCCAAGCCCATTGACAACGATGCATCCACCCGATGCAGGCATGTGTGAAGCCCAACCGCAGCGGTTCGACAGGTCCGGGGTGGGGACACACACCCCGCGCGGGGAGACGCGGCCTGGGGTGACCGGTCGAATAAAATCAGCCCATTCCCAAGCTTTCCCATGACGGCGCCCTGCGGAGCGCCGTTTCATTTTTTGCGCCCATCCCATGTCCGACACCCTGCACCAACCCGGCCTGCTTTCCTTGTCCAAATCGTTCGAGCCCGCCGCGCTCGAAGCCCACTGGGGCCCGGAATGGGAACGGCGTGGCTATGGGGTGGCCGGTTTTCGGGGCACCGGGGCCCCAGCAGAAGGCGCACCGTCGTTCGCCATCCAGCTGCCGCCACCGAACGTGACCGGCACGCTGCACATGGGCCACGCGTTCAACCAGACCATCATGGACTCGCTCACGCGCTACCACCGCATGAGCGGCGCCAACACGGTGTGGGTACCCGGCACCGACCACGCCGGCATCGCCACGCAGATCGTGGTGGAGCGCCAGCTGCAGGAAAAAGGCATCAGCCGCCACGACATGGGCCCCACGCCGGCCGAGGCGCGCAAGAACTTCGTCGCCAAGGTCTGGGAATGGAAGGAAGAAAGCGGCAACACCATCACCACGCAGATGCGCCGCATGGGCGACTCGGTGGACTGGAGCCGCGAGTACTTCACCATGGACCCCAAGCTCAGCAAGGTCGTGACCGAGACCTTTGTACAGCTCTACCAGCAGGGCCTGATCTACCGTGGCAAGCGCCTGGTGAACTGGGACCCGGTGCTGATGTCGGCGGTGTCGGATTTGGAGGTGGAGAGCGAGGAAGAGGACGGCTCGCTCTGGCACATTCGTTACCCGGTGGATGGCTCGGATGAATCGCTGGTGGTCGCCACCACCCGACCCGAAACCATGCTGGGCGACACCGCCGTGATGGTGCACCCAGAGGACGAACGCTACACCCACCTGATCGGCCAGCAAGTCAAACTGCCCATCACCGGGCGCCTCGTGCCTGTGATCGCCGACGCGTATGTGGACAAGGCGTTTGGCACCGGCGTGGTGAAGGTCACACCGGCGCACGACCCGAACGACTACCAGGTCGGCCAGCGCCACGGCTTGGCCATGCTGACCATCTTCAGCTTGGAGGCCAAGGTATCTGCCGCCGAAGCGGCTGACATCCCGGCTACTTACGTTGGGCTGGACCGCTTCGTCGCGCGCAAGCAGATCGTGGCCCAGCTGGAGGCTGAAGGCCTGCTGGTCGAAGTCAAGAAACACAAACTGATGGTGCCACGCTGCGCCCGCACCGGCCAGGTGATCGAACCCATGCTCACCGACCAGTGGTTTGTGGCCATGACCAGCAAGGGCAATGAACACAACACCAGCGGCACGTCCATCGCCGACAAGGCGGTCGCGGCTGTGCAGTCGGGCGAGGTGACCTTCGTGCCCGAAAATTGGGTCAACACCTACAACCAGTGGATGAACAACATCCAGGACTGGTGCATCAGCCGCCAGCTCTGGTGGGGCCACCAGATCCCAGCCTGGTACGACGAGCAGGGCCAAGTGTACGTGGCGCGCAACCAGGAAGAAGCACAGGCCCAGGCGGGTGCAGGCAAGGTGCTCACGCGCGACGAAGACGTGCTGGACACCTGGTATTCCAGCGCCTTGGTGCCCTTCTCCACCATGGGCTGGCCTGAACAAGGCGACAAACCCACCGACGACTACAACCTCTACCTGCCCAGCACCGTGCTGGTGACGGGCTACGACATCATCTTCTTCTGGGTGGCCCGGATGATCATGATGACGACCCATTTCACCGGCCGCGTGCCGTTCAAGCACGTCTACATTCACGGCCTGGTGCGCGACGCGCAGGGCCAGAAGATGAGCAAGAGCGAAGGCAACGTGCTCGACCCGGTGGACCTGATCGACGGCATTTCGCTCGCACCGCTCTTGGACAAGCGCACCACCGGCCTGCGCAAGCCCGAAACGGCGCCCAAGGTGCGCAAGCAGACCGAAAAAGAATTCCCCGACGGCATTCCGGCCTACGGTGCCGACGCACTGCGCTTCACCTTTGCAGCGCTCGCCTCGCTGGGGCGCAGCATCAACTTCGACAGCAAGCGCTGCGAGGGCTACCGCAACTTCTGCAACAAGCTCTGGAACGCCACCCGCTTCACGCTGATGAACTGCGAGGGCCAGGACTGCGGACTGAAAGAACACGGCGCGGCGGAATGCCTGCCGGGCGGCTACCTTGAATTCAGCCAGCCCGACCGCTGGATCGTCTCCCGTTTGCAGCATGTCGAGGCCGACGTGGCCCGTGGCTTTGCCGAATACCGGCTGGACAACGTGGCCAACACGGTCTACGACTTTGTGTGGAACGAGTTCTGCGACTGGTATCTGGAAATCGCCAAGGTGCAGATCAACACCGGCAACGCGGCGCAGCAGCGCGCCACGCGCCGCACGCTCATTCGCACGCTGGAGACCATCCTGCGCCTGGCGCACCCGGTCATTCCGTTCATCACCGAAGAACTCTGGCAAAAAGTAGCGCCGGTGGCCGGACGCGCCGGGCCGTCGGTCAGCGTGGCCACGTACCCGGTGAGCCAGCCCGAGCGCATCGACCCGGTGGCCGAAGCCCATGTGACCCAGCTCAAAAGCCTGGTGGACGCCTGCCGCAACCTGCGCGGTGAAATGAACGTGTCACCCGCCACCCGCCTGCCGCTGTACGTGCTGGGCGACACCGCCTTCATGCAGGGCGCCGGGCCGGTGCTGCAGGCGCTGGCCAAGCTCAGCGAGGTGAAGGTGTTTGACGACGAGGCCGCCTGGGCTGCGGCAGCGCAATCGGCCCCCGTGGCGGTGGTGGGCGAGGCACGCCTGTGCCTGTTCATGGAAATTGACGTGGCGGCCGAGAAGCTGCGCCTGGGCAAAGAAGCCGCCCGCCTGGAAGGTGAAATTGCCAAGGCGGGCGCGAAGCTGGCCAACGAGGCGTTTGTGGCCAAAGCGCCACCAGCGGTGATTGACCAGGAAAAGAAGCGGGTGGCCGACTTCACCGCCACGCTGGCCAAGGTGCGCGAGCAGCTGGCCCGGCTGGGGACCTGAACGGTCCGTACGGAACGATCCGGGCACTGCTTCAGCGGGCCCGGTTTCAAGGGGATTTCAGCGTCTGAGAAGATCCAGCGAGCCCCATTGAGACGGAGACGCTGCTTGCGGTACTTCATGATCGGCACCGTCCAGGCCATCCAGTGAAGCAAAGTCGCTGTACCGGGTTTCAGAACGCGGCGCCTGCGGCGACAGGCATTCATGGATGCGGTGCGCCACATACCAACTCGCACGCAACTTGGCTTCGCGCGTGTGTGAGCCCAGGCGCGGTGTCAGGTGCAAGTTGGACAACCCATGCAACGGGGTGCCTTCGGCCGCAAAACGGGGGTTGGCGCCATCCAGAAGACAGGCGTCGATGCGTCCATCGGACAAGGCTTGGGCCAGAGACTCCGGGTCAAACAGCGAACTGCGGCTCAACCCGACCCACAATTGTCCTGGCTTGCAGTGGTTGAGCAACCGCTCGCCGATCCAGCCTTTGAAACGTGAGGCATACACCACCTGAAGCGACACCGCGTCAGAACGGGCGAGCAGGTCTTGCACCGTGGTGGGCTCAACACCCAGTTTGTCCCAGATGGGCGCAGCTTGGTGCACCGCCGGATCGTAGCCCAGCAGTCGCACACCCAAGCCTTTGAGCATGGGCGCCAGGGTGTGCGCCACTGGCGCCAAACCCAGCAGGCCCACGGTGCTGCCCGCGAGTTCACGGCCCATGCGCACCTGCGAAATCTTGCGCCCCAGCAAAGCACTGATCATGCCGCGGCGGTACAGCATGAGCAGCCCGTAGAGCACGTACTCGGCGTTGGAACGAACGGCAGCACTGCGTGCCTGGACCACCCGCACCTGGCGGCGTGCGCAGGCCTCAAGATCGGTGTTGTCGCTGGAAACCTGCATGCGCGCAATCAACGCCAGCTTGGGCGAGAAGTCGAGAAACTCCTGCGACACGATCACGTGGGCAGGTAACACAACAGCACGCGTCTTGTACATGCTCTTGCGCAACTCGATCGAATCGTCACCAAGCTCGGGGCGGTAGCTGACTTCGTGACGCTCTTGAAGCCAGCTCAAGGCTTCGGGCACCAAAGGGTCAACCAGCAAGATTTCCATGTTGTGCGCAATCGCAATGAAGAAGCTGGTCCGGTTCAAAAACCAGCGTGCCTGTCAGCGGCGTTTCAAGAGCGTGAAATGGTCACTGCCCACGGTCTGCTGTTCCAGCAGTTCATTGCCCGTCTGTTTGGCGAAAGCCTGAAAGTCACGAACCGAACCGGTATCGGTTGAAATCACGCACAAGGTCTGGCCGCTTTGCATGTCAGCAAGCGCCTTCTTGGCCTTCAAAATAGGCAGCGGGCAGTTCAGGCCACGGGCATCGAGTTCTTTGTCGGCTTGCATGGGAGTTCCTCAGAATGGCTGATTCTAAGCGGGCAGGCACCCCACCCCACCAGCAAAGACCGGCCAGAACCCGGTTGGCGTGCACAAAGCACGGTTTTGCGAAGGCTCTAAATCTGGAGTCGATCAATCGCTGGTGGACGGTGATCCCATAAACACGGGCTCAATGCCCCGACCGCGCAGCCAGTCGGCCAACGCAAGGCCGGTACCGGCGCCCCAGCAACGCACCTGCTCAGGCCGCAGGAATTTGTATTCGACCAGTTCTGGTGAGAGGCGAACCTCGCCGTACGCGACTGCGTGGTAGGTGATGAGAACTTGGTTCATGCGCTGAAAATCGTGCACACCCACCAAACTCAGCCGGCTCACCTGCAAGCTGGTTTCTTCGGCAATTTCCCGGCGAATACCGTCTTCGGGGGTCTCGCCGGCCTCCATGAAACCGGTGATGAGGCCAAACATGCGGTTTTGCCAGGCGGCATTGCGCGCCAGCAGCACCATGCCGTCCACTTCGACAATGGCCGCCAGCACCGGCGTGGGGTTGTTCCAGTGGGTAAAACCACAGGCCGCGCAGCGCAAGCGCTGGGTCAAGCCACCGTCCTCCTCTTTGCCGATGAGGGCCAGCGGCCCTGCGCAAGACGGGCAAAACCGGAACTCGGTGTTCATGCCATCAGCCTTTGTTTTTGAATGTGACCGTGGCCTGAGCAGCCAGTGGCCGTGTAAAACGCCCCATCAAGCGGGGAACACACCGGTTGACAGGTAGCGGTCGCCGCGGTCACACACGACAAAGGCGATGGTGGCGTTTTCCACCTGCTGCGCCACCTGCTGAGCCACCCAGCAAGCACCCGCCGCCGAGATACCGGCAAAGATGCCCTCTTCACGGGCCAAGCGGCGACACATGTCTTCTGCATCGGCCTGGTTCACGTAAATCAGTTCGTCCACGGCGCTGGGGTCGTAAATTTTGGGCAGGTATTCCTGTGGCCATTTGCGAATGCCCGGGATGCGGGAACCTTCACTGGGTTGGGCACCCACAATGCGAACCGCCGGGTTCTTTTCTTTCAGGAAACGCGACACGCCGGTGATGGTGCCGGTGGTACCCATGGCGCTCACGAAATGGGTGATGCGCCCAGCCGTTTGCTCCCACAGCTCGGGGCCGGTGGTCTCGTAGTGGATGCGGGGATTGTCGGCGTTGGCAAACTGGTCCAGCACCCGCCCTTTGCCTTCGGCCTGCATGCGGTCGGCCAGATCGCGGGCCGACTCCATGCCGCCGCTCTTGGGCGTGAGGATCAGTTCTGCCCCAAACGCCTTCATGGTTTGGGCCCGCTCAATGGACAAGTCCTCCGGCATGATCAGCACCATGCGGTAACCCTTGATGGCGGCCGCCATGGCCAGTGCGATGCCGGTGTTGCCCGAAGTGGCTTCAATCAGGGTGTCACCGGGCTGGATATCGCCCCGCTCCTCGGCCCGCCGAATCATGGACACCGCAGGCCGGTCTTTCACCGATCCGGCCGGGTTGTTGCCCTCCAGCTTGCCCAGAATCACGTTGCCACGGGCTACGTTTTCCGCTGAGCCAATGCGCTGCAAGGCCACAAGCGGGGTTTTTCCAATCGCGTCTTCAATGGTCGGGTAGTTCATGGTCAACACTGTGCCATAATTCAGGGCTTGCGAATTACCGCCCGGGTGGTGAAATTGGTAGACGCAGGGGACTCAAAATCCCCCGCCGCAAGGCGTGCCGGTTCGAGTCCGGCCCTGGGCACCAAATCAAGGCCGTGCAGCGACAGCTGCACGGCCTTTTTGCTGTGCGTCAGGCGTTGAAAGGGCTGTTTTGGGCGCACGCTCCAGCTCGTCTTGCAGCACACGCTGGTACACGCGGGGCAGCTCACGGCTCATGCTGTTGTTTTCAATCCCGTAGCCCAGGCTGGTCCAGGTACCCGAGAGTCGCCGCAACACCGGCTGCACCTGCCCCTGGCGCAGCTGTGCAGACAGGTTGCCCCAGCGGGGCTCAGACAACCAGGCGTACACCACCGTGTCTTGGTAGATCGGAGCAAAACTCAGTTGCATGGCGTCCAGGGGGTCGTTGGTGCGTTCGGGGTGGTGGCGTGCAGCCAGTTCCACCCAAGTACCCGCCAACAATTGGTAGCGCCCAGCGGCCGTAGAACAATTGCCTTTGTTGGGGCCGCGCCCGATGCGCTCGCAGCGGTTGGGGTGCTTGTCCAGCGTCCAGACATAACCGCCGCCGTAGAGAACGTGGTAAGGACGCAACACATTCGACTCACTCGCGGAGATGGTGCGCATGAGCGCCCGCACATAGGGGTCGCCCCCCTGCATGACCAACACACGCGTACCCGGCATCAGCAACACTGGGCGCCACCACCACACCAACAGCAACATCAAGGCCGCCACCCCCACAGCAACCCCCACGCGCCAGCGCATGGGGGCACTGTAGGCAGCGGTCTCGGAACTTGAGGAGCGGGGAGTAAACATGTGGCCCTGCGGTGGAACAGGCCAAAAGAGCCTGAGAGAATACCCATTGTCCAACACCCTGCCGCTGCGCACCGTCACCATGCTGCTGCCCTCTCTTGCCATCCTCGTCGGCCTTGCCTTGCTGGTCTGGAGTGCCGACCGTTTTGTCGAAGGCGCTTCGTCCACCGCGAGCCACTATTCGGTGCCACCCTTGCTGGTGGGCATGCTGATTGTGGGTTTTGGCACCTCGGCGCCCGAGATGGTGGTGTCCACCCTGGCGGCCAGTCAAGGCAACCCGGGGCTGGCGCTGGGCAACGCCTGGGGCTCCAACATCGTCAACATCGCGCTGATTCTGGGGGTGACGGCCCTGATCTCGCCCATCATCGTGCACTCGATGATTTTGCGCAAAGAACTGCCCATCCTGGCTGCCGTCACGGCGTTGTCGGCCTACCTGGTGTGGGACGGCCAGATCACCCGGCTGGACGCCTGGGTGCTGCTGGCGGTGTTTGGCGTGCTGGTGACCTGGTCCATCGTGGAAGGTATGCGCGGCGGCGGCGATGCGCTGGCCGTTGAAACGGCTACCGAGCTGAAAGCGCATGCGATGCCGCTGAATCGTTCGCTGGTGTGGCTGGTGGTGGGCCTGCTGGTGTTGGTGGCCAGTTCGCGCCTGCTGGTTTGGGGCGCCGTGAGCATTGCGCAGTCGCTGGGTGTCAGCGACCTGATCATTGGCCTGACGGTGGTGGCCGTGGGCACCTCCCTGCCCGAACTGGCGTCGTGTGTGGCGGCTGCGCGCAAGGGCGAGCACGACATCGCGCTGGGCAACGTGTTGGGCTCAAATCTGTTCAACACGCTGGCGGTGGTGGGTATTGCGGGTGCGATTGCCCCCATCAACATAGAGGCCGCCTCAATCACCCGCGATCTGCCTGTGATGGCGGGTTTGACACTGGTGCTGTTCGTGATGGGCTGGGGCTTTCGCGGACGCCAGGGCCGCATCAACCGCTGGGAAGCCGGTGCGCTGCTGGCGGCCTACCTGGCCTACACCGGCTGGCTGCTGAGCACCATCGCGCCAGCCGCCTGACCCGGCGCACCGCTCAACCGGGCTGAGCCAACCCCTCGGCCACGGTGGGGTACTGCAGGCGAAGGCGCAATTCGGTTTTCATGCGCTCGTTGTGCAGGCGACGCGATTCGCTCATGAAGCTCAGCAGCATCAGCGGCAGCTGGTCGCCCGCCGCATCGCGCCCAATACGGGGCGGGCGAGGCAGGCCATAGAGATCGGCGGCCAGGTCGAAATAGTCGCCCATTTTCAGTTGGGTGTCGTCCACCACGTTCACATTGCGCTGCGGCCGCCCGCGCCACAGCGCCAGCACACAAGCGCGGGCCAGATCGTGTGCGTGAATGTGGTTGGTGTACACGTCATCACTTTCGCGCAGCACGGGCGTGCCTCGCAACAGGCGCTCGCGTGGGGTGCCGCCGGCCCGGTCGGGCGCGTAAATGCCCGGAATGCGCAGCACGCTGGTGCGCACACCGGTGGCGCTGCCCAGCCAGTGCACCGCGGTTTCGGCGTCAACCCGGCGCCAGGCGCGCGGCGTGCGCGGCTGGGCAGGCGTGGCTTCGCTGACCCAGCGGCCCTGCCAGTCGCCATAGACCCCGCTGGTAGACCCATACACCAACGCTGCGGGCACCGAGCGCTGCGCCAGCACACGCACCAGGGCGCGGGTGCGCGGGTCCAGCCGCCAGTCGGTCTGTTCGCCCGAGGGCGGCGGCGCCAGATGCAGCACCCGGGTGGCCAGGCCAGCCAGTCGCTGCAGACTGTGCGCGTCGTCCAGGTTGCCCAGCAGCGGTGTGATGCCCTGCGCGCGCAGGCTGGCACAACGTTCGGGCGACGAGGTCAGGGCCAGAATGCGGGCGCGCGCACCACCGCCGAGCACGCGGGCAGCGCGCTGGCCGACATCGCCACAGCCAATGATCAGGACCCGCTCACGCCGAAAGCGTGCGGGCAAAGCGCCAAGTAGGCTCATGCGAATTCCGAATTTGCGACAATGGAAAATTACCGGTGCGGCTGCGGCACACCGAAGGCACCTCAACACCCAGACTGTATGACATTCACCATCACCGTTCAGCCCAGCGGACGCACCTTTGAATCTCAACCCAACGAAGCCATTTTGGCCGCCGGCATTCGCCAGGGCATTGGCCTGCCTTACGGCTGCAAAGACGGCGCCTGCGGCTCGTGCAAATGCAAGCTGTTGTCGGGCAGCGTGAACCATGGCGCGCACCAGGCCAAAGCGCTCAGCGCCGACGAAGAGGCCGCTGGCTACGTGCTGACTTGCTGCGGTGTGGCGCAAAGCGATGTGGTGCTCGAATCGCGCCAAGTGACCGAAGCCGGTGCGTTTCCCATCAAAAAAATGCCGGTGCGCGTGAGCGCACTCGAACGCGCTTCGCACGACGTGATCGTGCTGCGCCTGCAGCTCCCGGCCAGCGACGCCTTTCAGTACCACGCAGGCCAGTACGTGGAATTTTTGCTGCGCGACGGCGACCGGCGCAGCTATTCCATGGCCAATGCCCCGCACACGCAGGCGGTCCAGCCGTCCGTGGAACTGCATTTGCGGCACATGCCCGGTGGCAAGTTCACCGACCACGTGTTTGGTGCCCTGAAGGAAAAGGACATCTTGCGCATTGAAGGGCCCTATGGCAGCTTCTACCTGCGCGAAGACAGCCCAAAGCCCTTGATTTTTCTGGCCTCGGGCACGGGCTTTGCACCCATCAAGGCGATCATCGAACACATGCAGTTCAAGGGCATTAACCGCCCCACCACGCTGTACTGGGGCGGCCGCCGCCCTGCCGATCTGTACCAGAGCGCCTGGATCGAAGCCCAGCTGGCCAGCATGCCCCACCTGCGTTATGTGCCGGTGGTGTCAGACGCACAGCCCGAAGACCAGTGGACCGGACGCACGGGCTTTGTGCACCGGGCCGTGCTGCAAGACTTCCCCAATCTCTCAGGCCATCAGGTGTATGCCTGCGGTGCACCCATCGTGGTGGAGTCGGCCCGTACCGACTTCAGCGCGCAAGCGGGCTTGCCACCCGAAGAATTTTTTGCCGACTCGTTCACCAGTGCGGCCGACAAAGTTTGACCCACTTGACCTCAGCGGACGGCATCGCTGTCGAAAACGGATCAGCAACCGCCCGCCGTGCTCTTTTTTGTTTCGTTACATACCGGAGACCTGAACATGCTGCACCGCCGCCACCTCATCACGTCCATCGCCTTGAGCGCGTCTGCGTTGGCACTGCCTGCGGTGAGTCTGGCGCAGCCCGCGGCCACCACACGTATCGTGGTGCCCTTCGCGGCGGGTGGCCCGATTGACGTGACGGCACGCATTCTGGCCGAAGCGGTCAAGGGAACGCTCGGCACCGTGATCATTGACAACCGCCCCGGTGCGGGCGGCAACATTGGCGTGAGCGCCGCAGCCAAGGCCGCGCCCGACGGCTTGACGCTGGGTATTGCCACCACCGCGTCGCACGGCATCAACCCGTGGCTGTTCAGCAAACTGCCCTACGACCCAGCCAAAGATTTCTCGGCGGTCACGCAAATGCTGCGGGTGCCCAACGTGCTGGTGATGAATGCCGATGCGGCACAACGGCTGAACATCAACAGCCTGACCGACCTGATTGCCTACGCCAAGGCCAACCCTGGAAAGCTCAACTACGGCTCGGGTGGCAATGGCAGCGCGGGCCACCTCGCGGGTGAAATGTTCAAGAACCAGGCGAGAATTTTTGCGCTGCACATTCCGTACAACGGCGGCAACCCAGCACAGCTGGGTCTGCTGTCGGGTCAGGTCGATTTCAACTTTGACAACCTGGCCACCGCTGCACCCAACATCCGATCGGGCAAGCTGAAGCCATTGGCGGTCACCACCGCGCAGCGCGTTGCGGCCATGCCCGAAGTGCCACCCGTTGCAGACACCCTGCCCGGTTTTGAAATTGACACCTGGTGGGGCCTGGTGGTACCAGCCGGCACGCCGGCCGACACCGTGCGCAAGCTCAATGCGGCTTTCACCGAGGCCTTGCGCTCGCCCGAGGTAAAGACCCGCTTCGCTGCCCTGATGGCCGAACCAGCTCCGAGCACACCGGAGCAGTTTGAAGCGTTCATGGCGCGTGAACGCAGCAAGTACGAACGGATGGTCAAAATCAGCGGCGCGAAGGTCGACTGACGCGCTGACCAAAAACCCCAAACAACAACAGCACCTCCAAGGTGCCGTTGTCGTTTAAAGCTGGGCTTTTGTTTCGGCCGGACGTTACTCGTTCAGCAGGCGCTTCACGTCATCGGCCAACGCCTGCGCACCGCTGCCGTAGCGGTGGTACAGGCGCACACGGCCTTTGGCATCGTACACGTAGCTGCCCGCCGAGTGGTCCATGGTGTAGCTCGTGGGGGTGCTGCCAGGCACTTTTTTGTAGTAGATGCGGTAGCTCTTGGCCAGCGCGGGCAAGGCATCGGGGGCCGCGTACAGGGCCAGAAAACTCGGGTCAAAGTTGGCCATGTACTCCTTCATGATCTCGGGCGTGTCGCGCTCGGGATCGATGCTGACGAACAGGCCCTGCAACCGCTCGCCGTCAGCACCCAGCAAACGCCGGGCCTCGGCCAGCTCGCCCAGCGACGTGGGGCACACGTCGGGGCACTGGGTGAAGCCAAAAAAAATCACCACCGCCTTGCCCTGAAAGTCGGCCAGCGTGCGTGGTTGCCCGTTGTGGTCGGTCAACGAGAACCCGGTGGCGTAGTCGGCACCGGTGATGTCGATGCCCGTGAACGCCGGTTTGTTTTCACCGCAGGCGGCCAGAGCCAAGGCCGAGGCACCCAAAACCAGGGCGTGGCGGCGATTCAGGTAAGTCGAGGGCATGTCGTGTATTACGGGCTGAGATGAAAAACCTCGCTGCGGGCCGCAAGTCTGGTCAGGGTTATTCCCTGTGGTGGCTCGCCCTGTCACCGGGGTGGTCATAGATAATGATCGACCAGCAGTGCCGCGAACAGCAGCGACAAATGGATCAGGGAGAAGCGGAAGGTTTTGCGCGCCAGCGCATCGGAGTAGTCGCGCCACAGCACGTAGGCGTAACCGGTGAAGCCTATGCTCAAGGCCACCGCTACGGCAAGGTAAAACCAGCCGCTCATGCGCATCACAAAGGGCATGAGGCAAGCTGCAAACAGCACCAAAGTGTAGAGAAAAATCTGCAAGCGGGTGAATTCAGAGCCGTGCGTGACCGGCAGCATGGGCAGGCCGGACTTGCGATAGTCTTCCACCCGGTACAGCGCCAGTGCCCAGAAGTGCGGCGGCGTCCAAAGAAAAATGATCAGGAAAAGAATCAGCGCTTCCGGCGACACGACACCGGTCATGGCCGCCCAGCCCAGCACAGGCGGCATGGCACCAGAGGCCCCGCCAATGACGATGTTTTGCGGTGTCAAGGGCTTCAGAATCACGGTGTAGATCACCGCGTAACCCACAAAGGTGGCAAAGGTCAGCCACATCGTGAGCGGGTTGACCCAGAAGTAAAGAATGCCCGACCCCAGCGCACACAGCCCGGCTGAAAACGTGAGCGTCTTGAGGTTGGACAGCTCGCCTTTGGCGGTGGGGCGCCAGGCGGTGCGCTTCATCTTGGCGTCAATTTGCTGTTCGACCACACAGTTGAAAGCAGCGGCCGCCCCCGCCACCAGCCAGATGCCCAGCGATGCGATGGCAGCCAGCCGCACCTGCGCCCAGGTGGGCAAGCCCGGAACGGCCAGCACCATACCGATCAGCGCACAAAACACGATGAGCTGGATCACGCGCGGCTTGGTGAGCGCATAGAACTGCCGCCAGGCAGATGGCAAGGCAACGGCAGTGGGGTTGGAAGACGCGGTGCTCATCAGATCGGTCGAGAGGTGGTGAATGCAGTGGCATCCACAGGTTCATGGGCGGTGCGGGTACTGAAAATGGCGCTGGTCATGACCACCACGAGCGCGGCCGCGCCTCCCGTGTGCCCTACGGCGGCCAGCAACGGCCAGTCGAGCACCACATTGGTCAAACCGCTGGCAAACTGCCACAGGGCCAAGCCGACCAGCCAGCGTGCGGTGGGCCGCAGGGCGACCACCGACCACAAGCGCCAGACCAGCCAGAACAAGGCGGTAAACACCACCCAAGCACTGAGCCGGTGCACATAATGGATGGCAGTCAGGGCCGGGAAGGCAATGGCTTCACCGGCCCGGTTTTGGCCCAGCTCGCGCCACAACGAGAACCCGTGCTGAAAGTCCATGTCCGGCCACCAACTGCCCTGGCACATAGGGAAGTCGCTGCAGGCGAGCACTGCATAGTTGGTGCTCACCCATCCACCGAGTGCAATCTGAATCCACAACAAACCGTACACCAGACCCAGAGCGAGCCGGGTGTTGGCGTGCAAGGGTATGGGTGGTGGACCACCTGGGGCGGCCAGTGCGTAGCCCGTGGCCTGCGCGCGCAGCAGCGCCAGCAGCGCCATGCCACCCAGCAAATGCAGGGTGACAATGGCGGGAAACAGTTTCATGGTCACCGTGAGTGCACCGAAAGCGCCTTGCAGGCACACCCAGATCAGCGTGACCAACGGCCAGACATACGACACCGAGAGTTTGCGGCGCTCGACCCAGCTGACGCTGGCCAACACCAGAATCAACACCCCCACCGCCGTGGCCAGGTAGCGGTGGATCATCTCGATCCAGGCCTTGGAAAACGTCACCGGTCCCGTGGGCATGGCTTCCTGTGCAGCAGCAATGGCGCTGCTGGCGCCAACCGGACTGGCACTGCCATAGCAGCCAGGCCAGTCAGGGCATCCCAAGCCGGAGTCGGTGAGCCGGGTGAAGGCTCCAAACAACACGAGGTCGAAAGTCAGAAACAACGTCACCAGGGTCAGCATGCGCAGGCGCTGAGCCGGCGGCGCGTGGCGGTTGCGCACCCACACCCAGGCCAGCGGGCCCAGGGCCATCACCACCCCCAGCAACATCAGCCGCGCGATGGGCGCGAAATCGTACAAGGCTTGTGTTTCCATGTCAGTGGCGCCCGGCCGCACGGGGGCACTGACGCACCTCCTTGGTGGGCAGCGAAAGAAGTGAGCGAGTGGCTTGTTTCATCCTAGGAACCTGCGCAGCGCTGTGCGCGTGGAGTGCTGGTGACCCCATCACCGGCCTGCCTTGTCCCAGAACGCCGAAGCACGCAACAACCGGTCGAGGTCGCGCTTGGCCTGTTTGGCATCCAGATTGGCCGGGAAGCGCATCATCCAGTTCCCAAGCGGGTCCACCACATAGAGGTGGTCCTCCAGCCGTTGCCCGGGTGCGGGCTCCAGCCAGGTGGCCAGCTGCGCGGCATCGACCTGCAGCACGACCGCAGGCGCGGTGGCCTGCTGCAGCGCTTCGGTCAACGGCGCCGCGCCTGTGCGCAACCACACCCAGTCAAGCCGGTCCTTTTCTTTGCCCAGAGTTTCTCGCAACTGCCGCTGCAAGTACAAGTGTTCCTGGCATGCAGCGTCGCATGCGCTGTCGGCCACGCTGATGAGCAACCACTGGTCTTTGAGCTGCGCAAGCGGCACGGATTGACCTTGTGTATCGATGCCCGTGAAAGCCGGCAACGGGCGCTGGGGATTGACCAATTCACCATAATTGCGCCGTCCCTCTGGGCGCACCACGTAATACATGAAGTAGGAAGCCACCACGGGGGCCGCACTGACCAGCAGCAAAGCGAGCATTTTCCAGCGCCCGGCGCGGGTGCTGGCTGCGGAACGCGCACTGCTCTGATCCAGCTGGGGCAGGCTGTGCACGGTCATCGTCAAGGGTTCATCGGGCGTCTGGGCCATGGAGGGTGCGCTTTCGGCGGGGAGAGATGAATTGGAACCAGACATACAAAATGCCTGCGAGGGCACACAAACCAAACCACTGAAACGCATAACCGTGGTGTTTGTGCACGCCTTCGGTGATGCGGGGCCAGTTGCGCTGCAGTCCATCGGTTGGATCGCCGGTTTGCAGAACGGAAAAATCCAGCAGGGCAAGCCCCGTTTCCTGCGACAACTCAGCGACGTCGATATTTTGCCGGATCGGCCCGGCACCTGCCGCGCCGAGTTCAAAAAGCTTGCCTGGCGCTGGGGCCAAGCGTCCTTCGACGTAAACCAAACCTTCAGGGGTTTCAACCGCCGGCACACGGCTGCGGTCGGTGAAGTCGCGTGGCACCCAGCCACGCTGGATCAAGATGACCCGATCACTCCCCGATAGCCGCAGCGGCGTGACCAAAAAGAAACCCACCCGACCGTCCATCTGGCGGTTATCCAAGAAGACGTTGGCCTCTGCAACCCATTGGCCTTGGAGCTGTACCGCGCGGTGCAGACCGGCTTTCGGGTCCCCCGCTTCCAGCAGGTCGCGCTCGGTCCAGGGAGGCAATTCACTGCGCTGATTCACCTGGCTCTGCAGCGCCTGCTTTTGCGATGCCCGCCCCAGCTGCCACACACCCAACGATGCGGTCATGGCCATGGTGAGTGCGGTGGCCAGGGTGACCACCCAGAAACGACCGGATCGGGAACTCATGCCCTTGCTCCCATGCCCGTCAGAAAGAACCCGATAATCTGACGCATGAAATACCTTGTCATTGCCGCGTTCATCGCCATTCTCGGCAGCCTTGGCGCTGCATTGCTTTTCATGATGCGTGGAGGCACAGCAAACCCGGCAGACAGCGAGGCATCGCCTCGCAAGAACCACATGGCGCGGGCACTGGCGTTTCGGGTTGGGTTTTCCATCCTGCTCTTTGTGGTGGTGTTGGTCAGTTATTGGATGGGCTGGATCCAACCCACGGGCGTGCCCATGCAGCCCTGACGTGGTATCCAGACTCTTTCAATCGGCATAGGGGGCAGCCATTATCGGCTGCACCCCTGCCACACCACCCGGCATGCGGGTCCGCACCGGGCGGTTCGAGAGCTTGAGGTCATGACAGCCTGGGCACGCCCAGCCGGTCAAAGTACGCAAGGGTCAACAC
>NZ_JAUSOO010000069.1 GCF_030656115.1 Hydrogenophaga sp.
GTTGAACAGGCACTTGATGCTCAGGCAGAACTGAATGGCTGCCTCGGAGAAGATTCGCTGGCGTCCTCGCTTGCCACTGGCCGGGGCGTACCACTGCATGTCTTTGTCCAGCCAGATCGTCAGCGACCCTCGGGCTTTGAGCGCGGCGTTGTACGCGGCCCAGTTGGTGGTCTTGTAGCGCGTCTTGGCGTCCTTGGGTTCGGTCATGGGTGGAGGCTACCAGTACGGTTGGGCAGCTTTGTGCAACAGAGCCGGCTGAATGGACACAACGGCCTTTGCGGCTGGTCGGTGCATTTTTGGACAACAGAATGCGAAATGGATCTGGGTCAGGTTGGCCACATCGGATTTGGGGCTACAGTGCAAGTACCGGATGAGATCACGGATTGGATCGCGTGGCGGGTTGGGTGGAAAACGGGTGTGCCGGGTTTTATATATTTGTGCGAAACGCGAGAAAAATCTCGCAAGTCATTGATGCATATAAATTTCATGGAAAATGCTGTGACCAGAATATTCCGTACCATCCAGTTTATTCCGTAGGTATTGCGGTATGCATTGCGTTGAACTAAACCGCTGACGCGGTGGCTGGTGCGCAAGCACTGCCACCGCGTTTTGCAGGGTGCAGGGCTTGCAAAAGATGGTGTTTTGCGCAGCCTGTCGGTGCGCACCATTGAGTGCTACACCGAATCCATCAGCCGCCTCACGCGCCACTACCGGCGGACACCGCCACTGGCAAACCACTCCTGCCGCAACCGCCACTGCTCCACCTGCGGCGCGCGCGCCAAAGACGCCTGGCTGCAAGCGCGCCTGAATCAAGTGCTGGAGGTGCCTTGCACCCACCGCACGGCCATTGGCAACGAGCGCATCCTCAGTCTGCAGGGTGATGAAGTCGTCATCAGCGCCCGCGCCAAACGCAGCGAAGGCCAGGCGGGTGAGCAGGGAAAGAAGCGCACGCTGCGCCTGCGCGGGCCAGACTTCATTGGCCGCTTCATGCAACACGTTCTGCCCAGCGGACTCAAACGCATTCGGCACTACGGCCTGTTGGCCAACCCCAACGGGACCAAGCTGGCGCAGGCCAGAGCGGCGCTGCACATGCCCGCGCCCAACCCAAAGGCGCAGGCATGCGCGCAAGACTTCATGGCGCGGGTGGCCCGGGTGAACATCCACCAGTGCCCGGTGTGCCAGCAAGGGCGCCTGGGTGTGGTGCAGACCTTGGCGAGAGCCAAACACCTGCCAGACCCGTTTGAGTGCAGCGCCAGAAAAGCCAACAGCCGGGCACCACCAGCGCAGGGGCCGTGATCGAGACCGTCACCACCGTCTTTATGAACACCTCAAACCCCTGGTTCAACTGCTCAACAAACAGTTGCGCCAGGGGCGGGTGTGGGCGCTTGGCTGGGCTGCCCGATTGCGCCGCTCACGGGCTGAGAAAAATGTGGCGGTGGCCGCGCAACAGACCGGAACTGTGGCCCGAAAAAGGACTTTGCAGGCGCCCAGTCAAGCCATAATGACTTCCCATGGCGGGGGCTGAAATCATCAATCCCCTATTCCGTTGATTCCCACACCACCGCCTCTGCTGCGGTTTAGCTCAACATGGAACACCCACCGCGAATGACGTCATCGCCGCTGGCTGGCTTGGCTGGTGCGGTAGATAAACGCTAAGTGTTAGGTTCCATCAAATTACGCATATGTACATTTCACAGACTTATCTTGGGTTCTCATCAAGTAGTGCAAAGGTGTACGTCTACTTCTTGTCAGAGCCATACATGTCGAATCGCCAAAGCGATTTACATGAGGTCTTTTTAAAAAGAGCAGCAGAACTCGGCCTATCAACGGGCCCCAATGTCGCGGTCCTGCTTCCAGCCTCTGGGTGTGAAATGAGCGTACTCGGAGATATGAAAGACTCCCCGCACTCTCCCTTGCAAGATTTCTACATAAAAAATGTCAGAGACCACCTGCCTGGCCTCCTAGTCACTAGGCAGCCACTGGATACAGCAGCAGGTATAAAGAGCGCCGTTTTCTTCTCGTTCAATACAGCAGAACATCCTTTCAGGGCAGCAAAAGAGCTTATCCAGAAAATCTCTGAGGAGCCTAAGGATGGCGCCTTAATCAAGGCTCTTGAGGGGCTTAACAAGTTTGTAATTCTTGAGCCAAACTTCAACGGAATTGGATTGAACATCAATCACATAGTTGAGTTGCTCATCGAAAAACTGAGACGACGATGAGGAGTGTCAAGTGTTGTTCAGGTCGATATCTCTCTCATCTACCATCAGCGTGAATTGACAAGTGAAGTGCAACACCAAAATTTCAGGCAGCCGCACTGTGAAAACCTTCCACTCCGCGCCCCAGCCTAATCGGGTAGCCGGGAGTCTCTAACTGTCAAGTTCCGCCTGTTTATAAACACGCTTATTGAAGAGCTCCGGCTTTTTCTTGCGCCAGTCATTGAAAATATCGACCGGTGAAAAGTGTCCCAGCGAGCGCTGTAGGTCCGGTTTTATTCCAACAAATCCGCCACCACGCCCACCCAGCCCACGCTGGCCAGTTCCACGCTGGCCAGTTCCACGCTGGCGCTGGCACCCATGCTGGGGAACAGCTCCCAGCGGTTGGCGGCGTTGCGCCGGAACACATCCACCTGGGCCGTATCGGGGTCGATGAGCACGTACTCTTGCAGGCTGTCCAGCAGGCGGTAGTGGGCAAATTTGCCGCCTCGGTCAAAGGCGGCGGTGCTGGGGGACAGCACTTCGACGATGACCTTGGGCTCGGCGAGGGCCATGGATTGTGGGTCGGCCAACTCGGTGGGTTGGCAAGCCACCACCACATCGGGGTAAAAAAAGCTGTTGCTGGCCTGTACTCGCACCCGCACGTCGGACACAAACGCACGGCAAGGGCCACCTTTGAGGTGTTGTCGCAGGCTGGCACCGGTGGCCAGCGTGGCTGCGTTGTGCGCCAATGTGCCACCGGCCATGGCGTAGACCTGTCCGTTGATGAACTCGCTGCGCGTTTCCTGGGTAGCTTCCCATTCCAGGTATTCGGCCGCGGTCAGGGGGGTGTTGGGGAGTGGGAGTGACATGCCCGAATTCTGGCACCAACCCGCTGCGGGCGGGTCACTTGGTGAAGACCAAAAATCTCAAGGCACCAACACAGCCCGCGCCACCGCATGCGCCTCCACCTGCACCGGGTTGAACCACCATGCGGTGCGCTGGCCGGCGGCCCACAGGCGGGCCTGGTCGTTCTGGTGGGGTTGGAAGTGGCGTTCGCTCACGCCGCCGGCCAGCACGGCTTCGATCTTGTCGGGGTCGCCAAAGTCCACCACCAGTTGCATGGACGCGAAGAACTTGGTGTCGAACGGGGCCATGAAGTCGTACACGCCGCGGTTCAGGGTTTCGCCGCTGCCGGACTTGTCGATGGAGAAGCCGCCCACCAGCTCTTGCCCGGCGCCTTTGCGGCGCAGCGGGCTCACAAAGGCAAGGCGGTGGGCTTTGCCCCATTGCCATGTCGACACGTCTTTGCCTTGCTGCGCCTCGATGGTGGCGCGGGCGCGGGGGGCGGCGCTGCGGATCACATCGGCCAGGGTTTCCTGGCGGTCGGGGGTGCGCACATCGTCGAACCACGCGGCGTTGGGCGTGGCCACCAGGGCGGCAAAGCGCTGCTGCCAAAAGTACCAGCTGGACAGCATGTCGCCCGCGGTGTCGGCGCCGAGTTCGTCCACAAAGGTGCCCAGCGCCACTTCGCGGTAGAGCGCCTGGTACACCAGCGGCGCGGCGGCTTCGGCGCGGTCCACGCCGTCCCAGGCGGCCAGCAGCGCGGCCAGGTCGGCGTGGGCGGGGTCGTTTTGCAGGGCGGCGACCAGCAGCGGGCGCAGCACGTCGCTTTGCAGGTTGCGGTCGTCGCGCATCAGGGCCCAGTGGTCGTCTACCCGCATCTGGGTGGCGCTGCCCAGCACCTGGCGCATGCGCTGGTAACGGTAGTCGGGGGCCACGTAGTTGGTGTAGTACCAGGGGAAGCCGTCGGGGCGGGTGTCGTGGTTGGCGGTGCCCACCCAGGCGCGCGCGGGGTTGAGCTGGCCGGGCATGCGGTCTTTGGGGATGAAGCCGGTCCAGTCGTCGCCACCGTCGGCCGGGGGCAGGCGGGGCGCGCTGCCGTCGGCCCCGGCGCGGATGGGCACGGCGCCGCTGGCGCGGTGGCCGATGGCGCCTTGCGCGTCGGCAAACACGAAGTTGAACATCATGAGGTCGATCTTTTGCACCTCGGCATCAAAGGCGGCGGCGTTGGGCGCGGTCAAGAAGCCTTCCAGGCCGATGACGGGGCCGAGCACTTCGGCGTCGGTGGAGCGCAGCACCAGCAGCTTGTCGCCCTTGGGGCCCAGGCCGGGGTGGTCGCTGATGACGGGGCCGCGTTTCGTGGTGCGCACGGTGAGTGCGTGCTCACGCACACCGCCGGGGGCTGCGCTGTCTTTCACGCGAATGGTTTCGTTCACGGTGCCCAACGGCACGCTGCGCCCGCCGTCCAGGTAGTGCTGGGGGTTGGCCGGGTCCAGCGTTTCAATGTAGAGGTCTTGCACGTCGCCATAGGCGTTGGTCACACCAAAGGCCACATGCTGTGTGCGCCCCACCAGAATGCCAGGCACGCCGGGCAGGGCTGCACCCACGGCCTGGATGCCGGGGGCGAACAGGCCCACGGGGTGCCACATGCCGGGCAAGATGCGGTTGTCCAGGTGCGGGTCGTTGGCCAGCATGGCGTGGCCCGAGGCGCTGCGCGAAGGGCCCACGGCCCAGTTGTTGGAGCCCAGGCCCTGGTGGTTCAGGGTGTCGGGGCGCACCAGCAGGTGCTCCCAGTTCAGGCCGAGCGCGGCGGTGTGTTCGGCCGCAGGGGCTGGTGCGGCGGCCTGGCGGCGCACGCTGCTGTCGGGCCAGTCGGGGTTGTTGAGCAGCGGAAAGAGTTCGCGGGCACGCTCTGGGCCGATCTGGTCGATCAGCTTTTGTGCCACCACCTCGGTTTTGAAATTGGTGGCGTGGGTGTGGTGCACAAAATGCACCAGCGTCACCAGGTCGGCCACGCTCCAGGGGCGCGGCGCCAGCCCGGCAATGCGCAGCTCCACCGGGTGGTCGGCGGTGTGCTCGCTCACATAGGCGTTCACCCCGTCCACATAGGGTTGCAGAAACGCGCGGGTTTCAGCGGATATGTTTTGCGCATGGCGCTCGCCGTTGCGGGCAATGCCCAGCACGCGCATGCGGATGTCGCTGGGCAGGGCCGCTTCGCCAAAGCTGGCGGCCAGCTCGCCACGCCAGGTGGCGCGAAACAGCTCCATTTGCATCAGCCGGTGCTGCGCGGTGACGAAACCCTGGGCCCGAAACAGGTCGGGCGTGTTGGTGGCAAAGATGTAGGGCACGCCGTGGCCGTCGCGCAGCACCTTGACCGGCGCAGTCAGGCCGCTGAGCTTGAGCTCGCCGTCGACCTGGGCGCGGCCCGCGCTGCGCAGCCATCCGTAGGCCCCCAGCGCGGCCAGCAAAGCCAGCAGCAGCACGGCCGCCACCAGCCATTTCAAGGTTCGAATCACGGGTGTCTCCTCGTTGTGTTGTGGGCGCACATGGTACCTGCGGGCCGGCGCCGGAGGTGTCGCGGCGGGGGACGAAACTCAGCGGTAACTGGCCAGGTGGATGCTGGTTTCGGTGCCGCGAATGCCGCTGATCAGGCGCACGCGCTCCAGCACGTCCGACAGTTCTTTCATGCTCCCCACCTCCAGCTCGGCCAGCAGGTCCCAGCGGCCGTTGGTGTCGTGCAGGGCGGCCACGCCGGGCTCGCCCAGCAGGCTGGCGATCACCCGCCGGGTCTGGTTGCCTTCCACCTGAATCCCCATCCAGGCCTTGATGCGCTCGGGTTGCGCTTCGGGCCGCAGGCGCACGGTGTAGCCCACGATCACCTGCGTGTCTTCCAGTTTGCGCAGCCGGTTGGTGACGGTGCCGCGCGACACCTGGAGCTTGTGCGCGAGGTCGGCCACGGAGAGCCGGGCGTCTTGCCGCAGCAGGGCAATGAGTTGTTGGTCGAGTTGGTCCATGGGCAAAACGCCAATCAAGGTTGCCGGAATGTGCAATTTTCTGCCATTTTTCTACGTTCTTGCCGATTTTCATTGCCGCGCCACACCGGCAAACTGGGTGCACAGCTTGGCAAGCCGACGCCAACCCACCGGAGACGAGCATGAACAACACCGCAATCACCCAATTCCGCGACACCGGCACCCTGTACCTGAGCGCGCCCGAAGCCGCCGAGCTGGTGCGCCGCCTGGGCCTGCCGCACTGCCTGCAACACATGGCCGAGCACATCCGTGCCGACTTTCTGCGCTGGGCCGACTTTGACAAAACCGCCCGCGTGGCGGCGCATTCCAAAAACGGCGTGATCGAGCTCATGCCCGTGGCCGACGACCACCGCTACAGCTTCAAGTATGTGAACGGCCACCCCGGCAACACGCGTTTGGGGCTCTCCACGGTGATGGCGTTTGGCGTGCTGGCCGACGTGGACACCGGCGCCCCGCTCTTCCTGAGCGAGCTCACGCTGACCACCGCGCTGCGCACCGCGGCCATGTCGGCCCTGGCCGCCAAAACGCTGGCCCGGCCCGAAAGCCGCGTGATGGCGCTGATTGGCAACGGCGCGCAGAGCGAGTTTCAGGCGCTGGCGTTCCAGCACCTGGTGGGCATTGAAGCGCTGCGCGTGTTTGACGTGGACCCCGCCGCCAGCGCCAAGCTGGTGGCCAACCTGAAGGGCAGCGGCCTGCAGATCACGGTGTGCCAGAGCACGGCGGAGGCCGTGCACGGCGCCGACATCGTGACCACCGTGACCGCCGACAAGGCGATGGCCCTGATCCTCACGCCCGACATGATTCAGCCCGGCATGCACCTGAACGCCGTGGGTGGCGACTGCCCGGGCAAGACCGAGCTGCACGGCGACATCCTGAACGCGGCCAAGGTGTTTGTGGAATACGAGCCGCAATCGCGCATGGAGGGCGAGATCCAGCACCAGCCGGCCGACTTTGCCGTGACCGAACTCTGGCAGGTGCTGCGCGGCGAACGCGCCGGGCGCGACAGCGCCGAGCAGGTCACCGTGTTTGACTCGGTGGGCTTCGCACTGGAAGACTTTTCGGCCCTGCGCTTCATGATGGACAGCGCAGTTGCGCTGGGCATGGGCGAGCACATGGCGCTCATTCCGCAGTTGGCGGACCCGAAGAATTTGTTTGGCACGCTGGGCCGGGTCGAAGGCGTGAACCGGCCAACCCAGCCCGCCGCAGCCTTGCCCGGCTGATCGCAGGGCCGCTTGGTTCGCGGGTTGAACGCTGGCAAGCGCGCCCACTGTTGGCAGCAAAACCATGCCGATGGCACGGAGTAGCCTGCGCAAAAAGCGATGCGATAGACTGCGGCACTTACTTTCCGTCGCACTTGACCACTTCCGAACGCTGCCATGAATCGGCTTTTTCTTGTGATGGGTTTGCTGGGCATGGGCCTGTCAACCCTGGCCGTGGCAGATGAAAGCACCAGGCTTCAACGCATGGCCTCCAGCAACACCTTGCGCGTGTGCATTTGGCCCGATTACTACAGCATCACCTACCGCAACCCCAGGTCCTTGCAACTAAGCGGCATTGACATTGACAACGCCCGCGACCTGGCCAGCGCCCTGGGCGTGCAAGTGGCGTTCGTAGACAGCTCTTTTGCCCGGTTGGTGGACGACGTCACGTCAGACCGGTGCGACCTGGCCATGTTTGCCATCGGTATCACACCGCAGCGGCACCACAAACTGCGCTTCACACAGCCCCACCTGGTGAGCGATGTGTACGCCATCACCACGCGCACCAACCGGCGCATCCAGAACTGGGCCGACATCGACCAGGAAGGCACCGTGGTCGTGGTGGCCAAAGGCACCCTGCACGAAAACCTGATGAAAGCCCGGCTCAAGCAAGCCCAGCTCAAGGTGGTGGACACCCCGGCCGCTCGCGAACAAGAAGTGCAGGCGGGCCGGGCCGACGTGTTCATGACCGACTACCCCTTCAGCCGCCGCATGCTGGAGCAAAACGACTGGGCGCGGCTGGTGGCACCCACCGAAACGTACCACCTGACCTCTTACGCCTGGGCCATGAAACCGGGCGACGACGCCTTTCACGCCCGGGTTGAAAAAGAACTGGTGGCCATGAAAGCCGATGGTCGGCTGCTGAACAACGCCAAGCGCCATGGGCTGGAACCCATTGTGGCGCGCTGAGCCGTTGAGGCTGCTGGTTTTGACGCCGGACGTGTTCCATGCTGAGCGCTGAACTGGACCGCGCGTCCCGCCTGCTCTGGTCCGCCGTGGCGGCCGCGGTGCTGGTGGCCTGGCTGGGCGCATTCGGCTACACGGCGCTGCGCCTGCGGGAACAGGCCATTCAAGATGGCCTGGCCTCCACCCGGCTGCACGCCACCAGCCTCGAAGACAGCCTGACACAGGCGCTGCGTGTGCTGGAACTGTCGGGGCAGGCTTTGCAAGAGCAATTCACCGACAACCCCGGCTCCATGGCCGGGCTGAATCAGGAATTGCAACGCCGCGTGCGCAGCATGCCATTTGCCCGCTCGCTGTCGATTGCCGACAGCGAGGGCCGCATCGTGGCCAGCTCCAACGCCGACAACGTCCGCACCCACATTGACCTGCGCAGCGCGTACCCCCAGGCAATGCCCGACGTTCCGGTGGTGCGCGTGGGTCAAGCCATGCCTGGACGCGACTGGGCACAATGGCCTGAAGCCGCCAGCAGACCCACCGCTCACGAGGCCAGCAGTTTTGTGCCCATGTACCTGCCCTGGACGGCAGACGGCCGTGTGTTTTGGTGGGTGGTCGCGCTGAATTTCGATCACTTCCATACCCAGGCCAGCGTGTTGTTCGGCGCCGACGCGTTGCAGGCACAGTGGGTCCGTTACGACGGTGCCCACCTGAGCACCACCGACAACCGTGCAGCCGCACCCACCCTGGCCTCCCGTGCCCACACCCTGGGGCAATGGATGGAAGCGCAGGACTTTGCCACCCGCACCTGGCAAGACGCCGACAGCGCAGACACAGCAGACGCACCCGCCTCCAGCCTGATGAGCTACAGGGCCTCCAGCCAATACCCGCTGGCCGTCAGCGTCTGGCTACCCCAACGCGTGGTGTTGGACCGCTGGGTCCACGAATCCCAGCGGCGCGCCTTGGGACTGATCCCGCTGCTGCTGCTGCTGGGCATCCTGGGCTGGGCACTCTGGATCTACCGGGAACGGCTGGCCAGGCAACAAAACGAGCTGGACCAGCAGCGCCAACTGGACCAGCGCGTGGTGCACAACGCGTCCGACGCGATCGTGGTGACCGATGCACAAGGACACATTCAGTCGGTCAACCCCGCGTTCGAGACCCTGACGGGCTTCAAGGCCCATGAAGCCTTGGGGAAAAATGCCCGACTGCTCGGCTCAGGCGAGCACAGCCCCGCCTTTTTTGCCGATGTTTTCCGGCACGTGCTGGAGCAAGGCACCTGGAAAGGGCAGGTGATCAACCGCCACGCCGCTGGCCACACCTACGTGGCCAGGATGTCGATCAACGCCATCCGCGATGCGCAGGGCGCGCTGCAACATTTTGCGGGGGTGCTGACCGACATCAGCCAGCAAACCCGCATGCAGGCCGCGCTGCGCGACAGCGAGGAACGCATGAAACTGGCGCTGGAAGGCGGCGACCTGGGCGCCTGGGACTGGGACATTCCCAGCGGCCAGGTCATCGTCTCGCCGCGCTGGTGCCAGATGCTGGGACTGGAGCCGCGCGAAACCGTGCATGTGAGCGAATGGGAGCACCGCGTGCACCCGCAAGACCTGGAGCGGGTGCACCAACAGCTCACCGAACACCTGCAGGGGCGCAGCGCCAACTACGTCTGCGAGCACCGGGTCCGGCATGCGCAAGGCCACTGGCTCTGGGTTCAGGACACCGGGCGCATCACCCAACGCGATGCCGAACGGCACGCGCTGCGCATGGTGGGCGTGCACCAGGACATCAGCCAACGCAAAGCCGCAGAAGATGCGCTGCAACTCGCCGCCAGCGTGTTCAGCCACGCCCAGGAAGCCATCATGATCACCGACCCGGCGGGCACCCTGATCGACGTGAACCAGGCCTTCGTCAGCATCACCGGCTATGCGCGCGACGAAGTCATTGGCCGCAGCACCAGCCTGCTCAGCTCCGGGCGGCAAGGCAAGGCGTTCTACGAAACCCTGTGGGCCAGCCTGAACGGACAGGGTCGCTGGACCGGTGAAATCTGGAACCGCCGCAAGTCCGGCGAGGTGTACGCCGAGTTGTTGACCATCAGCGCGGTGCAGGGCTCGGATGGCCACGTGCTGCGCTACGTGGCGCTGTTTTCCGACATCACCCGCCAAAAAGAACACGAACAGCAACTGGAGCACATTGCCCATTTCGATGCACTGACCGGCCTGCCCAACCGGACTTTGCTGAGCGACCGCCTGCAACAGGCCATGGTGCAGACCGAACGGCGGGGCAAAAAGTTGGCCGTGGTGTTCCTGGACCTGGACGGTTTCAAGGCCATCAACGACAACCACGGCCACGCCGCCGGCGACATGCTGCTGATCGCGCTGGCCGAGCGGATGAAACAAGCGCTGCGCGAAGGCGACACCCTGGCGCGGCTGGGTGGGGACGAGTTCGTGGCCGTGCTGTCGGAGCTGTCGGAATTTGCGGAAAGCCTGCCGGTGCTGGAACGCCTGCGTTTGGCCGCTGCCGAACCGGTGCACAGCGAGAAATACCCCTCGCTGCAGGTATCGGCCAGCCTGGGGCTGTCGTTCTACCCCCAGACCGACAACACCACCGCCGACCAACTCATGCGCCAGGCCGATCAGGCCATGTACCAGGCCAAAATCAGCGGCAAGAACCGTTACCACGTGTTTGACACGTCGCACGATCAATCGCTGCGTGAACTGCACGAGAACCTGGACGCGGTTCGCCAGGCGCTGAAAAATCGCGAGTTCGTGCTGCACTACCAACCCAAAGTGAACATGCGCACCGGCCAGGTGCTGGGTGCAGAAGCGCTGGTGCGCTGGAACCACCCCACGCGGGGGCTGCAGCTGCCCGCGCACTTCTTGCCTACCATCCAAAACCATGCCCTGGGCTTGGCCCTGGGCGGGTGGCTGCTGCATGACGTGCTGAGACAAATCGCCCACTGGAAAGCGCAAGGCTTGCGCCTGACCATCAGCCTCAACCTGAACGCCCAGCAACTCACCAGCGACCTGGTGCCCTTGCTGGAACAGGCACTGGCGCAGCAACCCAGCGTGGAGCCGGGTGACTTGCGCCTGGAGGTGCTGGAGACCACCGCACTGAACGACATGGACGAGGTGTCGCTTCTGATGCAGCGCTGCGAGGCGCTGGGGGTGGATTTCTCGCTCGACGACTTCGGTACCGGGTACTCGTCGCTCACCTACCTGCGCCGCTTGCCCGCGCAGGAACTGAAGATCGACCAAAGCTTCGTGCGCAACATGCTGGAAGACCCCGACGACCTGGCCATTTTGCAAGGCGTGTTGGGCCTGGCCCGGGCGTTCCAGCGCGAAGTGATTGCCGAAGGAGTGGAAACCACCGCGCACGGCTGTGCGTTATTGCGCATGGGCTGCGAACATGCGCAAGGCTACGCCATTGCGCGGCCCATGCCGGCGGCCGAATTGGCGGACTGGTGCCGCACCTGGAAGCCGCCCGTGGCGTGGTTGGGGTTGCCCCGTCTGGGTTCGGACCACCAACTGCTGCTGTTTGCGCTGGCCGAACTCGCGCGCTGCCGCAACGGCTTGCTCCATGCCACGGAACCCGCCACCGAATCCACCACGTGCGTGGCGCACTCCCGGCTGCGGTGTGGGGACGACTTCATCAGCCAGTGGCTGAAGCTGCTGGCCTCCGACCACCCCTGCCGCACCCGAGCGCACTGGGGCCGTTTGCAACAACTGCAGCAGCGCATGCGGCAGCTGCAAACGCCGTCCAACGGTACCGCCTACACGCCCCAGGCAACGCCTGAGCACCTGCGGCAAGAGCTGCTCAGCCTGACCAACGCGCTGGAGACCACGCTGCGCGCGCTGATCGACGAAGGGCTTTGAGCAGGCGCTCCTGAAAACCTGCCACGGCCGGTTCAGCGAACCGCTCAGCCTCTCAGTCGTCGTCGCCCAGCTCCGCACTCCAGCCGGCGGCCTTGGCGCGCTGCACGGCGTGGTCGTGGATGCGGGCGTGGCGCTGGGCCAGTTCGGGCGGCAAGCGACTGGGCAACTGGCCGTAGGGTTCCCAGGCTTTGTGCACGGCCTCGAACAGGTTTTGCATGTCGCCGGCACTTTTGCCGGCAAAGCCATCGCCCTCGGGCAGCACGCCGAACACCCAGGCGTCGCGGATGACACGCCCGGTCATGGTCATGCCGTGGTGGTCTTCCTGGTCCATGCCGGCGTAGCTGTGGGTGCGGGTGTGAATCATGGGGACTTTCAGGTTATCGGGTGAGGCCAGCATAAAGCACCGGCAGCTTCTCGGGCAGGCGTTCCACCTTGTCCACCACCATGTAATGCCGCTCGCCAAAAATTCGGCGCACATATTGGTCGGCGCGCGGGTCCAGGCTCATGCAGTAGGTCATGACGCCATTGCGCCCGGCCTCTTCCACCGCTTTCTTGGTGTCGTGGCGCAGGTACTGCGGGTCGCGCACGTCCACATCGGCCGGTTCGCCGTCGGTGATGACGAGCAACAGTTTTTTGGTTGAACGCTGCGCCTTGAGTGCGGCGCTGGCGTGGCGGATGGCCGCGCCCATGCGGGTGGAGAGCTGGCCGGTCATGCCGGCCAGGCGCGCTTTGGCGGTGTCGTCGTAGGGCTGGTTGAAGTCTTTGAAGCGCCAGTAGTTCACGTCGTGCCGGCCGTCGGAGCAAAAGCCGTGGATGGCAAACGGGTCGCCCACTTTCTGGATCGCATCGGCCAGCAACGCACACGCCGAACGCGTGAGTTCGAGCACCGTGTGGTCCTGCCCGGCCACCTTGTCGTTCGTTGATTGAGACAGGTCGAGCAGCACCAGCACCGAGATGTCGCGCGTCTTGCGCACGCTGCGCATCATGATGCGCGGGTCGGGCTGGCGGCCCATGCGCATCTCGATCACCGAGGCCAGCGCGGCGTTGAGGTCGATGTCGTCGCCGTCTTCCAGCTTGCGGATGCGCTGCACGCCCTGCGGCTGCATGGCGTCCAGGATGTATTTCATGCGGCCAATCAGGCGCCGGTGTTCGGCCAGAATGCCGTCGATCACCGCCACGTCACCCGCCTTGGGGCGGCGCTCTTGCACCGTGGCCCAGGCTGGGCGCTCCAGCTGAATCATGTGGTCCCACTCGCCGTAGTGCACCGGCGGCAGCACCGGCTCGCGCCCTTCGCTTTCATTGAACGACACGCCCAGGTCTTCGTAGGGAAAGAGTTCGGTGCCCAGCACCCAGATTTCCTGCGCGTCGTCGCCAGCGCCCTCCACTTCCAGCTCGTTCACAAACTCCATCAGGTTGACTTGCTTGCGCAGTTGCTGCGGTGGCTCGAAGCCGGCGGCGATGCTGCGCTCGAAGTCGAAGCCGTCGAAGGCCCAGAAGTAGCGGTTGTCGTCGCGGTAGGCGGCGGTCTGCAGGTCGGTGCGCGGCTGGAACGTGGGCCCTTGGGTCCGTTCGCGGTAGCTGTGCGCGAGTTGCACGCCCAACTCCCACGACACGGTGTTGTCGTGCGGATCGGCCTGCAGGCGTGGCAGCGCCTCGGCCAGCAGCGCACGGCCTTGGCTGATCCATGGGTGGGCGTCGTCGTACGTGGGGTCCAGCAGTGCGCGTGCCAGGCGGTTGAGCCAGTCGCCGGCTGTGGCGTGCTGCGTGGCCTGCACGGTGTGCAAGGGTGCCCAGAGCAGGCGCATGCCGGGGAAGCGGGCGAGGGTCAGCGCCTCGACCCGTGCGTCTTCCACCAGCCCGATCAGCGCCATCTGCCAGGGGCTCAGCGATTCGGCCGAAATCGGCTGGCGCGTGAACACCACGTGGGCTGCGGCGTGGGCGGCAGCGGCGCGGTACAGCTGGGTGGCGTCCACGGTGCCGGCATTGCCGTCCACTGCGTCGTAGGCGTCGGGCAGGTGGATGAAGTAGTCCTCGATGAAAGGGCGGTAGCCTTCGCGGCGTTCGTAGTCGCCCGCGGTCGGCTTCATGTAGAAGTCGCGCCCCCAGAGCGCGCGCAAATACATGTTGATGCGCCGCTGCACGTCCACCAGCAGCGTGCCCTTGCGCTCTTTCTGCAGCATGGCCAGCGACTCTTTGGACTGCAAGCCGAAGTACTGCACCTGCTCCTCGTAATTCGTGCGATGGGCTTGCGCACCCCAGGTGGCCCAGCGGCGCAGGCCGCCCAGGGTGAGCTGGCCAAACAGCGCGTCGAGCTGCCCCAGCATCGGCCGCAGCCCGCGCGGTGCCTGCGCCACCAGGGTGTTCAAAAATTGCAGGTACTGCATGAACAGCGCGCCATCGGCCAGGCGGCGCGCTGCCGTGGGTGCGGTGGCCAGCACCAGTTCAATCACCGCACCCGAGGTTTTGGACGCCAGCATGAGCGCGGTGGTGGCGAGTTCGCCCACCACGTCTTCGCCCACCTCTTGGGCCACCTGCGGAGCGCTGTCGATCCAGGCGTTGACCAGTTCGTGCCCGCGCCCTAGGCCGCGCAGGGCGGCAGCGCCCTTGACGTAGTTGTCCAGTCCACGCGCTGAAAACACCTTGGTGGCCTCGTGCCAGCTGTGCTCCAGCAGCTCGCGCGAGGCCGGTTCCAGTTGATCAATCCACTCGGTGTGGTCGTGCAGGTGGATGCTCATGGCCGCTTAGAAAAATGTTGCGACGGCGGCGTCGAGCGCGTCGCGCATGTCGGGGTCGTCCGTGATCGGGCGCACCAGGGCCACGCGGCAGGCGGCTTGCGCGGCCACACCCTGGGCAATGAGGCTGCCCGCGTAAATGAGCATGCGGGTGGAAATGCCTTCGTCCAGCCCGTGGCCTTTGAGGTTGCGCGCACGCTCGGCAATGCCGACCAGCTTGCCCGCCACATCAGCCGACACGCCCGTTTCGTGGGCCACGATTTCGGTTTCCACCGCGTGCTCGGGGTAGTTGAAATCGAGCGCGCCGAAGCGCTGTTTGGTGGACTGCTTCAGGTCCTTCATCAGGCTCTGGTAGCCCGGGTTGTAGGAGATGACGATCTGGAAGTCCGGGTGGGCCTTGACCAGTTCGCCTTTTTTCTCCAGCGGCAGCACGCGGCGGTTGTCGGTCAGCGGGTGGATCACCACCGTGGTGTCTTGCCGCGCTTCCACGACCTCGTCGAGGTAGCAGATGGCGCCGTGCCGCGCGGCCAGGGCCAGCGGGCCGTCTTGCCAGCGGGTGCCTTGCGCGTCGAGCAGGAAGCGGCCAACCAGGTCGCTGGCGGTCATGTCTTCGTTGCAGGCCACGGTGATGAGCGGCTTGTTGAGCTTCCAGGCCATGTACTCGACAAAGCGGGTTTTTCCGCAACCGGTGGGGCCCTTGAGCATCATGGGCATGCGCACGGAGTAGGCCGCCTCATACAGTTCGACCTCGTCGGCCACTGGGCGGTAGTAGGGTTGCGTTGTGACGCGGTAGGCGTCTAAGGTGTTGTCCATGTTCGTCTCCTTGTCCTTCATGCGGGGCTTTTGCTTTTGTTCTGTGGGGAGGTGCCGCGTGGCTACTTTTCCCCTTTGGCCTGCACCGCGTGACACGGCGCGCCTGACTCCGTTCGTGTCCTCCGACGGCCTGTGGCCGTCTCCCCCTTAACCTCACTGCGCCAGGCGCACCGTGTCACGCTCTCTGGTGTTCGTGGTGAATACCGGGGTTCGGGGAGCCCCCACCCCAACCCGCCCCCAGAGGGGGAGGGAGTCAGACATTCCCCCGCTCAGGGGCCGTGGTGTCCTTTTCCTTGTCCCACCGGGGAAATTGGGAGGTGGATTTCTTCGTCTTACTCCTTCCCCCTCTGGGGGAAGGTTGGGATGGGGGCAGGCGTGGGTCAGCGGCTGTAGCCCATTTCCACCATCAAACCGTCTTCCCCCGGAAAATGACCATGCTCGCGCCCTGCGACTGCTTGAAGTTGTCGTAGCCGATCAGGCGAATGTGGTTGTCCGGGTTGGCTTGGCGGCAGGCTTCGCATTCGGCCAGCACCGCGTCCACGTCGGTTTCGCCAAACATGGGCAGCTTCCACATGTACCAGTAAGAGTCCATCAGGTACTGCGGCTCAATGTGTTCAATGGCCGGGTTCAGGCCCTTCTTCACCAGGTACTGCACCTGCTTGCGGATTTCCTCGGTGGTCATGGCGGGCAGGTAGGAGAAGGTCTCGAACTTGCGGCTGGCCGGGTCGGAGAGGCGGGAGTTGTAGTCTTGCATGCTCATGATGGATGTCCTTTAAAAAATGAAGCTGTGTCCGAACCGGTTCACTTGTGGGCGATGTCGAGCTTGTCCACTGTGTCAAATTCGAACTTGATCTCTTTCCAGGTTTCCATGGCGATCTTGAGTTCGGGCGAGTGCTGGGCGGCGTCCATCAACACCGTCTTGCCTTCTTTCTCCACCGCCACGCCTTCGTTGCGGGCCTTGACGCAGGCTTCCAGCGCCACGCGGTTGGCGGCAGCGCCAGCGGCGTTGCCCCAGGGGTGGCCGAGCGTGCCGCCACCAAACTGCAACACCGAGTCGTCACCAAAAATGTTGACCAGTGCGGGCATGTGCCACACGTGGATACCGCCCGATGCCACCGGCATCACGCCGGGCATGGAGCCGAAGTCCTGGTCAAAGAAGATGCCGCGCGAACGGTCTTCCTTGATGAAGCTGTCGCGCATGATGTCGATCCAGCCCAGCGTGGAGGCGCGGTCGCCTTCGAGCTTGCCCACCACGGTGCCGGAGTGCAGGTGGTCGCCGCCGGACAGGCGCAGCACCTTGGTGAGCACGCGGAAGTGGATGCCGTGGTGCGGGTTGCGGTCGAGCACGGCGTGCATGGCGCGGTGGATGTGCAGCAGCATGCCGTTGTCGCGGCACCAGTTGGCCAGGCCGGTGTTGGCGCACAGGCCACCGGTCAGGTAGTCGTGCATGATGATCGGCGAGCCCAGTTCCTTGGCGTATTCGGCGCGCTTGTACATCTCTTCGGGCGTGGGTGCGGTCACGTTCAGGTAGTGGCCCTTGCGCTCGCCGGTTTCGCGCTCGGCTTTTTCAATCGCTTCCTGCACGAAGTCGAAACGCTGGCGCCAGCGCATGAACGGCTGGCTATTGACGTTCTCGTCATCCTTGGTGAAGTCCAGGCCACCGCGCAGGCATTCGTAGACGGCGCGACCGTAGTTCTTGCCCGACAGGCCGAGCTTGGGCTTGATGGTGCAGCCCAGCAGCGGGCGGCCGTACTTGTTCATGATGTCGCGTTCGACCTGGATGCCGTGGGGCGGGCCGCCGCAGGTCTTCACGTAGGCGATCGGGAAGCGGATGTCTTCCAGGCGCAGGGCGCGCAGCGCCTTGAAGCCGAACACGTTGCCCACCAGCGAGGTCAGCACGTTGACCACCGAGCCTTCTTCGAACAGGTCGATCGGGTAGGCCACGAAGGCGTAGAAGCAGGTGTCATCGCCGGGCACGTCCTCGATGCGGTAGGCGCGGCCCTTGTAGTAGTCCAGGTCGGTCAGCAGGTCGGTCCACACGGTGGTCCAGGTGCCGGTGGACGACTCGGCGGCCACGGCGGCGGCCACTTCTTCGCGGTCCACGCCGGGCTGTGGCGTGATCTTGAACACCGCGAGGATGTCGGTGTCTTTGACGCTGTAGTGGGGTTCCCAGTACATGCTGCGGTATTCCTTGACACCGGCGTTGTAGGTTTTCGTGGCCATGCTTGCTCCTGTTCGGGTGGTTCTGAATGCGGGACTGCGGTGCTCAACGCGGGGATAAACCTGGGGTAAACCGCTTTTGAAACCAAGCGTTTTGCGTTGAACTGGTGCGGATTGTTGGCCACCCAAAAGATAAATAAAAGTAAAATGTTTAGACGATTACGGTAGATTTTTATAAATGTATTGGAGCTGCATCCATGCAACTGCGCCACGCCACCCTGCACCAGCTGCGCATTTTTCTGGCGGTGGCCCGCCACAGCAGCTTTGCACGCGCAGCCGAAGCGCTGCACCTGTCGCCGCCCACGCTGTCGCTGCAGGTCAAGCAGCTGTCGGAAACGGTGGGGCAACCGCTGTTCGAGCAACTGGGGAAAAAGATCTTTTTGACCGCTGCGGGCCAGACGCTGGCCGAGGCCTGCGAAGACATCGAGGGCCGCATGGAGCGGTTGTCGCAAGACCTGGCGGCGCTGCAGGGCGTGGAGCGCGGCAGCCTGAAGCTGGCCATCTTGACCACCGTGAAATACACCGTGCCCAAGCTGCTGGGCGGCTTTTGCGCGGCGCACCCGGGCATCGACGTGGCCATGCTCGTGGGCAACCGCGAAAACCTGCTGCAGCGTTTGGCGGCCAACCAGGACGACCTCTACATCATGGGCCAGCCGCCCGACAACATGGACGTGGTGTGCGAAGACTTTGCCGACAATCCGCTGGTGCTGGTGGCACCGCCCAACCACCCGCTGGTGGGCAAAAAAAAACTGGCACCCCAGCGGCTGATGAATCAACCCTTCATCTTGCGCGAGCCCGGCTCGGGCACCCGGCTCACCGCCGAGCGGTTTTTTGCCGCCCAGGGGGTCACGCTGAAAAACCGGCTCGAAGTCGGCAGCAACGAGGCCATCAAACAGACCGTGGCGGGTGGCCTGGGCCTGGCGGTGCTGTCCAGCACCACGGTGGTGTCGGAACTGGCGCTGGGCGAGCTGGTGCTGCTGGACGTGCTGGGCTTCCCGCTCATTCGCCGCTGGCATGTGGTGTACCCGCGGGGCAAGCGGCTCTCAGCCGCAGCGCTGGCCTTCAAGGCCTGGCTGTTTGAGCACCGCGAGCAACGGCCCGCAGGCATCGCCTGACGGCTTCAGGCGGTTGCGGGCCCAGCCCCAGGCAGGCGCACAATCAGCACCTGGTCGATGCGCCGGCCATCGAGCACCAGCACCTCAAAACGCCAGTCTGCGGCCTCGACCGCGTCGCCCTGTTGCAGCAGGTCACCCGCCACGGTCTGCATCAGGCCGGCCACGGTGTTGTAACGGCCCTTGTCTTCGTCGGGCAGCGCTTCAATGTCCAGCCGGGCCTTGAGCTCGGCCACCGGCATGGCGCCGTCCACCAGCCAGGCGCCGTCTTCGCGCTGGGTGGCCCAGGCATCCACCGCCGCTTCGGGCGACAGCTCGCCGGTGATCGCCTCCAGCATGTCCAGCGGGGTCAGCAGGCCCTGCACCACGCCGTATTCGTCCACCACCAACACCATGCGCGTGGCGCGCTCGCGAAACTGCTCCAGCAACTCCATGCCCGTCAGCGTTTCGGGCACAAACACGGCCGGCTGCACATGGCGCATGAGTGGTTCGTTGTTGCCCTCGGACTGCAGCGCCAGCATGCGCGGCAGGTGGATCACACCCACCACGTCGTCGAGCCCGCCGCGGCACACCGGGTACCACGAATGGCCGGTGGTCCAGGCCTTTTGCACCGCGTCATCGATGCTGTCCTGCGCATCCAGCCATTTGATCTCGGCGTGCGGCACCATGATGGAGGTGAGCTGGCGGTCATCGAGCAAGAACACATTGCGCACCATCTGGTGTTCGTGCTCTTCAATGATGCCGGCGTCCACGCCCTCTTCCAGGCTGGCATTGATCTCTTCTTCGGTCACATGCTGCACCGCGTTGGTGTCGATGCGCAACAGCTTGAGCATGCCCTGCGTGGTCTGCGTCAGCAGCCACACAAACGGCTTGGCCGCCTTGGCCACAAAGGCCATCGGGCGCGACACCCAGCGCGACACGGTCTCGGGGTAAAGCTGGCCAATGCGCTTGGGCACCAACTCGCCAAACACGATGGTGATGAAGGTGATGACCACCACCACCACCGCCGTGGCCGTCACGTTGGCCGTGGCGACGGTCATGCCAAAAGTTTGCAGCCACAACGCCAGCTTGCCGCTGAACGCGGCTTCACCCACGATACCGTTGAGCATGCCGATGGAGGTGATGCCCACCTGCACCGACGACAGGAACTGGGTGGGGTTTTCCAGCAGCTTCAGCGCGGTGATGGACCCTTTGTCGCCCGCCTCGGCCATGGCGGCCAGACGCGCCTTGCGGCTGGAGGCCAGCGCCAGCTCCGACATGGCGAAAGCGCCGTTGAGCAACGTGAGAAAAACAATGAGGAGGATGTCCATAATCGGCTGATGGCAACTTACATGATTGGCGATGTGCAGGGCTGCGACGAAGCCCTGGGCCGCCTGCTCGAAACAATCGATTTTTCACCCAGTCGCGACACGCTGTACCTGCTGGGTGACCTGGTGAACCGGGGGCCGCAGTCGCTGGCGGTGCTGCGCCGCCTGATGGCGCTGGAGGGCTCGGCCCACGGCCTGCTGGGCAACCACGATCTGCATCTGCTGGCCACCGCGCACGGGGTGCGCAAGCCACACCGCAGCGACACCGTGGCCGACATTTTGAGCGCGCCCGACCGCAGCGCCCTGCTCGACTGGCTGCGCCAGCGGCCCATGGCGCTGTACGCACACGGCTGGCTGATGGTGCACGCCGGCGTGCTGCCGCAGTGGGATCTGAACCAGACACTGGCCCTGGCCGGCGAGCTGGAGTCGGTGCTGCGCAGTCCCGACTGGGTTGATTTTCTGACGGGCATGTACGGCAACCAGCCCGACTTCTGGAGCGACAGCCTGCGCGGTGCCGAGCGCCTGCGGGTGATCGTCAACGCCCTCACCCGGCTGCGGTTTTGTTCGGCACAAGGCGTGATGGAGTTCGAAGCCAAAGACAACGCCGACACCGCACCGCCCGGCTTCATACCGTGGTTTGACGTGCCGGGGCGGCGCACCGCCAACGTGCCGGTGGCGTTTGGCCACTGGTCCACCCTGGGGGCGGTGCAGCGCGAAGGCGTGCTGCCGCTGGACACCGGCTGCGTGTGGGGTGGCTGCCTGACGGCGGCCCGCCTGGGCAACGCACCGGGCCGCTTTGAACTGCTCTCGGTGCGTTGCGCACAAGCGCGCCAACCCGGCAAAGACTGAGGCAACACGGCACGCGAGCCTGTGCGGCTCAGCCTCCCTCGGCGCTTGCGTTGTTGGCCGTGGTGGGTGCATCTGCCGGGGCTTTCGCCGCCAGCACCGGTGCCGGTGTGCTCTTGAACAACGCCGCCACTTTTTTGCGAGACTTGATGTTGGGCGACAGACTGCGCGCGGTGGTGGATGGCGCGGCCTCCCAAGACGGCTTCACATCGGCACTGGTGCTGGGCTCGTAGGGTTTGTCAAACAGCGGGTCGGCCGGTGCACGCGGGGCTCGGCTGCCAGATGCGAAGCGGGAATCGCTACGCCCTTCGCGCGGGGCACGGCTTTCCCGCGCGGCACGGATTTCGCGGCCTTCGGCGGCTTCAGGCTGCTTCCAGGCGCGCTGGCCGTCGTTGAAGTGCCCGGCCGGGCGCTTGTCCGCTTCCAGCTCCAGCGCTTCAAGTTCCAGCTTTTTGCCCAGCAACTTTTCAAGGTCGCCCATCAGGCGCGCATCACGCGCGCTGACAAACGACACCGCCAGACCCGACGCACCCGCGCGGCCGGTGCGGCCAATGCGGTGCACATAGTCTTCGGCGTTGAACGGAATGTCGAAGTTGAACACCGCCGGCACGTCCTTGATGTCCAGACCGCGCGCGGCCACATCGGTGCACACCAGCAGGTCCACCGCGCCGCTTTTGAAGGCCTCCAGGGCTTTCAGGCGTTCGTCCTGGCTTTTGTCGCCGTGCAAAGCGGTGGTGTTCAGGCCTTCGCGCTCCAGCGAGCGCGCCAGCCGGGCGCAACCGAGCTTGCTGTTGACGAACACAAAGGCCTGTTTCAGGCCGCGCTCGCTCAGAATTTTCTTGAGCACGGTGCGCTTGTCGTCGTCGTCCACCGCATAAAAATGCTGCTCCACCGTGGACGCGGTGGCGTTGGAACGCGCCACTTCAATCGTCACCGGGTCTTGCAGATAACTGCCCGCCAGGCGCTTGATTTCGGGTGAGAACGTGGCCGAAAACAGCAGCGTGGTGCGCTGCTTGGGCAGGAAAGACAGGATGCGCTGCAGGTCGGGCAGAAAGCCGATGTCGAGCATGCGGTCGGCTTCGTCGAGCACCACGTATTCCACCTGGTTGAGCACGCAGTTCTTGGCTTCAATGTGGTCCAGCAGGCGCCCGGGCGTGGCCACCAGCACCTCAACACCTTTTTTCAGCTCGGCGGTTTGCGGCTTCATGTCCATACCGCCGAACACCACGGTGCTGCGCAGGTTGGTGTACTTGGCGTAGAGCTTCACCTGCTCGGCCTCCTGGTCGGCCAGTTCGCGGGTGGGCAACAGCACCAGAGCGCGCACCGGGTGGCGAGCGGGCGAGGTGGACGTGTTGTCGTGCTTCATCATGCGCTGCAGCAGGGGCAGCGTGAAAGCGGCGGTCTTGCCGGTACCGGTCTGGGCGGCGCCCATCACGTCACGGCCCTGAAGCACCACCGGAATGGCCTGCGCCTGGATCGGCGTCATGTTTTCGTAGCCCATCTCGGCCACGGCACGCTCCAGGGAAGGAGCAAGGGAAAGTTCGGAAAAAGATTGGGTCATTTCTGTACGGGTTAGCCCGCTATTGTCTCACTTTGACCCGAAATCGCCCAATCGGCAGGCACCAGACCGCACAGCGACCTGCTCGGACCGAGAACATATGGGCATTTCTTCAGCCGCACCAACACCGGCTCAATGACTCAGCGCTTTTCGGGCGTATCTGAGCAAGGCCTTGAAACGCGCCCGATCAAGATGCAACGCACAGCCACAGCGCGGGCTGTTAAAGCGCATATGCCCTGCTGAGCAGGTTTTGGGGTGATGAGCGGGCATGAGCGAAACGCGCAGCCTCTTAGCCCACCGCAGGCTTGCAGTCGCTCGTGGGGCGGCCCTGAAAGTCGGTCCAGCAGCGGCGGGAAAAGTCGTACAGCTTGCACTTGCGTGCGGTCTCAAAGTACCAGGCCCACGAAAACCGCTGCACGATGATGCGGCCCGGCAAGGTGTCTTCCAGCATCTGCTGCGCGCCTTTGAGCTTGTACAGCGGGATGCTCATGTCCACGTGGTGCGCGGTGTGCTCCATGATGTGGTGCATCAGCGCGCCGATGCGCATGGGGAACGTCATGTGCACCGTGGTGGACACAAACGGTGCGGCCTTGGCCCAGGCGGCTTTGTCGTCGTGCCACTGCACCGCCGTGTGCGTGTGGTGGATGTACACCACAAAGCCGATCATGGCGTTCCAGAACATGAACGGCACCACAAAGCCAAAGAGCAGCGTGGCCCACACCGATTGGCCGGTGGCGAAAGCGGCCGCCACCAGCGCACCGATCCAGACCACGGCGGTCGCGGCCACAAACACGCCATCCCATATGAATTCCTTGCGCTGCGTGCCCATGTAGGTTTTGCGCGGGAAGAACATGCGCAACCACCACATTTCAATGAGGTAGTAAAACGCCGGGCCCCAGCCGCTGCGGTACAGCCGCTCCAGCGCACGGCGCCCAGGTGGCAGGGCGTCAAACTCTGCTTGGGTCAGCGGCGCCCACACAAAGTCCACGCCCTTGAGGTTGGTGTAACCGTGGTGCACCACGTTGTGCCCCACCTCCCACAGGCTGTAAGGCGTGAGCGACACGGTGAACGCGATGCGGCCCAGGATGCGGTTCAGGCGGCGGTGCGGGGTGTAGCTCTGGTGGCAGGCGTCGTGCCCGATGACGAACAGGCGCCCGATCATGAAACCCGCCGCCATGCCGCTGAGCAGCTTGGTCCACCAGGCTTCCAGCAGCACGGTACCGGCCATGAACGCGGCGTAGATCATCAGATCCAGCGCCAGCAAAAACACCGCCAGCGCGGTGCGGCGCTCAACAATGGGCGCCAGCCAACCCCGAATCACCTTGCGGTGCGGCAAGGGCTGCCCCAGAGGAATGGGTTCAGGGTGCTGAAACGAAGGAGAATTTTGAGACATGGGGCAGGTGGGATGGTCCCAATAGGCCCGCACGAAAGGCGTGCGGTACACAAAACGGTGGCCAGGGAGAGCCGGCGAACGGCGAAGACACTGCGGCACCGCCACAGGCACCAACAGCCAGAAAGAGAAAACGCGATGCTAGCCAGCCACCCGCGTCACCGCTTTGATGCATGTCAAACCGCATAGGCACGGGCATCTGGAGACTCTCAGCTTCTCAGGCTTTGGGCAGCGTCACGCCCACCTGACCTTGGTACTTGCCACCCCGGTCTTTGTAGCTGACTTCACAGACATCGTCTTTGTCGCTCTCGAAGAACAGCACCTGGGCGCAGCCTTCACCGGCGTAGATTTTGGCGGGCAGCGGCGTGGTGTTGCTGAACTCCAGCGTCACGTAACCTTCCCACTCGGGCTCGAACGGGGTCACGTTGACGATGATGCCGCAGCGTGCGTAGGTGCTTTTGCCCAGGCAAATGGTCAGCACGTTGCGCGGGATGCGGAAGTATTCCAGGGTGCGCGCCAGCGCGAAGCTGTTGGGCGGGATGACGCAGACGTCCTTGTGGATGTCCACAAAGCTGTTTTCATCGAAGTTTTTGGGGTCTACCACGGTGCTGTGGATGTTGGTGAACACCTTGAATTCGGGCGCGCAGCGAATGTCGTAGCCGTAACTGCTGGTGCCGTAGCTCACGATTTTTTCACCAGCGGCGTTTTGCCGGATCTGACCGGGCTCGAAGGGCTCGATCATGCCGTGCTGCTCGGCCATGCGGCGGATCCATTTGTCGCTCTTGATACTCATGCTGGTGTGCTCCGGTGTTGCCGCCGATTGTAAGGACAGGACCGGCGATAAGCCGCCATGGCGTTGTTGCTTCGCCTTGCCGTACCTGCGTACGGTCTGCGGCTTGGCGTCAGTCCTGAAGAAGTCGCACCGTGATCTGCCTTGGGGCAACCCGCGAGTGAGCTGCCGCTCACGCCATGTGGGTGCGCACCACCACCCGGTCGTCACCCAGCACGATCAGCGCAAACAGCAATTCGTCCAGGCTGGTGGCCTGTGCGGTCTTGCGCGCCAGCAACGGCGTGGCCTGCGGGTTGAGCACCACGAAGTCGGCTTCGCAACCCAGCTGCAAGTTGCCCACCACACCGGCCAGGCCCAGCGCCTGCGCAGCACCGGCGGTGTGTTGCCACCAGAGCTGGCCGGGGGTGAGACTCAAGCCGGTTTTGGTCTGGCCCTCGCGGCCCACGCAATAGGCGCCGAGCATGGTGTGAAACGGTGAAAAACTCGTGCCACCGCCCACATCGCTGGCCAGGCCGTAGCGCATGCCGGCGGCGTCGGCGGCGGCGTAGTCAAAAAATCCGCTGCCCAGAAAGAGGTTGCTGGTGGGGCTGACGGCGGCGGCGGCACCGGTTTGCTGCATGAGCGCGCGGTCGGCGGTGTCCAGGTGGATGCAATGCGCGTAAATAGCGCGCTCGCGCAGCAGCCCAAAGTCGGCGTACACGCCCAGATAGCTGCGCGCCTGCGGAAACAACTCGGTCACCCAACGCACCTCGTCCACGTTTTCGGCCACATGCGACTGCACCCACACGCTGGGGTAGCGGGCGGCCAGCACGCCCGCGCCGCGCAGCTGCTCGGGCGTGCTGGTGGGCGCAAAACGCGGCGTGATGGCGTAGCCCAGGCGGTCCACGCCGTGCCAGCGCTGGATCAGCGCCTCGGTGTCGATCAGGCTTTGCTCGGTCTCGTCGCGCACGCCGTCGGGGCTGTGGCGGTCTTGCAGCACCTTGCCGGTGATGAGCCGCATGCTGCGGGCCTGCGCGGCTTCAAACAAGGCGTTGACCGAACTCGGGTGTGAGGTGGCAAAAGCCAGTGCGGTGGTCACACCGTGGCGCTGCAGTTCGTCCAGAAAGAATTCGGCCACGCCGCGGGCGTAGGTGGCGTCTGAAAACCGCGATTCGTGTGGGAAGGTGTAGTTTTCCAGCCAGGGCAGCAAGCCCGCCGCAGGCGCGCCGATCACATCGGTCTGCGGGTAATGGATGTGCAGGTCCACGAAGCCCGGCGCCAGAATGTGGCCCCGCAGGTCTTCGACGGCCACGCCGGGAAAACGGTCCACCAGCGTGCGGAAATCCCCCACGGCGCGCACCACCCGCCGCCCCGTGGCGTCGGGGCCCACCACCAGCAACCCATCGGGGTCGTACACGGGGGTCTGATCGTCAGAGAAACGGAGGATGGCGGCGCGGTAGGCTTTCATAGGCCGTCTAGCTTAGCGGCGTTTTGCGCAGTCGACATACCCATGGCGGCATAGAAGCCATACCGATGGCTTCACTGGCCCAGTTTGCCCTGCACGCCGTCCACCAGCCAGTTCATGTTGAGGATGTCGGCGTCCGACAGCGCCTGCCCCGCCGCAATGGCCACCTGGCCCGCGTTGTTCAGCACAGCGGCTTTCGCCGCAAACACGGACAACTTGCCAGCGGCCATGTCGGCCTGGCGCGCCAGCACCTCCTGGCGCACGGCGGCAGGCACCTTGCTGCCAAAACCGTCCACACGGACCATGCCTTCACGCACGCCGCCCCACACGCTGGCGCTCTGCCAGATGCCGTCCAGCACCGCCTTCACGCGGTGGGTGTAGTAGTCGCCCCACAGGTGTGTGACAGCCGCGATCTGCGCATCGGGCGCCACATGCCGCATGTCGGAGTGGTAGGCCACCGCCAGCTTGCCGCGCTCTTGCGCCGCGGCCATGACGGCGGTGGAGCCGGTGTGAAACGCCAGCACCTCGGCACCCTGGTTCATGAGCGTCATGGCGGCGTCGCGCTCGCGCGGGGGGTTGAACCACTCGCCCAGCCAGACCACGCGCACCGTGGCCGCGGGGTTCACCGCGCGCATGCCCAGCGTGAACGCGTTGATGCCCTGAATCACCTCGGGGATCGGGAAACCCGCCACATAACCGGCCTGCGTGGCCATGCGGCCCGCCGCAATGCCGGCCAGGTAGCGGCCCTCGTAGTAGCGCGCGTTGGCGGTGGCCACGTTGGGCGCGGTCTTGTAGCCGGTGATGGACTCGAACTTGACGCCCGGGAATTCTTTGGCCACCTTGAGCGTGGGTTCCATGTAACCAAAGCTGGGCGTGAAGATGATGCCGTGGCCCTGGCGCGCCAGGTCGCGGATGACACGCTCGGCGTCGGCGCCCTCGGCCACGTTGTCGACAAAATGGGTTTGCACCTGGCTCCCCAGCGCGGCGGCCACCGCGAGGCGGCCTTGTTCGTGCTGGCGCACCCAGCCGGCTTCGGTCAGCGGCGCCACGTACACAAAAGCGACCTTCAGGGGTGCGCCTGCAGGCGGTGGCGGACTGGCCGTTTGGGCCACCGTGGTGAGGGGGAAAGAAAAGAAAAAGCTGGTGACCGCCCAGGCGCAGGCGCGCCGGGTCACGAGGTTTTTGTACATGGTGGTCCTCTACATGGCTTCCAGGAATAAAAAAGCGAGCCGGGGAAGCACCGGCTCGCTGGCGGCATTTTAAGGCAAGTCGGCTTGACGCCGGCAGAGCGCATGCACCCGCCAAAGAAGGGCCACGGCGGCGCAGCACCCGAGCCCCAAAGCCCGGGCCGGGCAGCGATTTTCGCGTTGTCCGCTCCACGCATGCGGCATTGGACCGTCGCCAGACGGATATTCATTGCCGTCCTAAGTGCAATTACGTAGCGACAACGAAGGGTTTTGCAATTCCAATCAGGCAGCCGCCGCGTCTTGGAGACCTGCGGCACGACCGACTTTCAACTGGAGACGATACACATGAAACACAAGGACATGCAGGATGTTCTCGGCGGCTTGGGGTTGGCTGCCCTCGGGGTGTTTGCGGCGGTCTACGCCCAGCGCTACGAGTTCGGCGATCTCAACCGCATGGGTGC
>NZ_JAUSOO010000073.1 GCF_030656115.1 Hydrogenophaga sp.
GTGCCAACTGCTGAGCAGGCACAGCAGGCGCAAGCCCAGATGGCCCTCAAACGCCGTCAAGGCGCACCACGGCTGCTGCAACCCAACCGCTCACAGGTTGAGTTGCGCGCCTCGGACCTGGAGTCCTTGCTCCCCGCAGACCACCGAGCCCGCCTGGTGTGGGGCTACGTCGTACACCAAGACCTGAGCCAGCTGATCCTTGACATCAAAGCGCGCGGCAGCAACGCCGGGCGTGCCGCCATCGACCCGCACATCCTCTTCGCGCTGTGGCTGTACGCCACGCTGCAGAGTGTGGGCAGCGGGCGCGAATTGGCACGGTTGAGCCAGGAGCACGATGCCTACCGCTGGATCTGCGGGGGCGTCTCGGTGGACTACCACGCGCCAGTCAGCTGACTGCTGCAGGTGATCGCGCTCGGCTGAAGCCGACACCATTTTTATCAGGAAATTGACAGCCGTTCACACCGGCTTCCTACTGCATGGAAAGTGTCACTTTCTGCCAACTCAATGGAGTCCACATGCCATTGAGCACGCCTTGGCAACTGCACTACCGTACCTCCCATGCTGCTACACATCACCTCGCCCTCCGCCATGGACCTTCCCGAATTCAATCCACCTACTTCAGCTGCTCCTGCCACGCATGCCACCGGAGCACCCCTGGCAGGTGTGAAAGTGCTTGACCTCACCCGACTTTTGCCCGGGCCCATGTGCACGCTGCACTTGGCCGACCTGGGTGCCGACGTGATCAAGATCGAGGACGCCGGCGCGGGCGATTACGCTTCAGCACCGGTGCGCGACATGGTCAATCGTAACAAGCGGGGCATACGGCTAGATCTCAAGCACCCCCAAGGCGTGGCCGCGCTGCTGTCGCTCTGCGAAAGCGCCGATGTGCTGGTGGAAGGCTTTCGCCCGGGAGTGATGGAGCGACTGGGCGTGGGCTGGGCCGCGGTGCATGCGCACAACCCCCGGCTGGTTTTCGCCAGCATCAGCGGCTACGGACAGAGTGGCCCGCTGCGCAACGAGCCTGGTCACGACATGAACTACAGCGCGCTGGTGGGCGTGGCCGACCAGATGGGAAGTCCTTCGGGTGAGCTGGCCTTGTCCAATGTGCCGGTGGCCGACCTGCTGGGGGGCACCATGACAGCGGTCATGGGCATACTGGCGGCCCTGTTCGATGCCACGCGCACGGGCAGGGGCCGGCACGTGGACATCGCCATCGCCGACGGCCTGCTGGCCCATGCCGTGCTGCCCATGGCCGCGGTGCACCGCGAAGGCCGGCCGCGCGCGGCCAGCAGCGACCGCCTTACGGGCTTGCTGCCCTGCTACGCCTTCTACGAAACAGCCGATGGCCGCTTCCTGGCGGTGGGTGCGCTGGAGCGTAAGTTCTGGGACGCGTTCTGCCAATGCCTGGGTCGCGAAGACCTGCAGGCGCAGCATGTGCCCGCTTCGCCCGAGGATTCGATGCGCCTGCGGGCCGAAGTGGCCAGGATCCTGCGCGCTCAGCCGCTGGCGCACTGGCAGGGCCTGTTCGAACATGCCCAGTGCTGTGTGACGCCTGTGCTGCGGCTGGACGAAGCGCTCGCGCACCCGCACTTCGTGGCGCGCGGCATGACGGTGGAGGTACACGGTGCCAATGGCCAGGTCATGCGACAGCTGGCCTGCCCGGTGCGCATGAGCGACTTTGAATTCCGCGTGGTGCGCCCGGCACCGCGACCCGGCGAGCACACCGACGAGGTGTTGCAGGAATCCGGCTGGAGCGAGCAGCGCGTGGCAGACTTGCGGGCGTTGGGCGTGCTCGGATAAAACCGCTTCATCCAGCCTGCATGCGCGCGTCCGCGCAACGGTCCATGGCAGCCTCCACCTACCTCTCTCCGATCCAGCACACCATCGCCATTCCGCAGGTGATCCAGATCCTGCAGGGCGTGCGTTCGCGTGGCCTAGACTGGGAGCGGGTGCTGCGGCGGGCCAGCATTGCGCCAGCGCTGCTGGAGTCGCCCTTGTCCCGCGTTACCCAGGCGCAGTATGCGCGGCTGATCTTCGAACTGCGCCGCCTCACGCGCGACGAGCTCTGGGGCCTGTGCGCGCACCCTTTGCCGATGGGCAGCTTTGCCATGGGATGCGAACTGCTGGTGCACTGCAAGACCCTGGGTGAGGCCATGCACACCGGCCTGCGTTACTACCACCAGCAGTTGCACGACTTCGTGCCGCGCCTGCAGGTGAGCGAGGGCATGGCCACCTGTCGCCTGAGCGCGCGTGGCCCGGCCAATGCCGGCCTGATCTACGCCCAGCGTGTGTTCATGTTCTTCAGCTTTGGCCTGGCGTGCTGGCTGGTGGCGCGGCGCATTCCCTTGCGCGAGGTGATCTACACCCACCCGGAATCCGGTCTGCGCAGCGACGCTTCGCGCCTGTTTCAGGCGCCCGTGCGCTTCCAGCCCGACTGGATGGGCTACCGTTTCGACGCGCGCTGGCTGGAGCTTCCCGTGGTGCAGAACCGGGAGAGCCTGCGCGAATTCCTGCAGCAGGCGCCCACCAGTCTGCTGGTGAAATACCGCGACCAGACCAGCCTGACCGAGCGCATTCGCCGCCTGCTGCGGCGCTACCTGGCCGAAGACATGCCCTCGCTCGACGAAGTGAGCCAATCGCTGGCGATGACGCCGCAGACCCTGCGGCGCCATCTGCAGCGCGAAGGCCAGGGCTACCAGGCCATCAAGGACAGCCTGCGCCGCGACGTGGCCGTGGAGTACCTGTCGCAGCCCGACCTCACGCTGCTGGACATCGCCAACCGGCTGGGCTTTTCGGAAGCCAGCACCTTCCACCGCGCCTTCAAGGGCTGGACCGGACTGGCGCCGGGCGTGTACCGGCAACGCCGTCTGCAAGCGCAGGCACCCACTCAGGCGGACGCCGCAGCAGGCGACTGACGCGCATCGGCAAGGTCCTGCGGATCGCGGCAGACTGAGCGTTTCTGCCAATCATTTTGGGCCTATCCGTTATTGGCCGCAGCGCCCCCGGCGCCCAAACTCGGGTCATTGTTTTTGACATGAGGACACCCGATGAGCCAGATGCGCAGACCCGTTCACGTCGTGGGCGTGGGCATGATTCCCTTCACCAAACCCGGCGCCAGCGAGCCCTACACCGTCATGGGTGCGCGGGCCGCACAGGCCGCGCTGGCCGACGCGGGCGTGGACTACGCCGAGGTGCAGCAGGCCTATGTGGGCTACGTGTACGGTGACTCCACCGCCGGCCAGGCCGCCATCTACGGCGTGGGCCTGAGCGGCATACCAGTCTTCAACGTCAACAACAATTGCTCTACCGGCTCCAGTGCGCTGTTCCTGGCGCGCCAGGCGGTGGAGAGCGGCATGATCGAATGCGCCATTGCGCTGGGCTTCGAGCAGATGGTGCCGGGCGCGCTCAAGGGCGCTTACGACGACCGGCCTTCGCCCATGGCGCGCTTCGCCGACGTGATGACCGAGCATCAGGGCTTCGAGGCCGGCGTGCCCCGCGCCGCACAGTTTTTCGGCGGCGCCGGGCGCGACTACATGGCGCAGTACGGCATCCGCGCCGACACCTTCGGCCGCATCTCGGTCAAGGCGCGCCAGCACGCCGCACGCAACCCACTCGCTGTGTTCCGCCAGACCCTCACGCTCGACGAGGTGATGGCCGCGCCCACCGTGTTCGACCCCATGACACGCTTCCAGTGCTGCCCGCCCACCTGCGGTGCCGCAGCGGCCATCGTGTGTTCGGCCGAGTTCGCCAAGAAGCACGGGCTGGACGCCAGCGTGGTGATCGCCGCCCAGGCCATGACCACCGACACGCCCAGCACCTTCGAGACAGGCGACATGCGCAAGGTCGTGGGCTACGACATGACCGCAGCCGCCGCGCAGCAGGTGTACGAGGACGCCGGCATCGGCCCCGATGACCTGGACGTGGTGGAACTGCACGACTGCTTCACTGCCAACGAACTCATCACCTATGAAGCCCTGGGCCTGACACCCGAAGGCACGGCCGAGCGCTTCATCGTGGAAGGCGACAACACCTACGGCGGTCGCATCGTCACCAACCCGTCGGGCGGGTTGCTGTCCAAGGGCCACCCGCTGGGCGCCACCGGGCTGGCGCAGTGCGCCGAACTGGTGTGGCAACTGCGCGGTCAGGCCGAGCAGCGGCAGGTGGAAGGCGCGCGGCTGGCGCTGCAGCACAACCTGGGGCTGGGCGGGGCCTGCGTGGTCACGCTGTACGCCAAGGCCTGAGGAGCCAGGCCATGATCGATCGAAAGTACATCGGCCACACCATGGCTCCCTTCAAAGTCGCGGTGGAAGCGGGGCGACTGCGCTTCTTCGCCAAGGCCACCGGACAGACCGATCCTGTCTACAGCCAGGATGAAGCGGCGCGAGCCGCAGGCCACCCCGGCCTGCCCGTGCCGCCCACCTTCCTGTTCTGCCTCGAAATGGAGTCGCCCGATCCGGCCGCCATCCGCAACCTGCTGGGACTGGACTACAAGCGCCTGCTGCACGGCGAGCAGGGCTTCACCTACCACCGCATGGCCCATGCGGGCGACGTGCTGAGCTTCGAGCAGCGCATTGAAGACATCTACGACAAGAAAGGCGGCGCGCTGGAATTCGTGGTGCGCAAGACGCGCGTGAGCAACCAGCGGGGCGAACACGTGGCCGATCTGCGTGGCGTCACGGTCATGCGCCAGCCGGAAAAGGAGAGCGCATGAACACCGTGACACCTGTTCGCTTTGACAACGTCAATGTGGGCGATGCGCTGCCGGCGCTGGACCTTCCGCCCCTGAGCCGCCTGACCCTGGCGCTCTACTGCGGCGCCTCGGGCGACCACAACCCCATTCACGTGGACCTGGACTTTGCAAAAGAAGCCGGCATGCCCGACGTGTTCGCCCACGGCATGTTGTCCATGGCCTGGCTGGGGCGTGCGCTGACCGACTGGGTGCCCCAGTCTGCCTTGCGCGACTTCAACGTGCGCTTCGCCGCCATCACCCATGTGGGCGAAAGCATCCGCTGCACCGGCACGGTGACCGAAAAATTCGAGCACGACGGTGAACGCCTCGTGCGTGTGAGCCTGGCCACCACCAACGAGGCCGGCGTGCAAAAACTGCTGGGTGAGGCTGTTCTGAGCCTGCCCTGAAACCTCCACACAAAGGAAATCCGACATGACCCAAAAACTCGAAGGCAAGGTGGCCCTGGTGTCCGGCTCTGGCCGGGGCATTGGCCGCGAGATCGCTCTCAAGCTCGCCAGCGAAGGCGCCCGTGTGGTGATCAACGACCTGGACGCCGCACCGGCCGAACAGACCGTGGCCGACATCGTTTCGCGCGGCGGCCAGGCCGTGGCCTGCGTGGGCAGCGTGACCGATGCCGACTTTGGCGACAAGTTCGTGAAGACCGCGCTGGACGCCTTCGGGGGCGTCGACATCATCGTCAACAACGCCGGCTACACCTGGGACAACGTGGTGCAGAAGATGAGCGACGAACAATGGGAAGCCATGCTCGCGGTGCACCTGACGGCGCCGTTCCGCATCCTGCGCGCAGCCTCCGGCTTCATCCGTGATGCAGCCAAACGCGAGGCCGAAGCGGGTGCGCCGGTGTTCCGCAAGGTGGTGAACATCTCGTCCACCTCGGGCGTGTACGGCAACGCCGGCCAGGCCAATTACGCGGCGGCCAAGGCGGGCATCAACGGCCTGACCAAGGCCATGGCCAAGGAATGGGGTCGCTACAAGGTCAACGTCAACAGCGTGGCCTTCGGCCTGATCATGACGCGCCTGACCGAAGCCGCGGCCGATGCCGACGCGAAGATCGACATCGCCGGCCAGCAGATCAAGGTGGGCGTGAACCCGCAGGTGCTCAAGAACGCCGAAGCGCTGATCCCGCTGGGCCGTGGCGGCACACCCGAAGAAGCGGCGGGTGCGGTCTACATGTTCTGCATTCCGGAGTCCAACTATGTGAGTGGCCAGGTGCTGGTGTGCGGCGGAGGCCGGCCGTGAGCCATGCGCCGCTGAACGGGCCACGCCCCTGGATGGACGCCGACCTGGAGCAGCTGCGCGACACCGCGCGCCGCTTCTACGAGCGCGAATGCGTGCCGCATGAAAAGCGCTGGACCGAGCAACAACACGCCGACCGCGACATCTGGCTCAAGGCCGGCGCGGCGGGCCTGCTGTGTGCCGGCATTCCGGAGCAGTACGGCGGCGGCGGCGGCGACTTCCGGCACGAGGCCGTGATCTGCGAAGAGCAGGCCCGTGCCATGGTGAACGCCTTCAGCAACAACGTGCACAGTGGCATCGTGGCGCACTACCTGCTGGCCTATGGCAGCGAAGCGCAGAAGCAGCGCTGGCTGCCGCGCATGGCCACTGGCGAGTTGGTGGCGGCCATTGCGCTGAGCGAGCCGGGCATTGGCTCCGACCTGCAGCGCATGAAGACCCACGCCCGCCGCGACGGCGATCACTACGTCGTCAGCGGCTCCAAGACCTTCATCACCAACGGCCTGCACGCCAACCTGATCTGCCTGGCGGTCAAGACCGACCCGGCGGCAGGCGCCAAGGGTGTGTCGCTGCTGATGGTGGAAACCGAGGGCTCTGAAGGCTTCCGGCGCGGCAAGCTGCTGGAGAAGCTGGGCCAGAAAACGCAGGACACCGCCGAGCTGTTCTTCGACGAGGTGCGCGTGCCCACCGACCAGTTGCTGGGCGACGAAGAGGGCAAGGGATTCGGCCAGCTGATGCAACAGCTGCCACAGGAGCGCCTGATCATCGCCGTGGGCGCGGTGGCCACCATGCATCGCGCGCTGGACGAGACCATCACCTACGTGCGCGAGCGCCAGGTGTTCGGCCAGCCGCTGATGTCGATGCAGAACACCCGCTTCAAGCTCGCCGAGTGCGCAACGCAAGCCACCGTGGCGCGCAGCTTTGTGGACGACTGCATCGGCCGCCTGCTGCGCGGCGAGCTCGACGCCACCACCGCTGCCATGGCCAAGTGGTGGGCCACCGACACCAACGTGCGCATCGTGGACGAATGCCTGCAGTTCTTCGGCGGCTACGGCTACATGACCGAATACCCCATCGCGCGTCTGTACGCCGATGTGCGGGTGAGCAAGATCTACGGCGGCACCAACGAGGTGATGAAGGAGATCATTGCCCGCTCGGTGGAGCGCGGTCGCTAGCCCCTTCCAGAAAAAAGACATGAGACAAGTCGCCCCGCTGCCTGCGCATTACCGGTACTGGCCCCGCGGCGTGCCGCATACCCTGCGCGTGCCCCAGGTCACGCTGAACCACTACCTGAAAGTGGCCGCACAGCGCTACCCTGACAAGCCGGCCATTGTGTTCTGCGGCCAAATGCTCAGCTACGCCGAACTGCTGCGCCAGGTGAACGTGCTCGCGGGCTATCTGCAGCACACACTGGGCGTGGCGCGCGGCGACCGGGTGTTGCTGATGAGCCAGAACGGGCCGCAGTTTGTGGTGGCCTATTACGCCGCGTTGCGCGCGGGTGCGGCCATCGTGCCGGTCAACCCTATGAGCACCACGCCGGAACTGGCCTTCTATGTGCGCGACAGCGGTGCCCGTGTGGCCCTGGTGGCGTGCGACTTGTTGCCCCAGATCCTCCCGCTGCTGCGCCAGGGTGGCGACGAGTCTCTGCAGAATCTGGTGCTGCACCGCTACGCCGACGGCCTGCCGCAGGTGCCCGACGACAGCCTGCCCGAGGCCATGCGCGCCGACATGCCAGCTACGCTGCCAGAAGGCGCGCACCGGTTTACCGACGCGCTGACGGCTGAGCAGGCGCCGCGCGCGAGTGAGAGCAGCCCGGACGATCTGGCCGTGCTGCCTTACACCTCGGGCACCACCGGCCACCCCAAGGGCTGCTGCCACAGCCATCGCAGCGTGCTGGCCTCCAACCTCGCCTCGCAGGTGTGGCGCGGCTTGCACGGCGACGCGGTGTTCCTGTGCGTGGCGCCGCTGTTCCACATGCTGGGCATGCAGAACGGCATGAACATGCCGCTCACGCTGGGCGCCACCATCGTCATGATGCCGCGCTGGAACGCCGCACAGGCGGTGGAACTGGTGGAGCGCCACCGCGTGACGGTGTGGACCGCACCGCCGGCCATGGTGATCGACTTCTTTGCCCAACCCGAGGCGCAGACCCGCGACCTCTCCAGCCTGGCCCTGTTGTCAGGCGGTGGCGCGGCCATGCCCGAAGCGGTGGCCACCTTGCTGGCTGACCGCTTTGGGCTGCAGTACAACGAAGCCTACGGCCTGTCGGAGACGGCGGCCTTTCTGCACGCCAACCCGGTGGCGCGCGGCAAGCGCCAGTGCCTGGGCATGCCCACGCAGGGCGTGGACTCGCGCATCGTCGACCCGGTCACTTTGCAAGAGCTGCCGCCCGGCGAAGTAGGTGAGCTGGTCACGCGCGGCGAGCAGGTGATGACCGGCTACTGGCGCAACCCCGAGGCCGATGCGGCCGCCTTCATCGAGCTCGATGGCCTGCGATTTTTCCGCACCGGCGACTTGGCCCATGTGGACGAAGAGGGCTACTTCTTCATGCGCGACCGGCTCAAGCGCATGGTGAATGCGTCGGGCTTCAAGGTGTGGCCGGCCGAGGTGGAGAGTGCGCTGTACGAACATCCCGCCATCCACGAAGCCTGTATCGTCGGCGTGCCCGACGAGCGCCGTGGCGAAACGGTGAAGGCGCTGATCGTGCTCAAGCCCGAACACCGCGGCCGCGTGAGCGAGCAGAACATCATCGACTGGAGCCGTCAGCGCATGGCGGTCTACAAGGCGCCGCGCCTGGTGCGCTTCATGGACAGCCTGCCCAAGTCGGGCACCGGCAAGATCCTGTGGCGAGAGCTGCAGGCGGCCGAGCAAAGCGCTTCATCCACGACTGAACCTTCCCCTGAAGAAAGCGGCACATGAGCAACGACCCCTTTGATTTTTCCGGCCGATCGGTCTTTGTGGCCGGCGGCAGCAGCGGCATCAACCTGGGCATCGCCCACGCCTTTGCGGCAGCGGGCGCGAACGTGGCCATTGCCAGCCGCAACGCGGAACGCGTGGCCGGAGCCGTGGCCGAGTTGCAGGCGCACGGCACCCAGGTGCGCGGTTACAGCGCCGACGTGCGCGACGCCGACGCCATTGCTGATGTGCTGGCCCAGGCGCGCGCCGCCATCGGACCGTTCGATGTGCTGGTCTCCGGCGCGGCGGGCAATTTTGTGGCGCCCGCGCTGGGCATGTCGGCCAAGGGCTTTCGCACCGTGGTCGACATCGACCTCAACGGCACCTTCCACGTGCTGCGTGCCGGCCACGAACACCTCAAAAAGCCAGGTGCCTGCGTGCTCAACATCTCCGCGCCGCAGGCCTTCAACCCGACGCCGCTGCAGGCGCACGTCTGTGCCGCCAAGGCGGGCGTGGACATGCTCACCCGGGTGCTCGCCATGGAATGGGGCCCCGAGGGTGTGCGGATCAATTCCATCGTGCCCGGCCCCATTGGCGACACCGAAGGCGTGCGCCGCCTCGCCCCCACCCCTGAGGCCTTGGAGCGCATGGAGCAGAGCATTCCGCTGCGCCGCATGGGCCGGGTGGAAGAGATCGCCCACATGGCGCTGTTCCTCGCCTCGTCGCGCGCGCAGTTCGTGACCGGCGCGGTCATACCGGTGGACGGCGGCAGCTCGCTAGGTGGTGGCCGCGACCTGTCCGGAGGGTTGTCATGAGCGAGGTGTCGGCTCTGCTGTTCGAGGTGCGCGACCAGGTCGCCACCATCACCTTCAACAACCCCGCCAAACGCAACGTCTTCGACGCCGAAGTGCGCGAGCGACTGGCCGACGTGGTGGGCCAGGTGCGGCGCGACGCAGGCATCCGCGCCGTGGTGCTTACCGGTGCGGGCGGCCACTTCTGTTCAGGCGGTGACTTGCGCAACATCGCCGCTGCCGGGCTGGACACCGCCGGCTGGCGCCACCGCATGCGCAGCCTGCACGAATGGTTGCACGACCTGATCACGCTGGACCGTCCGGTGATCGCTGCGGTGGACGGTGCCGCCGCAGGCGCCGGCTTCAGCCTGGCCATGATGGCGGACTTCGTGCTGGCCACGCCGCGCGCGACGTTCTGCATGTCGTTTCTGAAGGTGGGCCTGGTGCCCGACATGGCGGCCTTTTACACGCTGCCCCGCATCGTGGGCGTGCAGCGTGCCAAGGAGCTGATGCTGTCTGCTCGCGACGTGGGGGCAGACGAGGCCTTGCGACTGGGGCTGGTGATGGAGTTGCATGCGCCTGAAGCCTTGTTGGACCGTGCGCAGGCGCTGGCCACCAGCTTTGTGGGCGCTTCGCCTACGGCGGTGAGTCTCATCAAGCGGGCGCTGGAGCAGGCGCCTGGTGCGAGTCTGGCTGCGTTGGTGGATGCGGAGGTCAATGCGCAGGCCTTGGCGGCTGCGACGCCTGAGCATCGGGAGGCGGTGAGGTGTTTTCTGGAGAAGCAGCCTTTGCCGTTTGTTTGGCCTGTGGATGTGAAGCCTTGAGGTTCTCCGTGGATCGGCGCTCGGTTTTCTTTGTCGGTGCGTGTTGGCTTTCGTGGCGTGCCGGGATGTGCGCCCGGCGCGCACCTCCTTTCTTTGTGTCGACAAAGAAAGGAGGCAAAGAAAACGACCCCTGCTGCGCGAGACCCTCCGCTGCGCTCCGGGCACCCTGCGGTGCTCGCCCTGGGCGGGGTCTGCGCAAACTCGCCTTCGGCTCAAACATGCGCAGCCCTAGATCCGCCCAGGCCTGCGCTGCTCGGCTCGCGCAGAAGGGGTTCTCTCCGGCGGGCAGCGCGCCATGCCTGAGCGGATATCCGATCCCGATCCCGATTTCGCTTTGCCGTGTGGCCGGGCTGAGCAGCGCAGGAGCGCCCGGAGAAAGGGGCGCGCATGTTTGAGCCGCAGGCGAGTTTGCGCGCACCCCGGGCGATCCGAGCAGCGCAAGGAACCCCGAAGGGGCCCGGACTTCGGCTCGCCTTTCTTTTGGCTACTTTTCTTTGGCGAATCAAAGAAAAGTAGCTCGGCCGCCGGGCCGAGACCCGGCACGCCACGAAAGCCAACACACAACAACAAAGACAAACAACCTCCCCCCAAACACATAAGGGTCAACCCCAGTCTTCACCCCCACGAAAGACCACCTTCAGCAATCGCAGATTGTGCGCAGCCACCCCACCGCACACCATACAACCCAGACAAAAAAGGAACTTCGTTTTGAGCAAGACAGACAACAACACCCCCCGCATGGTCGAGAGCAAGGTCGTCGTGGTGACCGGTGCCGGCGGCGGCATTGGCCGTGACATCGCGCTGGCCATGGCACGCGAAGGCGCCAAGGTCGTGGTCAACGACATCGGTGCTTCGGTTTCCGGCGAGGGCAACGACGCCGGCCCGGCGCAGGCAGTGGTCAACGAAATCAGGGAACTGGGTGGCGAGGCCGTGGCCAACACCGACAGCGTGTCCGACGCCACCAGCGCCGCGCGCATCGTGCAGACCGCGCTCGACGCTTTTGGCCGTATCGACGTGGTGGTCAACAACGCCGGCATCCTGCGCGACCGCTTCTTCCACAAGATGAGCCTGGACGAGTGGGATGCGGTGATCAAGGTGCACCTGTATGGCGCCTTTCACGTCAGTCGCGCCGCCGCACCGCATTTCAAGGAACAGGCATCGGGCAACTACATCCACATGACCTCCACCTCGGGTCTGATCGGCAACTTCGGCCAGGCCAACTACGCGGCCGCCAAGATGGGTGTGGCTGCGCTGTCCAAGTCCATCGCGCTGGACATGCAGAAGTTCAACGTGCGCTCCAACTGCATTTCGCCCTTTGCCTGGAGCCGCATGATCGGCTCCATCCCCACCGACACGCCCGAAGAACAGGCGCGGGTGGAGCGCATCAAGCAGATGACACCGGCCAAGATCGCGCCGCTGGCGGTGGCCCTGGCCAGCGATGCATCGGCCCAGACCAACGGCCAGATCTTCGGCGTGCGCAACAACGAGATCTTCCTGTTCAGCCAGCCGCGCCCGATTCGCTCGGTGCACCGTGGCGAAGGCTGGACTCCACAGTCGGTGGCCAGCCACGCGCTGCCTGCGATGCAGGCCAGCTATTTCGACCTGGACCGCTCGGGCGACGTGTTCTCCTGGGACCCAGTGTGAGCGAAGCGACGATGAATACCGCTGAACAAGGCATCCAGGCCCGCCACCAGGCCGAGCTCAACGCCGGCCACTTCCTGATCCAGCATTGCGATGACTGCAATCGCCACATCTACTACCCGCGCGAAGTCTGCCCCCATTGCGGCAGCGATGCGCTGAGCCTGGTGCTCCCCCGGGGCACCGGCACGGTGTACGCCACCACCACGGTGCGCCGCAAGCCCGATTCGGGAGGCGACTACAACGTGGTGCTGATCGACCTGGACGAAGGCGTGCGACTGATGAGCCGGGTCGAAGGCGTGGCGCCTGCCGACGTGATCATTGGCCAGCGGGTGCAGGCCCGCGTGGCGGTGAAAGATGGCGTGGGCCTGGTGGTGTTCGATGCTGTTGCCGGAGAAGGCGCATGAACGCAACCCTCAAAGCCCTGCGCGGCAGCGCCGCCATCGCCGGCGTGGCCACCTTCGGCTGCGGCGAGGCACCCGGCTTCACCGACATGGAGCTGCTGGCCCGTTCGGCCCGCGCGGCCGTGGCAGACGCTGGCCTGAAGATGAGCGACATCGATGGCCTGTGCACCGCCAGTGTGGCTTCGACCATGTGGCCCATGCCGGTGATCGAGCACTTGGGCATCAACCCGCGCTACATCGACGGCACCATGCTCGGCGGCTCCAGCTTCATTGCGCACCTGCTGCCTGCCATGCATGCGCTGCACGCGGGTCAGTGCAACGCGGTGCTGGTCTGCTACGGCAGCGCGCAGCGCTCGGGGGCTTTCAGCCGCGCCGAGATCGCGCGTGCGCGCAAGTTCCTGGACCCGCAGCCCTACGAGACGCCCTATGAGCCGATGCTCCCGCCATCGGCCTACGCGCTGGCCGCCTCACGCCACATGCACCAGTACGGCACCACCCGCCGCGACCTGGCCGAAGTGGCAGTGGCCGCGCGCGCCTGGGCCCGACTCAACCCCGAGGCCTTCATGCGCGATCCGCTGTCGATCGACGACGTGCTGGCCAGCCGCATGGTGAGTGATCCGCTCTCGGTGCGCGACTGCTGTCTGGTGACCGACGGCGGTGGCGCCTATGTGCTGGTGCGCGCAGACCGCGCCCGCGACCTGCCCAAGCCACCGGTCTATGTGCTGGGCAATGGCACGGCCGTGTGGAACCGGCAGATCTCCAGCATGCCCGACCTCACCGTGACCGCTGCCAGCCAGTCCGGCGCGGATGCCTACGCCATGGCCGGCCTGCAGGCGAAGGACATCGACGTGGTGCAGCTCTACGACGCTTTCACCATCAACACCCTGCTGTTCCTGGAGGACCTGGGCTTTTGCGCCAAGGGCGGGGGCGGTGCCTTCGTGCGCGACGGTGCCATCGCCCCGGGTGGGCGCCTGCCGGTGAACACCAACGGCGGCGGTCTTTCCTGTGTGCATCCCGGCATGTACGGCATCTTCGCGCTGATTGAAGCGGTGCGCCAATTGCGCGGCGAAGGTGGCAACCGCCAGGTGGCGGGTGCCACCACAGCCATTGCCCACGGCAACGGCGGCACGCTCTCCAGCCAGTCCACGGCCATTCTCGGCACCGCTGCCGCACTTTGAAATACGAAACCACGTCCTCATGATCCGCGACCCCGAAACCCTCAATGCCTTGCTCGATACCGTCAATCGCTTCGTGCGCGAACGCCTGGTGCCAGCCGAGGCCCTGGTGTCTGAAACCGATGAAATCCCGGCCGACATCGTGCGCGAGATGAAGGAAATGGGCCTGTTCGGTCTGACCGTGCCCGAAGAGTTCGGCGGCCTGGCCCTGACCATGGAAGAAGAGGGGGAAGTGATGCTGGCGATGGGCCAGACCTCGCCCTGCTTTCGCTCGCTGTTCGGCACCACGGTGGGCATCGGCTCGCAGGGCATCGTGTTCGACGGCACGCCGGAGCAGAAGGCGAAATACCTGCCACCGCTGGCCACCGGAGAACTGATCGCCTCGTTTGCGCTGACCGAACCCGAGGCCGGGTCGGACGCGGCTTCGCTGCGCACCACCGCCATCCGCGATGGCGACCATTATGTGGTCAACGGTACCAAGCGTTTCATCACCAATTCGCCGCAGGCCGGCATCTTCACCCTGATGGCGCGCACCAACCCGGCCGACATGGGCGCGGGCGGTGTCTCGGCCTTCATCGTCGAGGCCGATACGCCCGGCATCACCATCGGCAAGAAGGACAAGAAGATGGGCCAGCGCGGTGCCCACACCGCCGACGTGATCTTCGAGAACTGCCGTGTGCCCGCCAGCCAGCTGATCGGTGGCAAGGAAGGCCAGGGTTTCAAGACGGCCATGAAGGTGCTGGAGAAGGGGCGAATCCACATCGGTGCCATCTGCGTGGGTGTGGCCGAGCGCATGCAGCGCGACGCCCTGAACTACGCCATTGAGCGCAAGCAGTTCGGCCAGCCCATCGCGGAGTTCCAGTTGGTGCAGGCCATGCTGGCCGACAGCCAGGCCGAAATCTACGCAGCCCGCTGCATGGTGCTGGACGCTGCCCGCCGCCGCGATCTGGGCCAGAACGTCGCCACCGAGGCCTCGTGCTGCAAGATGTTTGCCTCTGAAATGTGCGGTCGCGTGGCCGACCGCGCGGTGCAGATCTTCGGCGGTGCCGGCTACATGAGCGAGTACGGCATCGAGCGCTTCTACCGCGACGTGCGGTTGTTCCGCATCTACGAAGGCACCACACAGATCCAGCAGATCGTCATCGCCCGCAACCTGGTGCGAGAAGCCACCCGCTGAAGGGGCTTGCGCGCTCCGTTTTTCCCGTTCGCCATTCATACACCCATACAGGAGACAAGCCATGAAACTCACCACCCGCCGTACCACCCTGGCCACCATGGCCGCGCTTGGGATGCTCGCCGCAGCTCCCGCGTTGGCGCAGAGCGCTTACCCCAACCAGCCGATCAAGCTGGTGATTCCGTATCCGGCCGGTGGCGCCACCGACACGCTGGGCCGACTGATCGCCCAGAAGATCCAGGAGAACTGGAACAACCCTGTGGTGGTGGAAAACCGCGCGGGTGCGGGTGGCACCATCGGCAACAACTTCGTGGCCAAGGCCGCACCGGATGGGCACACCGTGCTGCTGGCCATCACGGCCATCATCCAGCAGCCGCCGCTGATGCAACTGCCCTACGACCCGGTCAAGGACTTCCAGCCCATCACCCGCGTGGCCATCAGCCCCAGCCTGCTCGCGGTGCAACCCAGTGATCCGGCCAAGGACCTCAAGGGGTTCATTGCTCAGGTCAAGGCCAACCCAGGCAAATACAACTTCGGCAGCTACGGCGCCGGTACCTCCTCGCACATCCAGGGCGAGTTGCTCAACACGCAGGCTGGTCTGGACATGGTCCATGTGCCCTACCAGGGTGCCGCACCGCTGGTGGCTGCGATGCTGGGCGGGCAACTTCCGGCGGCCTTCATCGACAGCGCCACTGCCCGGCCCCACCTCAAGTCCTTCAAGGTGCTGGCCGTGACCGGCCCCAGCCGCATGCCAGCCTTGCCCGACGTGCCCACCTTCGCCGAGCAGGGCCTGCACTCCTACGAACCCCTGGGCTGGTTCGGGCTGCTGATGCCTGCGGGTGTGCCCAAGCCGGTGCTGGACAAGTTCGCAGCCGAGGCCGCGCGCGTGCTCAAGCTGCCGGATGTGCGCGCGCGCATCGAAGGCCTGGGCCTGTTCGTCGGCGGGGAAACCCCTGAGGAATTCGCCAAGGTCATGCAAAGCGATGCCAAGGTGTACGCCAACATCATCAAGGAAACCAAGATCACGTTGAAGTGATCGCTCGGCCAGGCCATGCCTCCACCGGGGGCAGGCCGGCTCACCCACCCCCACGGCAGTCGTCTGCCGTGGACACCGCCGATCCCGGGAACGCCCGCCCTCTCGGGTGCGTGGCGTCAGCGCGTGTCTGCACCAACTGTCCATGACGCTCAGCGGCAAAGTGCTCCAACACGAACGGCTGGCAGTGGGTCTCGCGCAGCGACAGCGACTTGAAGCATTGTCGGATTGATCGAAATCGCCAACGGCCCGCATGTTTTTGGCAATGGGCGCAGCGGGTTGAAGTTTCTAGACTGGCCGCACCATCTCTCATGTTGCAACGTTTGCGCCATGGACAGGTGGCATGAGCCCGACACCACCCCAAAGAGGAGACAGACATGCAAAAACCGATTCACCACCAGGGCCCGCGCGGCCTTGATCGCCGCACCCTGCTGGCCGCCGGCCTGGGTGCGTTCGGACTGAACGCCGTGCCCGCGTTTGGTGCCAGCACTTTCCCGGACCGCCACATCACCCTGGTGCTGCCGTTCCCGGGCGGTGGCATGTTCGATGCCGTGCTGCGCGCCATGGGCAACGCGGCTGCACAGGACCTGGGCCAGCCCATCGTGCTCAACCACAAGCCGGGTGCCGGCGGCGTCTCGGGCACGGCGGGACTGGCCATGATGAACGAGGCCGACGGCTACACCTTGAGCGTGATGCACAACTCGGTCATCCGCCACCCTCACATCACCAAGGTCAGCTGGGACCCGGTCAAGGACTTCACCTACATCACCGGTCTGGCCAGTCTCACCACCGGTATTGCCGTGGCGGCCGATGCGCCATGGAAGAGCCTGGAAGAACTGCTGGCAGACGCGAAAGCCCGCCCGGGCCAGATCACCTGGGGCAACGTGGGCGCCACCAGCGCCAACCGCATTTACGCCCAGCGCCTGGCCAAGGCCGCTGGCGTGGAAATCAACTTCATTCCCTACAAGGGCGGCGCCGAACAGGTGGCTGCCGTGTTGGGCGGGCACCTGCATGTATACGGCGATCCTGCCTTCGGTGCCATGGCCATGAGCGGCAAGCTGCGCCTGCTGGCCACCTTCACCGAGCAGCGCCTGCCCCGGTGGCAGCAGGTGCCCACGGTGAAGGAACTGGGCCACGACCTGGTGATCCAGTCGCCCGTGGGCATCGTGGCCCCCAAGGGCCTGGACCCGGCCATTGCCCTGCGTTTGCAGAAAGCCTTGCAGAAGGCCACGCAGAACGCCGACTATCAGCGGCTGAGCGCCGAATACGACCTGGTCCCCTGGTTGCTCGACGGTGCCGCCTATCAGCAGTACGCTTCCGCTCAGTTCGTGCGTGAAAAGCAGATGCTCGACGAAATCGGATTCAAGCCTTCATGAACGCGCGCAGTCCCATCACCATGACAGAGACCTTATCCGTCCCGAACCAGGGCAAGCCGGTGGCTGGCCCTGACCGCCACATCCCTTTCCTGGAACTGATCTCGGCGCGACGCGAGTCGGTGGGCAAGGGGGTGGCCGTGGTGGCGGTGGACCTGCGGCCCGACCTGCTCAACAACCACGGCGGTGGCCACGGCGGCGTGGTCATGACCTTGCTCGACAGCGCCATGGCCAATGCCGCGCTGGGCCTGGTGGACTTTGCGCGCGAGGTGGTCACCATCGACATGCACGTGGGCTTCATGCGCCCCGCTTCGGGCCGGCTGGTGGCCACGGGTCGCACCACCGGCGGTGGCCGCTCGGTGTGTTTCTGCGAGGCCGAGCTGGTCGACGGCACCGGCGCCGTGGTGGCCAAGGCCATGGGCACCTTCCGCTACCGCGCGCCGGTGAACACACCGACCGATGCCGACCAGGGCACCCCCTGAACCGTTCACGGAAACTGCCATGTACCTCACCCAGGGCCTGCAGCGCGCGCTGCAAACCCATCCCCAGAAGATCGCTGTGCGCCACGTCGCCGAAGACGGCGACCGCGCCCTGAGCTTCGCCGGCCTGGCCGACCTCGCTGGCCGCCACGCCGCTGCCCTGCGCCAACGCGGCGTGGCGCCCGGCGACCGTGTGGCCTTGCTCGCACCCAACAACGACGCCTTGATCATCCTGCTGTGGTCGTGCTGGTGGCTGGGCGCCGTGGCCTGCCCGCTGAACACGCGCTGGAGCGTGGCCGAACTGCGCCACGCGTTGGCGGATTCGGGTGCGCGCCTGCTGGTGGTCGACCCTTCGCTGGCCGGGCCCGCCGCCGACCTGGCCGACCAGACCACGGTGTTGTCCACCGATGCATTCGCCGTCGAAGCCGCCACCTGCACGCCAATGCCGGACAGCCGCACCGGCGGCGACGCCCTGGCCGCCCTGCTGTACACCGGTGGCACCACCGGCAGGTCCAAGGGCGTGATGCTGTCGCACGCCAATTTCTGGACCGCTTCCATCACCCGCGCCGCAGAGCTGCCCAACCCGCCAGAAGGCGTGTCGCTGCTGGTGGCGCCGCTGTTCCATGTGGCCGGCCTGGGCCGGCTGGTGGGCCAGGCCAGCGTGGGCGGCACCTGCGTGACCATGCCGAGTTTCCGGCCCGACCAGGTGATGGCCGCCGTGGATCGCCTGGGCATCACCGACACCATCATGGTGCCCAGCATGCTGCAGGCCATGCTCGACCTGCCGGGCTTCGACGCTGGCCGCATGCAGTCGCTCACGCGCATCGCCTTTGGCGCGGCCCCCATGCCGCCCGACCTGCTGGACCGCGCGCTGCAGACCTGGCCCGATGCCGAGTTCTTCCAGGCCTACGGCCTCACCGAAACCGCCGGCGCGGTCTGCATCAACCCACCCGCCAACCACCGCGGCGAAGGCCGGCGCAATGGCCGCTGGCGCGCGGTGGGTCGGCCTGGCCTGGGCGCCGAAGTGCGCATCGTCGACCCGCTGGGTGAGGAAGTCCCTCGCGGCGAGGTGGGTGAGATCCAGGTGCGCGGCCCCATGGTCACGCGCGGCTACTGGAACCTGCCCGACACCACCGAACGCGCATTCATCGACGGCTGGTTCCGCACCGGCGACGGTGCACGCATGGACGAACACGGCTATCTCTTCATCGCCGACCGGTTGAAGGACATGATCATCTCCGGCGGCGAAAACGTGTACTCCGCCGAAGTGGAAGCCGCGCTGCGCAGCCACCCGCAGGTGGTGGACGCGGCCGTCATCGGCCTGCCCGACGTGAAGTGGGGCGAGGCCGTGCATGCCGTGGTGGTGGCCCGCGACCCGGTCTTGCGCGGCGACAGCGCCCACACCGCCGAGCTGCAGGCCGAACTCACGGCCTGGTGCCGCCGCGAACTGGCCGGCTACAAGTGCCCGCGCGGCATGCACTTCGTCGAGGCCCTGCCCATGAGCGCGGCCGGCAAGGTGCTCAAGACCGTGTTGCGCGACACCTTGCGCGCATGACCAGCGTCCGCCACGTCGAAGAAGATGCGTCGGACCTCGAGGCATTGGCCGAAGCGCGCCGCAATGCCTATGCGCGCGTGGCCTTCACCCGCTGGCTGGGCGTGCAGCGCGCCTACTCGAAAGACGGCCGCGCGCGGCTCACGCTTGAGGGGCGCCCCGAACTGGAAAACGTGATCCACGCCATCCATGGCGGCGTGGTGCTCACCCTGATGGACGTGGTCATGGCCAGCGCGGCGGTGTCGCTGGTGGACTTCCAAAAGACAGCCGTCACGCTCAACCTGAGTTCCAGCTTTGTTCGTCCCGGGCGTGGCCGGCTGGTGGCGGACGGCGACGTGCTGCAGACGCTCGACGGCGTGATCCTGTGCCAGGCCGAGGTGCGCGATGCAACCGACGAAGTCGTCGCCCGTGGCATGGGCAGCTTTCGCTACCTGCCATTGCCTGAAGCAACCTGAAATCAATCGAACCTTTTTTTGTTTACTTCCAACATGTCATTGCCAGCTTGCCTGCAACACCTGCGCCTGCCGGTGATCGCCTCGCCCCTGTTCATCATCAGCGTGCCGCAACTCGTCATTGCGCAGTGCAAGGCCGGCATCGTGGGCGCCATGCCGGCGCTCAATGCGCGCCCGCAGTCGCTGCTCGATGAGTGGCTGGCAGAGATCACGGAAGCGTTGGCAGAGCACGACAAGGCACACCCTGAGCAGCCTGCCGCGCCCTTTGCCATCAACCAGATCGTGCACAAGAGCAACGACCGGCTCGACGCCGACATGGCCGTGTGCGCCAGATACCGCGTGCCACTGGTCATCACCTCGCTGGGCGCGCGCGCCGAAGTGAACGACGCCGTGCATGCCTGGGGCGGCATCGTGTTGCACGACGTGATCAACAACAGCTTCGCGCACAAGGCGGTGGACAAAGGCGCCGATGGCCTGGTGGCCGTGGCCGCTGGCGCCGGCGGCCATGCTGGCACCAAGAACCCGCTTGCGCTGATCCAGGAAATCCGCGCCTGGTTTGACGGCCCGCTGGCGCTCTCGGGCGCCATCGCCACGGGTGACGCCATCCTGGCCGCGCAAGCCATGGGCGCCGATCTGGCCTACATCGGGTCCGCCTTCATTGCCACCGAAGAAGCGCGCGCCGACGAGGCCTACAAGCGCATGATCGTGGAAAGCAGCAGCGACGACATCGTCTACTCCAACCTGTTCACCGGCGTGCACGGCAACTACCTCAAGCCGTCCATCCGCGCCGCCGGCATGGACCCCGACCAACTGCCGCAGAGCGACCCGTCGGCCATGAACTTCGGCAGCACGCGAAAGCCCTGGAAAGACATCTGGGGCTGCGGCCAGGGCATTGGTGCGGTGCACGCGGTGGAGCCCGTGGCCGAGCGCGTGAACCGGCTGGAACGCGAGTACCGCCAGGCCCGCGAACGCCTGTTTGCCAGGAGCTGAAGCGGCCCTTCACCTTTCCAGAGGGGAGGGTTTGGCAATCGAAGATTGCCTCCCGGCCGGGTGGCCGCGATCATTGGGCCAACCCGGAACAAAGCACCACAGGAGACACATGAGCACCGCACCGCCCGGCCTGGACACCGGGACCCTCACGCATCTGCAGACCTGGCAAGGGCGCACCGAAACGCTGCACGACCAGGTCACCGCTGCGCCGCTGCGTGCGCTCTTGGCCACACTGGATCGCGACGACCCGGCGCCTGCTGCAGGCACCCCTCTGCCGGCACTGGGGCACTGGCTGTACTTTCTGCCCACGCACCGCCACAGCGAAATCGGACCCGACGGCCACCCGCAGCGCGGCGGCTTCCTGCCGCCGGTGCCGCTGCCCCGGCGCATGTGGGCGGGCAGCCGCCTGGTCTGGAACACCGACAACCCCTTGCGCGTGGGCGACGACGTCCAGCGGCGTTCCCGCATCGCCTCGGTGCAGCACAAGCACGGCCGCAGTGGCGACCTGGTGTTCGTGCAGGTGGCGCACGAGCTGCACAACGTACGCGGCCTGGCCCTGAGCGATGTGCACGACATCGTCTACCGCGACGCCCCCCGCCCGGGCGACCCGGCGCCCGAGCCGACCGCCGCCGAGACCGGAGCGGCCTGGCAGCGCGAACTCACGCCCGACGACGTGCTGCTGTTCCGCTACAGCGCGCTCACTTTTAATGGTCATCGCATCCACTACGACCGACGCTACGTGACCGAAACGGAAGGCTACCCCGGCCTGGTGGTGCACGGCCCCTTGATCGCCACGCTGCTGATGGACCTGCTGCGCCGACACCTGCCCATCGCCACCGTCAGGGCGTTCCACTTCAAGGCGCTGCGCCCCAGCTTCGACGGTCGTGCCTTGCGCGTGAACGGACAACCCTCACCCGACGGCCGCAGTGTGCGCCTGTGGGCACAGGACACCGATGGTTGGCTGACCATGTCCGCTGTGGCCGAAGTCGCCTGAACTCTTCCCGAACACCCCATTTCTCCATGCAACACACCACCGACGCCTACCAGGACATCCGCGACGCCGTGCGCGCCCTCTGTGCCGAGTTCCCTGACGAGTACCACCGCAAGGTCGACGAACAGCGGGCCTACCCGGAAGCCTTTGTCGATGCCCTGACCAAGGCAGGCTGGATGGCGGCACTGATTCCGCAGGCCTACGGCGGCTCAGGCCTGAGCATGGCCGAGGCTTCGGTGATCATGGAAGAGATCAACCGATCGGGTGGCAACTCCGGCGCCTGCCATGGGCAGATGTACGTGATGAACGCCATCGTGCGCAGCGGCACCGAAGCGCAGAAAGACCGCTACCTGCCGCGCATCGCGGCGGGTGAACTGCGTATCCAGGCCATGGGCGTGACCGAGCCCACCACCGGCAGCGACACCACCAAGCTCAAGACCCAGGCCGTGAAGAACGACGGCCGCTGGGTCATCAACGGCCAGAAGGTGTGGATTTCGCGCGTGCAGCACAGCGACATGATGATCCTGCTGGCGCGCACAACGCCGCTGGCCGAGGTGCAGAAAAAATCCGACGGCCTGTCCTGCTTTCTGATCGACCTCAAGCAGGCCGAAGGCAAGGGCCTGACCGTGCGCCCCATACCGAACATGGTCAACCACGAGACCAACGAACTGTTCTTCGACAACCTGGAAATTCCTGAAGAAAACCTGCTGGGCGTGGAAGGCAAGGGCTTCAAGACCATCCTCGATGGCCTGAACGCCGAGCGCACGCTGATTGCGGCCGAGTGCATTGGCGACGGTTACTGGTTCGTCGACCGTGCCACGAAGTACGCCAGCGAACGCGTGGTGTTCAACCGCAAGATCGGCCAGAACCAGGGCGTGCAGTTCCCCATCGCCGAGAGCTACATCGAGATCGAGGCCGCCAACCTGATGCGCTGGCGCGCCTGCGAACTGATCGATGCGCACAAGCCCTGCGGCGCCGAAGCCAACATGGCCAAGTACCTGGCCGCCAAGGCCAGCTGGGAGGCCGCCAATGCCTGCCTGCAGACGCACGGCGGCTTCGGTTTCGCCAACGAATACGACGTGGAACGCAAGTTCCGCGAGACCCGCCTGTACCAGGTGGCACCGATCTCCACCAACATGATCCTGTCGTACGTGGCCGAACACGTGCTGGGGTTGCCCCGGAGTTACTGATGGCCCACCCCTGCGCCGCCTTCGGCGTCACCCCCTCAAGGGGGCGATACCAGTCGTCCGGCGAAGCCGGCCCGACGGTATCTCTGGACAGGTTCACTTCTCGCCGGAGGTCTTGCATGGTTGAAGCTCTCTTGGGCTGTCGAATCCCTATCTCTGTTGGCCAGCCCGTGCACGCTTTGGCCCGCGAGGTGCAACGAGTGAGACCGGGCATTCGCCCACAGGGCAGCAAAGAAAAGATTGAAAGGCAGCAGCATGAGACCACTTGACGGCATCACCGTCGTGTCACTGGAACACGCGATCGCTGCGCCTTTCTGCACACGCCAGCTGGCCGATCTGGGCGCGCGGGTGATCAAGGTGGAGCGGCCCGGGGTGGGCGACTTTGCGCGGGCTTACGACACGCGTGTGAAGGGGCAGTCTTCGCATTTCATCTGGACGAACCGCTCCAAAGAAAGCCTCTCGCTGGACCTGAAACAACCCGCTGCAATGGCTGTATTGAACGAGCTGCTGCAAGGCGCAGACGTGCTGGTGCAGAACCTCGCACCCGGCGCGGCGGCGCGCATGGGTCTGGGGTACGAGACATTGCGGGAACGCTGCCCGCGCCTGATCGTGTGCGACATCTCCGGCTACGGCGAAGACGGCCCCTACCGCGACAAGAAGGCCTACGACCTGTTGATCCAGAGCGAGGCGGGCTTGCTTTCCATCACCGGCACGCCCGACGACCCGTCCAAGGCGGGCAACTCGATTGCCGACATCGCCGCCGGCATGGTCGCCTACAGCGCCATCCTGGCCGCCTTGCTGCAGCGCGGGCGCACCGGCGAAGGTTCACACATCGACGTGTCCATGCTGGAGAGCCTGGCCGAATGGATGGGCTACCCGTTGTACTACGCCTTCGAAGGCGCCAGCCCGCCACCGCGCACCGCCGCCTCGCATGCCAGCATCTACCCGTATGGCCCTTTCGCCGCAGGCGATGGCGGCACCGTGATGCTGGGCCTGCAGAACGAACGCGAATGGAAGGTGTTCTGCGACTCCGTGCTGGAGCAACCTGAGCTGGCCACCGACCCTCGATTTCACAGCAATGCGCAGCGCAACCAGCACCGCGCCGAGTTGCGAGCCCTCATCCTCGCGGCGTTCGCCAGCCTGGACACGCAAGCCGTGGTGGATCGTCTGGACCGCGCACAGATCGCCAACGCCCGCATGAACGACATGGCCGGCGTGTGGAACCACCCGCAACTGGCCGCACGCAAGCGCTGGCAGCAGGTGGACACACCCGCCGGCGCTGTGCCGGCCCTGTTGCCGCCGGGGCGCCACAGCGGCTTTGACTACCGCATGGACCCGGTGCCCGCCGTGGGCCAACACACCGACGCCATCCTGCGCCAGCTTGGCCGCAGCGATGCCGACATTGAAGCCCTGCGCGCCGCAGGGGCCATCTGAAACTGCCGAACATGACCACACCGTCCACCACCCTGGCCACCTTTGCCGCACAACTGCGCTTCACCGACATCCCCGACCCCGTGGTGCGCAAGACCGAAGACCTGCTGGTGGACTGGTTCGGTTCCACCGTGGCCGGTTTTGGCTCGCGCCCGGTCAACAGCATTGCGCGATTCGCCTTGGCCATGGGCCCGACCGATGGTCCCAGCGAAGTGATCAACGAGCGCCGCCGCTCCAGCCCCTACGCGGCGGCCATGGCCAACGCCGCCGCCTCGCATGTGGCCGAACAGGACGACGTGCACAACGGTTCGGTGTTCCACCCGGCCACGGTGGTGTTTCCACCCGCGCTGGCGGTGGCCCAGGCGCTCGGCGCTTCCGGGCAGGACCTGATCACCGCATCGGTCGCCGGCTACGAGGTCGGCATCCGCATTGGCGAGTTCCTCGGTCGTTCGCACTACAAGGTGTTCCACACCACCGGCACCGCCGGCACCGTGGCCGCCGCGGTCGCGGTGGGCCACCTGCTCAAGCTCACACCCCAGCAGATGCAGCATGCCATGGGATCGGCCGGCACCACCGCCGCCGGCTTGTGGGAGTTCCTGAGAACGGCGGCCGACAGCAAGCAGCTGCACACCGCCCACGCCGCCGGCGCCGGCCTGATGGCCGCCTACCTGGCACAGGACGGTTTCACCGGCGCGGCCCAGGTGCTCGAAGGCCCGCAGGGCATGGCCGCCGGCATGTCCAGTGATGCCGATGTGGCCCGCCTCACCGACCGCCTGGGCACGCGCTGGGCCACGGCCGAGACCTCGTTCAAGTACCACGCCAGCTGCCGCCACACCCACCCGGCGGCCGACGCACTGCTGAAGGTCATGCAAGAACACCAACTCAAGCCAGCCGATCTGGCACAGGTCACCACCCACGTGCACCAGGGCGCCATCGACGTGCTGGGCCCGGTGGTCAACCCGGCCACGGTGCACCAGAGCAAGTTCTCCATGGGCACGGTGCTGGCCCTGGTGGCCCAGTTCGGTCACGCTGGCCTGGCCGAGTTCGATCAGCACTTTCTGAGCGACATCACCCGTGCGCTGCGCGACCGCGTCAGCATGGTGCTGGACGAAGAAGTGGACCGCGCCTACCCCGCACGCTGGATCGGCAAAGTGACGGTGCAGACCACCGACGGTCGCACGCTGCATGGCCGCGTCGACGAGCCCAAAGGCGACCCGGGCAACACGCTCAGCCGCGAAGAGATCACCGCCAAGGCCCTGCGCCTGGCCGCCCACAGCGGTGGCGCCACGCCCGGGCAGATGCAGGCCGCCGTGGACGCGCTGTGGCAGGTGGCCCAATGGCCGCGTGTGGGCGCGCTGCTGGACTCGCTATGAACGCTTCCGTGCTGGCCGTTGCTCGCAGCCTGCTGTTCGTGCCCGGCCACCGCCCGGAACGGTTCGGAAAAGCCTTGGCCACGGAAGCCGGCGGCGTCATCCTGGACCTGGAAGACGCCGTGGCACCGCAGGACAAGGCCGCCGCACGGGAATACGTGCGGGCCTTTGTTCAGCAGGCCGAACCGGCACAGCGCGCCCGCCTGCTGGTGCGCATCAACCCGGTGGACGCGCCCGAACACGCCGGTGATCTGCAGGCCTTGCGCTCGCTGCGCGACCGCCCCTTGGGCGGCGTGGTGCTGCCCAAGGCCAGCGATGCGAACACCCTCGCTGCCGTGGCAGAGGCCGCCGGCCCCGGCGTGGCGCTGTTGCCGCTGATTGAAAGCGCCGAAGGCTGGGCACAGGCAGACGCGCTGGCCCGTGCGCCCGGCGTGCTGCGGCTGGTGTTCGGTCACCTGGATTTCCAGCTCGACATGGGCATGGCCGCCGACGAGGCCCAGACGGAGCTGATGCCGGTGCGCCTCGCGCTGGTGGCGGCTTCCCGGCGTGCCGGCCTGGCGCCACCGGTGGACGGTGTCACACCCGACGTGGGCAACGCGGTGGCCTGCGACACCGACACCCGCCGCGCACAGCGACTGGGTTTTGGCGGCAAGCTCTGCATCCACCCCGGCCAGGTGGCGCTGGTGCACACCGCCTTCGCGCCCAGTGTGGCCGAGCGCGACTGGGCGCAGCGCGTGCTGTTGGCCAACGACACAGCTCAAGGCGCCGTGTTCCAGTTCGAAGGCCGCATGGTGGATGCGCCCGTGCTGGCCCGGGCGCGCCGCCTTCTCCTGCCTTGATGGCGACCACAGGGCAGGGTGGCAGAATGGCCGCCATGTCCATGCACTTCGATCTGGTCGACCTGCGCCTCATGGTGCGCGTGGCCGAGGCCAACAGCCTGACCAAGGGCGCCGAGGCTTCACACATCTCGCTGCCCGCTGCCAGCACACGCATCAAGCACCTGGAAGAAAGCATCGGCACCAAGCTGTTCTACCGCAACAGCCAAGGTGTCACGCTCACGCCGCCAGGTCAAGCCTTCGTGCACCACGCCCGCCTGGTGCTGGGTCAGCTGGAGCACCTGCGTGGCGACCTGCAGGAATACGCGCGCGGCATCAAAGGCCACCTGCGGGTCTACGCCAACACCACCGCGCTCAGCGAGTTTCTGCCGCCGGTGCTGCGTGCCTACCTCAGCACCCATCCCGATGTGAACATCGATCTGCGTGAGCGGCTGTCGAACGACATCATCCGGGCCGTCACCGACGGTCAGACCGACATCGGCATCGTCGCCGGCTCGGTGCGCACCGAGAACCTGGAGACCGTGCCCTACCGCAGCGACCGTCTGGTGCTGGTGGTCGACCCCGCCCACCCACTGGCCACAGCCGAACATGTCGCCTTCGTCGACACCCTGGACTTCGACCACGTGGGCCTGCACGAATCCAGCGCCATCCACGCCTTTTTGCGCCAGGCCTGCGACCGCCTCAACCGCTCGCTCAAGCTGCGCATCCAGGTCAGCAGTTTCGAGGGGGCGTGCCGCATGATCGAGACCGGCGTGGGCATCGGCATCCTGCCTGAATCTGCCGCCCGCCGCCACGCACAAAAGATGGTCATTCGCATCGTGCCGCTGAGCGACCCATGGTCACTGCGCGCGATGCAGATCTGCGTGCGCAACCTGGAAGCCCTGCCACAGTTCGCGCGCGAACTGGTGGATCTGCTGGTGGTGGATGCGCGCCAGGCTGGGAGCATCGAGCTGTTGACGGGAGAGACTAACTAAGCGACGAGAGCAATGGTCAGCAGCTCAGAGACCCTTCAAAGAACCTCTCCGTGCTGACTTTCTGGGACTGGGGTGTGACAGAAGGCTCTAAGTGAGAAGACCACTGTCACGGAGCCGCTCAAGAAAGTGCAAGGCACGTGGGTTCGATCCCCGCCAGCCGCACCACAATCATCGACTTGCGTGGAATCTGGGCGTGAACGGCCTGTCCGAGGCGACGTTCACGTTGTTTTGAGCAACCATTCTGCGCCCCTTCTCCAAGAAGGCGCTTGCCTATCTCGGCACGCGTCCCGGACGCTTCGGGTACGCTCGTACACCGAAGCATGGGTCTGGGCTCAATCTGATTGCGTGTGCTTCCTCCAGGGTGGCACGCACGCTTCTGCGGCACATCAGGGTGAGCCGCCTCCCAAGAGTGCTTGAGATCAAGCTGACGGGGTGCTGGGCTTCTCGACAGGCGTTACTGCAGTTTTGAATGCCTGGCCGAGTGCTTCCAAATGAACAGAAAACAGGGGAGTGGGATTTTTTGGTCCATTTCTGTGTACAATAAGCAGCTTCGCGGCTGTAGCTCAGCTGGATAGAGTACTTGGCTACGAACCAAGGGGTCGTGGGTTCGATTCCTGCCAGCCGCACCAAAAAAGAAAGCCCGCAGCTTGTAAAAGTTGCGGGCTTTTCTCTTGCCTGAACAGAGCCGAATGACCAGAACTGTGCCGGCGTGATGCCCCGGTCTGTTGGCTCCGTCGGTGCCTGGCATGGCGCGGGGATCGCCCCAACCCGCAGACGACCGGGCCGCGTTTACGAACCCGTTCCAACAACACCCGTTGCGCCGACTGCCTGGCCGCAAGTCCTATTCTTTTTTCTTTTGCTTCATGACGCTTTCGCTCCACGGCACACTCGGTATTGATTTCGGCACCTCCAACTCGGCCATGGCCTGGGCCGATGTGCAGGGCGCGGCCCACCTGATTCCGCTCGAAGGCGATGCGGTGTCGATGCCCACGGCGGTGTTTTACAACGCCGAAGACCACCTGACGCACTTTGGGCGCGACGCGGTGGCGCAGTACCTGAGCGGCACCGAGGGCCGGTTGATGCGCTCGCTCAAGAGCCTGCTGGGCAGCCCGCTGCTGATGGAAAAAACCGAGGTCAACGGCCAGCAGGTGAGTTTTCTGGACATCGTGGCCACCTTTCTGGACGCACTGCGCGAACGCGCCGCCCACGCGCTGGGCGAGGCCCCCACCCGCGTGGTGATGGGGCGCCCTGTGCATTTTGTGGACGACGACCCCGAGCGCGACGCGCTGGCGCAGGCTTCGCTGCTGCAGGCGGCGCAGGCTGTGGGGTTTGACGAGGTGTCGTTTCAGCTGGAGCCGATTGCGGCGGCGCTGGACTACGAGCGGCGCCTGACACGCGAGAGCCTGGTGCTGGTGGTGGACTTGGGCGGCGGCACCTCGGACTTCACCGTGGTGCGCCTGGGCCCGCAGCGCATGGCGCTGGCCGACCGTGCCAGCGATGTGCTGGCCACCACCGGCGTGCACATTGGCGGGACCGACTTTGACCAGAAGCTCAGTCTGGAGCGGGTGATGCCCTTGCTGGGTTACCGCCACCTGGGCCCGCAGCTGCGCGAGGTGCCCAGCCGCACGTTTTTTGACCTGTCCACCTGGCACCTGATCCAGTGGCTGTACCTGCCGCGTGCGCTGAGCCAGGCCCAGGGGCTGCGGGTGAACTACGCCGACCCGCGTTTGCACGAGCGGCTGATGACGGTGTTGAAAGAGCGGGCCGGCCACCACGTGGCGCACGAGGTGGAGCAGGCCAAGATCCGGTGTTCGATGAGCGACGGCGCCACGCAGGTGGACCTGTCGTGTGTGGAGCCCGACTTGCAGGCTTCGCTGGACACGACCGACATGCGCGAGCACCTGGGCGCGCTGCTGGCGCGCACCGTGGCCTGTACCCGGGCCTGCGTGCAGCGTGCGGGGCTGACCGATGCTTCGCTCGACGCGATCTACCTCACCGGCGGCTCGTCGGCTTTGCGACCGTTTCAGCGCGCCTTGCAGGCCGAATTTCCGAGCGTGCCGCTGGTGGAGGGTGATTTGTTTGGGGGTGTGGCCTCGGGCCTGGCTTACACCCGGGTGTGATGCTGCCGCGTCAATGGGCCGCGTTCATGTGGCATGGCCTGGGGGCGCTTCGCTCCAGTCCGGCACGGCCCGCAGCGCGTCGGCCTCGGTGCGGTACAGGCGCAGCCGGGGGCCTTCGCGCAGGTGGCCCGCCGTTCGCAGCACGGTTTCGACCGGCAGCTTGATGCCCACCACGTGCAGCGTGACGTGCTTTTCAGCGAGCACCGACTGCAGCCGCCCAAAGCCCTCGGCGCCGGTGGCGTCGATCCAGTTGATGGGGTGCGCAATGAGCACCACATGCTGCGTGCCGGGGTGCTCGCTCAGGTAGCGCGTCACGGTGTGTTCAAAGGCGCTGGCGGTGGCGAAGTCGAGTGCGGCGTCCATGCGCAGCGCGTAGGTGGCCGGTGCCAGCGGCGCCAGGTGCCACAGGTGGCGGTCGCGCAGGCTGCCGTCCGGGTGCAGGCCCACTTCAATGATGCGCGGGTGCAGCCGCAGGTACAGAAAATGGCTCAGCGCCATCAGCACGCCCGCCAGCACGCCCCAGTACAGCTGCGGCGCGGTGAGCACCGTCACCACAAAGGTGGTGCCCGCAATCACCGATTCCACCCGTGAAATGGCCCACAGCCGCACAAAAGCCAGCGGCTGCAGCAACCCCATGACCGCCACCACCACCACGGCGGCCAGCACCGCCAGCGGCACATGCTTGAGCAGCGGGGTGAGCAACACCAGCGCCACGCCCACCAGCGCCACCGAAAACACCGTGGCCCAGCCGGTTTGGGCGCCGCTGTGCAGCAGCAGGGCCGAGCGTGAAAACGAGGCGCTGGTGGGAAACGCACCTGAAAAGCCCGACACCAGCTTCGCCAGCCCCTGACCGATCAGGTCCTGGTCCTGGTCCCAGCGCTGGCCGCGCCGGCTGCTGTCCACCTTGGCGCTGGACGCGGTTTCCAGAAAACTCACCAGGCTGATCACCAGCGTGGGCAGCAGCAGCTGGCCCAGCGTGGCCCAGCCCGGCCAGGCCGGCACATACAAGGCCGGCAGGCCTTGCGGCAGCGCGCCAATGACCGCGCCGCCCGCTGGCTCAAACCCGATCCAGGCGCTCACGCCCGCCGACACCACCACCAGCAGCAACACCGACGGAAACGTGGCCCGCCAGCGCCGCGCCAGCAGCAAAAACACCACCGAACCCAGCCCGAACGCCACCGCCGGCAGGTGCACCTGCTGCGGATTGGCCAGCGCGGCCCAGCCGCCCGAAAGCCCCAGCAAAGACGGCAGTTGCGACGCGATGATGAGCACCGCCGCACCCTGGGTGAACGCCATCAGCACCGGTGCGTTCACCAGGTTGAGCAACCAGCCAAAGCGCGCAAAGCCCAGCACCACCTGCACCAGGCCCGAGAGCAGGGCCAGCCACACCGCCAGCGCAATCCACTGCGCACTGCCCGGCTCGGCCATGCCGGTGAGCGAGGCGCTGACCAGCAGACACGTGAGTGCGGTGGGCCCCACCGACAGCCGCATGGAGCCGCTGAACAGCACCGCCACCAGCGCGGGCAGCATCGACGCATAGATGCCGGTGATGAGCGGCATGCCGGCCAGCGCCGCGTAGGCCACCCCTTGCGGGATCACCATCAGGCCGACCGTGATGCCGGCCAGCGCATCGCCCCGCAGCACGGCCCCGGTGGGCCGGGGCCAGGCCAGAAACGGTAGAAAACGGCGCAATCGGTTCATGCGCCGATCGTAGCGTCCAGCCGGGCCATGTCCGCGTTTCAGCGCTGCGGCATGTGTTGGGTGGAATAGCCCAGGCTCACGGTGGCGTCGTCCGGAATGGGCGGCATGGTGCCGTTCCAGGCCAGCCACTGCGCCCGCATGCGGGCCAGGCGCTCGGGCTCGCGCTGGGCCTGGTTGGCGCGTTCGCGTTCGTCGGCCGGGATGTTGAACAGGTATTCGTGGCCGTCCACCATCAGGTATTTCCAGTCGCCGTCGCGCAGCGCGCGCTGGCCCCGGTGGTTCATGCGCCAGTGCATGGGCCGCTCGAAGCGGTGCGCCGGGTTGCGCAGCAGCGGAGCCAGCGAAACGCCGTCCAGCGGGTAGTCCGCGTGGGGCCGGCCGCCGCCGAGGTCCAGCATCGTGGCCGACCAGTCCATGGTCATGCAATGCTGCGCGCTGGTGCTGCCGGGCGCGATCACGGCGGGCCAGTGTGCGATCCACGGCACGCGAATGCCGCCCTCGGTCAGGTCCATCTTGCCGCCCACCAGCGGCCAGTTGTCGGAAAAGCGCTCGCCGCCGTTGTCGCTGGTGAACACCACCAGGGTGTTCTCGGCCAGCCCGTGCTCGCGCAGGGCCGCCATGATCCAGCCAATGCCCTCGTCCATGTGGTGGATCATTTTGCGGTAGCTGTTCACGTTGCCGCCGTCCAGGTGAAACAGGTTTTTGGCCACCTCGGGCGCCACGTGCGCGTCGTCCCGCGTTTCCCACGGCCAGTGCGGCGCGGTGTAGTGCAGGCTCAAGAAAAACGGCTGACCCGCTTTCGCGTCGACCGCGCGCTCATGGATGTGTTGCACCGCGCGCTTTGAGAACACATCGGTGAGGTAGCCCACTTCTTTGTGCGTTTCGTCGCCGATGTACAGGTCGTGGTCGCCGTTGTTGCTGCAGTGGGTGAAGTAGTCCACCCCACCGGCCATGATTCCGAAGAACTCTTCGTAGCCCGAGCGCAGCGGGCCGAAGTGCGGCGGGTAGCCCAGGTGCCATTTGCCGATGAGCGCGGTGCGGTAGCCGGCCGCTTGCAGCAGCGAGGGCAGGGTGGGCAACTCAGGCGGCAGGCCCAGCGTGGCGCTGCCCTTGCTGCGGCTGTTGATGGGTTCTTCCAGCGCACCGCGCAGGCGGTATTGGTAGCGCATGCTCATGAGCGCGAAGCGCGTGGGCGAGCACACCGGGGAGTTGGCGTAGCCCTCGGTCAGGCGCAGGCCGCCAGCCGCGAGCGCGTCGATGTGGGGCGACACCGCGCCAAAGGGGGCTTCGCGGCCGCCGTAGCAGCCGAGGTCGGCGAAGCCCAGGTCGTCCGAGACGATGTAGATGATGTTGGGTCGTTGCATGGGCATGGGCAGAGAAATGGGCGGGTTGGGTTTCAGTTCGCTTGCATGCCGGTGTTGCGCACGATCTGGCCGTAGCGCGCCGACAGGCTGGCCAGCCGCTGGGCGGCGGCCACACCGGTGGTGCCTTCGTAAAACAGGTCCAGGCTGTTCATGCGCGCCTGCAGCTCGGGGCGCTTGAGCGCGGCGTTGATGCCGTTGGCCAGCGTCTGCACCACCGCATCGGGCGTGGCGGCGGGCACCATCACCACGTACAGCACCTCCTGTTCCAGCGTTTTCAGGCCCAGCTCGGCCACGGTGGGCAGCTGCGGGGCCAGCCGCGAGCGCTGGGCGCTGGTGACGGCCAGCGCGGTGATCTTGCCGCTCTGCACGTGGGGCAGCATGCCCGGCGTGGCCAGAATGCCGCCGTCCACCTCGCCGCTCAGCACCGCCGTCACCGCCGGCGTGTTGCCGCGGTAAGGTATGTGCTGCGCCTTCACGGGCGTGCTGCTGCCCAGCTGGGCAGCGGCCAGGTGGCCCGGGCTGCCGTTGCCGGCCGAGCTGAAGTTCAGGGCCTTGGTGCGGCTCTGGCTCAGCAGGTCGCCAAAGCTCTGGATGCCGGTGCGCGGGTTCACGCCCAGCAACAGGCCCGACGAGGCCATGATCACCACCGGCTTGAAGTCGGTGTTCTTGAACGGCATGGCCGGGTACAGGTGCGGGTTCACGGTGAACACGGTGTCGATGCCGAACAACACGGTGTGGCCATCGGCCGGTGCCTTGGCCACGGCGCTCGCACCCAGGTTGCCGGCCGCACCGGCCTTGTTGTCCACCACAAAGGGCTGCTTCAGCGTCTCTTGCAGCACCGCCGCGACCGAGCGCGCCAGGATGTCGGACGGCCCCCCGGGCGGGAAGTTGTTGACGAAGGTGACCGGCTGGCTGGGGTACGCCGGCTGGGCCAGGGCGGCGGGGCCAACCAGCAGGGACACGGCGGTGCAGGCGAGGGCGGCGAGGTGGTGGCGGCGAAACAGGGGCATGGGGTTCATCGGTATTCCATAGGGCAAACAAGGGGCCAGGGGGCGAGGCAGGTGCTCAATCCAGTTGCACACCGGTGGCCTTGATCGGTCCTTCCCAGCGCTTCAGATCGGCGGCCTGCGCGGCGGCCAGGTCGGCCGGTGTGGAGCCCACCGGGTCGTAGCCCTGCTCGATCAGCTTGGTGCGCAGCGCGGGCGTGCGCACGGCCCTGGCCACGGCTGCGCTCAGCAGGTCGCGCACCTCGGGTTTCAGGCCGGCCGGGCCGTACATCGCGAACCAGGCGGTGGCCACCATGTCCAGGCCTTGCTCCTTGAGCGTGGGCACATCGGGCACCTGCGGGTCGCGCTGGGCGCCGGTCACGCCGATGATGCGCACCTTGCCCGCCCGGTGCAGTTCGGCGGTTTCGGTCACCACGTCGAACTTGTAGTCGATGTGGCCACCCAGCAAGGCGGTGTTGGCCGGGCCACCACCCTGGAACGGCACATGCGTCAGCTCGGCACCGGCCTGCTGGCCGAACAGCACCCCCATGAAATGTGGCAGCGTGCCCTGGCCGGGGGTGCCATAGGTGCTTCTGCCGGGCTCGGCCTTGGCCCGCGCGATCATGTCTTTCACGTTCTTCACCGGGACCCCGGCACCGGCCACCACGCTGAACTGAAAGTGCGCCAGCAGCGAGATCGGGGTGAAGTCCGTCACCGCGTCGTAGTCCAGTTTCTTGTACACATGCGGGAACAGCACCATCGGTCCGCTGGGCAGGATGATCACGGTCTGCCCGTCGGCCGGCGCGCGCTTCACCTGTCCCAACGCAATGCGGCCACCCGCACCGGGCCTGTTCTCCACAATCACCGACGAGAAGTCGTTCTTCAGGCCCTCGGCCATCAGCCGGGCCAGCAGGTCGGCCGAGCCCCCCGGTGGAAAACCCACCACGATTTTCAGGGGCGGCTTGTCCTGCGCGAGAGCGGGCACGGCGGCGGCGCAGGCGGCCAGGGCCAGGGCGGCGGTCAAAACGGTTCTTTTGAGCATGGTCGTGTCTCCAGTGGGTTGTCAAACGGGTGTTTCCCCGTCAAGCCCCCGATGCTATGGACCGACAATCAATTGCAGAAATCAATCAAAGCAGGTGTTTTCCCTGACGGGTGCCCAGACACCGATTCCGCTGCAGGAGCCGACCATTCAAGACCGCCTCACCGACCCCCAGGTTCAGACCGACCTGCTGCTGTACCGGCTCTACCGTGTGCACATCACCGCCAGCCGCCTGGTGGTGCAACTGTGCGAGCACGGGTTTGGCTTGACGCGGCGCGAATGGCGGGTGCTGTCCTTCTTGTCCGAGCACGAGGGCGCGCTCTCCAGCGAGCTGGCCGAACACGCCATGCTGGACCGCGCGCGCACCTCGCGCACGCTCACCCGGCTGGAAGAAAAGAAACTCATCCGGCGCCAGCCCAGGCCGTCGGACCGGCGCGAGGTGCATGTGTTCCTGAGCGACGAGGGGCGGCGCGTGTACCAGGCGATCTTTCCGCAGGTCGCGGCCATCAACCGCGAACTCGCCAGCGCGCTGACACCCGCCGAGCGAGAGCAGCTGGACCACGCCATCGAAAAGCTGCAGGCACGCGTGCACGGCATGGTGGCCGCGTCCACACACCGATTGCCCCCGGTGGACAGTGGCGAGTGAGCCGCCTGGCCGCTGGACGGTCACCGCCATGCGTTGGCCCCGTCCGGGCGGGTCATCCAGGACGGGCGTCGCTGGTGATGGCGGTGGGCCCGCCGGTGCCTGCTGGCGCCTTCAGCCGCGCGCGGTTTCAAACACCTGCACCGCCGCCGCCAGGTCTTCCAGCGCGGTGCCCACCGACTTGAACACCGTGCGCTCGGTGGCCGTCTTGCGCCCGGTGGCCATGCCTTTGCACAGTGTGGTCAGGGTGCCGCGCACATCGTCGGCGCGCAGCACGCCGCGCGACAGCGGGCCGATCAGGTCGCCGCTTTTCTGCAGCGCCTCTTCGGTGTCCACAAACACCCGCGCGTCTTCAAAGCACACATCGTCGGCCTCGCGCATGGTCGGGGTGAAGCTGCCAATCAGGTCCAGGTGCGAGCCCGGCGCCAGCCAGGCGCCGCGCACCACCGGGTCGGTGGCCAGGGTCGCGCAACTCACCACATCGGCCAGGGCGCAAGCGGCGGGCAAGTCGGTGGTGGCGCTGGCGTCAAAACCCTGTTCGCGCCAGCGCGCGGCCAGCGCCTGCGCTTCGCTGGCGCGGCGTGCCCACACCGTCACCTGTTCAATCGGGCGCACCGTGCGGTAGGCCTCGGGCCGCAGCGCGGCCACCGCGACCGCACCCACCACCAGCAGGAGCCGGGCATCGGCGCGCGCCAGGTACGAGGCCGCCAGCGCCGAGGCCGCCACGGTGCGCCGCGTGGTGATCTGGTCGCCGTCGATCTGCGCCAGCGGCACGCCGGTGCGTGCGTCAAACAGCAGGTAGGCCGAATGCAACCCCGGCAGGCCCTCGGCGGCATTGCCCGGCGCAATGTTCACAATCTTCACGCCGTAGTAACGGCCCGGCAGCCAGGCCGGCATGATCAGCGAGGTGATCTTGCCGCCGGGGCTGGCGATTTCATGCACATGGCGCAGCGGCACCTCGCAGGTGGTGGTGAAGTGTTCGCGCAGCGCGGCGATCAAACGGTCAAAAGGCAGGGCCGCACGGGCGGCTTCAGAGGTCAGGGTGAGCATGCGCCGATGGTAGCCGCCCGCGCGGGGTTGGCTCCTATTCACCTACCCACAGCCGGTGGATGCCGCATGGGCCACGCAGAGGCGCAGACCGCCAACACGTTTTAAACGTCTGGCACCCGCTCGTCGTGGGTGATTTGTTCGGCGCGCGAGGTCAACTTCTCCAGCGTCCGGATAAACGCCGCCAGCTCTTCCTGGCTCAACACGTCGAACAGCAGCCTGTTCTGGGCTTCCGAGTGCGGCGCGATGGCCCTGAACAGGTCTTTGCCGGTGGCGGTCAGCCACAGCAGCATGCGCCGGTGGTTGTCGGGATCGCGGGCTTCTTCGATCAAGCCGCGCTTGCGCAAGGCAATCACGGCGCGGCTGATGTTCATGGGGTGCGAGCCGGTCGCGGCGCTCACATCCTGGGCCGCACTGCCCGGCTGGTTGGCCAGCACCACGATGGAGCGCCACTCATTGAGCGTGAGATCGTGCTGCTTGGCAAACTGGCCAAAGAACGGTCGGCTCATCAGGTTGGTGAGCTTGAGCAGCCGAAATCCGGCCATGGCGGGGGTCAGCACATGGCCACCTTCAGACGGCCCTGGGGAAATCACAGCCGCGCTGTCATTGCTGACTTCCGTGAGGGGGGATCGGTGCAAAACGGTCATGGCGTCAAGTTCGGAGGTCGTATTTTGCGAGCGCTGGAAGTTTAGGGTAAGTACCGATGTCAATAACAAATGATATCAATAACATTTGTCCTAGATCAAAAACGCGCTCATTTGAGCTTAACAAGCTGGAGACCCCGATGACATCAAGACTTACCCCATTCCAACCGTCTGCTGGGCAGATGGGCTCCCAGGCGCTTCGCCGCACGCTCAAGCTGGGCGCCTTGTCGCTCGCTGTCTGGGCCTGCAGCCTGAGCGCCGCTGCGCAAACCGCTGCGGCGCCGCTGTTTGACCGCCTGCCCGCCTCCGTCAAGAGCGCCAAGGTGCTCAAAATGGTGGGCGACTCCTTTGCGCCCTACCGCATCGTGGGTGACGATGGCAAAACGGTCACCGGTGTCGATGCCGACATGGCGAAGGCGCTGGAGCCGCTGCTGGGGGTCAAGGTCGAACTGACGATTGTCAGCAACCTGCCCGCCATGCTGGCCGGCATCGACACGGGGCGCTACGACCTGTCGGCGGGGCCGCTGCTGTCCACCAAGGCGCGCGAAGAGCGCTACGACATCCTCACCTGGATGCTGAGCAAGCCCGCCTTCGTGCTGCCGGTGGCCTCGGGTCGCAAAACGTCCAGGCTGGAAGACCTGTGCGGCTTGCGCATGTCGTTCCCGGCCGGTTCGGCGCAAGAGGCTTACGCCAAGAAAGTCAGTGACCGTTGCATCGCGGGCCAAAAGGCGCCGCTGGACATGGTGCCCCTGGCCGACCAGAACGCGACGGTGCTGGCCGCCCAGTCGGGTCGGGCCGACGTGGCGGGCATGCAGCTCGCGGCGGCGCTGTACCTGCAGCAGCGCAACCCCGGCAAGTTCACCATCCAGACCGACGAGACCGACGGGCTGGGTGTGCTGCACCAAGGCTTTGTCATGAAAAAGAACGCGGAACTCAGCCCGGTCATGCTCGACGCGCTCAAGGCGCTGTGGAAGTCGGGCGAGTACGCACGCATCATGGACAAATGGGGCCTGACGCTCACCAAAGCGCCGGCGCCGCAGCTCAACCCCGCCAGCAACCCGTGAAGCCCTGACCATGTTGCAAGGAACTCTGGCCATGTCCAACGCAGCCGCCGCGTCGGCGTCTTCCCCGCCCGGCTGGGCGGATGTGTCCACCGCCCGCCAGCGCACCAGCCCGATCCGCTGGGGCTTGTCGCTGCTGCTCACCGTGGTGGCGCTGCAGGTGGTGTACTTTCTGTTTTCCAACCCGCGCTTCGAGTGGGCGGTGGTGGGCAAGTACCTGTTCTCGGTGAACGTGCTGCAGGGGCTGGGCACCACGCTGGCGCTGACGGTGGTGGCCATGGTCATCGGCACCGTCATCGGCACCGTGGCCGCGCTGGCCCTGCTGTCGGACTTCAAGCCCGCCCGCTGGGCTGCACAGACCTACCTCTGGGCTTTTCGCGGCACCCCGCTGCTGATCCAGCTGATCTTTTGGTACAACCTGGCGTACCTGATCCCCAACATCGGCATCGGACTGCCCTTCCTGGCGCCCTGGGTGGAATGGCCCACCAACGCGGTGATCACCCCGTTTCTGGCCGCCCTGCTGGGTCTGGGTCTGGCAGAAGGGGCCTACATGACCGAAATCGTCCGGGCGGGTCTGTCGTCCGTGGACACCCGCCAGCACGACGCGGCCAGAGCCCTGGGCATGACGCCCACCAAGGCCTTCTTTCGCATCATCTTCCCGCAGGCCATGCGCTTCATCATTCCGCCGACGGGCAACCAGGTCATTGGCATGGCCAAGGCCACGGCGCTGGTCAGCGTGATCGCCATGAACGATTTGCTGCACTCGGTGCAGATCATCTACAACCGCACCTACGAGATCGTTCCCCTGCTGATGGTGGCGGTGTTCTGGTACCTCGCGGTCATCACCCTGCTGTACGCCTTCCAGTCTCGGTTGGAGCGCCACTACTCCAAAGGCCACCGCCGTGACACGACCCAGGCGGTCCCGGCGTCCGAGCAAGCGTAAAGAAAGCCAAGGTACCCCATGCAAAAAAACCAAACAGCCAGCGCCCAGCCCGGGCCTGTGCTGAGATTGCACAACGTCGTCAAACGCTACGGCAGCTTCCAGGTCTTGAACGGTGTCTCGCTCGACATCGATGAAGGCGAAGTGGTCGCGGTCATTGGTCCGTCGGGATCGGGCAAGTCCACCCTGGTGCGCTGCATCCACCAGCTCGAAACCATTGAGGGTGGATCGATCTACCTCAACGGTGAATTGCTGGGCTACAAGCAGGAAGGCACACACCTGCGCCAGCTCGGTCCCAGAGACATTGCTCTGCAGCGGCAGCAACTTGGCATGGTGTTCCAGCAGTTTGTGTTGTTTCCCCACATGACGGTGGAAGCGAACGTGATGGAGGGCCCGGTGCAGGTGCTGGGCGATTCGGTGGCTGATGCCCGCACCCGCGCACACCACCTGCTGGGCCGCGTGGGCCTGGGCGACAAGCTCACGGCCTACCCCCAGATGCTCTCCGGCGGGCAGCAGCAGCGTGTGGCCATTGCCCGCGCCCTGGCCATGCGGCCCAAGGTCATGCTGTTTGACGAACCCACCAGCGCGCTCGATCCGGAGCTGGTGGGTGAGGTGCTCAGCGTGGTGTCCGACCTGGCCCAAGCCGGCAAGACGATGGTGGTGGTGACCCATGAAATTGCCTTTGCGCGCGAGGTGGCGACCCGCGTGGTGTTCATGGAGGGCGGGCGCATCCACGAGCAGGGCGAGGCCAAAGAAACCCTGTCCAACCCGAAAACCGACCGCCTGCGCGCCTTCCTGTCCCGTGTGATGTGACGCGGGGTGTCCTCTTTTTTTGTCCAATCAATAACAAATGTTATCAATACTGAAAAATTCTGAATCAAGACCTTCATGGAGACAACGCACATGACACGACACATCCGATACCTTTCTCCGACCGGCATCCTGGGCGTGGGCTTTTCGGAAAACCACTTCCGCGCCGCGCTCTCGCCCGACCTCGCTTTCATCGGCTGCGACGCGGGTTCGACCGACGGTGGACCCGCCAACCTGGGCGGCAACAAGCCGTTCTTTTCCCGCGCCGCCATCAAGCGCGACCTGCGCATCCTGGTCACGGGCGCCCGCTCCATCCAGGTTCCGTTGCTGATTGGTTCGTGCGGTGGGAGTGGCGGCAACTGGAACCTGAACTGGGTGCGTGAGATCGTGCGGGAGATCGCCCAGGAAGAAAACCTGCACTTTCGCCTGGCAGTGATCGAGTCCGAACCACCGCGCGAGGTGCTGCTTGAAAAATACCGGGCGGGCAAGATCCGCGCGCTGGACCCCGCGCCCGCCCTCAGCGAAGACGTTCTGTCCGGGGCCGACCACATCGTGGCCATGATGGGCGCCGAAGCCTATGTCGCGGCGCTGGACGGCGGCGCCGACGTGGTGCTGGCCGGCCGCTCCACCGATGCCGCGATTTTTGCCGCCATCCCGGTGGCGCGCGGATTCCCGGCCGGGCTGTGCTGGCACGCCGCCAAGATCATGGAGTGCGGCGGTGCCGCCGTGGTCACCATGGAAAAGCCCGAAGGCATGATCTGCACCGTCACCGACGACCACTTCACGCTGGAGCCCGTCAGTCCCACGCAGCAGTGTTCCCCGTTGAGCGTGGCCGCCCACGCGCTGTACGAAACCGCCGACCCGTACCGGATGCTGGAGCCGGGGGGCGAAATGGACCTGACCGGCGCCCAGTACGAGGCCGTCAACGACCGCGTGGTGCGCGTGAGCGGCAGCCAGTTCCGTCCCATGCCCTACACGGTGAAGCTGGAGGGTGCGAGCCGTATCGGCTACCGCGCCATGGTGCTCGGCGGTGTGCGCGACCCGGTCATCCTGGAGCAGTTCGACAGCTGGTTCGACGGGCTCAAGGACCACATCGCCGAAAACGTCGAAGCCGTGTACGGACCGGCCATCCGCGACCAGTACCAGATTCACTACAAGCTGTACGGCAAGTCCGGCGTGATGGGCGATCGCGAGCCCTTCCCCGAGCGCATCGGCAACGAAATCGGCGTGCTCATGGTCACGCTGGCGAAAACCCAGGAGGTGGCCTACGCCATTGCCGGCCAGGCCGCGCACATGGTGCTGCACCACTCGGTGCCCCAGTGGCAAGGGCTGTTGTCCAACCTCGCCTTCCCGATCGCGCCCCACTTCTGGAACCTCGGCGAGGCCTACCAGTTCGTGCTCAACCACGTGGTGGAGCTCGACGACCCGCTGGAGTTGCACCCCATTCGTTACGAGGAGACCTGACCATGACCCGCCTGCGCGACATCGCCAAACTCATCCGGACCAAGAACGCCGGCCCGTTCCAGCTCACCCTGGACATCATGTTTCCTGACGCCGCCAGCTACGAGCACGTGGTCGCCAGTGGCGTGATCAACAAGCCCGCCATGGCGGCCTTTTTCAAGGTCGATGAGTCCAAGGTCCGGCTCTTCAACTACGCGCCGGGCAACGCCATCAAGGTCACGGTGCCCCGCCTGGTCACCTCGGGCGACCCGGCCGACACCGACCTGTTCGGCGGCCAGCAGTTCGGCCCGCTGGTCGATCTGGACGTCCCGCCGCGCGGCTGAGGAACACACCGCACGGATCACCCACACATCACCCCGACACCAAGAGACACCACCATGACCAAGAACATCCTGCGCACCCCCGTCAAGGACGCCACCGCCTGGAAGGCCGCCGACGTTCAGAACGACAGCTCCTGGACCTACCACCTCACCCCCGCCGAGCTGGCGGAAATCGACGCGGCCTTTCGCCAGGTGCAGGCCAGCGGCCAGACCTGGGGCGAGTTCGGCCAAGAAGATTTCGTGCTGCCCGTGCTGGCAGAGAAGCTGCGCAGCATCGACGACCAGATCCGCAACGGCCGGGGCTTTGTGCTGCTCAAGGGCTTCCCGGTGCAGCGCTACACAATAGACGAGATCAAGACCATTTACTGGGGCCTGGGCACCCACATGGGCCAGGTGATCTCGCACAACGTGGCTGGCGATTTCGTGGCCGCGGTGACCGATCTGGCCCTCAACTCGTCCGACCCGAACCGCCGCAACAACACCACCAACCAGCTGCTCGACCCGCACACCGATCTGGCCGACGTGGTCTCCTTGCTGTGCGTCGAGCAGGCGCAGGAAGGTGGCATGAGCAGCCTCGTCAGCACCGTGGCGATACACAACGAGGTCTTGCAGCACCACCCGGAATACCTGGAGGTGCTGTACGAGGGCTTCTACCACGACTACCGCGGCTACGGCCCCAACGCCGACCCGAACGAGGTGACGGCCACGCCCATTCCGGTCTTTGAATACAACAACGGCCGCGTGAACTGCGCCTTTGCCAAGAAGATCATCGAGACCGGTGCGAAGAAGCGGGGCGTACCTTTGACCCCGCTGCAGCAAGCGGCCATCGACTATGTGCACGAACTGGGCACGCGCGAAGACATGCGGGTGGACATGATGCTGGAGCCGGGCGACATCCAGATCATCAACAACTACATCACGCTGCATTCGCGCAGCAACTACTTCGACCACGACGACGGCCGCAAGCGCTACCTGCTGCGCATGTGGATCAACCTGGAAGACAGCGTGCAGCTGTCGCCCGATTTCGCCTCGTTCGTGCGCCGGGGCATCCCCGCCCTCAAACAAGTCGCCTGAGCGGCCGTGTTGCAAAAGGATTTGTCATGACCGCCGTCACACAGCCCCTGGCCCGCTTCGCCGCCGACCTGCGTTTTGAGGATCTGCCCCCGGAGGTGGTCGAGCGCACCCAGCTGCTCTTCATGGACCTGAGCGGCATCATCATCCGGTCGCAGAGCCTGGACTCGTCGCTGGTGCTCAAAGAGACCTTGCGCGACCTCGGGCTCAACAGCGGCACCCTGCAGGTGCAGGGCAGTGCCGAGCGCTGGTTGCCGCAGGCCGCTGCCTTGCTGGCCGGCGCCGCGGCGCACAGCCTCGACTTTGACGACACCCACGCACCCGCCCAGCTGCATCCGGGCGCACCCATCATTCCGGCCGCGCTGGCCGCCGCGCAGATGGTGGGCGCCAGCACACGCGACCTGATCGTCGGCATCGTGGCAGGGTACGAGGTGATGATCCGCGTCGCCCTGGGGCTGCCGGTGCTCAAACACGGTGAGCGGGGCTTTCACCCCAGCGCCACCGTCGGTGTGTTCGGCGCCACGGCGGCGGCGGGCAACCTGTTCAAGCTCAGCCCCGAGCAGATGGAACACGCTTTTGGAACCGCGCTCAGCGAGTCCGCCGGCACCGGGCAGTTTGTGGTGAACGGCGCCTGGACCAAGCGCTTTCACGTGGGCAATGCGGCCGCGGGCGGGGTGCTGGCCGCGTCGCTGGCGCGCCGGGGCTACACCGGTGCCACGCAGGCGTTTGAGGGCAAAGAGGGCTTCTTCAACGTGTACTCGCCCGCGCCACAACCCGACAAAGCCGTCGAGGGGCTGGGCACCGTCTGGGAAATTTTGCGCTCGGGGCTCAAGCCCTACCCGTGCTGCCGCGGCATCCACGCGCCGCTGGACGCGGTGATGAACCTGCACGCCCGACACACCATCGACATCGCCCAGATCGAATCGGTGCGCGTCGGGCTGGCCAGGCGCAGCGTGTACGTGGTGGGCGAGCCCCAGGCGCGCCGGCGCAACCCCCACAACGTGGTGGACTGCCAGTTCTCCACCCACCTGTGCCTGTCGATCGCCCTCAAGCACCGGCACATGGGCTGGGACGATTACGAGCCCGCGCTGGCCGACCCCGAGATTCGCGCCCTCATGCAGCGCATCGACGTGTACGAAGACGCCGAATGCGAGCGCAACTTCCCCACGGCGTTTTCGGGCGTGGTGGAGATCCGCACCCGCGACGGCCAGACCTGGCGCGAGTTCGTCTACGCACCGCGCGGCGAACCCGAAACCATGCTCAGCGCCGCCGAACTGCGTGCCAAGTTTTCGCTGCTGGTGCGCGACACCCTGGGCGCCGGCGGCGAGACCGCCTTGTTCAACGCCATCCAGGCGATGGACCAGCCCAACGCCGTGGACACCCTGTTTGTCGTCCCCACCGGGCGATGAGCGGGCCACCACCCGGCACCCACCCACCGCCACCCACCGAGGTTTGACCCGCCATGTCCCACACCCTGTCTGCCGACGAATTGGCCCTGCGCAACGAGCTGGCCGCCTGCTACCGGATTTTTGCCCTGTTGGGCTGGACCGAGCTCATCTACAACCACATCACGGTGCGCATTCCCGGGCCCGAGAAGCACTTTCTGATCAATCCCTTCGGACTGCACTACAGCGAAGTCACCGCGTCGAACCTGGTCAAGATCGACCTGGACGGCCGCACCGTGGGCGATGCGCGCTGGCCGGTCAACCCGGCGGGTTTCACGCTGCACTCGGCCATCCACAGCGGCATTGAAGAGGCCCACTGCGTGATGCACACCCACACCACGGCAGGTTGCGCCGTGGCGGGCAGTCAGGCCGGCCTCACCATGGACAACTTCTACGCCGCGCAGCTCCATGGCCGCGTGGCCTACCACGACTTCGAAGGCATCACTGTGCACGCCGACGAGGGGCCGCGCGTGGTTCGGTCCATTGGCAACCGCCAGGCCGTGATCCTGCGCAACCACGGCCTGCTCTCGTGGGGCAACACGGTGGCGCAGGCCTTTGCCTACCTGTGGACGCTGCAGCGCGCGTGTGAGATCCAGGTGGCGGGTGCGGCGCTGGGCCCGGCCATCGCCATCCCCGAGGCCATTCAGCGCAAAGCCAGTGCCGATGCCTTGCAGTTCGACCCCCGGCATGGCGCGGGCCGCGACGTGTTCGCCGCGCTGACGCGGCAGGTGGAGCGTCTCGACCCCTCGTTTCGCGATCTGGGCGACGCGCATGGAGCCACGCCATGAAAAACATCTGCATTTACGGGCTGGGGGCTGTGGGTGGGCTGGTGGCGGCGCGCCTGGTGGGCGCCGGAATTCCGGTCAGTGCGGTCGCCCGCGGGCACACACTCGCCGCCACGCGTGCCCGTGGCCTTGAACTGCGCGAGACGCTGGACGGGCAACCGGTGGTGACGCACCACGCCATCACCGTGGCCGAGCAGCCGGCCGAACTCGGGGTTCAGGACCTGGTCATCGTCGCGGTCAAGACCACCGGCCTGGGGGGCGTGGCCCGCGACATTGCGCCCTTGCTCGGTGCGCACACCACCGTGCTGTCGGCCATGAACGGCGTGCCCTGGTGGTTTTTTCATGGCCTGGCGCCAGCGCTGGCTCCGTTGCAGCTGAGCAGCGTGGACCCGCAGGGCGCCATCTCCCAAGCCATCGCGCCCGCGCGGGTGGTGGGCTGTGTGACGCACCTGTCTGCCACGGTGCCTGCGCCAGGCGTGGTGCAGCATGTGGCCGGCCGGCGGCTTGTGGTGGGTGAGCCCACCGGCGGCGCCGACACGCCGCGTGCCCAGCACATCCTGGCGCTGCTGCGTCAGGCCGGTTTTGAGGTGGACGCGGCCGGATCGATCCAGCGCGAGATCTGGTTCAAGCTGTGGGGCAACATGACGGTGAACCCCATCTCTGCACTCACCGGTGCCACCGGCGACCGCATCGTGGCCGACGGCTTCGTGCGCGCCTTCATGTCGCGCTGCATGCAGGAGGCCGCGGCCATTGGCCAGCGCATCGGCCTGCCCATCGACGCCGACCCCGAAGCGCGCCACGCCGTGACCCGACAGCTCGGCGCGTTTCGCACCTCGATGCTGCAAGACGCCGAAGCTGGCAAACCGCTGGAGCTGGACGCCCTGGTGGCCGTGGTGCTGGACATGGCGCAGCAACTGCAGGTACCCACACCGAACATCGACACCTTGATGGGCCTGGCGCGGTTGAAAGCGCGCGTGGCCGGGCTTTACCCAGACACCGCCTGACCGGTGCGCTGGGGGCCGGTGGTGGGCGTGGCACCGGCTGGAGTGCTTGAGTTGTGACGAATGTCACGCCTTACTCCGCTTGCTCCTTGTCACCTGGGGCGCATCCTAGGGTTTACCCGATGGGGTATGGTGTCCCCCCTTGTCTTTTTGCAAGGGGTGCGCGCGGCGGGTTTTGTCCCGCGCCCACCGACAACATCACTCAGGAGTGCAGTTTCCATGGATCGTCGTTCCCTCATCAAAAACACCGGCATCGCCGGCGTCCTGGCCGCTGGCATTGCGCCGGCCGTGCATGCGCAAGCCGCGGTCCGCTGGCGCCTGACGTCCAGCTTCCCCAAATCGCTGCCGACCATCTTTGGCTCGGCCGAGAAGTTTTCGGAAACCGTCAAGGCCCTGTCGGGCGGCAAGTTCGAGGTGTCTGTGCACGCGGCCGGCGAGCTGGTGCCGGCCTTTGGCGTGGTCGATGCCATTCAGGGCAACACCGTCGAAATGGCGCAGACCGCGCCCTACTACTTCACCGGCAAAGACCCCATCTTCGCGTTCGGCTGTGCCGTGCCCTTCGGCCTGACCGCGCGCCACATGGACGCCTGGATGGAGCACGGCAACGGCCGCAAGCTGATGGACGCGTTCTACGCCCACTACAACATCGCCTCCATGAGCAGCGGCAACACCGGCACCCAGATGGGCGGCTGGTACCGCAAAGAGATCAAGACCGTGGCCGACCTGAAGGGCCTGAAGATGCGCCTGGGCGGTGGCCTGTTTGGTGAAACCATGGCCAAGCTGGGCGTGGTGGCGCAAAACATGCCGGCCGGTGAGGTGTACCAGGCGCTGGAAAAAGGCACGCTGGACGCCACCGAATTTGTCGGTCCGTTCGACGACGAAAAGCTCGGCTTCAACAAGGTCGCGCCTTTTTATTACTACCCCGGCTGGTGGGAAGGCGGCGCCGAGCTGGAGTTCTTCATCAACAAGAAAGCTTTTGACGCCCTGTCGGCCGAGAACAAGGCCATCGTGCGGGCCGCCGGCGCCGTGGCCGCGCGCGACATGACCGCCAAGTACGACGCCCAGAACCCGATGGCCCTCAAGCGCCTGGTGGCCGCGGGCACCCAGCTCAAGCCATTCTCCAAGGACGTGATGGACGCAGGCTTCAAAGCCGCGATGTCGGTGTTTGCCGAGCACGAGGCCAAGTCGCCCGAGTTCAAGAAGATCCACCAGGACATGCGCGCTTTCCAGCGCGACCAGGTGCTGTGGAGCCGCTTCTCGGAGTGGCGCTACGACAGCTACATCGCCACAGCGAAAATCTGAACGCCCAGGCCTGTGCTGGGCTGACAAAGCCGCCTGCAGGCGGCTTTGTCGTGTCTGGTTGCGCGGCTCAGAACGAGCCCAGGGCGCTGCCCAGCACCACCACCGCCACCAAAGCCAGCACCGGAATGGCCACGGCGACCACAAAAATGTCGGCGTAGGCCTGGCGGTGGTTCAATCCGCAAATGCCCAGCAGCGTGATGACGGCGCCGTTGTGCGGCAGGGCGTCCAGCCCACCGGTGGCGATGGCGGTCACGCGGTGCAGCAGGTCGGGCGCAATGCCGGCGGCCTGGCCCATGGTCAGCCAGGTCTCGCCCAGGGTTTGCAGGGCAATGCTCATGCCGCCCGAGGCCGAACCCGTGATGCCCGCCAGAATGTTCACCGCGATCGACACCGACACCAGCGGGTTGCCCGGCGCAATGCCCAGCACCGCATCGCGGATGAGGGCAAAGCCCGCCAGCGACGCGATGACCGCCCCAAAACCCACCTGCGACGCGGTGTTCAGCAAGGGCAGCACCGAGCCGCTGGCGCCTTGCTCCAGCGTGCGGCTCAGGTGCGGCAGGTGCGGGCGCTGCAGCAGCACCAGCAACACAATGGCCGCTGCCAGCGCGGCAATCACGGCCCAGATGCCGCGCACGTTGCCAATGGCCGTGGCGCCAAAGCGCGGCTCGGCCAGGTAAGACGTGTCCAGTGCGGGCAGCAGCCAGGTGGCCAGCAGGTAGTTCAGCGCAATCACCAGCACCACCGGCGCGATGGCGCGCGCAAAGGCGCGGCCGTTGAAGTCGGTGTGGGATGCGGCTGTGGGGGGTGAGGCTGAGGCTGAGGCTGGTGCAGCCGAAGCCGAAGCCGGGTCGCTCAACACGGCGGGCTCGTCGTGCTCGCCGTAGCCTTCACCGCGCGCCGTGGCAGCGCCTGCGCGGCGCACCAGCCACAGCGTGCCCAGCACCAGCATCACCGTGCCACCGATCAGGCCCAGGCCCGGCGCGGCAAACGGCGTGGTGCCGAAGTAAGGCATGGGAATGGCGTTTTGTATGGCTGGCGTGCCGGGCAGCGCCGTCATGGTGAAGGTGAAGGCGCCCAGCGCAATGGTGGCGGGGATCAGCCGCTTGGGCAGGTCGGCCTGGCGAAACAGCGCCGCCGCAATGGGGTACACCGCAAACGCCACCACAAACAGCGACACACCGCCGTAGGTGAGCACCGCACAGGCCAGCACCACCGCCAGAATGGCGCGCTGCGCCCCCAGCCAGGCCACGATGGCGTGCGCAATCACGCGCGCCGCGCCCGAGGCTTCCATGAGCTTGCCAAACACCGCGCCCAGCAGAAACAGCGGAAAGAACGCAATCACAAAACCGCCCAGCGCCGGCATGAACACCTGCGTGTAGCTGGCCAGCAGCGGTGCCTGCGGGCTGAACAGCGTGGCCAGCAGCGCCATGATCGGCGCCAGCAGCAACACACTCACGCCCCGGTAGGCCAGCGCCATCAGCAGCACCAGCGCCAACACAATGCCTGCAATGCTGGTCATGGCGCGAGCACCTGTGCCAGGTCCCAACTGCTGCGCTGGCCCATGTCGGCACCGTGTTGTTCCAGCCACTGCCCGGCTGCGGTGCGGCCCAGGTCGTGCAACTGCAGCAGAAACTTCCACTGCGTGTTGTTCTTGCTCGCTGCGCCCAGGGTGCTCAGCGAGGCGCCGCCGTCGATCAGGTGCACGCGCAGCGCCTCCACGCGCTGAAACAGCGGGTTGCGGTACTGGTGGCCGGGCCGGCCTTCGTCTTCAATCAGCTGCTTGAGCAGCGCAATCGAGCGCAGCTCTTTCAGCAGGCTGGCGTTGAACGTCACTTCGCTGATGCGATCCAGAATGTCGCTGGCCCGGGTGGGCAGATCGGCGCGCTCGATCGGGTTGATCTGCACCAGCAGCAGGTCGTCGGCCGCGCTTTGTTCAATCAGCGGCATCAGCGACGGGTTGCCCGCGTAGCCCCCGTCCCAGTAGGCTTCGCCGTCAATCTCCACCGCCTGAAACAGCAGCGGCAGGCAGGCCGACGCCAGCACCATGTCGGGCGTGAGGCCTTGCTGGTCAAACACCTTCAGCGCGCCGGTGCGCACCTGCGTGGCCGCAATGAACAGCTGCGTTTTGTCGCAGCGGCACACGCGCTCGAAGTCCACCGTGTCCAGCAAAATCTGGCGCAGCGGGTTCAGGTTGAGCGGGTTCAGCTGGTAGGGCGACAGCTGGCTGCCCAGCGCGCTGGCGGCCTGTTGCCAGGGCTCCACCCACGGGGCCATCCAGGCGGTGGCCGAGCCCATCAGCCCACCCAGGGGGCTGCTTTGAATGTGGTGAAACGGCGACAGCTCGGCCACCCGTTGCCAGAAGTGGCGCAAGGTGGCGCGTGCGCCCTCGCGCCCGCCGTCCATCAGGCCCGCCGCCAGCGCCACCGCGTTCATGGCCCCCGCGCTGGTGCCGCTCACGGCCGCGATTTCCAGCCATTCTTCTTCCAGCAGGCGGTCGAGCACGCCCCAGGTAAACGCGCCGTGCGAGCCACCGCCTTGCAGGGCCAGGTCCAGTTGCAGTTTGGCGTCGGCCGCGCGGGCGGGGGCGTTTGGGGTGCGTGGGCGGTTGGGGCGTGTCATGGGCGGTGGTTCTGCGGAAATCGGGAGCAGGTTCTATTGTGCGTTGCAGCATATGGCACTGCCAAGGGGCCCGGTCGAGTCCAACGGCTGTGGGCGCGGAGAGCCCCCATCCCAGCCTTCCCCCAGAGGGGGAAGGAGCTGATACGGGGCCGCCAGCGGGGGACGGGGCTGATGCGGGGTTCCCGTGGGGAACGGGCCCCGCACCGTCGATGCTCAGAGGGTGCGGCCTTCGCCCGCTTCTTCCACCGTCTGGCCGTCGCGGATGTGGTAGATCCGCTTGAAGGTGGGAATGATCTTCTCGTCGTGCGTCACCACGATGATGGCCGTTTGCGCGTGTTGCGCCATCTGGTTCAGGATGCGCATCACGCCCAGCGCGCGTTCGCTGTCCAGCGGGGCGGTGGGCTCGTCGGCCAAGATCACCGGCGGCTTGTTGGCCAGCGCCCGCGCAATCGACACGCGCTGCTGCTCGCCACCCGACAGCTGCGAGGGCTCGGCGCGGGCGCGGTGCTGCACGTCCAGCGCGGTCAGCAATTCCAGCGCACGCGCACGCGCCTTGGCGTTCGGCATGCCAGCCAGCATGGGCAACAGCGCCACGTTGTCGGTCACGTCCAGAAACGGAATCAGGTACGGCGCCTGGAACACGAAGCCAATGCGGTCGCGCCGCAGTTCGCGCAGGTCTTTCACTTTCCAGCCGTTGTCGTAAATCACGTCGCTGCCCAGCCTCATCCTGCCGCTGGTGGGTTCGATGATCGCGCCCAGGCATTTCAGCAGCGTGCTCTTGCCCGAGCCCGACGGCCCCACCAGCCCCACCACCTCGCCGGGGGCCACCTGCATGTTGACGTGTTTGAGCGCTTCCACGGCGGTGTCGCCGTGGCCGTAGACCTTGCGCAGGCCTTCAATCAAGATGCCGCCTGGTGTGTGTGTGTTCATCGCGTTCATCCAATCGCCGCGCCGGGGTCCACCTTCAGCGCCACCCGTATCGCCAGCGTGCTGGCCAGCGCGCAGATCACCAGCGTGACCAGCAGGCCGGTCACCGCGTCGCCTGGCAGCAGCAGCACAAATTTGGGAAACGCGGGCGCCCAGAATGTGGCCGCCACCTTGCCCACCGCGAAGCCGATCAGGCCCAGGCCCAACGCCTGCTGCAGGATCATCCCGGCGATGGTGCGGTCGCGCGTGCCGATGAGCTTGAGCACCGCAATTTCGCGCAGCTTGCCCATGGTCATGGTGTAGATGATGAAGGCCACAATCGCCGCGCTCACGATGGCCAAAATCACCAGAAACATGCCGATCTGCTTGGCCGAATTGGCGATGAGCTTCACCACCAAAATGTCTTCCATGCCGTCGCGGGTGTACACGCTCAGGTGCTTCCAGCGCCGGATGGGTTCGGCCACCTGCTCGGGCGTGAAGCCCGGCGCGATCTGCACCAGCACCGCGTTCACGCTGCGGCTGCTGGTCTGCAGGCCTTGCACCGCCTCCAGCAGCCCGGGGCTGCCCGGGCGGTTGAAGGCCGGGTTGGCAGCGGTGCGGGCGCGGTCGTTCACGATGGCGTCGTTGTCTTTCAAAAACTGCGTTTCCTGCGCGTCTTTCAGCGGCACGAACAGCATCGGGTCGCCGCCCGACGACACCATGCGCCGCGTCAGCCCCACCACCGTGTAGTCGTGCCGGCGGATGCGCACCACATCGCCCAGCGCAAAGCCGGTTTTCACATCGGCCACCGCCTCAAAGTGGTTGCGCGTGTGGTGCCGCCCAGCCACCAGGTAGCCCGGCGCGCCGGGCATGCCGGGCTCCATGCCGACCACCATCACGCGGTTTTCGCGGCCCTTGTGCGCCACCTGCATGGTGAAGTAGGTCACGTTGGCCGCAGCACCCACACCGGGCATGCCGCGCACGCTGCGCACCACGTCGTCCTTGATGCTCGACGACTCGGCGTAAGGCCCCTGCGTGTCTTGCTGCACCACCCACAGGTCGGCGCGGCTGTTGCTCAGCAGCGCGTGCGCGTCGTCCACCATGCCCCGGTACACACCGGCCATGGTCAGCGTCACGCCAATCAGCAGTCCCAGGCCCAGCCCGGTCAGCACGTACTTGCTCCAGCCGTGCAGAATGTCGCGCCCCGCCAGGCTGATCACTTGGCGCCTCCGGCGGGCACCAGTGGGTCCACCACCGCAATACGGGCCTTGGCTTTCAGCGCGCTCTGGCTGTACAGCACCACCGTGTCGCCCTCGTTCAGGCCTCCTTTTGGCGGGCCCAGCACCTGCACCGAGCCGTCCAGCCCCTGTGCGCCCAGCGTCACCGGCACAAAAGCCAGGCCACCGTCGGCCAGCCGCCACACGCCGGTTTGGCCAGCGTGCTGCACCACCGCCGCGTTGGGCAGCAGCAGGCTCGGCGCGGTGGCGGGCAGGGCCAGCGTCACCTCGGCCATTTCTCCCACAGACACGCCAGCGGGCAGCGCGTCAAACGCCACCATCGCCAGCCGCTCTTCGGTCACGCTGTCGGCCAACAGCTCCACCCGCGCCACCGTGCCCGCCAGCGTCTCGCCCGGACGCGAGCGCAGCGCGATGCGCGCCGCCAGCCCCGGTGCCAGCCCGGCGGAGCGGCCCTGGTCCACCCGCAGTTTTATCCACAAGCTGGCCGGGTCCACCAGGCGCAACACCGCCTGACCCGCCACCACCGTGCTGCCCGCCTCGGCCTCGCGCGTGGTCACCACTGCAAGGGCTGGGGCCACCAGTTTCAAGCGGCCACGCTGCTGCACCAGCGCCGCGCGCTCGGCCTGCAGCCGGGTGGCGTCTTGCGCGCTGCCGCTCAGGTTGGCCTGCGCCGCCTGCACGCCCGCGCTGGCCGAAGCCACCTCTTGCGTGCGTGCTTCCAAAGCGCCCGCGCTGATGAAGTTCTGGTTCGCCAGGTCTTGGTTGCGCTTGAAGTTGGCCGCCGCCAGCGCACGCCGCGCCTGCGCATCGGTCAGTTGCGCCGCTGCCGCTTGCTGTGTGCTTTTCGCCCGCGCCATCGCAGCGTCCAGCGCGGCAATGCGCTGGTCCAGGTCCACCGGGTCCATCTCGGCCAGCGGCTGGCCGGGCTGCACCGTGTCGCCCACGTCCACCTGCACCGCGCGCACCCGCCCGGCCACCGTCGGCCCCACCATCCAGCTGCGCTGCGCTTCCACCTGGCCAATGCCAAAAATCTCGGGGCTCACGCTGCCAGTGCCCACCCGCGTGGTTTGCACTTTGATAGGCGCCAGCGGCCCGGTGCGCAGTGCCACATAGGCCAGCGCGGCCACCAGCGCCAGCGCCAAGCCGCCCAGCAACAGGCGGCGGGTGTTTGGGGGTTTCATCGTCATGGGGTTTCCTGGGTGGCGCAAGGTGCCGACATCGCTTGTTGTAAAAGTTGGTATACGCCCGGCGCCTGCTGCCGCATGGCGCCCACCTGGCCGCTCAGCAGCGACTGCATCACCAGCCCCTGCACCGAGCCAATGAACAGCACCGCTGCGGCTTGCAGGTCGGTGCCGGGTTGCAGGGCCTGCTGGTCTTGCGCCTGTTGCAGCAAGCGCATCAACAGCAACCGGTAGTCGCGCATCAGACCGCGCACCCGCGCCTTCAGTGGGGTGTCGTGCGGCTGCTGCAGTTCTTGAAAAATCAGGCGCGGCACGCCCGGGTGTTCCACCACAAAGTCCACATGCGCCATGAACACCGCACGCAGCGCTGGCAAGGGTGCGGCGTGGGCGGCAGCGGCGGCCTGCAAGCGGTGCAGCAAGGTGCGGTGCGCGTGGTCAATCACCGCCAGCCAAATGGCTTCTTTGCTGTCAAAGTGCCGAAACACCGCGCCTTGTGTGATGCCCACCACCTGCGCCAGCTCGGCGGTGGTCACGGTGGCGGGGCTGCGCTCGGCAGCCAGCGCCAGCGCGGCCGCCACCAGAGCGGCCTGGCGGGTTTCGGTGGGCTGTTTGGACAACATGGCCCTAAATGTAATTCAACAATTACTTATATTCAAGCCGTGTCCCTGCTTTCACCCCTGGCCTTGCGGCACTGGGGCTGCGCTCAGCGGCTCACTGCCCCTGGCCCAGGGCGAAGCCCTTCACGCCGTCGAAGGTGCAGAGGTTTTCGGTCTTGATCACGTCCACCCCGGCGTCGGTCAGCGCACCCAGCAAGTGGACGATGTCGCGCTGCGCCACCTCGCCGCTGTCGGTGCCCGCTGCGAAGCGGCAGCGCCAGTGGTCGGTGCAGAAAGTTTCGGGGAAACCGCCCGGCCACACCTTCACGCCCCGGTTGGTGATCATTTGCAGTTGCAGCGCGGCGGTGTCGCTGGCCTTGAGCTGCACCGCCAGATCGTCGGCGCTCAGAGCCGACTGGTGCACAAACACATCCACCCCCACCAGCGCTTTTCTGGCGGTGGGCGCGCGCACATACAGCGGCTTGGCCGCCTGTTCGGCGCGCGGCGCCGGCGCTTGGTAGCGCACCGGCTTGAACTTCTCGGGCAAACGGCCCAGGCGCTCGATGATCGCGTCGGCAAAGTCCATGCTGCCAAACGGCAGCGGCAGGCCCGCCTTGGCGCTGCCCGCGCGTTGCAGGTCGGCGGTGAACACGCCGTCTTCCAGCGTGCACAGCCAAGCGTTGTGAATTTTGGCCGCCACCTCGGGCTGGCCAATGTGCACCAGCATCATCACCGCGCCCAGCAGCAGGCCGCTGGGGTTGGCAATGCCTTGGCCCGCAATGTCGGGCGCGCTGCCGTGAATGGCCTCGAACATCGCCACGTGTTCGCCAATGTTGGCGCTGCCCGCCAGACCCACGCTGCCGGTCATCTCGGCGGCGATGTCACTGATGATGTCGCCGTACAGGTTGGCCGTGACGATCACATCAAACAGCTCGGGCCGGGTGGCCAGGCGCGCCGCACCGATGTCGATGATCATGTGGTCCGCTGCTATCTCGGGGTATTCCACGCGAATCTCGTCGAACACCTGATGAAACAGGCCATCGGTCAGCTTCATGATGTTGTCTTTGGTCATGCAAGTGACCTTCTTGCGCCCGTTGGCCCGCGCGTATTCAAACGCGTAACGCACGATTTTTTCGCAGCCTGGGCGCGTGATCAGCTTCAGGCACTGGAATACCTCGTCGGTCTGGCGGTGCTCAATGCCGCCGTACAGGTCTTCCTCGTTCTCGCGCACGATCACCAGGTTCAGCTTGGGGTGCTTGGTGGCCACGAACGGGCTGTAGCTCACACAGGGCCGCACATTCGCGTACAGGCCCAGCGTTTTGCGGATGGTCACGTTCAGGCTCTTGTAGCCGCCGCCGCTGGGTGTGGTGATGGGCGCCTTCAGAAACACCTGGGTGCGGCGCAGGCTCTCCCACGACTCGGGCGCAATGCCGCTGCTGTGGCCCGCTTGGTAGAGCTTTTCGCCAATGTCGATGGTCTCGGGCGCAATGCGCGCACCCGCCGCCGCCAGCACCTTGAGCGTGGCGGCCATGATCTCCGGGCCAATGCCGTCGCCGTGCGCCACCGTGATCGGCACCAAGGTGTCGGCTTGGTGGCTGGTGCCCGTGGCGTTCAAAGCGTCGGTGATCAGGTCTTTCGGGGTGTCGTTTTTCATCGCATGTCCTGGGGTGTGTTGAAGGTGAGCGCACTGTAGGCAAACACACACATAAAGAAAAATACTTTGTTTTTATAAAATTCATAGGTATAAATCTATGAATTTGACACGCCGACCAGAACACCGCCGCCGCACTGACCTCCGTCCCAACGCCCATGCCCACCGCCATCAAACGCTTACTGCGCACATCGCCCCAGCAACTGCGCGCTTTTGAGGCCACTGCGCGGCTCATGTCGGTCACCCAGGCCGCGCGCGAACTGCATGTGAGCCAGCCCACCGTGAGCGTGCAACTGCGCGAACTCGCCACGCTGGTGGGCGAACCCCTGTTTGAGCCGGTGGGTCGGGGCATCCGCCTCACGCCCGCAGGCGAGGCGCTGCAAAGCACCGTGGCCGACATTGCCGCCTGCTGGCAGCGCTTTGAAGAACGGCTGTCCGACCTGAGCGGCCTGCTGCGCGGGCGCCTGCGCATTGCCGCCGTGACCACCGCCGAATACTTCGTGCCCGACCTGCTGGGGCCGTTTGCCGCGCTGCACCCCGGTGTGGACATTGATCTGGCGATCGAAAACCGCGACCGCGTCATTGCCCGCCTGCACCGCCAGGCCGACGATCTGGCCGTGATGATGCTGCCGCCCGACGAACTGCCGCTGCAAAGTCTGCCGTTTTTGGACAACCCGCTGGTGGTGCTGGCCCCGCGCAGCCACCCGCTGGCCCAGAGCACGCAACCCATTGCGCTGGAGCGCCTGAGCGCCGAGCGTTGGCTCATGCGCGAAGCCGGCAGCGGCACCCGCCAAGTGACCGAAAAGCACTTTGCCGACCACGGCTTTTCGCCCCGCATGGCCATGAGCCTGGGCAGCAACGAAGCCATCAAGCACGCCGTGGGCGCGGGCTTGGGGTTGGCGGTGGTGTCGGCGCTCACCGTCGAGGCCGGGCACGCGCCCAGCGCGCCGTGGGTGTGTTTGCCGGTGGAAGGCTTTCCCATTCAGCGCCAGTGGTCGCTGGTCTGGCGCAGCGACGCCCCGCTGGCCGTGCCCGCCCGACAGCTGGTGGCCTATGTGCAAAATGCCCAGAGGCCCGTGCTGGCGCACTGACCACCGACGGTGTTCAAGCGCCGCTCAGACCACCACGAACAGCAGCAACCAGCCCACACTGAAAGCCACCACCACCGAAGGCCGTCGAGGCGAGCGCCAGAGGGCGGACACGATGAGCAGGTTGTAAGGCAGTGGCGACAGGTGCGCCAGCAACACCCAATGCATGGGCGCGTCTTGCGAGAGCAGTGCCAAGGCCGTGCCCGTCATCAGCACATTCAGACTGGTGCCGATGAGCAGCAGGTCGCGCCAGAACAGGGTGGTCCACCCGATGCGACCCTGCCAGCGCTGAGCTATGAACGTTTTCAAGGGGTGGACCGGTGGGCAATCGTCACCCGGAAGCTTTCACCGTCGGGGTTTTTTCCCACCGTGGCTTCGGTGTCGCCCTTGCCGGAATAGCCTTCTGAGCAGGCGCCCAGTGCCAGCAAGGCCGCTGCGGCGCATGTGCGTGGCCAGGTTATCAAGGGGTCATGGCCTCGTCGGTGCTTTCGGGTGCATTCGGGTCCAGACGGGTGGCCAGCACTTTGTCAATGATCCGGCCATCCATGTCCACGATCTCGAAACGCCAGGATTCCCAATCGACGTGGTCGCCCTCCTTGGGCATGCGGCCCGTCAGCAGCATCATCATGCCGCTGAGCGTGTGGTAACGGCCGCGCTCTTCGTCGGGCACCGCGTCCAGGTCCAACCGGTCCTTCAGCTCGGGCACGGGAATGTGGCCGTCGAGCAGCCACGAGCCGTCGTCGCGCTGCACAGCCCATGAGGTGGCGGGGTCGCGCGGGCTGAACTCGCCGGTGATGGCTTCGATCAGGTCTGGCAGCGTCACGATGCCCTGCACTTCGCCGTACTCGTCGATCACAAACGCCATCTGCCCGCCCGACTGGCGGAAGTTGCCCAGCAATTCCATGCCGGTGATGGTTTCGGGCACGTACAGCGGATCTTGCAGCGACTGGCTGGTCAGTTCGCGTTCGCCGCCGCGCAGCGCCTGCGACAGCCACTTGCGCGCATTCACCACACCCACCACCTCCTGCATGTCGCCGCGCACCACCGGGAATCGGGCGTGGTCGGAGGCTTCGACGCGCGCCATGTTCACCTCAAAGCTCTGTTCTAGGTCGAGCGACACCACATCGCCGCGCGGCACCATCAGCGAACCGATCTGCCGGTCGTCCAGCCGGAACACGTTGCGCACCATGGCGTGTACCAGCACGGTGGCGCCGATCTGGCTGACCTGCAGCAAAACGGCGGCGCCTTGGCTTCACATCGCCTTTTTGATGTCGGTGTAGTCACCGCGCGTGCGCAGGATCACCTTCACGTCGGCTTGGCCCCGGTTTCGCCAGTACCAGCCGTGGTTGCCGGTGAACGCTGCTTCCAGCACACCCTCGTCGGCGGGCACGCCTCTGCCTTATTCGTAGCTGATCGACTTGCCAGGTGCATCACCGTGGGTGTCGAAATTGACTTCCCCGCCCTCTACCACCCACGCATACTGGGCTTTGGCGCCTTCGGTCATCTTCAATTTGATTTCCGTACCTTCGCCTGGGGTCAGCGTGAAGGGAATTTCATCTCGCCATTCGATCTTGGGCGCGGCAACCACAGCAACAGGAGGTGGTGCAGAAACTGTGGCGGCTGGTGGTGCGGCAGTGGCCGGGGCCAAGCCGGTGGGTGCATCTACCGACGGCGACGGGACGGCGGTGGGCGTGGCGGCGGCATCGGCGGCGGCCTCTGCCGCGAGCTGCTGCTTGATCTCGCCCATGTCGGTCATGCGCAGGACTCTGCCGATGCCGGTGGGATCGATGCCATATTCGGCCGGGAGCACGACGGCCACAAGAAGAATCACGGCAGACACGGCGGCGAGGACGGTGGAGCGCACCAGCTGCTTCGAAGAGGGCAGTTCGGCGCGGTTGGGGGTATCGCTGTTGTACATGTTGAATATTCCTGGGGTGTTCAAGACACGAAATAGCCGGTGAGCTGCATGCCCACCAGAATGAAACCCGCGCTCATCATGGCGACGTTGGCGGTGTAGGCGTGGCGGCTGAAGCTGCGGGTGCGGCGCCAGTAGCTCATGCCGATCAGGATGACGGCCAGGGCCAGCAACTGCCCGATCTCCACGCCCACATTGAAGGCCAGCAGGTTGGGCACCAGGCCGTTGGGCGAGATTTCGTACTCGATGATCTTGGTCGCCAGACCAAAGCCGTGGAACAGGCCAAACACCAGGGTCGCGGCCTTGGTGTTGGGCTGGAACCCCAGCCAGCGCTGGAACGCACCGATGTTGTCCAACGCCTTGTAGACGACGGACAGACCGATGATCGCGTCGATCAGGTAGCTGTTGATCCCGACGTTGAGATACACGCCCAGGATCATGGTGGTGGAGTGACCCAGTGCAAACAGGCTCACGTAGATGGCGATGTGTTGCAGCCGGTAGAGGAAGAAGATCACGCCGAACAGGAACAGGATGTGGTCGTAGCCGGTCATCATGTGTTTGGCGCCCAGGTACATGAAGGGCAACAAATTGACGCCCGAAATTTCCTGGATGTAGCCCTTGTCGCCTTCGGTCACGGCGTGGGCAAAGACTTCTGTGCTGCTCAAAAAAAGGCAGATGACGAAGGCTGAAAGTAGAAGCAGACGGGATTGCCAATTCGCCCATGGCGAACGTGGCAGCCTGTCGTGAACAAGGCTGTGCATAAAGACTCCGGTGGTCTGGAAAAATGGGATGCGCCGCAAAAAGCAGCGCGAGAGCGGGGAATCTCTCAGCCCATGGGTGGGCGTTCCAGCCGGGATGCCTGAACCATTTCAATCCACGGTCGCACCCGTCCTGTCCAATCGGGAAGCTGCGGTGCGAACGAAAGCCATGCGGTGGGCAAGGCATGCGCTTTGTCGTGCGAATGATCGGCCCCATGGTGGGGATGGTCGGGTGCTGTGCCATGACCCACCGCCATCCATTCGCCCTCTCCCTCTTCTTCACCGTGCGCATGCCCGTGTGCCTGTTCGTTCTGTGCGTCAACAGACGCTGGCGTGGCGTGCAGCGATGCCGCGATCACGGCAATGCCATGCGAGTTGGTGCCCCCGATCGAAGAGAAAACTGTGCCGAACAGGATCACCATCAGAACCAGCCACCGCACACCCAGGGCTGCCCGATTGGGTTGCACGGTACATGACAGGTTGAGGATCATCAGGGGGGTGTTTCAAAAATGATGCGATTATAGTAACCCCCCTGAGGGGATACGAACAAACATGACACAACCGCACACACATGCCTCCCACCCCGCCATCATCAAACGCCTTCGCAGGGCCAGCGGACACCTGAACAGCACCATCGACATGCTGGAGCAGGGACGCACCTGCCTGGATGTGGCCCAGCAACTGCAGGCGGTGGAGAAGGCGATCCAGCAGGCCAAAAAAGCCTTGATCCAGGACCACCTGGGTCACTGTCTCGAAGACCTCGTGGGGCCGCTGGACGCCGGGCAGCGCGATTCCCTGGACGGGTTCAGGGAAATCACACGCTACCTCTGAGACTCTGGCCCAAGCTGTACCCAAGCGCTTCGAAAACGAGAACAACATGCTGGACATCCTGGCCCACCGCACCTACCGCCATCTGTTCGCCGCCCAGGTGATCGCCCTGATCGGGACCGGGCTGGCCACGGTGGCGCTGGGCCTGCTGGCCTTTGACCTGGCTGGCGACAACGCGGGCATGGTGCTGGGCACGGCCCTGGCCATCAAGATGATCGCCTACGTGGGCGTGGCACCGGTCGCGGCGGCCTTCGCCGATCGCCTGCCCCGGCGCACCCTGCTGGTCGCGCTGGACCTGGTGCGCGCGGCGGTGGCGCTGCTGCTGCCGTTCGTCTCCCAGATCTGGGAGGTGTACCTGCTGATCTTTGTGCTGCAGGCGGCGTCTGCGGCCTTCACGCCCACTTTCCAGGCCACCCTCCCCGACGTGCTGCCCGACGAAAAGGACTACACCAAGGCCCTGTCGCTCTCGCGCCTGGCGTACGACATGGAGAGCCTGGTCAGCCCGATGCTGGCGGCCGCCTTGCTCACGGTGATCGGTTTTCACGATCTGTTCGCGGGCACGGTGGTGGGCTTCCTGGCCTCCGCAGCGCTGGTGGTGTCGGTGGCCCTGCCGGCGCATCCGGCGCCGCAACGGCGCGGCATTTACGACCGGACCACGCGCGGGCTGCGCATCTACCTGGCCACACCCCGGCTGCGCGGACTGCTGGCCGTGAATGCGGCCGTGGCCGCGGCGGGCTCCATGGTGTTTGTCAACACGGTGGTCATCGTGCAGGCCGGCTGGGGCCTGACCCAGAGCGCGGTGGCGCTGGCTTTGGCCAGTTTCGGTGCCGGCTCCATGGTGGCGGCGCTGGCCCTGCCGAAACTGCTAGAGCAGCTGCCCGATCGCAGCGCGATGCTCGGCGGCATCGGCTTGATGGTCGCGGGTCTGTTCGTGGGCACCTGGGTCCAGGGGCATGCTTCGCTGATGGTTTTGTGGTTCGTGCTCGGTCTGGGTTACTCCACCGCCCAGACACCCTCCGGGCGCCTGCTGCGGCGCTCCGCGCATCCAGAGGATCGCCCGGCGCTGTTTGCCGCGCAGTTCGCCCTGTCGCACGCCTGCTGGCTGTTGTTCTATCCCCTGGCCGGCTGGCTCGGCACCCGGTATGGCATGCCCGCAACCTTCGTGGTGCTGGGTTGCGCGGGCGCCCTGGCCATCGTGATCGCCACGAGGGTCTGGCCCGTTCAGGACCCCGAAGTGATCGTGCACGAACACCCGGACCTGCCCATCGGTCATGCCCACATCCAGGGTGCCTTGGCCACAACCGATGGCGTGCGACACGCGCACCCCTTTGTGGTCGATGACCACCATCCCCACTGGCCCCATCTGGGTGGGTGAACCACAAGGCGGTCCGCGGTAAACGCCCCATGTGGGCGTTCTCCCTGGTCACATCCCGGGCATTTGTTTGAAATATACATAACTAAAAGTGTGGCGTATATTTCAACACATGCTGGCCATCCTGATCCTCACACTCCCGACCCAACCCAACGCGGTGAGGGTGCGCGTGTGGCGTGCGCTCAAGACGCTGGGCTGCGGCGCCTTGCGCGACGGTGCTTACCTGCTCCCTGCGGAACACGCCGCGCTGTTTGAGCCGCTTGCCGCCGAAGTGCGGCAGCACGGCGGCTCGGCCATGGTGCTGTCGCTGTCGCCCCAGAGCGATGCACAGCGCGATGAGTTGCTGGCGCTGTTCGACCGAACCGAGGCCTATGCGCTGTGGCGCGACACCGCCACGGCCCTGCAGGCGGAGCTGCCCACGCTGGGGGAGACCGATGCGCGCCGGCGCGGCCGGGCGGTGGCCGAGGCGCTGCAAGCGCTGCGCCGTGTCGACTACTATCCCGGCGCCGCCGCAGAGCAGGCGCAGTCCGCCATGGACGCGCTGCGGCTCGCGCTCGACGCGCGGTTCTCGCGCGGCGAACCCCAGGCCCAACGGGACCACGGCATCGAACGGCTCGATGTGCGCAAGTTCCAGGACAAGCGCTGGGCCACCCGTGCCCGCCCCTGGGTGGACCGGCTCGCCTGTGCCTGGCTGATCCGCCGCTTCATCGACCCGCAGGCCCGCTTTGTCTGGCTGAGCGACCCAGCGGGTACCACGCCCGCGCCGCGCGGCGCGCTGGGCTTCGACTTTGACGGCGCCCGCTTCACCCACGTGGGCTCGCGTGTCTCCTTTGAGGTGTTGATCACGGCCTTTGGCTTTGATGCAGACGCCCGGTTGCAGCGCATCGCCAGCGCCGTGCATTACCTGGACGCGGGGGGCATTCCGGTACCGGAAGCCGCCGGGCTGGAAAGCGTGTTGGGTGGGCTGCGCGAACTGCATGCGCAAGACGATGCGCTGGCCGCAGCCGCAGCCGCCGTGTTTGACGCCTTGTACGCCGCGCCCACGCCCACGCCCTTGACCGGAACCGCAACATGACCACCACCAACCCATCCGCTCCCGCGAGCACCGAACCACAGACTGTCCCCGCCGCAGTGAGCTTTGCTGAGGCCTTCCGCTTCTGGCTCAAGCTCGGCTTCATCAGCTTTGGCGGCCCGGCCGGGCAGATTGCGATCATGCACACCGAGCTGGTGGAGCGCCGCCGCTGGATCAGCGAGCAGCGTTTTCTGCACGCGCTGAATTACTGCATGCTGCTGCCCGGCCCGGAGGCGCAGCAACTGGCCATCTACATCGGCTGGCTGATGCACCGCACCTGGGGCGGCATCGTGGCCGGTGCGCTGTTTGTGCTGCCCTCGCTGTTCATCCTGATCGCCTTGAGCTGGATCTACCTGCGCTTTGGCGACGTGCCGCTGGTGGCCGGGCTCTTCTACGGGCTCAAGCCGGCCGTGACCGCGCTCGTGCTGCACGCCGCCCACCGCATCGGCACGCGGGCGCTGAAGAACCGCTGGATGTGGGGCATCGCCGCCGCGTCCTTTGTGGCCATTTTTGCGTTCGACACACCGTTTCCCGCCATCGTGCTGGTCGCAGCGCTCATCGGTCACTTCGGTGCGCAGCGCTGGCCTGCCGTGTTTGCGCTGGGTGGCGGCCATGGCAGCGCCAAACAGGGCTATGGACCGGCCCTGATCGACGATCACACGCCCACGCCGGCCCACGCCCGTTTTTCGCGCAGCCACCTCGCCAGGGTGCTCGCGGTCGGCCTGGGCCTGTGGCTGCTCGCCATGGCGTTGCTGGTGGCCGTCAACGGCCTGCAGGGCACGCTCACGCTGATGGGCTGGTTCTTCACCAAGGCGGCGTTGCTCACCTTTGGCGGCGCCTACGCCGTGCTGCCCTACGTGTACCAGGGCGCGGTCGAGACCCACCAGTGGCTCAGCGGCCCGCAGATGATCGACGGCCTGGCGCTGGGCGAGACCACCCCCGGTCCGCTCATCATGGTGGTGGCCTTTGTGGGCTTCGTGGGTGGCTGGTTCAAAGAAGTGCTCGGGCCCGACGCGCTGTTTCTCGGCGGTGCCTTGGCCGCCACGGTGGTGACGTTTTTCACCTTCCTGCCGTCGTTCGTGTTCATCTTGGCGGGTGGCCCGGTGGTCGAGGCCACCCACGGCAAGCTGGGCTTCACAGCGCCGCTGTCGGCCATCACGGCGGCGGTGGTGGGCGTGATCCTGAATCTGGCGATGTTTTTTGCGTACCACGTGCTGTGGCCGTTGGGCTTTGTCGGGCGCTTCGACACCGTGTCGGCCGTCATCGCCGCTGGCGCTGCGGTGGCGCTGTTTCGCTACCAGGTGGGCGTGATGCCCTTGCTCAGCGCCTGCGCGGTCGCCGGGCTGGTGGCCAGCCAGTGGTGGTGACGCACGTGGGCGAGCTGAGCAGCTTTGATGCCTTCATCGCCAAACACGCCTTGGACGAACCGCCGCTGCAACAGCGTGCCACCACGGTGGCGATGCCGACACCTCGCGCCGCAGTCGGTCGGGATGTACGCGGTTTCGCACCCGTTTCATTTGGATTCTTGTTGGGGTTGGGATTTGAAAACGGGCGCATCTGCCAACGCCTTCGCGCTGTAGGGTCGGCGGTTGATGGCGTAGTCGGTGATCGGCCCTTTGAAGGGCAAGCTCAGCAGGCCCGGCAGCCGCGCCACCTCGTGCGGGTCGGTGTGGTCGCGAATGCCGATGGTCATGCCCCGTTGCCCCGCGCGCGGTTGCTCGCGGTAGGTGCCGAATAACCGGTCCCACCAGGTCAGGTTGAAGCCGAAATTGCTGTTGCTTTCGTCGTCTTCCACCGAGTGGTGTACGCGGTGCATGTCCGGCGTCACCATGAACCAGCGCAACACCCGGTCCACCCGCGCGGGCAGGCGGATGTTGCCGTGGTTGAACATGGCGCAGGCGCTGAGCAGCACCTCAAACACCAGCACCGCCAGCACCGGAGCGCCCAACAGCGCGATGGTCGCGAACTTGATGCCCATGGACAGCACGATCTCCAGTGGGTGAAAGCGCGCCCCGGTGGTCAGGTCGTAGTCCACATCGGCATGGTGCACCCGGTGCAACCGCCACAGCGCGGGCACGGCATGCACCATCACATGCTGCAGCCAAATCGCAAAATCCATCGCCACCACCGCCAGCGGCACGGCCAGCCAGAACGGCACGGCATACAGGTTCAGCAAGCCCCAGCCCCGCTCGGCGGCCAGCGCTGCCATGCCCACAGCCGCCACCGGAAACACCCATCGAACCACCACCGTGTTCAGCAGCACCAGCCCCAGGTTGGCCGTCCAGCGCTGCTTTCGGCTCAACAGCAGGGCGCGGCGCGGCGACGCTGTTTCCCACAGCGCCACCAGTGCAAACACCGCCACAAAAAAACCGATGCGGACCAGCGGCTCGTTGGCCATCACCCAGATTTCGAATGCCATACCGGTTTCTCCCAGGTTCATCAAACCGCCAACGCCAGCCCGGCCGCCTGCCACTCGCTCACGCCGTCCAGCATCTTGCGCGCCTGGAATCCCTCGGCCCGCAACAGCGCCACCGCCTCGTCCGACATCAGGCAAAAAGGCCCCCGGCAATACGCCACGATCTCGCGGTCTTTGGGCAAGGCGGCCAGGCGCTGGCGCAGCTCGTCCAGCGGCACGCTGCGCGCATGCGGCAGGTGGGCCGTGTCGTATTCGTGCGCGGGCCGCACATCAATCACCACCACCTCGCCGCGCCGCGCCTGCGCCATCAAGGTCTTGCGGTCCAGCGGCGTCAGCCGCTCAGGCGTGTTCACCAACTGCGCAAAAGCCCGCTGAAACTCCAGCAAATGGGCCTCAGCCACCGCGCGCAACTGCACACCCAGCACCGCCACATCGGCCCCCGTGAGCCGGTACACCACGAACTTGCCCTCGCGCCGGCCTTCCACCAGCCGCGCCTCGCGCAGCGCCTTCAGGTGCGCGCTGGTCAGCTTCATGTCAATGCCCAGTTGCTGCGCCAGCGCGTCCACGGTCTGCTCGCCCTGCGCCAGCACCTCCAGCAGCTCCAGCCGCTTCGGGCTGGACAAGGCCTTGCCCATGCGGGCCACTTGCTCGTACAGAGCCGATTTCAACGTGCGTTCGTTCATGACTACAATCCAATGATCGTTAGATTGTAGTCAATGTATGTTCCATCCATCCGCCCATGGCTGACCCGCACGAAAAACCGCACCGGCGCTGGGCCATGGGTTTGGCGGTGCTGCTGCACCTGGCCGCAGCCGGGCTGATCATGCTGGCGCCCAACCCGGCCCTGCGCAAACCTGTGCCGCCGCCCGAAGACACCGTTGTCTACCTGGTTGAACCCCCACCCGCCGAACCGCCCCAGGTAAAACCCGAGCCACCCGAGCCACCCGAGCCAGCGCCACCGCCAGCCCCTGTTGCGCCCGACCTGTCCACCGCCAGCGCCAGCGCCCCCGAGCCCGCCGAACCCCAGCCCGGCCCGGCTTACATGGACGCGCCGCCCGCACCCAGCGCCCAAGAATGGGCGCAGGCCGCCACCTACACGCTCAAAAACAGCAAGCGCTACCGCTACCACTGGGGTCAACACGTGCGCAGCCTGATGGGCACCGCCTTTGAGGGCGCCGAACAAGGCGCCGTGCGCTTTCGCATCGAAGTGGCGCCCAGCGGCCAAATCGCCCAGCTCGACACCCTGTGGACCACCTCGCCCGCCGTCGAACAACGCGCCCGCCAGGCCGTGCAGGCCATGCCGCCGCTGCCGCCCACCCCCAATGGCAAGCCCCTGGTGTTTGAGAAAACCATTGTGTTTGACGCCTTCACCACCGAAACCCCGCCGCTGTACAAAAACGACTGCGAGCCCGACCCGCCGCAACACGGCAACCGCTTTGTGTGGGACGGCCGCTCACCCCAGACCGCCGCCACCGCAGAGCCGCCCACCGAAAAACTCGACCCCATCGCCTACGCCGAATGCCTCAAACAGCTGCCCCAAGACAGCATCGAAGCCGAAGCCGCCAGCGACGAACGCCAGCAAAAACAATGGGCCTCGCCTATGCTGGGGCGCTGAGGAGGCGGCGGTCCGCTTGGGTGTCCGGTGTGGCGTGTCTTACCCCTTCCCCCGCTGGGGGAAGGTTGGGATGGGGGCAAGCGTGGGATCACAGCCTCATATGACAGAAACCGCTGTTCAGCTGCCCAGGATAAGCCCCCACCCCCCGTGGCGTCAGTCAGACAGCCCAACTGCCCCCTATCATTCCCCGCATGCAAAACCCCAGCCCCCCAGGGACCCCCACCCCCGCCGACAGCGCTGTCACCGCTGCCGCCACAGAAGCCGCCCAGGCCTTCATCCAGCGCTGGCACGGCGTGGCCGCTTCCGAGCTGGCCACCTCGCAAAGTTTTGTCATCGAACTCTGTGCGTTGCTGGGCGTGGAGCCGCCCACGCACGAACCGCATTACCAGTTCGAGCGCCCCATCACCTTCCAGCACGGCGACGGCAGCACCAGCGCGGGCCGGGTGGACTGCTACAGGCGCGGCCACTTTGTGTGGGAGAGCAAAAAGCTCAAACCCGGCGCCCAAGCCCAACGCAGCGGCACCACCACCAAAGCCTTTGACGACGCCCTGCTCAAAGCCCGCCAGCAGGCCGAAAACTACGCCCGAGCCCTGCCCGCATCGGAGGGGCGCCCGCCCTTTGTGGTGGTGGTGGACGTGGGCCATGTCATTGAGCTGTACGCCGAATTCACCCGCAGCGGTGCCACCTACACCCCGTTTCCCGACCCGCGCAGCCACCGCATCCGCCTGGCGCAACTGGCCGACCCGGCCATCCGCGCGCGGCTCCAGGCGCTGTGGACCGACCCGCTCAGCCTCGACCCCTCGCGCATCAGCGCCAAAGTCACCCGCGCCGTGGCCGCCGAGCTGGCCGAGCTGGCCAAAAGCCTGGAAGCCGCCGGCCACCGCCCCGAGCCCGTGGCCGCCTTCCTCACCCGCTGCCTGTTCAGCATGTTTGCCGAAGACGTGGGCCTGCTGCCCACCGCCGGCACCGAACGCCAAGGCAGCTTCGTCCACCTGCTCAAGCAATACCGCGAACAGCCCACCACCCTGGCGCAAATGCTCAAGGTGTTTTGGGCCGGCATGGACGTGGGCGGCTTCAACGCCGCCATTGCGCAAGACGTGTTGCGCTTCAACGGCAAGCTCTTCAAAGGCGCGGGCACCGACGGCTACACCCTGCCGCTCACCACCGCGCAAATCGACGGCCTGCTGCGCGCGGCCAGCGCCAACTGGCAAGAGGTGGAGCCTGCCATCTTCGGCACCCTGCTGGAACGCGCCCTCGACCCCACCGAGCGCCACGCCCTGGGCGCTCACTACACGCCGCGCGCCTATGTGGAGCGCCTGGTGTTGCCCACCGTGGTGGAGCCGCTGCGCGCCGACTGGGCCAACGCCCAGGCCGCCGCCGTGCTGCTGGCGCGCGAGGCCGACGAACTGGACGGCAAGAAACGCGAAGCCAAGCTGGAAGAAGCCCGCGCCGAGCTGCGCCGCTTTCACCACCAGCTGTGCACCACCCGCGTGCTGGACCCGGCCTGCGGCAGCGGCAACTTTTTGTATGTGACGCTGGAGCATTTGAAGCGGCTGGAAGGCGAGGTGATGAACCAGCTCGAAGCCATGGGCCAGACGCAGGACAAGCTGGGCCTGGAGGGCGAAACCGTCACGCTGCAGCAGCTGCGCGGCATTGAACTGAACCAGCGCGCCGCCGCGCTGGCCGAGCTGGTGCTGTGGATCGGCTGGCTGCAATGGCATGTGCGCACGCGGGGCCTGGCCAGCGTGGCCGAGCCGGTGGTGCACGACTACGGCAACATCGAAAACCGCGACGCCGTGCTGGCCTACGACCGGGCCGAACCGGCGCTGGACGCCGATGGGAAAACCATCACCCGCTGGGACGGTGTGACGTTCAAGACGCACCCCGTCACCGGCGAAGCCGTGCCCGACGAGGCGGCGCAGGTGGTGCAGTGGCGCTATGTGAACCCACGCCCCGCCGAGTGGCCGGAGGCCACATTCATCGTGGGGAATCCGCCGTTCATTGGTGCGGGTGCCATGCGCGCTGCGCTGGGCGACGGCTATGCGCAAACGCTGCGCGCTGCGTGGCCCGATGTGCCCGAAAGCGCCGATCTGGTCATGTACTGGTGGCACAAGGCGGCCTGCCAAGTGCGTGCGGGCCGCGCGCGGTGTTTTGGTCTTATCACCACCAACAGCCTGCGGCAAACCTTCAACCGGCGCGTGGTGCAACTGGCGCTGGACGGAACCCAGACAGCAGCCACCGCGGCCTCAGCCGGAGCGGGCCATGCCGGCCTGCCTGCGTTGTCGCTGGTCTACGCCATTCCCGACCACCCTTGGGTCGATGGTGCCAACGGTGCTGCCGTGCGCATTGCCATGACCGTGGGCGTGCCCGGCCTGCAAGAGGGCCGATTGCTGAGCGTGACCGACGAGCGCGAAGGGCACGACGGCGAAGTCGCCGTGACACTGGCCGAACGCACCGGCCTGCTGCATGCCGATTTGCGCATCGGTGCCAACGTGGCGAATGCCAGAACCCTGTGCGCCAACCTCGGAATTTCTTCCCCTGGCGTCAAGCTGCACGGCGCAGGCTTCATCGTCACCCGCCAAGAGGCCGCTGTCTTGCTCCCTCCCCCTCTGGGGGAGGGCGGGGGTGGGGGCACGCCCGCCAAGGAGCTCCTCATCCGCGAATACCGCAACGGCCGCGACCTCATGGCCACGCCGCGCGACGTGCTGGTCATCGACGCATTCGGCCTGAGCGCCGAGCAATTGCGCGAACGTTTTCCGGCGGTTTTTCAATGGCTGGTGGAGCGGGTGAAGCCCGAACGCGACCAGAACAACCGAGCCACTTACCGCGACAACTGGTGGTTGTTCGGCGAGCCACGCAAAGACTTTCGACCGGCACTCCATGGTTTGCCCCGTTACATCGCCACCGTCGAAACCGCCAAGCACCGCACGTTCCAGTTTCTCGATGCGAGTGTTTTGCCCGACAACATGCTCATCGCCATCGCGTCGAATGATGCTGCGTGGCTGGGCGTGCTGTCGAGTCAGGTGCATGTCGAATGGGCGCTCGCCGCAGGCGGTCGCCTCGGCGTCGGCAACGACCCGCGCTACAACAAATCCCGTTGCTTCGAACCCTTCCCCTTCCCCCACGAAGACACCGGCCTCACCCCCGCCCTCACCGAGCGCATCCGCAGCCTGGCCGAACAGCTCGACGCCCACCGCAAGGCGCGGCAGGCGGCCCACGAGAGCGTCACGCTCACGGGCCTGTACAACGTGCTGGAGAAGCTGCGCAAGGGCGAAGCGCTCACCGCCAAAGACAAAACCCTGCACGAACAAGGCCTGGTGAGCGTGCTGCAAAGCCTGCACGACGGGCTGGACGCCGCCGTGTTGCAGGCCTACGGCTGGAGCGACCTGGGTGCGGTGCCGTGGCGCGACGAAGCCGCCCGCGCCGCGTGGACCGAAACCCTGCTGGAGCGGTTGGTGGCGCTGAACGCCCAACGCGCCGCCGAAGAAGCCGCCGGCACCGTGCGCTGGCTGCGCCCCGAGTTCCAGGACCCGGCACGCCGCGCGGCGGCGGCACAAGCGGCCGAGCAAGCGGCGAACCAGGCCGCCGCTGAAGCGGGCGCCCCGGCCGCCACCGCCGTGCCGCAGCAAAGCGGCATCGACGGCGTGGAGTCGAAAGCCGACGCCACCGCCCGCGCGGCCCAAGCGCAGGCCGCTGACACCGCTGAGGCCACAGCCACCAACGGCGAGACCGGTGCAGCGGTCGCGCCCCTGGCCGCTGTGGCGCCGTCGGCCCAGCCCTGGCCCAGCAGCCTGCCCGAGCAGGTGCGCGCCGTGGCCCAGTTGCTCAGCGCCAGCCCCGCGCCGCTGCCCCTGCCCGCCATCGAAGCCCGCTTCAAAGGCAAAGGCCCCTGGAAGAAAGGCCTGCCCCGCATTCTGGAAACCCTGGAAGCCCTGGGCCGCGCGCGGCAAGAGGGCGGCGGCTGGCGGGGGTGAGGTTTTTGGGGGCTGGGTGGTGTGACAGCGCTGCACACCCGAAGAGGTGTCTCACACCCCCGCGTCATACGTCCGAAACGCTACCGGGCTGAACGTCCGGTGACTCCATGCTGTGTGAGACGCCGCCATTGTGGCAGGCCGTTCGGGCGACGGCCACCACAGCGTAGAAACCCCTAATGGTATGCCCCATGGAGTAACACTACGTCTGGCGCACCGGGTGCCGCAGCGTCTACGCTTGCCTTCCTGCCACGGAACACAAACGAAGGACAAGCATGAACAAGGCACCGACAAAAGCCCTGGGCCGAACGGTCTGCGCGCTTGCGCTGGCGCTGTTGCAAACCACGGCCCTGGCGGCCGACATCGTCATCAGCCAGTTGGCCCCGCTGACCGGGGTGCTGGCCAGCACCGGCAAACAGATGGTGCTGGGCGGTCAGATCTACTTCAGCCATATCAACGACACCGGCGGCGTGCATGGCCAGAAAATCCGGGTGCTGGTTGCTGACGATGGCTACAAGGTGGAAGAAACCGTGCGGTTGACCCGGGAGGCGCTGGCCAACCCGGCGGTGGTGGCGCTGTACGGTTTTGCCGGCACGTCGAATGTGGGCAAGCTGCTGACCGATGGCGTGCTCAATCAGGGCGGTGCGGCCCTGGTGGCGCCGTACACCGGCGGCGAGCCGCTGCGCAGCCCGTTCAACCCCTGGATCTTTCACGTGCGTGCCGGCTACGCCGACGAAACCGAGCACATGGTGCAGCAGGCCACGACCCTGGGCATGACGCGTATTGCCGTGATGTACCAGGACGACGGTTTTGGCAAGGCCGGGCTTGAGGGTGTGCAAAAAGCGCTGGCCAAACGCAAGCTCACGCTGTCGGTTGCCGCACCGTATGAACGCAACACCGACAACGTGGACGAGGCCGTCAAGCTGGTAAAGGCCTCGGATGCCCAGGCGGTGATCATGATCTCGGTGAACCGGCCGACGTCGGCCTTCATCAAGCGTTACCGGGAAGCCGGCGGCGGTGCCCAGCTGTACAACATCTCTGTGGTGGACCCGGCCGAAATCGTCAGGCTGGCCGGGCTGAAGAACGCGCATGGACTCGGGGTCAGCCAGGTGGTGCCTTACCCCTTCACGCCCAACCTGCCGGTGGTTCGCGAATACCAAGCCCTGCTCAAGAAGTATGCGCCGGGGGAGTTGGTCAACTACACCAGCTTCGAGCAGTTCCTTGGTGCCAAGGTGCTGGTGGAAGGCCTGCGACGCGCCGGCCCCCAACCGACCCGCGCGCAAGTGGTGAAGGCGCTGGAGAGCATGGGGCGCTTCGACCTGGGTGGCACGTTGGTCGGTTACTCCGCTGATAACCGGGTGGGTTCGCGTTATGTGGAGGTCACCGTCATCGGCAGCAGCGGCCGGCTGCTGAAATAAACCTTCGGCCGATCAGGCCCGGCCCAGCAGGCGCGCCACCAGATCGCCATGGGTGGCCGCTTCGTATTTTTTCATCAGCCGGCCCCGGTGGGCCTCAACCGTGCGCGGGCTGATGCCCAGCACCCGTGCGATCTGCTTGCTGGTTGAGCCGGTCACCAGGTGTTGGGCGATCTCGCGCTCGCGCAGGGTCAGACTGGTGGTGACCGGGCGACGCGCCGAAATGTCCTCAAACATCCACACGGCGCAGGCGAAGGGGTCCGCGCGGTCGAGCGCACGCCCGGCCACATGGCACCAGAACAGCGAGCCGTCACGGCGGCGCATGATGCGCTCGTCGCAGTAGACGCCTTTTTCCTGCATGACGGGCAGGCCGAGGTTGCCGATGTGCGTGAACTCCTCCATCGACGGGTACAGCGGCGCCAGCGGCTGACCCAGCAACTCGTCGATCTCGTAGCCAAACTGGCGTGCGAAGGTCTCGTTGCAGAGTTCCAGGACCCGTTGGCGCGAAACGCACATGCCGACTGGCGCCAGGTTGAAGGCCAGTTGCAGGGTGTGCCATGTTTCCGGGGGGGCGTGGGGGGTGCTCATGCGAATCGATTGTGGAGGAGCGTCCGGCTTTGGCCATTAGCGAATACGTGTAAGGTGCCTGCGGTCGCTGCTGCAGTGCGGCCCGCGGGACGGCCCGCTCCGGCTGGCGGGGCTGAGGTGAGGGGGTGATGAGGGGCTGAGCGTCTTTCGTCCATGCCCGCTCACCACCCCACAACGCACCCGCCGGCGTTGCAAAGGCGCTTCACTGGCCCGGGCTGGGGCGGTGCTTTGCGCCTTGATCGGGCACGTTAAACGCCCAGCTTCTGAGCCGCGTTTCAGAGGGAGGGGCTTGTGCGCTTCTCGGACTGCAATGGCGAAGTTCTTTCGTTCGTCTGCGCTTGACCGCTTGATTGCTTGACCGTTGGGCGCTGGGGTGCGCCGTTGCCGGCGGGTGTTTTTGCGTCATACCTTTGACACGTCGGGTACTTACAGTGAGAAAAGCGGCTTGAACTTCAAGCGTTTCATTCTTGTAACCGACTGGAGAAAATCTGATGAAACTGAAAAAACTCGTGGCGCTGATGGGCGTTGCTTCGATGGGGTTCGTGGCTCACGGGGCATTTGCACAGGCCGTTCAGGTCGATCCAGCGTTGCCCACCTACCAAAAGGCGGCGGGCGTGTCTGGCAACTTCACCAGCGTGGGCTCGGACACGCTGAACAACCTCATGACCCTGTGGGCCGAGGAGTACAAGCGCCTCTACCCCAACGTCAACATCCAGATCCAGGGTGCCGGTTCTTCGACCGCTCCCCCAGCCCTGACCGAAGGCGCCTCCAACTTCGGCCCCATGAGCCGTCTGATGACCGCTCGCGAAGTGGAAAGTTTCGAGAAGAAGCACGGCTACAAGCCTTACGCGGTGGGTGTGGCCATCGACGCATTGGCCGTGTATGTGAACAAGGACAACCCCATTCCCGGCTTGAGCCTCCAGGAAGTGGACGCCGTGATGTCGGTGGGCCGCAAGTGCGGCTTTCCCACCGACATCACCAAGTGGGGCCAGGTTGGCATGACCGGTGAATGGGCCAACCGCGACATCGCCATGTACGGACGCAATTCGGTCTCGGGTACGTACGGTTTCTACAAAGACGTGGCGCTGTGCAAGGGCGATTTCAAGCGCAACCTCGCCGAACAGCCGGGTTCGGCCTCGGTGGTGCAAAGCGTGGCCACCCAGATCGGTGCCATTGGCTACTCCGGTATTGGCTACAAAACTTCCGGTGTGCGCGCCATTCCGCTCTCGCTGAAAAAAGGCCAGCCATTCGTTGAGCCCGATGCCCAGCACGCCATCGACGGCAGCTACCCGCTGGCCCGTGTGCTCTATGTGTATGTGAACAAGAAACCCAACCAGCCGCTGAACCCGCTTGAGCGCGAGTTCTTCAAAATGGTGCTGTCCAAGCAGGGCCAGGCAGTTGTGATCAAGGACGGGTTTGTGCCCATGCCAGCCGCCATGGCCAGCAAGATCGTCGCCGATCTGACCAAGTAAACCGTTCAACACGTTGCTTCTCGCGCCGGACCAGGTCCTGCGCGCGCAGCAGCGCACTTCTTCAGGACAACGATCATGAAACACACACTTCAACTGGCATCGCTGTCGGTGGCGACCCTGGCGGCTTTGGTCATCTCCGGTTGCGCGGCACCGTCGGCGGCTCCGACGGCCGCAGCGCCGAAGGCGGCTCCGGCCAGCACCGCGGCAGAGCCGACAGAAGCCAAGGAGTTTTTCTCGGTGCTGAAAGATGGGCGAATTTACGCCTTCGGCGACACCAGGAACTACTTTGATTTCCTCGCGCACGGCGAGGTGACGCTGACCCGCACCAAGATCGGCACCGGCCCCGGCGGTGCCACCGTGGTGTACGGCATCACCAGCGACGATGTGAAGGCCAACAAGCCCAGCATGGGCGAGCGCATCTTGGAAGCCAAGTTGCCCGCTGCCCCCAACTTCCATGGCGAGGTGTTCAAGGACGGCCGCTTCTACGTGTTCCCCGAACTCAAGGACATGATGCCTTTCATTGCCTTCGGCGAAGTGCCTTACTCGTTCACCGACATCGGTGCCGGGCCCAATGGCGAGACGCTGGTCTGGGTGATGAACAGCACGAGCATCAAGACGGGTCGCCCGGTGGCCACGATGGAGCGTTTCAAGGCGCTTCGCGCAGCCAAGTAAAGCCACAACAAGAAGAGGAGGCGGGCAGGACGAGTCATCGCTGCCCGCCTTGTCGTTCGTGACGTCAGGATCTCCAAGATGACAACAGTTGCCAACACAAAAAGCAGCACCGCAAAGAGCGTGGACCTCGCCATGGGGCGCAGGTTGTTCAGCGACAAGGTGTTCAAGCAGGTTATGACGGCGGGAGGGATCGGCGTCATCGTGGCGGTCTCGGCCATCTTTTTCTATCTCGCCAGCGTGGTGGTGCCGCTTTTTCTGCCACCCAGTATTGAGCACCAGGCCAAGTTTGCTTCGCCGGGCCTGGCCAGCCAGACAACGGCCGCCTTTACGGCAGAAGAGCAGCGCGAAATCGGCGTGCGAATTGGTGACCAGGGTGCGATCAGTTTTTTCGCTTTCGACACCGGCACCGTGCTGTCTGAAACACCGCTGGCATTGCCCGAAGGGGTGACGGTCACGAGCTTTTCCAAGGGCGACGAAAGCACCTATGCGGCTGCTTTCGGCCTTTCCGACGGTCGCGCCATGTTGGCCAAATTCGGCTTCGAGGTCACCTTTCCCGATGGCAAGCGCAGCATTCGGCCGCTGATTGAGTACCCGCTGGGTGAAGAGCCGGTGCAGATCGACACGCAAGGCAAGGCCTTGGTTCGCCTCGCTGTGCAGCAGTCGGATGCGGGTTCAACCCTTGCCGCTGTCACGGAAGACGGACGCCTCTTGCTGTCGGCGGTTGTCACGACCACCAACCGCATGACAGGTGAGACCAAGAGCGAGATCCAGCAGTCCGAGATCGCATCGGTTCCGCCCCAGATCGGGCAGATCCTGATCGAATCCAAGCAGCGTGAGATGTACGTGCTGTCTGGCGAGCGGGAGCTGGTGCGCTACGGCATCACCGACAAGTCGGCTCCTGTGCGCATCGAATCGGTTCTGCTCGTGCCGCCGGGTGAGAAGGTCACCCAAATGACCATGCTCAGTGGTGGCCACTCCATTGTGGTGGGCACCGACAAAGGCAACCTGTCCCAATGGTTCCTGGTGCGCAAGGAGGGCATCGACTTCGTGCTCACGCGCATTCGCGAGTTCCCCGCCATGCGCGGTTCGGTGACGGCGCTGGCGCCGGAGTTTTTCCGCAAGGGCTTCATCGTGGGGGACAGCACGGGCACCCTGGGAAGCTACTTCGCCACCTCCAATCGGCTGCTTTTCACCGAGAAACTGTCCGACAAGCCGTTGACCGTGTTGGCCGTTCCTCCGCGAGGCAATGGCTATCTGGCCAAGGATGCCGATGGCAGCGTTTACTCGGCCAAGGTCGTCAACCACTACCCGGAAGTCTCCTTCAGTTCCATCTGGCAAAAAGTCTGGTACGAGAACTACGAAGACCCCGACTATGTGTGGCAATCGTCAGCGGCCAACGCGGACTTTGAGCCCAAGTTCAGCCTCGCACCGCTGACCTACGGCACCTTGAAGGCGGCCACCTACGCCATGTTGGTTGCGGTGCCGCTGGCACTGCTGGGCGCCATTTTTACGGCTTACTTCATGTCGCCCAGGATGCGCACGGTGGTCAAGCCAACCATCGAGGTCATGGAGGCCTTGCCGACCGTGATTTTGGGGTTTCTGGCCGGCCTCTGGCTGGCACCCTTTGTGGAAAACAACTTGGCCGGTGTGCTGATCTCGATCGTGTTCCTGCCGGCCGGGTTCGTGTTGGCGGCCTACCTCTTTCACCTCTTGCCGGTGGCCCTGCGATCGCGTGTGCCCCCGGGTTGGGAGGCCGCCATGCTGTTGCCCGTCCTGATCCTGATGTTCTGGTTTTTCTTTCAGATCGGCCATCCCATCGAAGCGGTCTTCTTTGGTGGCGACATGCCCAACTGGCTGAGCAACGAGATGGGTATTGGCTATGAACAGCGCAACTCGCTGGTGGTGGGTATTGCCATGGGCTTTGCCGTGACGCCCACTATTTTCTCCATCGCCGAAGACGCGGTCTTTTCCGTTCCCAAGCACCTGACTTCGGGCTCTCTGGCTTTGGGGGCAACGCCCTGGCAGACCTTGTTGGGTGTGGTGCTTCTGACGGCCAGCCCAGGCATCTTTTCGGCCGTCATGATCGGGCTCGGGCGCGCCGTGGGCGAAACCATGATTGTGCTGATGGCGACCGGCAACACCGCCGTGATGGACTTCAGCCTGTTCAGCGGCTTTCGCACCTTGTCGGCCAACATCGGCGTAGAAATGCCGGAAGCCGGGGTGGGTGAAACCCATTACCGACTGCTGTTCCTGTCGGCGCTGGTTCTTTTTGGTTTCACTTTTGTCGTCAACACGGCCGCCGAAATCGTGCGGCAGCGCTTGCGCGAAAAGTACAGCTCTATCTGAAGGACACCCCATGAAAGAATGGTTCAAATCGGGTTCGCCCTGGATCTGGCTTACCGCTGGCGCGGTCGCACTCAGTCTGTTGATGGTCGCGGGTGTTCTCTCGCTCACCGCTTTGCGGGGGCTGGGCCATTTCTGGCCCAAGGCCGTGGTCGAGATGAAGTTCGAGGAAAAGGACGGTTCGAAGATTCGCCTGATTGGCGAAATCCGGGAGCAGGAGGAGGTGTCGCTGCGCCGTCTCACCGAGTCTGGTTTCAAGATCGAGACCAAAGACCTTTTCGTCACGCGTGTTTTGCTCAAGATGGGCAACCGGGACGTGACGGGCGTCGACTTCCGCTGGTTCCCCGAGCCCTTGCTCACCGAGCGCGCCTACCCCAAAGACCTGCTGGTCATTGAGCGCCGCGAGTGGGGCAATTTCTATGGTCACCTCACAGCTGTCAAAGAGGGCGATCAGGTGGTCGCGGCAGGCGAAGCCGCCTGGCCAGAGCTGCAGAAACGGTTTAAACGTGCCAACGATCTCTTCAACCAGATTTACCGCATTGAAAAGAACGACATCGGCGACGTGAACTACCGTATCGAGAAGCTGCGACTGGAAGAACGGCGCGCGCAGTTGGGCGGGCGGCTCACCGAAGCGCTCAAGGCGCGGCTCGCTCAACAGCGCGAAGCGCTCAATACCGAATTTGCCGGCCTGCAGGACAAGCTCCAGGTGCTTCGCACCGAGATTGGTCGGGACTCGGTGGTGGGTGAGGTGATGGACGGGCAGATGAAAGAGGTGAAGCTCGCTCTCATCGCCGATGTGTACCGCCCCAATGACATGGGCATGCTGGCCAAGACAGGCCACTATTTCAAAAAGTTGGGTGAGTTTCTGAAGGACGACCCACGCGAAGCCAACACGGAGGGCGGTATCTTTCCGGCCATTTTCGGCACGGTGCTGATGGTGCTCATGATGTCCGTGATCGTCACGCCGTTCGGCATCATGGCCGCCGTCTACATGCGCGAATACGCCAAGCAGGGCCCGCTGATCCGCATCATCCGCATTTCGGTGAACAACCTGGCGGGTGTGCCTTCCATCGTCTACGGCGTATTCGGCCTGGGTTTCTTCGTTTATTTTCTCGGCGGCAACATCGACCAGCTCTTCTTCGCGGAAGCCTTGCCCGCACCCACCTTCGGTAGCCCGGGCATTCTCTGGGCGTCGTTGACACTGGCCATCCTGACCTTGCCCGTGGTGATTGTGTCCACGGAAGAAGGGCTCTCGCGGGTGCCCCGTTCGCTGCGCGAAGGCAGCCTGGCACTGGGTGCCACCAAGGCCGAAACACTGTGGAAGACCGTGCTGCCCATGGCCAGTCCAGCCATGATGACGGGCTTGATTCTGGCTGTTGCGCGCGCCGCAGGCGAGGTGGCTCCCCTGATGTTGGTGGGCGTTGTGAAGCTTGCCCCCACCCTGCCGTTGGACGGCTACTTCCCCTATCTGCACCTGGAGCGCAAGTTCATGCATCTTGGCTTCCACATCTACGACGTCGGATTCCAGAGCCCCAACGTGGAAGCCGCACGGCCGCTGGTTTATGCCACCGCCTTGTTGTTGGTGGTCGTGATCATGGTCCTCAACATCTTTGCCATTCGCCTGCGCAACAGCCTGCGCGAAAAGTTCCGCGGTCTTGAGTCGGTTTAACCGTTCCAGGCCACCGATTCAAAACGTCTCCATTGCAAGCAGATGACCACCATGAACTCCTCCGTTGATGTACTCCGCCCCAAGGTTCCTTCGCCAGCCAGCCGCGCATTCCCGCCGATCGTTCCATTGGCTGAGCAGGTGATGAGCATAGAGGTGAAGAACCTCAATTTGTTTTACGGTCCCAATCAAGCGCTCAAGAACGTGTCAATGGGCATTCCCAAGGGCAAGGTGGTTGCCTACATCGGTCCCAGCGGTTGCGGTAAGTCGACACTGTTGCGTTGTTTCAACCGCATGAACGACCTGGTGGACAATTGCCGCATCGAGGGTGAGATCGTCCACGAAGGACGCAATATTTATGAGCGCAACGTCAACGTGGCTCAGCTCCGCAGACGTGTTGGCATGGTGTTCCAGAAGCCCAATCCGTTTCCAAAGTCCATTTATGAGAACGTGGCGTACGGCCTTCGTTTGCTGGGGGTGCGTGACAAGGCGCAGCTGGACGATGCGGTAGAGAAATCGCTGAAGGGCGCCGCACTTTGGGACGAGGTGAAGGATCGACTGAGCACCAACGGTCTGAGTCTTTCGGGTGGACAGCAGCAGCGTCTGGTGATTGCCCGCGCCATTGCCCTGGAGCCCGATGTTCTGTTGCTGGACGAACCCTGCTCGGCGCTGGACCCGATTTCCACCGCGAAAGTGGAAGAGCTGTTGCACGAACTCAAGGCCAAGTTCACCATCGTGATGGTGACCCACAACATGCAGCAGGCCGCCCGTGTGTCGGACTACACGGCCTACATGTACCTGGGCGAGCTGATTGAATATGCCCCCACCGATCAGATCTTCACCAACCCTTCGCGGTCGGAGACTGAAGACTACGTCACCGGCCGTTTCGGCTGACGAAAACAGCGTTGAAGGTAACCAGGAACCGCCATGGACAAACACATCTCAAGTCAGTTCGACTCCGAACTCAACTCCATTTCCAGCCGTGTGCTCGAACTCGGTGGCGTGGTGGAGAGCCAGATCGCCTCAGCTGTGCTGGCTTTAACCCAATTCGATGCGACCGCCTCGGAACGCGTGTATCAAATGGAAAAAACCGTCAACCAGATGGAGGTCGACATCGATCGGGATCTCTCCACCATGATCGTGCGCCGCCAACCCGCGGCCAGCGATCTGCGCTTCCTGATAGGGATTTCCAAGACCACGGCCAACCTTGAACGCGCAGGTGACGAGGCCACCAAAATTGCGCGAATGGCGCAATCCATCATCGAAAGCGGTGCATCAAGACGCATGCCTGTGGCAGAGCTTCGGCTGGCCGCAGAACTGGCGTCCAAGATCCTGCGGAGTGCTCTCGATGCACTGGCTCGCCTTGATGTCGCAGAAGCGCTGCTCATCTTGCGCGAAGACGACAAGATCGACATCGAGTTCAACGGTTTTGTGCGCAAGTTGGTGACGTTCATCATGGAAGACGCCCGCACCATTTCTCCCAGTCTGGACCTGCTGTTCGTGGCCAAGGCACTGGAGCGCATCGGCGACCACGCCAAGAACATTGCGGAAATGATCATCTACATCGTCAAGGGCGAAGACGTGCGTCATATCCCGCTTGAGGACGTGCAGTCGGTGATCGGATGAGAAAACCGCCTCGGGTACTGATCGTTGAGGATGATCTGTCGGTCGCCGAATTGATCGCCGTTAATCTTCGCCACAACGGTTTTGTATCGATCATCGTCTTCGACGGTGAGGCAGCACAGCGAGAGGTGGAGGCGGTTGTGCCCGATTTGATTTTGCTCGACGGGATGTTGTCCACCGGCAGCGGGTCTGGGCTGTTGCACCAGTGGAGAACGGATGTGAGAACCCAGCGCATCCCCATCCTGATGCTCACTGCGCGCAGTGAGGCGTCTGACCAGGTTCCGGGGCTTGACGCGGGCGCCGACGACTGCCTCACCAAACCGTTTTCCACCCAGGAGTTGATGGCGCGCATCAAAGCTGTATTGCGTCGACGCGTGCCCGACATCGTCAGCGAGTCGATTCAGGTGGGCGAATTGTTTCTGGATACAACGACGTACCGGGTGACGTTTCGCGGTGACGAACTCAAGATCGGACCGACGGAATTCAAGTTGCTGCACCATTTCATGAAGCATGCCGAGCGGGTGCACACCCGGGGTGCTTTGCTCGATCGTGTGTGGGGTGACCATGTCTTCATCGAAGAGCGCACGGTCGATGTCCATGTCAAGCGCTTGCGGGCGAGTCTGGGCGCTGCTGCGGCCATGGTCGAAACCGTTCGCGGGGCTGGCTACCGCTTGACGGTTCTCCACAACGTGGGCGAAGCTGTCGGGAAGGGTTCGCCCGCCAACCCTGGATAGCCGCCGTCGGCGTGAACGTGTCTGCCATAGAATCCGGCTCCAATGGCAAAGGCCCCCGGAAGAAAGGCCTTCCCAGCATCCTGGAAGCCCTGAGCAGCGTCCAGCAAGGTGGCGGCGGGCGGGGCTGACCAACCGCTCACGCCACGCACACCCGCATGACCCGTCTCACCCTCGAACGCCAGCAGGTGTTCATTTACCTGCTGGCCATTGCGTTCGGCCTGGCGCTGGGCAGCCGCTGGCCGGGGCTGGCGCCGGCGTTTGAAGCGTTGCTGTGGCCGGCGCTCGTGGTGTTGTTGTATGCCACGTTTGTGCAGGTCCCGTTGCTGCATCTGGGCGGTGCGCTGCGCGATCGGCGCTTCATGGGTGCGGTGCTGCTGGGCAACTTTGTGCTGCTGCCGTTGGGGGTGTGGGCGGCGCTGCCCTGGTTGCCCGCAGACCCGGTTTTGCGCCTGGGCGTGTTGTTGGTGCTGCTGGTGCCGTGCACCGACTGGTTCATCACGTTCACCGCGCTGGGCGGTGGCCATGTGCCGCGCGCGGTGGCGGTGACGCCGCTGAACCTGGTGTTGCAGTTGCTGCTGTTGCCCGCGTATGTGTGGCTGATGCTGGGTGAGGGTTTGAGCGGTGGCGTGGGGGATGGCTTGGTTGCGGCACAGGGCGCCGCGCTGGGGCTGCGCGATGTGCTGCCTGCCCTGGCGGCGGTGAGCTTGCCGCTGCTGGCGGCGGCGGTGTCGGAGCGCTGGATGGGCGCACGCAGCGGGCGCGGGGTGTGGCGCGAGCGGCTGGCCTGGTGGCCGGTGCCGTTGTTGGCGCTGGTGGTGTTGCTGATCGCTGGGGCGCAGGTGGGCGCGGTGCGTGCGGCGCAGCACCTGCTGCCGTGGGCGGTGCCGCTGTTTGCGGGTTTTTTGCTGGTGGCGGTGGGTGTGGCCAAGGGGCTGGCGCTGTGGCTGCGTCTGCCGCCCGATTTGGGGCGCACGCTGGCGTTCAGCCTGGGCACGCGCAATTCATTTGTGGTGCTGCCGTTTGCGCTGGCGCTGCCGCCGGGCTGGGAGGCGGCGGCGGTGCTGATCGTGCTGCAGTCGCTGGTGGAGTTGCTGGGCATGGTGCTGTGCCTGTGGGCGCTGCCGCGCTGGGTGTTTGCGGATCGCAGAGGCTGATACGGTTGGCATTGGTTGTGCATGCGCGTTGCCGGTTCCCCGGTTTTCGCGTGTTCGCCCCACCGTGGGCACCTGTCCATCCCTTACCCTCAGGCACCGCGTTGGCTTGGTGCGGCGTCATCCTCTGAAAAATGGTTTTTTTGCCCATGCTCTTCGCCCCGCCGTGTGCCCTGCTGGTTGCCCCGTTGCTTGAACGGGCGTGCCCATGAATCACTGGTTTCGTTTGCTGTTGGCTTTGGTGCTGACGCTGTGGGTGACCCAGCACGGGGTGCGTTATGAGGCGCTGAGCCAATTTTCACCATCGCCTTGGGCTGCCGATGTGCGCCTGCAGAGCCAGCCCACGTTGTCGGCCTTGGACTCGGCGCCGGGTGCCTGGCGGCTGGAGGCAGCGGACCAAAAAGCGCACCGGGGCTTGAGCTGGCAGTTTCCCGTGCCGCCTGGCGCGCAAGCGGTGCGGGTTCAGGCGCGGGTGGACATTGCCGATGTGGTCCAGGGCCCGAAGCGTTGGGAGCGGGCCAGTGTGGCGCTGCGGCAGGTCGCTGAGCAAGCCAAGCCCCGGGAGCGCTCGGTGTTCGGCGAAACCGGCACGCTGACCCAGGAGGTGGATGAGGTTCACGCGCTGTTGCCCGGTGCGGAGTCGGTGCAGTTGCTGGTGCGTTTGCTGCGTGCCTCCGGCAGCATGGATGTGCACGGTTTGCAGCTGAGCTTTGTGGCTGAGCGCAGCGGCATGGACTGGGTGGTTGTGGGTGTGTGGCTGGTGTGGGTTGGGGGTTTTGCCGGTTTGGGCTGGGCCTGGTTGCATGGGGTTCAAAACCGCTGGTTGCCGGTTGTGGGGGCGGTGCTGGTGTTGTCGGCGGTGACCTTGCCCGGCGCCTGGCGCGACGCGCTGGCGCAGTGGTTGGTGGCCGGGCCGGGTTTTTCACCCGCGTTGGTTTTTCACCCCATGGTCAATGTGGCTGTGCATGGGCTGATGTTTGGGCTGGCGGCGGTGCTGCTGGCGCTGAACCGCCCCGACTGGTCGCTGCTGCGCTGCCTGGCCGAACTGGGTTTGCTGGCGGCCTGTTCGGAAGTGGTGCAAAAACTGGTGCCCGGTCGCTCTGCCGAATGGTTTGATTTGCGGGTGGACTTGGTGGGTGTGGCGCTGGGGCTGTCGCTGGTGTGGGCTTGGCGCGAGGGTGGGCGTCCCTGGCTGCGCCGCCGCAGGCACGGGCGGTTGTAGCGGTTTGAATTTCAAGCCCCCGGTTGCCAGCGCCAGTCGCGCACCTCGGGCAGGTCTTCGCCGTGTTCGGCAATGTGCAGTTTGTGGCGTTCGATGCGCGTCCAGTAGCGCGCGGTGGCGCGTTCCACCTCGCTGGTCAGGTAGGGGATGCGCCGCACGGCGTCCAGCGCCAACTGGTAGCGGTCGAGGTTGTTGAGCACCACCATGTCAAACGGCGTGGTGGTGGTGCCTTCTTCTTTAAAGCCGCGCACATGGATGTTGGCGTGGTTGTGGCGGCGGTAGCTGAGTTTGTGCACCAGCGACGGGTAGCCGTGAAAGGCGAAGATCACCGGGCGGTCGGTGGTGAACAGCGTGTCGAAGTCGCGGTCGTTCAGACCGTGCGGGTGTTCCGAGGGCGGTTGCAGCGCCATCAGGTTCACCACGTTGACCACGCGGATGCGGATGCCGGGCGCGTCTTCGCGCAGCAGCATCACCGCGGCCAGGCACTCCAGCGTGGGCACGTCACCGGCGCAGGCCATCACCACGTCGGGGTCTTCGGTGCTGTCGGGCGTTTCGGTGCCCGCCCAGTCCCACACGCTGGCACCGGCTGCGCAGTGGCGCACGGCGGCGTCCATGCCCAGCCACTGCCACTCGGGCTGTTTGCCGGCCACGATGACGTTGACGCAATGGCGGCTGCGCAGGCAGTGGTCGGCCACCGAGAGCAGGCAGTTGGCGTCGGGCGGCAGGTAGATGCGCACCACATCCGGCGACTTGTTGGCCACGTGGTCCATGAAGCCCGGGTCCTGGTGCGACAGGCCGTTGTGGTCCTGGCGCCAGACGTGGGAGGTGAGCAGGATGTTGAGCGAGGCGATGGGCTCTCGCCACGCAATCTTGCGACTGACCTTGAGCCACTTGGCGTGCTGGTTGAACATGGAGTCGATGATGTGGATGAAGGCCTCGTAGCACGACAGCAGGCCGTGGCGCCCGGTGAGCAGGTAGCCTTCCAGCCAGCCTTCGCACAGGTGTTCGCTCAGCACCTCCATCACGCGGCCGTCGGCGCTCAGGTGGGTGTCGTTGGCCACGGTCTCGGCCATCCAGGCTTTGCCCGACACGGCGTACACCGGGTCCAGCCGGTTCGACGCGGTTTCGTCCGGGCCGAAGAGGCGGAAGTTGGCACTGGCCAGGTTCAAGCGCATCACCTCGCGCAGAAAACCGCCCAGCACCCGCGTGGCTTCGGCTTCGGTGCTGCCCGGCGTGGGCACGGCCACCGCGTGTTCGTGCAGGCGCGGCAGCACCAGCGGTTGCAGCAACTGGCCGCCATTGGCGTGTGGGTTGAAGCCCATGCGCAGCCGCCCGGTGGGTGCGAGCGCGGCGAACTCTGCGCGGAATTTGCCTGCGTCGTCGAACAGTTCTTGCGGCCGGTAGCTTTGCAGCCAGGCTTCGAGCTGCTGCAGGTGTTCGGGCTGGGTGAACCGGGCAATCGGCACCTGGTGGGCGCGCCAGGTGCCTTCGACGGGTTGGCCGTCCACCGCTTTCGGGCCGGTCCAGCCCTTGGGCGTGTCGAGAATGATCATGGGCCAGCGTGGGCGCTGTGGCGGCATCGGGGCATCGGGTGCGCGGGCCGTGGCCTGGATGCGCTGAATGTGCGCCAGCGCTTTGTCCAGCGCGGCGGCCAGGCTCTGGTGGACCCGATCCGGGTCGTCGCCCGACACGAAGTGCGGCTCGTAGCCGTGGCCGTGCATCAGCTCGAAGAGTTCGGCGCGATCGATGCGGGCCAGAACGGTCGGGTTGGCGATCTTGTAGCCGTTCAGGTGCAGGATGGGCAGCACGGCGCCGTCGCGTGCAGGGTTCAGAAATTTGTTCGAATCCCAACTCGCGGCCAGCGGCCCGGTTTCGGCTTCGCCGTCGCCCACCACACAGGCCACGATCAGGCCCGGGTTGTCAAAGGCCGCGCCGTAGGCATGCGCCAGCGAATAGCCCAGCTCACCGCCTTCGTGGATGGAGCCCGGGGTTTCCGGCGCCACGTGGCTGGGAATGCCGCCCGGCCACGAGAACTGGCGGAACAGCCGCCGCAGGCCGCTGCGGTCGCGCTCAATGGCGGGGTAGTGCTCGGTGTAGCTGCCTTCCAGGTAGGTGTTGGCCACGATGCCTGGCCCGCCGTGGCCGGGGCCGACCACCAGCAGCATGTTCAGTTCGTGGTCTTTGATCAGCCGGTTCAGGTGCACATAAATCAGGTTCAGCCCCGGCGTGGTGCCCCAGTGTCCGAGCAGGCGCCGCTTGACGTGGTCTTGCGTGAGCGGTGTCTCCAGCAGCGGGTTGTCTTGCAGGTAAATCTGGCCAACCGACAGGTAGTTGGCGGCGCGCCACCAGGCGTGCATGCGGTGGAGCAGGTCGGGGGCGAGGGTGTCGGGCATGGGGGTTCCAGGGTGGGCAGTTCGTTCAGGGGAGCACGCCGCTGGGTCTGTGGTCTGTGCGCTGGCGGACACTGGCTCCAGCGGGCCGGGGCGCTTCATCCGTTCACGCCGCACTGCGCCGGGGTTTGGTTCCACAAGGTGATGAGACGCCGCCCGGGGTGTTGTGCGTCGAGGCTCAGGGTGCTGAGCGATGCGGGATGCAGCGCCAGGTGTTGCCCCAGCGGCAAGGGCTGACCGATCCAGCGCGCGGCCAGCGCGGCGCCGAACTGGCCGTGCGCGAACAACACCACGTCGCCCTCCAGCGTCAGCAGGCGGGCCATGAGGCGGTCGGCCCGCGCGGCCACGTCGGCGGGCATTTCACCGTGGGGGCATCCGTCGCGCCAGACGCTCCACCCCGGGCGTTCCTGCTGTATGTCTTCTGTGCGTCGGCCCTCGTAGGCGCCGTAGTCCCACTCGCACAGGTCGGCCTCGGTCTGCAGGCGCTCGCCCAGGCCGGCCAGTTCGGCGGTGCGGCGTGCGCGCAGGCGCGGGCTGCACAAAACGTGGCGGGCATCCAAGGGCTGCAGCACGCTGGCAAGACCGCGCGCCTGCTCCGCGCCGTGGGCGGTCAGGTCGAGGTCGGTGGTGCCGGTGTGTTGGCCGGTCAAGGACCAGGCGGTTTCCCCGTGTCGAACGAGGTGGATGTGTTGGGGCATGGCGCGGTGCTCCGGTGGCGGCGGGGTGTTGTTGACCTGTCCCACAACCTGGGCAGGCCAGACCCTTGTAGCCACGCGGCGAGGCGCTGTCCGTGCGGTAGCGCGCAAGCCCTGGGGCTGGGTGGCTGTTGCACAGGGCCGTGCTGCGAAGGGTTCTGGCGCATGCCGGCCTGTGTTCGCTGCCGCACGGTGACCGCTGGGCACGGCTGGCACGATGGGCGCCCCATGGTTTGGGCATGTGCGCGAACGGCATCCCCCGAGCACGGTGAATGGAACAAAGGCTTACAGAATGACGGAATGCCCAGCGGCAACCCCAGCGGCCAGCGCGAATGTGGGCGAAGTGGTCTCGGTGCGGGGCAGCGTGGTGGATGTGCGTTTTGGCGGCGCCTTGCCCGCCATTTACACCCTGCTGCGTGCCGGTGACGGGGACGCGGTGGCCATTGAGGTGCTGGCGCAGTTGGACGCGCAGCATGTGCGCGGCATTGCGCTCACCCCCACGCAGGGCCTGGCGCGTGGCATGCCGGTGCACGACACGGGCGGCCCGCTGCAGGCCCCGGTGGGCAAGGCCATTTTGTCGCGCATGTTCGACGTGTTTGGCAACGCCATCGACCGCGAGCCCGCGCTGGCGGACGTGGCCTGGCGTTCGGTGCACCGCCCGCCGCCTGCGCTGGTGCGCCGCTCGACCAAGTCCGAGGTTTTTGAGACCGGCATCAAGGCCATTGACGTGCTGTCGCCGCTGGAGCGCGGTGGCAAGGCGGGCCTGTTTGGCGGCGCCGGTGTGGGCAAGACGGTGTTGTTGACCGAGATGATCCACAACATGGTGGGGCACCAAGCCGGGGTGAGCATTTTTTGCGGCATTGGCGAGCGTTCGCGCGAGGGCGAAGAGCTGCACCGCGAGATGAAGGCTGCGGGCGTGCTGCCGCACATGGTGATGATCTTTGCGCAGATGAACGAGCCGCCCGGGGCGCGCTTTCGGGTGGGCCACGCGGCGCTGACCATGGCCGAGTATTTCCGCGACGACGAGCACCGCGATGTGTTGCTGCTGGTGGACAACATTTTTCGCTTCATCCAGGCCGGTTCGGAAGTGTCGGGCCTGATGGGGCAAATGCCTTCGCGCCTGGGCTACCAGCCCACCATGGGCACCGAACTGGCGGCCCTGCAAGAGCGCATTGCCAACACCGACAGCGGCGCCATCACCGCCATCCAGGCGGTGTACGTGCCCGCCGACGACTTCACCGACCCGGCGGCGGTGCACACGTTTTCGCACCTGTCGGCGTCGATCGTGTTGTCGCGCAAACGGGCCAGCGAGGGCCTGTTTCCGGCCATCGACCCGCTGCAGTCCAGCTCAAAAATGGTCACGCCCGGCATTGTGGGCGAGCGGCATTACGCGCTGGCGCAGGCCATCCGCCGCACGCTGGCGCAATACGCCGAGCTGAAAGACATCATCGCCATGCTGGGGCTGGAGCAGCTGTCGCCCGACGACCGCAAGGTGGTGGCCCGCGCGCGGCGGCTGGAGCGCTTTCTGACGCAACCCTTTTTCACCACCGAGCAGTTCACCAGCCTCAGTGGCCAGCTGGTGAGCCTGCAGGATGCGCTGGATGGCTGCGAACGCATCTTGGCCGACGAGTTCAAAGACCTGCCGGAGAGTGCGCTGTACATGATTGGTGCGGTGGACGAGGCCACGGCCAAGGCCAAGGTTCATGGGGCAAGGAAGCCCCAACCCGCCCCCGAACAGCAGCCCGCCAAGGAGAAAGCGCATGCGCTCGATGACGCTTAAGGTGCTGCTGCCCTTTGAGGTTTTTGCCCAGGAGCAGGGCGTGAGTCGCATCGTGTTCGAAACAGCGCAAGGCGCGTTTGGCCTGCTGCCGCAGCGGCTGGACTGCGTGGCCGCTTTGGCACCGGGCATCTTGATTTTTGAGACCGCTTCAGACGGCGAGGTGTTTTTGGCGCTGGACGAGGGCGTGCTGGTCAAGACCGGTCTATCGGTTCTGATCTCGGTGCGGCGTGCGCTGCGCGGCGACGATCTGTCGCGCTTGCGCGACGCGGTGGAGCAAGAGTTTCTGACGCTGGACGCACACGAAGAAGTCCTGCGCACCGCCATGGCTCGGCTGGAGACCGGCTTCATGCGCCGCTTTGCCTCGATGCGGGACCGTCCGTCATGAGCCAAGACCCAAAGCCCAAGCGCCCCGGGTCAGCGCGGGCCCAGACCCTGGCCGAACAGGTGGGCGCACGGGCTGCGCGCAAGCTCAAGGCCCGCCGCGGCGGCCCGCCGGGGGTTTGGTTTGGCCTGGGCATGATGGGTTTGATCGGCTGGTCGGTGGCGGTGCCCACGCTGCTGGGCGCGGCGCTGGGCCTGTGGCTCGACCAGCGCGATCCGGGTGGCCGCTCGTGGACGCTGGCCCTGCTGGTGGCGGGGCTGACGCTGGGCTGCCTGAACGCCTGGCACTGGGTGTCGCAAGAAGACCGCGCCATGCGCGACGAGGAGGACGGCGATGCCTGAATACGCCGATGGGCCTTGGGTGTGGCTGGGTGCGCTGCTCGCGGGCGGGGTGCTGGGCGTGGCCTTTTTTGGGGGCCTGTGGTGGACGGTGCGCCGGGGTGCCGCGTCGGCAAACCCCGCCCGCTGGTTCGTGGGCAGCCTGTTTGTGCGCACCGCCGCCGTGCTGGCGGGGTTTTACGCCGTGGGCGATGGCCAGCCGGTGCGCATGGGGCTGTGTCTGCTGGGCTTTGTGCTGGCGCGGGCTGCCGTGGTGCGCGCCACACGGCCCACCCCCGCCGCGATGGAGCCGCCATGCGCCTGACGCCCGACGAATGGATTTTTTGGCAGTACGGCTTCGTCAAGCTCAACGCCACCATCGTGTTCACCTGGGTGCTGATGGGGGTGCTCGTCATGGGGGCCGCGCTCATCACGCGCAAGCTTGCCACCGGGCATCAACGTTCGCGCTGGCAAAACCTGCTGGAGATCGTGGTCACCGGCATCGTGGACCAAATCGAAGACGTTGGCCTGAAGCAGCCGCGCCGTTATCTGGCGTTTCTGGGCACGCTGTTTTTGTTTGTGGCCGCTTCGGCGCTGGCCACCGTGGTGCCCGGCTTTGAGCCGCCCACCGCCTCGCTGTCCACCACAGCGGCGCTGGCGCTGTGCGTGCTGGTGGCGGTGCCGCTGTTCGGCATTTCGGGCCAGGGTCTGGTGGTCTACCTGAAATCGTATGTGGAGCCCACGCCGGTGATGCTGCCGTTCAACCTCATCAGCGAGGTCTCGCGCACGCTGGCGCTGGCCGTGCGCCTGTTCGGCAACATGATGAGCGGCGCCATGATCATCGCCATCTTGCTGTCGATCACGCCCTTTGTGTTCCCCGTGGTGATGACGGTGCTGGGCCTGCTGACCGGCATGGTGCAGGCCTACATCTTCACCATTCTGGCGGCGGTGTACATCGCCGCCGCGACCAGCAGCCCGGGCCGCCACAAGCCCAAGCCACCCCCGGTGGCGCCCTGAGGGGTGCCGCGTTTTTTGCCCCACCCCATCAACATCAAGGAAACCCCCATGGACTCTCTCACCTGGATTGCCGTTGCGTCCATCGTCATGGCCGGCCTGACCACCGGCTTTGGCACCATGGGGCCGGCGCTGGCCGAAGGGCGGGCGGTGTCGGTGGCGCTCAGTGCGTTGGCCCAGCAGCCCGACGCCTCGGCCACCATCACCCGCACGCTGTTCGTGGGCCTGGCCATGATCGAGTCCACCGCCATTTACTGCTTTGTGGTGTCGATGATCCTGATCTTTGCCAACCCGTTCTGGAACGCCGCGCTGCAAGCCACCACCCAAGCGGCGGGGCAGTAAATCGATGTTGATCGACGGGTTCACCGTGGGTGCGCAGTTGCTGAACTTCGTGATTCTGGTGTGGCTGATGAAGCGCTTTCTGTACCAGCCGGTGCTGGGCGCCATCGCCGCACGCGAGGAAAAAATTGCCACGGAGCTGGCCGACGCCGCCACCACCCAGGCCCAGGCGAAGCAACAGCAAGACACGTTTGAGCAGAAGAACCAGGCCTTTGACGAGCAGCGCGCCGATATGCTGCAACAGGCCCGAGACACCGCGAAAGCCGAGGGCGAACGCCTGCAAGCCCAGGCCCGCGAGGCAGCCGACGCGGCCAGCACCGCGCTGGCGAAGGCGCTGCGGGCCGACGAACAGCGCCTGCGCATGGACCTGACCCGCCACACGCAACAGCAGGTGTTTCACATCACCCGCCGGGTGCTGGGCGACCTGGCTTCGGCTGGCCTGGAGCAGCGGGTCTGCGAGGTGTTTGTCCAGCGCCTGCAAGCCATGACAGGCGCCGTACGCGACACGCTGGCCCACGCGCTCAAGGCCGCAACCACAGCCGAACCGGCCTTGCTGCGCAGCGCTTTTGCACTGCCAGCGGCGCAGCAAGCCGCTGTTCAAACCGCGCTGGATGAAGCGTTTGGACAGTCGATTCCACTGAAGTTTGAAACCGCTCCCGCGCTGGTTTGCGGCATAGAACTGAGCGCGCAGGGCCAAAAACTGACCTGGAGCATGTCGGACTACCTGACCACGCTGTCGTCGGGCCTGCCCGAAGCGCGGCTGGGCCAGAACGGTTCGGCGTGAGGGCGCTCGCGTGAACACCGCAGCATCCGAGACCACCACGCTGCAAGGCGCGCTGGACGGAGCCTTTGCTGGCATTCGCCAGCGGCTGCAGGCCTTTCAGCCTCAACTGCTGCCGCGCGAAGTGGGCACCGTGGCCCGCGTGTCCACCGGCATTGCGCGGGTCCACGGGCTGCCGCAGGTGGGCTTTGAGGAATTGCTCCAGTTTCCCGGCGGGTTGTCGGGCATTGCCTTCAACCTCGACGCCGACGGGGTGGACGTGGTGTTGCTGGGCGACCATGCCCACCTGCACGCGGGCCAGGAGGTGCAGCGCACCGGCCGCGTGATGGATGTGGGCGTGGGCGATGCGTTGCTGGGCCGCGTGGTGGACCCGCTGGGGCGGCCACTGGACGGCGCAGGGCCGATCAGCACCGACACGCGCCTGCCCATGGAGCGGCCAGCGGCGGCCATCATGGACCGTGCGCCCGTCTCCGAGCCGCTGCAAACGGGGTTGAAGGTCATCGACGCGCTGATTCCCATCGGGCGCGGCCAGCGCGAACTGATTTTGGGCGACCGCCAGACCGGCAAGACCGCCATTGCCATCGACACCATCTTCAACCAGCGCGGCAAGGGCGTGCTGTGCGTGTACTGCGCCATTGGGCAACGCGCCTCCGCCGTGGCCAAAGCGGTGGCGAACCTGCGCGAAAACGGCGCGCTGGAATACACCGTGGTGGTGGTGGCCGAAGGCAACGACGCGCCGGGCCTGGCCTACATCGCGCCCTATGTGGCCACCAGCATGGCCGAGCATTTCATGGAAGTGGGTCGCGACGTGTTGATCGTCTACGACGACCTGACCCACCACGCCCGCGCTTACCGCGAACTGTCGTTGCTGCTGCGCCGCCCGCCGGGGCGCGAGGCGTTTCCGGGCGACATTTTCTACATCCATTCGCGCATGCTGGAGCGCGCCACCCACCTGAACGCTGCGCGTGGCGGCGGCTCCCTGACGGCGCTGCCCATCATCGAAACCGAGGCGCAAAACATCTCGGCCTACATCCCGACCAACCTGATCTCCATCACCGACGGGCAGATCGTGCTGTCGCCCTCGCTGTTCGCGCTGGGGGTGTTGCCTGCGGTGGATGTGGGCCAGTCGGTGTCGCGCGTGGGCGGCAAGGCGCAGCGCGCGGCCTACCGGGCGGTGGCGGGCGATTTGAAGCTGGCCTATGCCCAGTTTGAAGAGCTTGAAACCTTCGCCCGCTTTGGCGCTCGGCTCGACGACGACACCCGCCAAGCCATTGCCCACGGCCAGCGCATCCGCGCCTGCCTGGGCCAGCCGGAGTTGGCACCGGTGCCCGTGCCCGCGCAAATCGCCATCTTGCTGGCCCTGAACGCGGCGCTGTTCGACCCCATGCCGCTGCACCGCATGGCCGCCGCGCAGCAGGCCGTGCAAGCCGCCGCCCTGGGGTTGCCCGACGACCTCGTCAAGCGGCTGGCCGATGCCGATGCCCTGAGCGATGACGACCGCCATCGGGTCACCGAAGCCGCACGCGAGGCACTGGCCTGCTTTTTGGATCAAGACGGGGAGGGCGCGGAAGGCGATGAAGGCGTTGAAAACGCTGAGGCCACGGCAAACGCGGAAGGCCCGCCATGACCGAAACAGCGCGCTGATGGCCAACACCACCACCGCACTGCGCCGCCAGATCGGCAGCGCCCGCGACCTCAAGGCCGTGGTGCGCACCATGAAAGCGTCGGCGGCTTCGGCCATTGGGCAATACGAAAATTCGGTGGCCGCGCTGGGCGACTACGCCCGCACGGTGGAGCTGGGGCTGAGCCTGTGCCTGCGCTCGGCCCATGCCCAAGGCGGGCAGGCGCTGGCCCAAAACCAGACCCACCAGACCCACCAGACCCATCAGACCCACAGCCCAACCGTTGTGCACGCCATCGTGTTCGGCTCCGACCAAGGGCTGGTGGGCCGCTTCAACGAGGCGGTGGTTGAGCACGCCATGGCGCAACTGGGCCAGCAGCCCGCCAAGGCGCAGGTGTGGGCGGTGGGCGAGCGCGTGCAGGCGCGTCTGCACGACGAGGGTCTGTCGCCCGCCTTCACGTTTCCGGTCCCTGGGTCGGTGGAACTGATCACGCGCCTGGTCGGGCAGATCTTGTTGAAGGTGCCAACGCCGGGCCAAGAGAACGAGGGCGCCGCGCCGGGTGAAACGCTGGTGCTGTTTTACAACCGTCCCAGCGGTGCCAGTTACGAACCGGTGAGCCAGCGCCTGCTGCCGCTGGACGGGCACTGGCAAGCCGGGCTCGCCGCCCAGCCCTGGCCCACGGCACAGCAGCCCGAGGTGCTGGGTACCAGCCCCCAAGTGCTGCGGGCCTTTGTGCGCGAACACCTGTTTGTGTCCTTGTTTCGCGCCAGCGCCGAGTCGCTGGCCAGCGAAAACGCCAGCCGCCTGGCCGCCATGCAACGTGCCGACCGCAACATCGGGGAACTGCTCACTGAGCTGGGCGCCAGGTTTCACCGCATCCGCCAAAGCGGCATTGACGAAGAGCTGTTCGACGTGGTGGCCGGCTTTGACGCCATGGCGCCACAAGCGCCGCCACGCGCTTGAGGGGGTGGGTACGGCAGCGAACCCACCCCCTCATCAAATTGCAGAAAAGTCACGGGAGTTCCCCCGCCCCACTGGGGACAGGCGATGGTTAGAAACCGTTGCCCACCCGATCAGCTGCCGCTCGGCACAGCCTGTGCGTGAAGCCTGACGCCAAGGGCCTTGGCCACTTTGAGCACGGTAGCGAAGCTGGGGTTGCCCTCAGCACTTAGGGCGCGGTAGAGGCTCTCGCGGCTGAGGCCGGCATCTTTGGCTACTTGTGACATGCCTTTTGCCCGGGCGATGTCGCCCAGTGCGCGGGCAATGCCAGCGGCGTCTTCCGGTGCTTCCTCCAACCACGCGTCGAGGTAGGCAGCCATCTCTTCGGGTGTGCGCAGGTGTTCGGATACGTCGTAGGCCGAGGTCTTTGGTTTCTCAGGCGCTTTGGTGGCAATTTTTGTCATGACGGCTCCACAAATTTTCGGTTGAGTTCCATAGCGAGCGCGATGTCTTTGGTCTGGCTTGACTTGTCGCCGCCTGCAATGAGCAAAAGGATCTTGTGACCTCGTTGCGAGTAGTACACCCGGTAGCCGGGGCCAACATCGACCTTGAGTTCCGAGACGCCTTCCGTCAAATGGCGGTGTGAGCCCGCATTGCCATGGATCAAGCGATCAACGCGCATCAGCACCCGTGCCCGCCCGGTTCGGTCTTTCAGAGCGTCAATCCAGTCGCGGTACTGATCGGTCTTTTCAACTTGCATCAGCAAAGTGTAGCTCTTGGGCTACAGCTGTGCAATGGGTGAAACCGATGCCGCGCAGACACTGGGTTGGTTGAACCGTTACCCAGCCATCTGCCCAGCCAGAAACCCCAACACCGCCTGTTCAGCCGCAGCCGGGTCCGCAAAGGCTTCGTGGGTGCCGTCCAATGCCAACAAGCGGGCATGGGCGGTGCCGCGCTGGGCGATCAGGGCTTGCGCGTCGGCCAGGGGCACGGTGGTGTCTTGCGCGCCGTGCAGCAGCAGCACCGGGCAGCGCGCTTGCGCCAGCGTGGCCAGCGGGGCGATGCGGCTGAAGCGGGTGCCGATGACCCATTCCACATAGCGGTTGACCAGCCAGCCCAGCGGCCAGTAAGGCACGCGGTAGGCGGCGAGCCAGCGCCGCATGACCTGTTCGGGGTGGGCAAACGCGCCCACGCTCACGGCTGCGGCCAGCCCCGGGCGGCGCGATGCCACCAGCAACACCGCCGCGCCACCCACCGAATGGCCGAGCGCGGCCAGGCGCTGCGGGTTCACCTCGGGTTGCGCGGCGAGCCAGTCGAGTGCGCGGTCCAGATCGTCGGCGAAGCGGGGCAGGGAGCTGTGGTCGTCGCGGCTGCTGCGGCCGTGGTTGCGCGATTCGGGCAGCAACACGGCGTAGCCTGCGGCGTGCAGGGCCTGCGCAGCGGGCAGCAGAGTGCTGGCGTTGCCGCCCCAGCCATGCATGAGCGCCACGGCGGGGGCGCCACTGGTCTGCGAAAGCGGCGGCAGGTACCAGGCAAACAGGCGCAGGCCGTTGGGCCCGTTCAGGTGCACGCTGCGGGCGTGCAGGCCCAGTTCGCCGGGTTGGGTGCCGGCCACGGTGGCGGTGGGGGCCAGGCCCCAGCGCAGCAACTGGCGTGCGCCGAGCAGGGCAGCGCCGGCCAGGGCGAGTGAAACAAAGAGGGGGTTGAGCGTCATGCGGGTGGGTTTAGGGGTGCGTGCATTATGAAGCGCAGGGTGCAGCCCTGTGCAACTTCTTGGATAATCAAAACCATACAAAAAATCGCTTCTGTTAAAGTTTGCTTTATGCCAAAACCCGCTGCCGCTGCCGAACAACTGCCTGCCTCTGCCGCCAAGGCGCTGCGCGATCTGGGTGAAAACCTGGCGCTGGCCCGCCAGCGCCGCAAGGAAAGCCTGCGCGCCTGGGCCAGCCGCATGGCGGTGTCGGTTCCCACCCTCATCCGCATGGAAAAAGGCGACCCGTCGGTGGGCATGGGCGTGTACGCCACGGCGCTGTGGCTCATGGGTCGGCATGCCGCTTTGCCCGACGTGGCCGCGCCCGCGCAAGATCTGAACGCGCTGGAGCAAGACATTGAAGCCGTGCGCCAGCGGGGGCGGCGCATGTCGCGCAAACCGGCCCAAGTGTTGTGAACATGCCATACCAACCGCAAGACAGCATGAGCCTGTGGTGGTTGGCCGACCCGGCTGCCCCGCAGCGCATCGGCACGCTCAGCTTGCAGGACAACCGGCGCAAGTTGGGCCTGAGCTATGCCCCGGGCTGGTTAGCGTGGCCGCAAGGCTTTGCTTTGAGCGAAGACCTGCCGCTGCAGCCCGGTTTGCACCTGCCCGCTGAGCGCGACACCGCTGCCGGTGCGGTGGACGACGCCCGGCCAGACCAGTGGGGCGAGCGCGTCATTCGGCTGATTGAGCGGCCCGCCCGCTTGTCTTTGCTGGAATATGTGTATTTCGCGGGCGATGACCGGTTTGGCGCTTTGGGCGTTTCTTTGGGCGACGCGGTGTATGAACCCGCGCCTACGGCCGTCATGGCGAGCTTTGACGGACTGGACGACATGCACCGCGCCGTGCAGCGCGTGATGGCGGGGGAGGCCGTCACCGAACAGCAGCGCCGCCTGCTGCAGCCGGGCGTGAGCATGGGCGGTGCGCGACCCAAATCGTTGATGCAGATGGACGGGCACGCGTGGGTGGTGAAGTTTTCAGATGGTGGGGAACTGGACGCCCCGCTGATCGAACACGCTAGCATGCAACTGGCCCGGCGCTGCGGCATTCACACCGCCGAAACCCGTGCGTTGCCTCTGCCACGCGGGCACGCGGTTGCGGTGAAGCGGTTTGACCGTGCGGGCGCCCAGCGTGTGCATGTGCTGTCGGCCCATGTGGCGCTGCGCGCAGCGGGCGAGCCCATGGGTTACCCGGAGTTGGCGCAGCTGCTGCGGCGGCTGGGCCGCCCCGAGCAGGTGCGTGCACAGCAGCAAGAGCTGTTCCGGCGCATGGTGTTCAACATCCTGATCGACAACACGGACGACCACGAAAAAAACCATGCTTTGGTGCGCGGTGCCGATGGGTTTTATGAACTGTCTGCCGCCTACGACGTGTTGCCCGCCGCACAAGGCCTGGGCCACCAGCAAATGCGCGTGGGCCAGCAAGGCCATGAGGCCAGCTTTACCAATGCTTTGTCAGAAGCCAGCGCGTTTGGTTTGAGCGCCGCCAGCGCACGCGGTATGGCCGCACACGTGGCGCAGCAGGTGGCGCATTGGAAACCGGTGTTTCAGGGCGAAGGCGTACGCGCAGCAGACATAGAGCTGCTGGCCCAGTACCTGGATGGGGCGCATCTGACCACGCAACGAAGAGAAGCCTTGAGCGGTGGTTTCATGTCCTGAATGCTTCAAGCACCCGCCTGCGCCCGCCGCCAAGCGACCCACTCCGAAGGCCGCAGTCCATAGCGTGCCAGCACGCCTTCGTGCAGGCGGAGCAGTTCGGCTTCGATGAGGGCTTGCACGGTGGCGCGTTCAGAGCTGGGCACGCTGTCGGCGACGGCTTGTGCGATGGTGCTGGTGGGGTGCTTCTCGGGGTGTTGCACCACGTGGCGCACGGTGGTTTTGATGAGGTCGCGCCAGGCCAGTCGCAGCGGGTCGGGTTCGCTGAGCTCCTGGCGGATGGCCAGATACTCTTGCGTGGAGCGTTCGTAGGCCCACACATACAGGTCGCGCAGCAGCTCGACGCGCGTCATTTCGTACACGCCCAACACGGCCCTGCGGTAGGCGGGCTCGGGCACGTCCACAAAGGTCAGCGGACAGAGGTTGGCCTTGAACAGCGGCAGGTTGGCCGCCAGCCGCGAGGTGCGTTTGTTGATGTCGGCAAAGGGCTGCAGGTAAGGCAGGTGCACCATCATGAAAAACGATTGTTCAAAGGGGTCGGCAATCTGGCTGGCTTGGGTCAGCAGCAGGTTGAGCTGGTGGTCAATCTGTTGGGGGACCGACAGGGGGCGGTAAACGGACAGGCCGATGTCCACTGCGTGCTGGCGCACCCGGCCTTCGTCGGCGGGGTTGGGCAACAGGTTTTCGGCCAGGGCGCTGTGCAGGTTGAGCAGGGTGTAGCGGTCAAAGCCCACGCTGTCGATGTTGCCCACCAAAAACTCGATAGCGGCCTTGTGGTTCAGGATCATCTGGGTTTCGATGGCGGGCTTGCCGCTGGCGGCGGTGCCTTGCTCGATCAGCTTGCGGGTGTCCAGGCGCGAATAGGTGTTGCCTTCCAGGTGGCTGGAGGCCCAGGACAGGTCGATCAACAAGCGGTTCAGGATGGCGCGGCTGTAGGTGCCGGCGGGTTCTTGCGCCTGGCCCGGTGGGGTGCGGCCCAGGCGGTGCAAATGCCTGCGCAGGGCTTCGGGCAGGTAGTGGGTCTGGTTGGGCTGGTAGGCCGCCAAAAAGTCGGTTTGGTAGCCCACGGGCTTGCGCGCGGTGGGCGCTTGCTCAATGTAGGCCAGGATCTCCCGGCCCTCTGGCGACAAGGCCACGCTGCCCGCCAGCAGGTCGGCCACCGTTTCGCGCACCGCAAACGCGGCCGTGACCGGGGCGGGTGCCGCGAACGTGGACACCTGGTAACGGCGCGCCCGAGCCTGGCCCTCAGCCCGCACCAAGCCAGCAGCCACCCACTGCGCCAGCTGGCGCTGCGCACTGCGACGCGGCAACGCGGGGTGCAATGCCAGCAGCTGCGCCAGGCTCAGGCTGGTGGTGCTGGCTTGAAGGCTTTGTAATAGGCCGGTGTCGTTGTTCATGGGGGTGCTATTTAACAGATGATTGGCGCGATTTTGGCGCAAAACTCGAAATTGCGCCAGCGGTACCATAAATCGCGCCAAATGCCGTCGGACGGAACGGTTGCCGCCTTGTGCCCGCTGGGGGTGGGGCGGCTGAAGGGGGTTGGTTGCACCAGCTGTGCGGGTGATGGGTCTGGGACAATGCACGCTCGACCTTGCCTGCAAGCTGCGTCCGCAGCTTTCCGCCCCGCCCGCCTGTTCCCCTGCCATCCGCCCCACATGTCCCAAACCCCCGAATTCAACGCCGACCCCGCCGACCCCGCGCCCGAGGCCATGCCGTCTGGCCCGCTGGCGCGCGAGGCGCTGGCGCTGGCCGCGTTTGACCATGTGGTGTCGCACGCCAGCGGCTTTCGGGCGCGGCCCGGCCAGCGCGACATGGCCGCGCTCATTGCCCACACGCTCAGCGGCGTGAGCCTGGGCGACGGTTCGGTGAGCGGCGACGCGGGTTTGCCCGATCGCGGCATTGCGGTGGTGCAGGCCGGCACGGGTGTGGGCAAGTCGGCGGCGTATGCGTCCACCGTGATTCCGCTGGCGCTGGCGCAGCAAAAGCGGGTGGTCATTTCCACCGCCACGGTGGCGCTGCAAGAGCAGTTGATCGCCAAAGACCTGCCCGCGCTGGCGGCGGCGCTGCCCGAGCCGTTCACGTTTTCGCTGGCCAAGGGCCGTGGGCGCTATGTGTGCCGCCTGAAGCTGGACCAACTCAGCGGCGGCGATGCGGCCAGCGCCGACCTGTTTGAGAGCGACGACGCACCCGCCGCTGCCGACGAAACAGCTTCGGGCGTGGCCGCACACACCGTGGCCACGGCGGCGGCCAGCGCGCGGGCGGCCGAGCGCTGGACCGAGCGGGCCAAGCAATACACGCAGTGGACGCAGCAGCTCGACAGCGGCGCCTGGGACGGCGACCGCGACCGCCTGGACGAACCGCCCGAGAGCGACGTGTGGAGCCCGGTGGCGGCCGAGCGCCACAGCTGCACCGCGCGCCACTGTCCCAGCTACCACAGCTGCAGCTACTACCAGGCGCGGGCGCGGCTGGCGCAGTCGCAGGTGATTGTGGTGAACCACGACCTGCTGCTGGCCACGCTGGGCCTGCACGCGCTGCCCGCACCCGAAGACTGCTACCTGGTGTTTGACGAAGCGCACCACCTGGGCGCGGTGGCGCAGGGGCAGTTCACCGCGTCGATGGACCTGATGCGCACCCAGTGGCTCGACCGCCTGCCGCGCGCGGTGGACGAAGTGGCCGGCGCGCTGCAGCACACCCCCAACGCCGATGTGGCCACGCTGGCACGCGAGATGAAGTCGGCCCAAAACGAGCTGGCGCGCATGGCCATGGCGCGTTTGGGCGACAACCCCGACTGGCAAGCGCTGACCGGACGCGCACCGGCGCGCCCAGCGGCGCGCGCTGGCTGGGCGGGCGCACAGGCCAAGGTCGGCACACCCGCCACAGTCGGCTGGGGCGACGGCGCGGCCTCGGTGACGGACCGTTTTGAAAGCGGCGCCCTGCCGCCAGAATGGCTGGAAACCGTGGCCCGGTTGCAGGCCAACGCCAGCGCGCTGCTGAAGGTGTTTGACGCGCTGGCCACCCAGCTCAAGGCCACCGCGCGCGACAACCCCGGCGACGCTGCGCGCTGCGCCAAACTCTACAGCCGCCTGGGCGTGCTGGCGCCGCGCCTGCAAAGCGCGCAAGAAACCGCCACGCTGTGGCTGCAAGAACCCGCCACCCACGACCCCGAGCAACCCCGGCAGGCGCCGCTGGCCAAGTGGCTGCAAGCGGGTCTGAACCACGGGCTCGTGACCCTTACCGCCCACGCCTGCCCGCTGGAGCCTGGCAGCCTGCTGCGCAACCAGCTCTGGAGCAAGGTGCGTGCGGCGGTGGTCACGTCGGCCTCGCTCGTCACTTGCGGCGGTTTCGAGCATTTTCTGCACGAGTCGGGTCTGGCGTTTGACGACGCGGTGGTGGCGCGCGAGGTGCAAAGCCCGTTCGACCACGCCCGCCAGGGCCGCCTGGTGGTGGTGCAGACCCAGGCCGACCCGAAAGACGTGGAGGCCTACACCCGCGAAATGCTCGACGCGCTGATGACCGACCTGGCCGAGGTGCAGCGCGGTGCGCTGGTGCTGTTCACGTCCCGGGTGCAAATGCGGCGCGCGCAAGCGCTGCTCGAACGCGGCCTGCACAGCGACCTGCGCGACCAGGTGCTGGTGCAGGGCGACGCCTCGCGCATCCAGTTGCTGCGCCAACACGCCGAGCGCGTGGCGGCGGGCAGCCCGTCCATCTTGTTTGGCCTGCAGTCGTTTGGCGAAGGGCTCGATTTGCCGGGCGAGCTGTGCGAATGGGTGTTCATCACCAAGCTGCCGTTTGCATCGCCCAGCGACCCGGTGGGCCAGGCCCGCGCCGACTGGCTCAAAAGCCAGGGCCGCGACCCGTTCAGCGAACTGGTGGTGCCGGCCACCGGCGCGCGCCTATTGCAGTGGACCGGTAGGGCCATCCGCGCCGAGACCGACGAGGCGGTGGTCGTTTGCTACGATGCCCGGCTGCTGCGCCAGTCTTATGGCCGGCGCATGCTCAAGGGCCTGCCACCGTACCGGCTGCAGCGCCGCCAGAACGGCGTGCTGTCGGACGTGAGCGCCTAACCTGTTCCACCCTCAACGAAAACCCCCACATGATCTACGCCACCCTGAAACTGTTGCACGTCCTGGCCATTGTGGTGTGGATCGGCGGCATGGTCTTTGCCCATTTCTTCCTGCGCCCGGCCGCCATGCAGCTCGAAGCCCCGGTGCGCGTGCGCCTGATGCACGCCACGCTGCAGCGCTTTTTTGCCGCCGTGCTGGTGGCCATTGGGGTGGTGCTGGCCAGCGGCTTGTGGATGATCGGGCGTGTGGCCAAAGAGTCGGTGCAAGCCGGCCTGGGTTTCGCCATGCCGCTGAACTGGACCCTCATGGCCACGCTCGGCATTGTGATGATGCTGATCTTTGGCCACATCCGCTTCGCCCTGTTCAAGCGCCTGAGCAAAGCCGTGGCCGCCAGCGACTGGCCTGCGGGCGGCGCTGCGCTGGCGAGCATCCGCACGGCGGTGGGCATCAATTTGGCGATTGGCGTGGTGATCATTGCGATCACGTTCTGGATGTCTTGAGGCTGGTGCCCTACATCCGGGGCAGTGGCACGTCGTGGCCCCACAGGCGCTGCCACAGCCAGGGCAGGGCCTTGCCCAGGTCGGGGCGCATGGTTTGTTGCACCGGCAGGTGCTGGCCGCTGGCGCGGGCGGGTGCGCTGCCCAGGTCAAAGCGGAAGGTGTAGGCGGGTTCCTGGCCCATGCGCAGGTCGGTCACAAACAGGCGGCCGTCGGTTTCAGACAGACTGTAGAACCCGTGGGTGAACGCCGCCATGCGCGCCACCGACGGCTCGTTGCCGTGCTCGGCGATCAGCGCCGCACCGCGGTCGTGCGCGGTCCAGGTGATGCGCCGGCCGTTGTCGAGCAGCGAATAGTGGCTTTCAAAGTACTGCGTGGGCGTGGTTGCCACCAGGCGCCAGAGCACGGTGTTGAACGGTGATGCGGTGACGAGCAGGCCCTGCGCACGGATGTTGTGTTCGGCCAGAGACGCGCGGGCCACCTGGGTGGCGTGTTGCTGGGCGCCGAAGCTCCAGGCCAGGTAGAGCGTGCTCAGGGCCAGGCCGGCCAGGTTCCAGCGCAGGCCGCGCGCATTCTTGAGCCGCAGCGCAGCCACCACGCCCACGATCAGCGGCACGGTGTAGAGCGGGTCGATGATGAAGATGCTGCCCACGCCAAACGGGTGGTCGGTGAACGGCTGCAGCAGCTGGGTGCCGTAGACGGTCATGGTGTCGAGCAGGGGGTGGGTGAACAGCCCGAGCCACAGCGCGAGCCACCACCACAAGAACGCTGGCGCCTGCGGGGTGTCGCCGTGCAGGGCGCTGCTGGCCGCTGGCGCGTGCGGGCTTCGGTGGATGTGGGACGCTGCCCAGGCCAGCAGCGGCGATACCAGCGTGAGCAACAGCAGCGAATGGCTCTCGGCGCGGTGGCGCGTCATGTTGAGGATGGCATTGCCGTGGTCGATGAAGGCGTCGAGGTCGGGCAGGGTGCCGGCCACAGCGCCCCACAGGGCGGCTTTCCACACGGCGGTGCGCCGGCCCATCACGGCCACGCTGACGGCCGATCCGAGGGCGATTTGGGTCAAAGAATCCATGGGGTGGTGGGTTGGCGGTGTTGGCAGGTTGCGCCGCACCGTGCGGGAGACACCATCAAGCCTGGACGACGATGGGGAAAGTCGCCCTGACACCGTCTGCGCCGGGCACAAACGGCACGGTGAGCGCGGTGCGGCCCTCGGGACCGAGGCGGCGCCACAAAAAATCGCGTTCGTTGCCCGGGTCACCGGCCACGTAGAGCTGGGTGGTGAGCAGGTCTTGGCCATCGAGCCGCACCTTGACGTGGATGTGCGGCGTGCGCCCGCTGTAGGGCGCCGGGCGCAGGGTGCGAAAGCGGTAGCGGCCGTCGCGCCCCACGCTCACCTGGCCGAAGCCTTGGAAGGCGGGGTCGGCCTTGCCGCCGTCGCCGGGGTGGTGGTAGTGGCCGGCCTGGTCGCACTGCCAGATTTGCACCACCGCGCCTGTCACTGGCACGCCGCGCGTGTCGGTCAGCACGCCTTCGACCCAAGCGGGCTGGCCTTTGCTGTAGGTGGCGTGGCCGTTGCGCAGCAGGTCAAAGTCGCTGTCGGCGGGCAGGGCCACGGGGTAAAACGGGCCTTCGGTCTGGCTGGGCGTGGGCCGCAGGCTGGGCTGCGCCAGCGCGGGCGTGAGCCAGGCCGGTGCGGCGGTGGCGGCGATCATTGAGGCGCTGCGCACGAGCAACTGGCGGCGCGAGGGCGTTGGCAAAAGGTGGGGCGGCATGGGCATGGCGGGCTCCTTCGGCGGGCAGCAGAACTTGCGTTGAGGCTCAGCCCCTGCGGTGGTCGGTGCTGGCGGCGGGTTGCAGTTCCAGCGACACAAAGCGCACCTGGTGGTCGCCCGGGTCGCTGGGGTTGCGGCTTTCTTGGAAGCCGAGCGCGTGCGCAAGTTCCAGCATGCCGGTGTTGACGCGCAGCACCGTGCCCACCAGGCGCTGCGTGCCCCGGGCGCGCAGGTGCTCGATCATTTTGCCCATGAGCCGGTGGCCCAGGCCACTGCCTTTCAGGTCGGAGCGCACGATCACGCCAAACTCGGCGGTGTGGTTGTCCGGGTCCACCGTGGCGCGCACGGCGCCCAGGGTTTCTTCGCCGTCATGGGACAGCGGCCGGGTGGCAATGAAGGCCATTTCGCGGGCGTAGTCGATCTGCGTGAGTCGGGCCAGTTCGCTGTGTTCGATGCTGCGGCGGCTGTAAAACACGCGCAGGCGAATGTCTTCCGGGTCCAGCTGCTCCAGAAAACGGCGGTGCTGGGCTTCGTCTTCCGGGCGAATGGGGCGCAGCGTGATGGCCTCGCCCTGCCAGGCCCAACTTTCCACCAGATGCTGCGGGTAGGGTTGAATGGCAAAGTGCGCCGCACCCGCGGGCCGTGCGGCCGACAGGCGCACCCGCGCGTCCAGCGCCACCGCACCCTCGTGGTTGGCCAGCAGGGGGTTGATGTCCAGCTCGGCCAGCTCGGGCACTTCGACCAGCAGCTGCGACACGGCCACCAGCACCTGCGCAATGCCGTTCACGTCGGCAGCGGGCTCGTCGCGGTAGCCCTGGAGCAGCTTGGCAATGCGGGTGCACTGAATTTGCGCCAGCGCCAGCGGGGTGTTGAGTGGGGGCAGGGCGAGTGCGCGGTCGGCCAGCACCTCCACCGCCGTGCCGCCAGCGCCAAACAAGATGACCGGGCCAAAAATGGGGTCCACGCTGGCGCCGATGATGAGTTCGTGGGCGTGTTTTTTGCGCACCATGGGCTGCACGGTGAAGCCTTGCACATCGGCGTCGGGCCGCAGGGTGCGCACACGCTCCAGCATGGCGGTGCACACCTCGCGCAGTTCGTCGGCGCTGCCGATGTTCAGGCGCACGCCGCCCACGTCGCTCTTGTGGCTGATGGTGTGCGACAGAATCTTGACCACCACCGGGTAGCCCATGGCGTCGGCGGCAGCCACGGCTTCGGTGGGGTCGATGCCCACGGTGCGGGTGGGCACAACCGGCAGGCCCGCTGCGGCCACAAAGTCATTGGCTTCGGGCTCGGTCAGCAGCTCTCGGCCGCTGCTGAGCACGGCTTCGACGATGGCGCGCAGGCGCGGCAGGTCCACCGGCTGGGCGGCGCTGCGCGCGGGCGGGGTTTGCAACAGCGCTTCCTGGTGCAGGCGGTAGGTGCGCAGAAAAGAAAACGCGCGCACCGCTTCTTCGGGCGTGTTGAAATCGGGCACCCCGGCTTGGCGGAAGGTTTGGCGGGCTTGTGCCACCGCTGCATCGCCCAGCCAGCAGCCCAGCACGCGCCGGGGCTCGGCCGTGACCTGCGGCAGCAGCGCCTGCGCAATCTCGGCGCTGGGCACGATGGCGGTGGGCGCGTGGATGAACAGCACCGCGCTGTCGGTCTCGTGCGAGAGCGCTTGCAGCGCGGCCTGGTAGCGGGCGGCGGGCGCGTCGCCAATGATGTCCACCGGGTTGGCGCGCGACCAGTTGGCGGGCAACACGGCGTCCAGCCGGGCCAGCAAGGCGCCGTCCAGCGCAGCCAGCGGCACGCCCGCTGCGGCTGCGGCGTCCGCCGCCATCACGCCGGCGCCGCCGCCGTTGGTGAGCACGATGAGCTGGCCCGAGGGGCCGTCGCGAAAGCGCGACAGCGTTTCAGCGGCCAGAAACAGCTCGTGCAGCGTGTCCACGCGCAGCATGCCAGCGCGGGCAATGGCCGCGTCAAACACCGCGTCAGACCCGGCCAGGGCACCGGTGTGCGTGGCGGCGGCCTGCTGGCCTGCCGCCGAGCGCCCGGCCTTGACCACGATCACCGGCTTGTTGCGGGCGGCAGCGCGGGCGGCCGACATGAACTTGGGTGCGTCGTCGATGCTTTCGATGTAGAGCAGGATCGAGCGGGTTTTGGGGTCGCTGCCCAAAAAGTCGAGCATGTCGCCAAAGTCCACGTCGGCGCGTTCGCCCAGCGAGACGAAATGCGAAAACCCGATGCCGCGCGAGCCGGCCCAGTCGAGCATGGCCGTGACCAGCGCACCCGACTGCGACACAAACGCCAGGTCGCCCGGTTGCGCGCCGATGTGCGCAAAGCTGGCGTTCAGCCCCAGGTGGGGCACCAGCATGCCGATGCAGTTGGGCCCCAGGATGCGCAGCGTGTGCACCCGGGCGGCGTCGAGCATGGCCTGCTTTTGTGCTTTGTCGAGTCCGGCGGTGACCACAATGGCGGCGCGTGTGCCGCGCGCACCCAGGGCCGCGATGAGCGGCGCCACGGTGTGGGCGGGGGTGCAGATCACGGCCAGGTCGGGCGCTTCGGGCAGGGCTTCTGCGTTGCGGTAGGCGGTGACGCCGCTGAGCTGGCTGTGTTTGGGGTTGACCGGGTAGAGCCGGCCGCGGTAGCCGCTGTTGCCGTGGCCCAGCAGGTTGCGCCACACCGTGCCGCCCACGCTGCCGGGGCGCTCGGAGGCGCCAAAAACCGCCACCGAGGCGGGGGCAAAGAGGGCGTCGAGGTGGCGGATGCTCATGCTGATGTGCTTTCTTGGGTGGGTGACTTTTCGACGCTTTTGTCGCTGCGGTTGGACGACATGAAGGCGATCAGCGCCGAGCGCATGGCTTCTTCCACCGTCATGTCGATCGGCGTGGTCCAGCTGCGCGGCACAAACACGGTGTAGCCGCCGATCATGTAGCCCATGGGCAGGTACACCGCCACATGGTCTTCCAGTTCGTTGAGTCCCCGCGCCAGGCCTTTCATGGACTGGCGCGTGACCAGGCCCACGGTGGACAGCTCGCCCCCGGGCATGCGCAGCAGCACCACCTGCTGGGCGTCTTTTTCGTGCGGGGCGAAGTAGTCGGCAAAATTCTTCAGCGACGAATAAATGCTTTTCACCACCGGCAGGTTGGTGAACGGCAGTTCCACCCACGACAGCAGGCGCGCGGTGGAGGGCAGTGAAATGAAGAAGCCGAGCCCCACAATCAACCCGGCGCCCAGCACAATGCCCAGCCCGGGCAGGTAGAAGTCACCAATGACGGGGCGGATGATTGCCATGGCCACGCTTTCGGTCCAGGTGACGAACAGGAACAGCACGTAGACCGTCAATGCCAGGGGCAAAAACGTGATCAGACCGCGAAAGAAGTATTGGTAAATCGGTTTCATGACAGGCGGTAAAAAAACCACGCGTCGACTGCGCGCGGCTGTTTCTCAGCATAGCAGCCGACCACCGTTGCCGCATGACATGCGCAGCGGGAGCTTCCCGCTGCTGCGACAAGAATGGCGGATGGCGCTGCGTGATGCGTTCAGGGCGTGCCGCGCACCAGGTCCAGGGTGGCGGTCATGCGCCCGGCAAACACCAGGTCCAGCTGAGCGCCACCGCGGTTGCTGTGAACCATGACGCCGGGTTGCCCGGCGGGTTCGGTGCGTTGCAGGCGCAGCAGTCCGTCGGGCCAGTGAAAGGCCAGGCGGGCTTGCATCGGCAGGTAGCCGTCGAGGTAGCGGCGCATCAGCGGTCCGGCGTGCAGGCGCCAGGTGTGTTCGTTCACCCGCTCCAGGGCTTTGGAGGTGAGGTTGATGCAGGCGCTGCCGCCGCGCTGAACCTGGGTCAGCTCCACCCGGTGGCCTTGCACCTGCGCGCGCTCCACGCCTTGGGTGGACGCCATTTCAATCTGCTGCACCCGCTGGGGGTTGAACGCGATGACGATTTTGGCGTTGGGGTCGAGCTGGTGGTGGCAGGTGGACAGCCGCACCACGCCGCTGGTCAGGCTCTCGTCACTGATCTGCACCCGCGAGGCGTAGTGGTAGGCGCCGGGGTCGGGGCGTTCGCTCAAAAAGCGCAGCTCGCCTTCCAGCGCCACGTCGGACAGCTCCAGGGCCTGTGCGGCCAGGGGCAGCGCGAACGCCAGCAGTGTGCTGGCAGCGAAGCGAACGTGGGGCGTGAGGCAAGGGTGGGCCAGAACCATGGCAGACTCCAGAAAATGCTTGCAAGCGAGGGGCTTGTCCCTATGTAATGAACGTTGGTTTTAAAGCGCTGTTGATTGTTGGGCAAATCGGTTGGGCGCGTGTGCCGATACTTGCGGAACTCCACTGGCCCGTCGGGCTCTTCCTTCTATGAACGGTTTTACAGACTTTCTCGGCCGCGTGGTCAGCGGCATCATCAAGCTGGTTTTTGGACTGGCTGTGGCCATTTTTGTGCTGAGTCTGCTGCTGGCGGTGCTGGTTGTTGTGCTGGTGTCTTCGCTGTGGGCGCTGTTGAGCGGGCGCAAGCCGGCGCCGGTGGTCATGTTTCAGCACTTCCGGCAGGCGTCGCAGCGCTATACCGGGGGTGTGTGGTCGGGCCGAACCGGCGCCGGCCGCACAGCCGGTCGCGGCGCTGAGCCGGGCGATGTGGTGGACGTGCAAGCCCACGAAGTGCCCGAACCCACGGCGCCCGGCGCCGCACCGCGTGCCGCCAGCGACCCCGTTGTGCGGCTGCCCTGAAGCGGCTGTTTTTCCGGGCTTGCGGGGGCGTCTTCAGTCTTCTTCCGTTTGCCGGCTTTTGCGCTGGGCCAGGGCCGCTTCGTACAGCGTGTTGCGCGGCTGGCCAGTGATGTCGGCGCACAGCTTCACGGCGGTTTTCAGCGGCAACTCCGTCAGCAGCAGGTCCAGCGTGCGCTGGGTGGCGGCGTTCAGCGCGCCGCCCTCCGTTTTGTCGGCGGCACTCGGGTGCACCAGCAACACGAATTCGCCGCGCGTGCGGTGGGCGTTGGCCTGCAGCCAGGCCGGGAATGCCTCGGCGCTCAGGTGTGCCACTTCTTCAAACTGCTTGGTCAGCTCGCGCCCCACGGTCAGCATGCGCGCGCCCAGGGCGGCCAGGTCTTTGGCCAGGGCTTCGATGCGGTGCGGCGCTTCCAGCAGCACGCAGGCCCGGGCGTCGTCGGCCATGTGCTGCACCTCGCGCTGGCGCTCGGCCGCTTTGGGCGATAAAAAACCGGCAAACACAAACCGGCCATCCCAGCCGCCGGTGCGCGGTGAGCCCGCCACGCTCAGCAGCGCGGTGATGCTGCTGGCGCCCGGAATGGGCACGCAGCGCAGGCCCACCGCCGTGACCGCCGACACCAGGCGCGCGCCCGGGTCGCTCACGCCGGGGGTGCCAGCGTCGCTCACGTAGGCCACGCGCTGGCCTGCTTGCAGGCGCTGCACCACGGTTTGTGCGGCCTCGGCTTCGTTGTGTTCGTGCAGCGCCAGCAGCGGCTTGTGCAGCCCGTAGCCTTGCAGCAGGCCGGCGGTGTGGCGCGTGTCTTCGCAGGCCACGGTGTCGGCCAGCGACAGCACCTGCAAGGCGCGCAGCCCGATGTCGGCCAGGTTGCCGATGGGCGTGGCGACCATGTAGAGCGCGCCCTGCGGATAATGCTGGTGAGCGGCTGCCTCGCGTGCGGCGGCCAACAGGGATGGAGTGCTTGCAGACAATGTGGTTTTCCAGAAAACAGGTGGCGCCAGCGCCGCAGCCCAACCGGCCGACGCGGCCCACCACCAAGGGCCGGGGCGATGCCGCAGAAAACCTGGCGCTGGCGCATTTGCAGCGCCACGGCCTGACGCTGGTGCAGCGCAATTTCAAGACCCCGGGCCGGGGCGGTGGCGAAGTCGATTTGATTATGCGCGAGCCCGACGGCACGCTGGTGTTTGTCGAGGTGCGCCAGCGCGCCAGCACCCGCCAGGGTGGCGCCGGTGCCAGCATCACCGCCACCAAACAGCGCCGCATTGTGCTGGCCGCGCGGCACTTTTTGCTGCGGTTCGGATCAGAGCCCCCATGCCGGTTCGATGCGGTGCTGATACACGGGCGGCTGGAGCCGCAAGCCCCGGCGCCAGAACCCTTGCGCATCGACTGGTTGCGCGCGGCTTTTGACGCATCCACCGGCTTTTGATGACTTCCTTGACCGCTATGATCGCCCCATGCTTTTGCAACGAATACAACAACAATTCATTGACAGCGCCGACCTGAAATACCAGTGCGCGCAGTCGTTGGCCCCGGTGGTCGAAGCGGCCACCACCGCCGTGCTCGTCAGCGTCACGGGCGGCGGCAAGGTGCTGGCCTGCGGCAACGGCGCGTCTGCCGCGGCGGCACAGCACTTTGCCGCCAGTTTCATGGGGCGCTACGACCGCGAACGCCCCGAACTGGCCGCGTTTTCGCTTTCGGCCGACGCGGCCGTGCTCACCGGCATTGCCAACGACTTCGACGCCCGCGCCGTCTACGCCCGCCAGGTGCGCGCGCTGGGCCAGGCCGGTGATGTGTTGCTGGTGCTGTCCACCAGCGGCAATTCGGGCAATTTGCTGGCGGCGGTGGAAGCCGCGCACGAGCGCGACATGACCGTGTTGGCCCTGACTGGCGGGCGCGGTGGCCGCCTGGCGCAAATGCTGCGCGACACCGACGTGCTGGTGTGCGTGCCCCACGATGTGCCGGCCCGGATTCTGGAGGTGCACCACATGGTGTTGCACTGTATTTGCGACGGTGTGGACGCCCAGTTGCTGGGGCTGCCCGACGCGCTGAGCAACGAGCAGGAGAACCCCGTATGAAGTCCATTGAGCCAAGCCGCTGGAGCCGTGTGGCGGCCGCGACCCTGACGGTTGTGTTGCTGGGGGCTGCGGTGTCGGCTTGCGCCCCTCTGGTGGTGGGAGGTGCCATGACCGGCGCCTTTGTGGTCACCGACCGCCGCACCTCGGGCGCCCAGTTGGAGGACCAAGGCATTGAGCTGCGCGCGGCCAACCGCCTGCGTGAACAAATAGGCCAGCGCGGCAATGTGTCCGTCACCAGCTACAACCGCCGTGTGCTGCTGACGGGTGATGTGGCCAGCGAACAGGACAAGGCGCTGGCCGAAAGCACCGTGATGGGTGTCGAAAATGTGCGCGGCATCGTCAACGAGCTGGGTGTGTTGGGGGCTTCTTCGCTCTCGCAGCGCTCGTCCGACCTCTTGGTCACTGGCCGGGTGAAGGCCGCCATGATCGATGCGCGCGACTTGTCGGCGTCGGCCGTCAAGGTGGTCACGACCCGAGGCACGGTGTATTTGATGGGCCTTCTGACCCAGCGTGAAGCCGACCGCGCCACCGAAATCACCCGCAACACCCAAGGCGTGCAGCGCGTGGTGCGGGTGCTGGAAATCCTCAGCGAGGAAGAGCTCGCCCGCATGCTGCCCAAACCGTCTGAAAACGAAAAAGCAACGCTCGCCAAGTAAGGGGTTGCCCACCATCGCCGGCGGCGAACGCACCACCCACCGCTACCACGCAACCGGCTTTGCCGGGGCGCTGGTAACGCCTCCCTGAAGGGGCGACGCCGCAGGCGGTGCGCGGGTGGGCTTATTTCAAGCGTTTGATCAGGCTGGACGTGTCGAGTCGGTTGCCGCCCTGGGCTTGCACGTCGGCGTAAAACTGGTCCACCAGCGCCGTGACCGGCAACCGGGCACCGTTGCGGCGGGCTTCGTCCAGCACCAGCCCGAGGTCCTTGCGCATCCAGTCCACAGCGAACCCGAAATCAAATTGATCGGCCACCATGGTTTTGCCCCGGTTGTCGAGCTGCCAGCTTTGTGCGGCGCCTTTGCCGATCACGTCCAGCACCTGGTTCATGTCCAGCCCGGCTTTCTGACCAAACGCAATCGCTTCGGCCAGCCCCTGCACCAGCCCGGCAATGCAGATCTGGTTGACCATTTTGGTCAGCTGACCCGTGCCGCTGGGGCCCATGCGGGTGAACGCGCGCGAAAACGCCAGGGCCACCGGCTTCACGGCGTCAAAAGCCTTTTCGTCGCCGCCGCACATCACGGTCAGAGCGCCGTTTTGCGCACCGGCCTGACCGCCCGAGACGGGCGCATCGATGAAGGCCAGGCCCAGCGTTTTGGCCGCGCCATACAGCTCGCGCGCCACGTCGGCCGATGCGGTGGTGTGGTCCACGAACACCGCGCCGGGTTCCATGCCAGCGAACGCGCCGTCGGCGCCCAGGGTGATGGAGCGCAGATCGTCGTCGTTGCCCACGCAGGCGAACACGATGTCGGCACCCATCGCCGCTGTGCGTGGCGTGCTCTGGGCAGCACCACCGAACTCGGTCACCCAGGCCTGCGCTTTGGCGGGCGAACGGTTGTAGACCGAGACCGAATGCCCGGCGCGTGCCAGATGCCCGGCCATGGGAAAACCCATGACGCCCAGGCCAAGAAACGCGACTTTTTTGGGGGCGGCAGATTCGTAGGTTTTTGAAGCGATGGAGGTCATGAAGGGATGTCTTTCAATGAAGCGTTGAAACAGGTGCAAGGTCGATCCGGCGCGTGAGGTTCAACCCCGCATGCCCCCGGGAGGCGGTGAGGCGCCTTCAGGTGCGGCGCGAGGGTCAATTACACGATGGTGAAGTTTTCGGTGCCGGCGGACAGATCTTGCGTTCGGGCACGCCGGCTGTTGAGCTTGATTTGCAGGCGCAGATCGTTCAGGGAGTCGGCGTTGCGCAGCGCGTCTTCGAACGTGATGAGGTTGGCCTCAAAGGCCTGGAACAGCGCCTGGTCGAAGGTCTGCATGCCCATGTTGCCGCTCTTCTTCATGATTTCCTTGATCTCGGCCACATCGCCTTTGAAGATCAGGTCGGAGATCAGCGGCGAGTTCAGCATCACTTCCACCGCGGCATGGCGCCCTTTGTTGTCCTGGCGCGGCACCAGCCGCTGCGACACCAGCGCCCGCAGGTTGAGCGATAGGTCCATCAGCAGCTGTGCGCGCCGCTCTTCGGTGAAGAAGTTGATGATGCGGTCCAGGGCCTGGTTGGCGCTGTTGGCATGCAGCGTGGCCAGACACAGGTGGCCGGTTTCAGAAAACTGGATCGCGTGCTCCATGGTCTCGCGGTCGCGGATCTCACCCATCAGGATCACATCGGGGGCCTGGCGCAGCGTGTTCTTGAGGGCCGCTTCCCAGCTGTCGGTGTCCAGACCCACTTCGCGCTGGGTGATCACGCAGTTTTTGTGCGGGTGCACAAATTCCACCGGGTCTTCAATGGTGATGATGTGGCCCTGTGTGTTTTCGTTGCGCCAGTCCACCATGGCCGCCAGCGACGTGGACTTGCCCGAGCCCGTGCCACCCACCAGGATGCACAGACCGCGCTTGGACAGCACCACGTCTTTCAGCACCTGGGGCAGACCCAGGGAGTCGATGGTGGGCAGCACCGACGGAATCGTGCGCAGCACCATACCCACCTTGCCTTGCTGAATGAAGGCACTGACCCGGAACCGGCCAATGGCCGGTGGCGCGATCGCGAAGTTGCATTCTTTGGTGCGCTCAAACTCGGCGGCCTGCTTGTCGCTCATGATTGAGCGCGCCAGCGCCAGGGTGTGGCCCGCGTTGAGGGGCTGTGGCGAGACCTTGATCACCTTGCCATCCACCTTGATGGCGGGGGGGAAGTCGGCGGTGATGAACATGTCGCTGCCGCCTCGGGTCAGCATGAGCTTGAGCAGGTCGTTGATGAATTTCGATGCTTGGTCGCGTTCCATCCTGCTTACCTTTTGTTTTCAATGTTGGCGAGAAGCCGCGCAGGCCGCCACGCTGGCTTGACCGGGCCACTGCGGTGGATCTCTGTGGCTGTGTGGCTGGGTCCAGCGAGCCAGCAGAGGGTCATCTTTAACCGTGGAAATTTTCAGGAATCTTGGCTTTGCTGCGTGCTTCCGCCGGGCTGATCATGTTGCGCTTGACCAGATCGGTGAGGTTCTGGTCCAGCGTCTGCATGCCCACGTTGCTGCCGGTCTGGATGGCCGAATACATTTGCGCCACTTTGGCCTCGCGTATCAGGTTGCGGATGGCGCTGGTGCCCAGCATGATTTCGTGCGCCGCCACGCGGCCCGTGCCGTCTTTGGTCTTGCACAAGGTTTGCGAAATCACCGCCACCAGCGATTCGGACAGCATGGCGCGCACCATGTCTTTTTCTTCGGCCGGGAACACGTCAATGATCCGGTCGATCGTTTTGGCCGCGCTCGATGTGTGCAGCGTGCCGAACACCAGGTGACCGGTTTCGGCGGCTGTCATGGCCAGGCGGATGGTTTCCAGGTCGCGCATCTCGCCCACCAGAATCGCGTCCGGGTCTTCCCGCAGGGCTGAGCGCAGTGCATTGGCAAAGCTCAGCGTGTGCGGACCCACTTCGCGCTGGTTCACCAGGCACTTTTTGGACTCGTGCACAAATTCCACCGGGTCTTCCACGGTGAGGATGTGGCCGTACTCGGTTTCGTTGAGGTGGTTGACCATGGCCGCCAGTGTGGTGGATTTGCCCGATCCGGTGGGGCCTGTGACCAGCACCATGCCGCGTGGACGCAAGGCCAGGTCGCCAAAAATCTTGGGCGCGTTGAGCTGCTCCAGCGTCAGGATTTTGCTGGGAATGGTTCGGAACACCGCGCCTGCGCCGCGGTTGTGGTTGAAGGCGTTGACACGAAAACGCGCCAAACCTTCGATCTCAAACGAAAAGTCGCACTCCAGGAACTCTTCGTAGTGCTTGCGCTGGTTGTCGTTCATGATGTCGTACACCATGCTGTGCACCATTTTGTGGTCCAGCGGCTCGACGTTGATGCGTCGCACGTCGCCGTGCACCCGTATCATGGGCGGCAGGCCGGCGGAGAGGTGCAGGTCAGAGGCTTTGTTTTTGACACTGAAGGCCAGCAATTGTGTGATGTCCATCCCGGGGGTCCTGTGCTGTGTTGGTATTGACGAACCGATTATGACGACGATTGAAGGCAATCTCCAAGGCGTGAACGAGCGTATTCACCAGGCTTGTGCCCACGCGGGACGCGCTGCGACGCAGGTCTCATTGCTCGCCGTCTCCAAGACCTTTGGTCCCGAAGCGGTGGCCCAGGCGGTGGCCGCTGGGCAGCGGGCGTTTGGTGAAAACTACATCCAGGAAGGGGTCGAGAAAATCCTGGCCCTGCGCGCCTCGCACCCCGACGCCGCACTGCAATGGCATTGCATCGGGCCGGTGCAGAGCAACAAAACCCGCCTGGTGGCGGCGCATTTTGACTGGGTGCAGTCGGTGGACCGGCTCAAAATTGCCCAGCGCCTGAGCGAACAACGCCCGCTGGACCTGCCGCCGTTGCAGGTGTGCCTGCAGGTGAACGTGGACGGTGGGCCCACCAAATCGGGCGTCACTCCGGCCGAGTTGCCCGCGCTGGCCGAGGCCGTGGCGCAGTTGCCGCACTTGAAGCTGCGCGGGCTCATGTGCATTCCCGATCCGGTGGAGGGCTTCGAGGCGCAACGCGCGGTGTTTGTGCAGGCCAAAGGCTTGTTGGACCGACTCAACGCGCAGGGCCTGGCGTTGGATACGCTCTCCATGGGCATGAGCGACGACCTGGACGCCGCCATTGCGGCGGGCTCCACCCTGGTGCGGGTGGGGCGGGCCATTTTTGGCAGCCGGTCGGCGCGGGCCTGAGCCACAACGGCTCTGGACGCCTACAGCGGCAGCCGGGTGCTGTTCTTCACCTCTTCCATCACCGCATAGGTGCGCGTTTCGCGCACGCCGGGCAGTTGCCACAACACACTGCCGGCAAATGCCCGGTAGGCGGCCATGTCGGCCATGCGGGTCTTGAGCAGGTAGTCAAAGCCGCCGGCCACCATGTGGCATTCCATGATGGTGTCGTGCACCTGCACCGCCGCCTTGAATTCATCGAACACGTTGTGTGTGGTGCGGTCCAGCGACACCTCGACAAAAACCATCATGCCCCGGCCCAGCTTGAGCGGGTTCAGCCGCGCTTCAAAACCCAGGATGTAGCCCTCGCGCTGCAGGCGCTGCGTGCGCGCGAGCACGGCGGTGGGCGAGAGCGCCACGGCTTCGGCCAGCTTCAGGTTGGAGATGCGGCCGTCGGCCTGCAAGACATTCAGGATGCGCAGGTCGATGCGGTCGAGTTCGTGCGGGGTGTCGATCATGGGTTGTGGATTATCCGGTTAAATCAAAAAATACCGATAAAAATTCGTTGTCAAGGCGGTCACCATCTCGTTATTCACCACCTACCCCCGATTTTCGGAGACCGCCATGCCCCGCCTGACCGACCGCCTGCCCCCGCCGTACCGCCCTGAAACCGCCAGCGTGGCCCAGCGCCTGGCCGCGCTGCAAGGCGCGCTGGACTGGGCCGCTGCCGCCACCCTGGCCGCGCCCTGGGTGCGCGCCGTGCGCAACAACCCGCCGCCGTTTTGGGCCATGGAAAGCCTGCTCAAGGAATACCCCATTTCCAGCGCCGAAGGTCTGGCCCTGATGCGCCTGGCCGAGGCGCTGCTGCGCGTACCCGATGCAGAAACCGCCATTGCGCTCACCGCCGACCAGCTGGGACGGGCCGACTTTGACGGTGCGGCCGACTCCACCCTGGCGCGCCTGTCGTCCACGGCCATCGCCATGTCCAAACACTTTTTGCCCGGCGCCGGCCAGGAGCCGGGTTTGATGGCCAAGCTCGGCGCCAGAACCGTGGTGGCCGCCACGCTGCGCGCGGTGCAGTTGCTGGGGCGCCAGTTTGTGCTGGGGCAAACGATTGAAGAGGGCATGCAAGAAGCGGCCGCAGCGCGCAAGAAGCTGGACCAACTGCGCTTCAGCTTCGACATGCTGGGCGAGGGCGCACGCACCGAAGCGGATGCGCTGCGCTACCTGGCGAGCTATGAAAACGCCATTGCCGCGATTGCGCGCACCGCCGATCCGGCCCGTTCTCCCACACACAACGACGGCATCTCCATCAAGCTCAGCGCGTTGCACCCGCGCTTTGAGGACGTGCAGCACGCCCGCGTGATGGACGAGCTGGTGCCGCGCGTGTGGGCGCTGTGCCGCGCGGCGGCCGCAGCCAACCTGAACCTCACCATCGACGCCGAAGAGGTGGACCGGCTCGAACTCTCGCTGGATGTGTTCGAGGCGCTGGCGCAGCGGGTGGCCGAGCACTGCCCGCAGTGGCGCGGCCTGGGCCTGGCCATGCAGGCCTACCAGACCCGCGCGGTGGAACTGATCGAGCACGTGGCCGCGCTCGCCCGCCGTTACAACATCCAGTTCATGTGCCGCCTGGTCAAGGGCGCGTACTGGGACGCCGAGATCAAGCGCGCCCAAGAGCTGGGCCTGCCCACTTACCCGGTGTTCACCCACAAGCACCACACCGACGTGAGCTACCTGGCCTGCGCGCGGGCCATGCTGGACGCGCCCGACGCGATTTTTCCGCAGTTCGCCACGCACAACGCGGGCACCATCGCGGCGATCCTGCAGATGGCGGCCCGCCAAGGCGTGCCGTTTGAACTGCAGCGCCTGCACGGCATGGGCGAGGGCATTTACCGCGAGGTGTTGAAAAATCCGCTGGTGGCCTGCCGCGTCTACGCGCCGGTGGGCGCGCACCGCGACCTGCTGGCCTACCTGGTGCGCCGCCTGCTGGAGAACGGCGCCAACTCGTCCTTTGTGCACCAGCTGGCCGACGAGTCGGTGGGCATGGACGAACTGCTCATCTCGCCGCTGCGGTTGGAGCCCCAGCCCGCGCTGCCTCTGCCGGTTGATCTGTACGGCCCGCAGCGCCCCAACAGCCAGGGGTTGGACTTGGCGGTGTTGGCCCACCGCGAACCCTTGCTGGCCGCACTGGCCAGCACCGCCGTGCTGCCGGTGCCCGAAGCCAACGCCGCCGATGCCTCGGCCGCCTGTGCCCGTGCCATGGCTGCCTTTCCCGGCTGGAACCACACACCGGTGGCCGAGCGTGCAGCCACCTTGCGCCGCGCTGCTGACACGCTGCAACAGCAGTTGCCGCGTTTCTGTGCCCTGTTGGTGAAGGAAGCGCACAAGACCTGGGGCGACGCCATCTCCGAGGTGCGCGAGGCGGTGGACTTTTTGCGGTTCTACGCCAACGACGCCGAACGCGTGATGGCACCGCAGACACTTCCAGGCCCCACGGGCGAAAGCAACACCTTGCGCCTGGAAGGCCGGGGCGCCTGGGTCTGCATCAGCCCCTGGAACTTCCCGCTCGCCATCTTCATGGGCCAGGTCGCGGCTGCGCTGGCCACCGGCAACACGGTGCTGGCCAAACCGGCCGAGCAAACGCCGGCCGTGGCGCTCGAAGCGGTGAAACTTTTACACGCTGCGGGCGTGCCCGCCCATGCGCTGCAACTGCTGCATGGCCCCGGCGAGACCGTGGGCGCGGCGTTGGTGGCGCAGCCGGGCATCGCGGGCGTGGTGTTCACCGGCTCCACGCCCGTGGCCAAAACCATCCAGCGGGCGCTGGCCGCCCAAGACGGCGCCATCGTGCCGCTGATCGCCGAGACCGGCGGCATCAACGCCATGCTGGTCGACAGCACGGCCCTGCCCGAGCAGGTGGCCGACGCGGTGGTGCAAAGCGCCTTTCGCAGCGCCGGCCAGCGCTGCTCGGCGCTGCGCCTGCTGTGCCTGCACGGGGCAATAGCCGACCACGTGATTCAGATGATCCAGGGCGCGGCCAAAGAGCTGGTGTGCGGCAACCCCGCCGACCTCGCCACCGACCTCGGTCCGGTGATCGACGCCGAGGCGTTCAACAACATCCAGCGCCATCTCAACCGCCTGCACGCCCAAGCCCAGTCGCTGCTGCCCGCCGCCACAGAGCCCGCTGCGCGGCCCAACCTGATCCCGCCGCAGATGTTCGAGGTGCAGGCCATCGCCGACGTGAAAGCCGAAATCTTCGGCCCGGTGCTGCAGGTGGTGCGCTGGAGCGGCGACCCGATGGCCGTGATCCAGCAAATCAACGCCCTGGGCTACGGCCTCACGCTGGGCATTCAGACCCGCATCGACAGCCGTGCCCAGGCGCTGGCGGCCGCCGCGCGGGTGGGCAATGTGTACGTGAACCGCAACATGATCGGCGCGGTGGTCGGCGTGCAACCCTTCGGCGGCGAAGGCCTCAGCGGCACCGGCCCCAAGGCCGGCGGCCCGCACTACCTGCTGCGCTTCTGCGCCGAACAGACCCTGACCATCAACACCACCGCAGCGGGCGGCAACGTGGCGCTGTTTGCGGGGCATTGAGACACCCCCGACCACGGTGTCAATCCCCCGACCACCGCGCCACCAGCGCCTCGCCCCAGGCCCAAGGCCCGGTGAGGGTGAGCGTGACCGTGGTCCAGTCGCCGTCGGTTTGCTGGTGCTCGTCGGCGTCCCAGGTGCCGCCGTCGTCCAGCGGGCCGCGCGGGCCGGGGCTGTGCTGTTGTGCACAGGCCAGCACGGCGTGCACCTCGGCCCACACCGCGGGCAGGTCGGCGGCGCGCACGCTGGCCACGGCGTCCCAGGTGCCGGTGCCTTCGCCGTCGTCGCTGGCGTCGAAGATCAGGTATTGCAGGGGCAGGGTCACACCAGCCACCCCGCCTGCAGTTCGGCCGCCGCCACCGGGCGGCTGAACAAATAGCCTTGGTACTGGTGGCAGCCCAGTTGCAGCAGCTGGGCTTTTTGGGCGGAGTTTTCCACGCCTTCGGCGATCACCTTCAGTTCCAGGCTGTCGCTCAGGGCGACGATGGTGCGCACGATGGCCTGGCTGTTGGTGTTGCTGTCGAGGTCGCGCACAAACGACTGGTCGATCTTGATCTTGTACAGCGGCAGGCGCTTGAGGTAGCTCAGGGACGAGTAGCCGGTGCCAAAGTCGTCCAGCGAGAAGGCGATGCCCAGCGCCTGGAGTTGGCCCATTTTTTCAATGACGTGGTCCACGTTGTTCAGCAGCAGGCTTTCGGTCAGCTCCAGTTCGATCCGGTGCGGGTCGGCCCGGGTTTGGTCGATGACGTGCTTCACATGCTCGACAAAGTGGACGTGGTGAAACTGCTTGGCGCTGATGTTGATGGCCAGCCGCCAGTGGGACGGTGGTTGCAGGGTTTGCGGCGTTGGCAGGTGTTGCCACTGGGCCAACTGGGCACAGGCCAGGCGCAGGATGTCCTGGCCCAGCGGCACCATCAGGTCGGTGTTTTCAATGACCGGGATAAAGGTGCCGGGTTGCACCAGCCCTTTGTCGGGGTGTTGCCAGCGCACCAGGGCTTCGATGCCGCAGAGCCGGCCATCGGTATCGAGCTGGGGCTGGTAGTGCAGGATGAATTCGTGGTGCTGGATGGCGCGGCGCACGTCTTGCAGCAGATCGGCGTGGGCTTCGGCGCGGGTCTGCATCTCGGCATTGAAAAACCGGATCTCGTTGCGGCCGCCGTCTTTCGCGGCGTACATGGCCATGTCGGCCCAGCGCAGCAGATTTTCGGGGGTTTCTGCCGCGTCGGTGAACATCGCAATGCCCATGCTGGCCGTCACGGTGTACGGGCGCTCGGCCAGCGGTACCGGTTGCCCAAAGCAGACTTTGAGCTTGCGCGCGGTGCTCAGGGCCTGGTCGGCGGCCAGGTCGCGGTCGCTGTCCAGGTCGGCCAGCAGCAGCACAAATTCATCGCCGCCGATGCGTGCCAGCGTGTCGGTGTTGCGCAGGCTGCTGCTCAGCCGGATGGCGATGCTGCGCAGCAGTTCATCGCCCGCCGCATGGCCCAGCAAGTCGTTCACTTCCTTGAAGTGGTCCAGGTCAATGAACACCAGTGCGCCATTGCGCCCGGTGCGTTGCGCCAGGGCCATTTCCCGCGCCATGCGGTCGAGCAGCGCGCGGCGGTTGGGCAGTTGCGTGAGCGGATCGAAGTAGGCCAGGCGGTGGATTTCTTCGGTGGCCTGGCGCTGTTCGGTCACATCGGTGGAGATGCCGCACAGCGCATACACCTGGCCGCTGGCGTCCAGCAGCGGCAGCTTGACCGACAGGTACACCTGCTCGGTGTCGTTGCCCAGGTTGCGGTTGACCTCTTCGGCGGTCAGCCGGATTTTTTCATTGAATACCCGGCTGTCATTCTGGTGAATGTGATCGGCGGTGCGGCGGTCAAAAAAGTCTTCGTCGCGCTTGCCCACCACCTGGTCTGCGGGGGTGCCGAAGATCTGGGCCACCTTGCGGTTGACGTAGCGGTAGCGAAAGTCCGTCCCTTTGATGTAGATGGCGGCGTCCACGCTGTCGAGAATGGTGTTGAGCCGGGCCTCGCTGGCGCGGATGTCGCGGGTTTTGCGGGCCACTTCGCGGCGCAGCCAGGCCACGGTGAGTGCCAGCAGCGCCAGCACGCCCACGCCGGCCAGCATGACCCAGACCATGTGGGGCGGTACGCCGTGCGGTGTTTCGGGGCTGCCCCAGCGGCGCAAGGTGCCGTGGTGGGACGAGGTCGGGTCGGCTTTCCACTGCGCGAGGCGCCGATCGACCGCTTGCAGCCAGGCGGGGTTGCTTTGCAGGCCACTGACCACGTGCAAGGCCACGGGCTGAAACATGATGGGTGTGCCCAGCAGGCTGTGGCTGGTGGCTTTCCAGTCGCCGTAATGCACATTGGCCAGCGCCACATCGGCTTGCTGGTGCTCCACCAGCGCAAAGGACTGGTCCAGGCTGTCGGCAGCCACCCAGGCCGCCTGGATGTTGAAGTTTTCCAGCAGGTTGGCAAAAAAGGCTTGCTGCACGGACCCTTGCAGGTAGGCCACGCGCTTGCCTTGCAGGTCCAGGATGGACTCCACTTGCTGGCTGGGGTGGCGGTACACCTGCGACCAGCTGTGGAGGGCGGGCGTGGGCAAAAACCGGAACAGGGTTTCGCGCTCGGGCGTGCGGGCCACATCGGGCATGAGGTCGATGCGGCCGGCCTGGAGCTGGTCCAGACAATCTTGCCATTCGCAGCGCACGGCTTGCAGTGTCCAGCCCTCTTGCCGGGCCACTTCGCGCAGCAGGTCGCCAAAAATACCCGTGGGCTGCTGATCGCTGCCCATGAAAATTTTGGGCGGGTTGTCGTACACCCCCACGCGCACCACGGGCGAGCCCACCGACTGCGCCCAGGCCATGGCGGGGGCCAGTGCCAGCCAGCACACCAAAACCCACCACGGTATGCGGGTACGTCCTCTGAGCATGCGGTGTGTCCTTGTTTGGGGTGTGACAGTGCAAGCTGCAGTTTAGTGGGCAACTGGCGCGTTTGGCGCGTCTGGCGTGTGCACGCAAACCTGGTTGCGGCCGGCTTTTTTGGCGGTGTACATGGCGGCATCGGCCTGCTCCAGCAGGGCTTCAGCCGCTGTGGTGTGGCCGGTGAACAGCACCAGCCCGGCGCTGGCGGTGCACCGGTGTTCCACCACCGTGCGGGGGTCTTCGTCCTGGATCAGGTGGTAGGGCTGGGCCAATGCGTTCAGCATTTTCTGGGTCACATGGCGTGCTGCCTCACGGGCCTGCTCGCGGGTGTTGCCCAAGTCGCACAGCAGCACCACAAACTCGTCGCCACCCAGGCGCGCCACGGTGTCGATGCCGCGCACGCCAGCCACCAAGCGGCGGGCCACCTCCACCAGCAACAGGTCGCCCGCGCGGTGGCCGTGGGTATCGTTCAAAATTTTGAAGCGGTCCAGATCGAGAAACACCAGCCCTGCCCAGGTGCTGTTGCGCAAGCTGCTGCTCTGCGCCTGGCCCAGCCGCTCCAGCAGCAGGCGGCGGTTGGGCAGTTGGGTCAGGGTGTCGTGGTAGGCCAGGCCCTTGATGGTGTCTTCCTGGTTGCGCCGCTCGGTGATGTCGGTCAAAAAGTTCAGCGTGGCCACGTGCCCCTGCCATTCGATGCGCACACCGCTGATCTCAAACCAGCGCACCCCAGCGTGCAAGGTGTTCATGCGGGCCGGGTATTTCAGGTCGTCGCCCTGTCCGGCCAGCCGTTGCTGGTGGTTGTGCTGCACCAGGGGCCAGTCTTCGGTGTTGACCACGCTTTGAATGGGCGTGCCCGCCATGGTGTCGGGGCGGTAGCCCAGCAATTGGTGCATGCGCGGGTTGGCGTAGCGGATGGTGCTGCCTTGCACAATGCAAATGCCGTCGGTCGCGGCGTCCACCAGTTGGCGGTAATGCCGTTCGCTGGTGGCCAGCTGGGCTTCGGCCCGCTGTTGCGTCATGGTCAAAATGCCCACCGACAGCATCATGGTGCTGGTGAGAGAGACCAACAGGGTGATCGCCTGCATGGCATTCGACTCGTTGAGCGCCGCAATGCTCGTCCACCCCGTGAACACCGCAGCCAAACGGCCCAGCATGAGCAGCATGAACAGCGCCCCACCCAGGCCCAAAATCAGCACACCGCGCTCGGTGGCGGGGGTGTGGCAGTGCCGCAGCAGCGCCAGCAAAAAGCCGACTTGCCCTGTAAACAGCCAAGAATGGACCCAGAAAAGTCCGTGCAGATCGTTGCGCCAAACCACGTTGACCACCAGCATCAGCGCCATCGGCAAGTACAGCGCCAGCCGGTTCGGAGGCTGGTCGGCAAATCGGTACAGACCGTGGCCGTAGAGCGTCAGGGCGGCGCACAGGGCGCTATTGCCGAGCACGACAGACAAGTCTTCGGGCATGGTTTCGGGGAATGCGGCATGCATGACCAGAAACGCATAGCCCACCACCTGAAGGCTCAAAGCCCACGCCCAGGCTTGGAGATCGGGGTGTTTTTTGCGCGCCACGATGGCAATGGACACCGCCATGACGGCGGAGGTCAACATCATCGTGGCAAAAAGGGTGGGGACATGCACGGTTCAATGATCCAACAAGTTGAACCCATTCTTGCGGTTTTGTCCGCCTCTGCACAGACGGATGAACGTGAAGTCTGTCCAACGCTCGGTATGCGTGGCATTGGTTGCTGGGGTGTGAGGCCACACCGCCTTCATCTGCCGCCGCTGGGCTGGCGAAATAGGCTGGTGCCAAAGGCACAATGCATCTGATCGCATGACGTGAAACCTCACAAAGAATGTCCCGCATTTTTGACAACATCGAACAAGACCTGCTGACCGCGCTTCGAGCCACTTTGCAGGTTTCCAAGCGGGCTGACTTTTGCATTGGCTATCTCAACTTGCGTGGCTGGCAGGCGATTGACGAACAGATGGCCGATTGGGCTCCTGCTGAGGGTCAGATTTGTCGTGTGCTGGTGGGTATGCAGCGCCCACCACAAGAAGACATACGGGAGTTGTACCGCCAGACACAAGAGCCTGGGCTCATGGACAACGCCACCGCCAGCCGCCTCAAAACCCAGTTCGCAGCCCATTTGCGTGAGCAAATCACCTTGGGCATTCCCACCGGGCAAGACGAAGCGGGTTTGCGCAGACTGGCCAAACAACTGCGCGCGGGGCAGGTCGTGGTCAAGCTGTTTTTGCCCTACCCGCTGCACGCCAAGTTGTATTTGCTGTTTCGCGACGATGTCAACAACCCCATCACCGGGTTCGTGGGCAGCAGCAACCTCACACTCGCTGGCCTGTCGCGCCACGGCGAGTTGAATGTGGATGTGCTCGACCACTTGGGCACCCAAAAACTGTCGGCCTGGTTTGACCAGCGCTGGGCCGACCGCTGGGCGCTGGATGTGTCCGCCGACCTCGCCACCATCATTGAAAACAGCTGGGCCAGGGAAGAGGCTATTGCGCCTTATCACATTTACCTGAACATGGCTTACCACCTCAGCACCGAGGCGCGCGCCGGATTGAGCCAATTCCGTTTGCCCGCCCGGTTTGAGACCCAACTGTTCGAGTTCCAGAAAAGTGCCGTCAAGATTGCCGCGCGGCATTTGCACCGCAGGGGCGGCGTGATGATTGGCGACGTGGTGGGTCTGGGCAAAACCATGATGGCCACCGCGTTGGCCCGCATGTTTGAGGACGATCTGGGTTACGAAACCCTCATCATCTGCCCCAAAAATCTGGAGCCCATGTGGGAGCAGTACCGAACCGAATATGGCTTGCGCGGCATGGTGTTGCCCGTGTCTCAGGTCACCAAAAAGCTGCCCGCCCTTAAACGCTACCGCTTGGTGTTGATTGACGAAAGCCACAACCTGCGCAACCGCGAGGGCCGACGGTACAAGGCCATCGCCGACTACATCAAGAGCTGCGATGCCAAGGTGATTCTGCTCACCGCCACGCCCTACAACAAAACCAAACACGACCTGTCCGCACAGCTGCGCCTGTTCATCGACGAAAAAGCCAACATAGGCATCCGCCCCGAGCGGCACATGCGCAAGTTGGGTCTCAGCGAGGCCGAGTTCGAGCGCAAGCACCAGTGCCGTGTCCATTCCATCCTGGCCATTGAAAAGAGTGAAGAGTTTGACGACTGGCGCGAGCTGATCCGCCTGTACATGGTGCGCCGCACCCGCAGCTTCATCCTCCAACACTACACCGAGGCCGACACAAACGGCCGCCGCTTCATTGCGGGCAGCGATGGCGAGAAGCGCTACTTTCCTCTGCGCAAGCCGTTGTCCGTCACCTTTGCGGTGGACGAAAACGACCCTGCTGACCGTTACGCCCGCCTGTATTCACCGGGTGTGGTAGACCACATCAATGGCCTGCATGTGCCCCGCTATGGTCTGGGCTTGTACGTCAACCCGCAAGAAGAGAAGCTCGCCACGCCCGCCGAACGCAAGCTGATCGACAACCTGGGCAAGGCCGGCAAACGGCTCATGGGTTTTTGCCGCACCAACCTGTTCAAGCGGTTGGAATCCAGCGGCTTTTCCTTTCTGCAGTCGATTGACCGGCACGTCTTGCGCAACCAGATTTACCTGTATGCCATCGAAAGCGGGCTGGACTTGCCGATCGGCGTTCTCGACGCGGGCCTGCTCGACATTGAGCGCGTGGACGAAGACGCCGAAGGCCTGGAAGGTGAAACCGAAGACTTGCTGGACGGCATGTTCGATGCAGTCTCGGAAGAAGACGGCTTGCCCGATGGCATGGCCCGTGCCAAAGCGGTATATGACCAGTACAACAAAGAGTACCGCAAGCGTTTCAAGTGGGTCCGCTCCACGCTCTTCAAAGCCAAGCTGGCCGAAGACCTGGCGCAAGATACGCAGACGCTCACCGAGCTGCTGAACAGCCAGGGTGCTTGGGAGGCAGAGAAAGACCACAAGTGGCAGGCGCTGCACAAGCTGATCACGCAGACGCACGGCAAAGACAAAGTGCTCGTTTTCACCCAGTTCGCCGACACCGCCCGCTACCTTGCTCGCGAAGCACGCAAGGTGGGCGTCACGCATGTAGAAATGGCCTCTGGCGCCAGCGCAGACCCCTACAGCCTGGCCTGCCGCTTCAGCCCCAAGTCCAACAACAAGACCGTGAGCAAAGCCGACGAAGTGCGCGTGTTGATCTGTACCGACGTGTTGTCTGAAGGCCAAAACCTGCAAGACAGCAACGTGGTGGTCAACTTCGACTTGCCCTGGGCCATCATTCGCCTGATACAGCGCGCTGGCCGTGTGGACCGCATTGGGCAGCGCGCCGAAACCATTCACTGTTACTCGTTTTTGCCAGCCGATGGCGTGGAGCAACTCATTCAGCTGCGCTCGCGCATCCGCCAGCGCCTGCAAGAAAACGCCGAAGTGGTGGGCACCGACGAAGCCTTTTTTGAAGACGACGAGGCCGCCACCATCCGCGACCTGTACACCGAAAAACAAGGCATCTTGGACGACAGCGACGACGAGGTGGACCTGGCCTCCTACGCTTGGCAAATCTGGAAGCAAGCCACCCAAGACAACCCTGACCTGGCCCGTGCGGTGGAGTCGCTCCCGCCTGTGGTGTATTCGGCCAAAGCCTTTGCGCTGGATGCCGAGCGGTTGCCCCTGCTGGGTGCTGAGGCCCGAAAAGGCGGCGCCTTGGTGTACGTCAAGTCCCCCGAGGGCAACGACCACTTGGCATGGGTGGGCATCAACGGAAAAACCGTGACCGAGTCGCAATTCACAGTGCTTCGCGCAGCCGAATGCGAGCCCGATACCCCCGCCGTGCAGCGTCTGACCCAACACCACGAACTGGTGGCTACTGGCTTGCAGCTTGCGGTGAGCCAAGACAAAGCCGTGGGCGGCGGCCTGGGCCGCCCCAGCAGCCCGCGCCGCCGCACCTACGAGCGCCTCAAGGCCTACGCCATCGAGCAAATGCAAACGCTGTTTCGCGACGAAGAGCTGGAACGCGCCCTGGACGACATGTACCAGCGCCCGCTGCTTGAAACGGCGGGCGACCTGCTCAACCGCCTCATGCGCAGCGGCGTGAACGACACCGAGCTGGCCGACGCCCTGAAATCACTGCGAGAAGAGGGACGGCTGACGTACGCCGAAGACGACGCCGCGCTGCGGGAGCCCCGTGTGGTGTGCTCCATGGGATTGATAGAGGTGTGAACATGAAGTCTCCCAGCCTCCCAAAGACCGAAACCCTCGAAGTCGAATTCAAGAGCGACCGCGACTGCCTGAACGACGACGATTTGATTGAAGCTCTCATTGGACTGGCCAACGCCCAAGGCGGCACCCTTTACCTGGGAGTAGAAAACGACGGCACCGTCACGGGCTTGCACCGTTCCCGCCCTGCCGACTTCCGATCGGTGGCCGCACTGGTCGCCAACCGAACATTCCCCAGCTTGCAAGCGCACGTAGAAAGCCAGCAGCATCAGCAACACCGGGTGGCAGCCATCACAGTGCAGCGCAGTCCCGACATCGTTGCCCGTTCAGACGGACTGGTGAAGCGCCGACGCATGAACGCCCATGGGCAACCCGAGTGCGTGCCTTTTTTGCCACACGAATACGCCAGCCGCCGGGCCGACTTTCAGATGTTCGACATGTCCTCCGAAGTGATGGCCGATGCCACGGTGGCCGACTTTGACCCGCTGCAACGCGAACGCTTGCGCGCAGTCATTGCCAACAACCCCCGCAGCGACAAGTCGCTGGTAGGCCTGACCGATGAACAACTGGAAGGCGCCTTGTGCCTCACCGTCACCCGTGCTGGCACGCGGCACCCCACTTTGTTGGGCTTGTTGCTGATTGGGCGCACCGACAGCTTGCGCCGCATGGTGCCCACCCATGAGGTGCTGTTTCAGGTTCTGGACGGTACCCGCGTCAAGGTCAACGAAGGCTCCCGCGCCGCATTGATAGAAATAGTGGAATGGCTGGACTTGCTGTCTCGCGGAGTCAACACCGAGCAAGAGTTCAACGAAGGCCTGTTTCGCATTGGCATTGCCCGTGTGGATGTGGATGCCCTGCGTGAGGCCATCAACAATGCCCTGGTGCACCGCGACTACGCCCGCCGTGGCCCTGTGCGCGTGTGCTGGCAAAAAGACGACCTCATCATCAGCAATCCGGGTGGCTTTGTGGAGGGCGTGAGCCTGGCCAACCTGCTCACCACGGAGCCCCGGCCACGCAACCCCGCGTTGGCCGATGCCTTCAAACGCCTGGGGCTGGTGGACCGCACAGGCCGGGGTGTGGACATGATTTACACCAACATGCTGCGCTTTGGTCGCCCCGCGCCCGACTACGCCCAGTCCATGCCCGACCTGGTCAAACTCAGCATCAGCACCGAGGCCGCTGACCTGGCGTTTGTGCGCATGGTGCTGCAAGAAGAAGCACGGCAAAAAAGCGCACTCCCGGTAGAAACGTTGCTGGTGTTGACCGCTTTGCGAGAAGCCCGCCGTTTGAGTGCTTCAGACATGGCCAGTCAGTTGCAAACCGGCGTAGGTCAAGCCGCCAAATTGATGGAGGCCTTGGCCGAAAGTGGGTTGGCTCGTGCGCACGGCAGCGGTAGAAGTCGCTATTTCACGCTCAGCCCGGCGGTGTATCGCAACCTTGGGCAACAGGTTGAATATGTGCGACAAGCGGCATTTGAGCCCATTCAGCGTGTGCAGATGATCAAGAACTACCTGCGTGAAAACGGCCAGATCCGCCGTCACGAGGCCGCAGACTTGTGTCAGCTGTCACCCCGCGAGGCGGGCGCCGTGCTGGAGCGCATGGTCAAAAACGGCGACATCGTGCTGCACGGCGTGCGCAAGACGGCTTTCTACACCTTGCGGACCGAGCCACCGGTTTAAGACGGTTTAAGACGGTTTAAGACGCAATGCACGCCCATAAGTGCTTGATTCAAAAGGCAGATGTAAAAAATGTTGATAACTTATGACGAAAACCGCCGCAGTCGGCCGAGAGGTCGATGATGGCCAAACTTGACTTCACCGCCTTTGAAACGCACCTGAAGGCATTCGACTTTCCCCGCCTGTTCACCGACGTGCTGGGCTGGAACCGCGCCGCCACCGAACGCGACTGGCAGACCGCCCAAGCCCTTGCAGCGGGCCAACTTGCGTACAGCCACCGCACCGTGGCCGAGCTGGGCGGTGTGGTCGCTATTCAGGTGGTGGTGCACTCCGCCGCCGACGGCTGGCCCGACGAAGCCACCCGCATGCGCGTGTGGAAACACGTGGCCCACAGCCACGCTGAAAACCTGCTCATCTTCACCAACCAGCCAACCGGCGCCAGCCAAAGCCAGTGGTACTGGGTCAAGCGCGACAAACACCCCGAAACGGGCAAACCCCGCCTCACCTCGCGCCGGCACGACTACTTCAAAGGCCAGCCGGTCGATCTGTTCGCCTCCAAGCTGCAGGCCATGGTGGTTGAGTTGTCTGAGTTGGACACCGCTGGCCGCCTGCCCGTGCTGGAAGCTGCGCGGCGCATTCAGGCTGCGCTGGACGTGGACAAAACCACCAAGAAGTTCTTCAACGCCTACCAACAGCAGCACCTGGAGCTGCTCAGCCACATCCAGGGCATCGACAACGAACGCGACAAACGCTGGTACGCCAGCGTGCTGCTCAACCGGCTCATGTTCGTCTGGTTCATGCAGAAGAAATTCTTCCTGGACGGCGGCAACGCCGACTACCTGCGCACCAAGCTGGCCGAGAGCCAGCAGCGCGGCCAAAACCGCTTTTTTGGCGAGTTTCTCAATGCCCTGTTTTTTGAAGCCTTCGCCAAACCCGAGGCCGACCGCAGCCCCACAGCCAAGGCACTCACCGGCCAGGTGCCCTACCTCAACGGTGGCCTGTTCCTGCACCACAAGCTGGAGCTGGACGCCAACCACACCCCGCGCGTGGGCACCACCCTGCGCGTGGCCGATGCCGCGTTTGAAGGCGTCTTCAACCTCTTTGCCAGCTTCTCCTGGCACCTGGACGACACGCCCGGCGGCAATGCCGACGAGATCAACCCCGACGTGTTGGGCTACATCTTTGAGAAATACATCAACCAGAAGGCCTTTGGCGCCTACTACACCCGGCCCGAAATCACCGGCTACCTGGCTGAGCGCAGCATCCACAAGTTGATTCTGGAGCGCATTCACGAGCCCGCCATTCCCGAGCTGGGGTTGAAAGAGGTGAAGTTCGACAGCGTGCCCGACCTGCTGGCCAAGATGGACGCGCGCACCGCCTTGAAGCTGGTGGGCGATGTGCTGCCCAGCATCACCATCCTCGACCCCGCCGTGGGCTCGGGCGCCTTTCTGGTGGCTGCGCTCAAGTGCCTCATCAACGTGTACTACGCCGTGGTGGGCCGGGCCGAAATGGGTGCCAGCGCCGATCTGAAAAAATGGCTGGCCGGCATCCAGAAAGACCACCCCAGCGTGGGCTACTACATCAAGCGCCGCATCGTCACCGACAACCTGCACGGCGTGGACATCATGGAAGAGGCCTGCGAAATCGCCAAGCTCCGCCTCTTTCTGTCCATGGTGTCCAGCGTGCGGCGGGTGCAAGACCTGGAGCCCCTGCCCAACATCGACTTCAATATCCTGCCGGGCAATTCGCTGGTGGGGCTGATGCGGGTGGACGAGGTGGAGTTCAACCACAAGGAAGACGATCTTTTCAAACCGCCCTACCGCAAGCTGGTGGAAGAAAAGAACCGCCTGCTCACGCTCTACCGCGACACCGCGATGGACCTGGGCCGCGACATGAGCCTGCGCGAGCTGCGCGACAAGATCGACGCCGAGATGGAGCACGCCAACGGCGTCATGAACGAGTTGATGCGCGACCAGTTCGAGGAGCTGGGCGTGAAGTTTGAAGAAGCCACCTGGGACGCTGCCAAGAAAGACCTGGGCAAGCCCAAAAAGCGGCGCATCGAGCGCAAAGACATCGACGCCCAAACCCCTTTCCACTGGGGCTACGTGTTTGACGACATCGTGCAACGGCGCGGCGGGTTCGACATCATCTTGGCCAACCCGCCATGGGAGGTGTTCAAGCCCCAGGCCAAAGAGTTTTTTTCCGAGCACTCCGCGCTGGTCAGCAAGAACAAAATGACCATCAAGGAGTTTGAGAAAGAGCGAGCTGCGCTGCTTAAAGATGAAGAGGTTCGGGCCGCTTGGCTAGATTATGAAAGTCGATTTCCACATATAAATCAATACTTTCGTTCTGCGCCTGAATACGCCTATCAAACTTCTGAGGTAAACGGACGGCGTGTGGGTTCAGACCTTAATCTATACAAACTATTTACTGAGCGAGCCTTTCAGCTTCTGCGCCTAGGCGGGCATTGCGGCATTGTTATTCCCAGTAGCATTTATACAGATTTGGGTGCCAAAGGTCTTCGTGATTTGCTATTTGAAAAAACAAAAATCGAAGGGTTATTCTGCTTTGAAAATAGAAAGGCAATTTTTGAGGGAGTTGATAGCAGATTTAAATTTGTAGTTCTGACGTTTGAGAAAAGCCGTTTACCCCGTTTGTTGCAAATGGGCGAGAAAAATGCGAGTGCAGCTCCTAATGATTTATTGGCAGCGCAGTCTGTTGCGGAATCCGGTGGCGGAGGAACGCTGCGATTCCCGGCAGCATTTATGCGACATGAGGTTGAGGAGTTGGCGCGATTTCCAGAAGAGGCTGCATTGTGGCTTGATGTGGAGTTAATTAAGCGTCTATCACCCGAGAGTCACTCCATTATGGAGTTTAAGAGCGAAGTCGACGTCACTATCGCTAAAAAGATGCTCAGCCAACCGCTGCTAGGTGCTCAGATGCCAGATGCGTGGAATCTTACTTTGCAGCGAGAGTTGCACATGACAGATGATTCTGCCCTTTTTCAGTTGGAGCCTAAATCAGGACTTTTGCCGCTTTGGGAAGGTAAGCAATTCCATCAGTTCTCGCCCAATTTTGGAGTGCCTCGTTATTGGTTGGACGAACAAGCGACACGCAAGGTGCTGCTCTTGCCGCGCGTAAATTCAATAAGACGGGCTTTCGAAAAGTTGGGATTATCGAAAGAGCCTGAGCTCGAAAAGATAAGGCTCAACTATGATAGTTACCGCATGGCATTTCGTGATGTCGCCGCGAGTACCAACGAGCGTACGGTAATTGCCGCGATCCTCCCTCCGAAACGTTTTTGCCCACATACCGTTAGCCTAGAGCAGGTTTATCGTGATGAAGTTGCAGCCGACGGACACAATAGCGTGGCTGGGTTGGATTCAGCCCAGCGCCTGTACCTTCTAGGAGTGCTAAATAGCTTCGTATTTGACTGGTTTATTCGCCAGAGCGTCACCTCACATGTGTCATTCTTCTTCGTATATAACACCCCTGTGCCCAGGTTAATGGCGACAAATCCGCGTTTTTCGTCAATTGCCGAACGAGCTGCGCGCCTTTCTTGCACCACTCCCGAGTTCGATGAACTTGCTAAATCAGTCGGACTCAAGGGCCACCAAGACGGCGCAGTTGACTTGGCTGAACGTGCACGCCTTCGCGCTGAGATCGACGGGTTGGTAGCGCATCTCTATGAACTTAACGAGGCGGAGTTCACCCACATCCTCGCCACCTTCCCCTTGGTACCACAGCCGGTGAAAGTAGATGCACACAACGCTTATCGGCGAGTAGCCAGCGGGTTGATCGCATAGCCCACATTTTCAAGTGAGACCGACATGCAGATCAAATCGATAGCAGTCAACAATTTCAAGGCACTGCGTGCCTCAGGGGTTGTTCGGCTCAAACCGCTGAGTGTCGTCATCGGCAACAACGGCAGTGGCAAGTCCAGTCTGATGGAGGCTGTTGAAACCTACGTGCGTGTGGTCAACAGTGGCCTGGAAGCGGCTATGGACGTGTGGCAAGGCTTTGAGCACATTCGCCACAAAGCAGCTCACGCGAGGCAAACCAGCGATGTCGCCCCAGACAAGCAGCAAAACCCGATGCGCATGGAACTCAAGTTGCAGGCAGAAAAGGGCCCTGCGAAGCTGAGGCTGGAGGCCAATGTCAGGGATGCCGGCAACCTGCTCTACATCCAGCAAGAGGTGTGCGAGTACGACCAGAGCAGCGTGGTGCGCAGCGCTGTAGGCAGCAAATCGAACCAGAGCCTGGGCGTGGTGGCTTCGGCGAGCTTACAGGCGGACGTGCAAACGGCGATGAAATCCATCACCAGCAACGATTCACTTCTGCCGTATTTGGGGCCCTTCGATGCCATTACCCGTGATCTGCGGCAGATGCTCTTTTTGCGTTTGAACCCGGACGCCATTGGACAACTCCAGTCGGCGCGGCGAAGTGACCGTCGCGTCCAGCTGGCCAGCGACGGCGCCAATGTGGCCGAATACCTGATCGACCTGCGCGAACGTTCCGCCTCGGCATTCGAGGATGTGACCTATGCGCTGCAGTACGTGTTGCCCTACGCCAGCGACGTGGAGCCCAAGGTGCTGGACGCAGGCATTCTGCGCCGCAGCTATGTGCAGCTGCTGGAGGACAAGTACGAGATTCCGGGCTGGCTCATGTCGTCAGGCTCGCTGCGTGTGCTGCCGCTCATTGCCACGCTGCTGGACCCAGACCCACCGCCGGTGCTGTTCATTGAAGAAGTGGAAAACGGTCTGGACCCGAGAACGGTGGGCCTGGTGGTGGACCTGATGCGCTCCGCCGCGCAGAGCGGGCGTACCCAGGTGATTGCCACCACGCATTCGCCCTACCTGCTGGACATGCTGGACTTGGACGATGTGTTGCTGTGCGAACGCGGTGACAAAGGCCCCGCGTTCTCGTGGCCTGCAAGCCGTAAAGAAATGAAAGCCTGGCGCGACAAGTTCATGCCTGGGCGGCTGTACACCATGAATGCTTTGCAACGCGAATCGGTTCCTCGCACGGAAGTCGCTCCTACAACGAAGGGCGAGGCGCCCGAAGGTGGCTGGGGAGACGGCGAATGAAAGTCGGCATTGTTTGCGAAGGCCGGTTGGCAGGTGAAGACGCGCAAGTCCTGGAGCACTTTGCGCGGCGAATCGTCCCGCAAGCCACGGTCAAGGCGTTTCCGCAAGGCACCAAGCCCGAGCTGTTTGCCAAGGCGGGCGATGTGGCCAAGTCGCTATTCGATACCGGCCATGACCGGGTGGTAATCGTCTGGGACATCTTGCCGCGCTGGGAAAAGCCCGACGGCGAGGCGCAAGACCTGCTGGATCTGCAGCCGTCATTGGTCAACGCCGGGGTGGACACGCACCCGTGCCTGTACAAGGTGGCGATTCACAAGGAGCTGGAGGCTTGGCTGCTGGCCGATGGAGCGGCTTTGTCTGCGGTGTTGTCCCGCCCGGCGCATCCGGTCACCATCAAGGACAACAAGAACGCCGAGACCGAGGGGAACGCCAAGAAGAAGCTGGAGAAGCTCTTTGAGTTGCACAACATGCCCTTCGGCCCGCAGCCATCACAAGGCAGCTATCAGCCCAAGTTGGCGGCGGTGCGGATTGCAGAGAAGGTGCCAGCCAATTTTGGGCAGTTGGGAAAACTGAAGTCGTTCAGGCACTTTGGTCGGGCGTTGACAGCGCCTTGTTGATGTGTGGTCGTGGGTCGATTCATTATTTTTCGGCTTGGATAATGAAAGTCAAAAACTTAAAAAGTCTTTTTAAAACAATGGATTGCGATGAAGTTCATTATCCAATTGCCTAAATTTTCAGCAAAATCAGCGGTCAACTGCCCATGAAAAAACGGCACCCAAAGGTGCCGTTTTTTCATGAGCGAGGAATGGGCTCGCGGGGAGCCCTCACCCCAGCCCTCTCCCAGAGGGAGAGGGCGTGAATGCGGGGATCAAGCCGCCGCCTTCACCTTCAAGCGCCAGGCGTGCAGCAGCGGCTCGGTGTAGCCGCTGGGCTGGGCCAGGCCTTTGAACACCAGGTCGCAGGCGGCCTGGTAGGCCATGCTGGTGTCGAAGTGGCCGGCCATGGGCTGGTACAGCGGGTCGCCGGCGTTTTGGGCGTCCACCACGGCGGCCATGCGCTCGAAGGTCTCCTTGATCTGCGCTTCGGTCACCACGCCGTGGTGCAGCCAGTTGGCCATGTGCTGGCTGCTGATACGCAGCGTGGCGCGGTCTTCCATCAGGCCCACGTTGTGGATGTCGGGCACCTTGGAACAGCCCACGCCCTGGTCCACCCAGCGCACCACGTAGCCCAGAATGCCCTGGGC
>NZ_JAUSOO010000083.1 GCF_030656115.1 Hydrogenophaga sp.
TCGATTTCGTTGAGCGCCGCTTGGCGGCCTGAGTTTCCATTTCAAAAACCAACACACAGGAGCATTGCATGGGCCAGTTCGTTGAACTCACTTCCGCCGACGGTTTCACCTTTCCCGCCTACGTGGCGCAACCCACCGGCAAGCCCAAGGGCGGCCTGGTGGTGCTGCAGGAAATCTTTGGCGTCAACGCGCACATCCGTTCGGTGGCCGACGGCTATGCCGCCGACGGGTATTTCGTGGTCGCGCCGTCCACCTTTCACCGCGTCAAGGCCGGTGTGGAACTGGGCTACACCGAGGCCGACATGGGCGCCGGCTTCGCATTGAAAACGGCGGTCGAGGCGCTGCCCGAGCCCGGCGTCATGCCCGATATCCAGGCCGCCATCGACCACGCGGCGCAGGCGGGCAAGGTCGGCATGGTGGGCTATTGCTGGGGCGGCTTGCTCACCTGGCGCTCGGCGTGCCTGCTGAAAGGCCTGTCGGCAGCGGTGCCTTATTACGGCGGCGGCATGACGGGCGAGGCCGAAGCGGCGCGCCAGCCGCAGGTGCCGGTGCTGGCCCATTTTGGCGACCAGGACCACTGGATTGCCCTGGACACGGTGGAGGCCTTCAAGCAGGCCCAGCCCGGCGTGGTGGTGCAGGTGTACGCCGCCAACCACGGCTTCAACTGCGACCAGCGCGGCTCGTACAACCAGGCCGCTGCCGAGCTGGCGCGCGAACGCACGCTGGCCTTTTTGGCCCAGCATGTGGGTTGATCCCATCGCCGCATGGCGAGGCGCCCGTGCGCTGGGGCTGGCGCTGGCAGGGCTTTGTATGGGCGCCCAGGCGCTGGCGCAAACCCCGCCGCCTTACAGCGGCCCGCTGTTTGACGCCCACCTGCACTACAACGACGAAGCCTGCGTGCACGACGCGCCGGCGCCGGGTTGCCCGCACCCGCTGGCCGATGTGCTGGCGCGCATGCAGGCCAGCGGCGTGCGCGGTGTGCTGGCCAATTCCCGGCCCAACGACGGCACCCAAGCCCTGGCAACGGCGCTGGTCCAGACCCGCGCCGCCGGCGTGACCGTGGTGCCCTTTGTGCGCCTGTACCGCAACCGCGCCGATTACAACAACTGGTTTCGAGACGACACCATCGTGGACCTGGTGCAGGCGGAACTGGCCCGTGGCACGCCCGCAGGCCCCTACCGCGGCCTGGGCGAATTCCATCTGTACGACAGCGCCAACGCCAACGGACCGGTGGCCCAAAAGCTCATGGTGCTCGCTGAAGAAAAAGGTCTCGCCATCCTGGCCCATGTGGACGACGCGGCGATCGACCTCTTGATGGCGAACACGCCTTCCAAGGGGCAGAAGCTGCGTCTGGTCTGGGCCCACACCGGCATCGGCGGCACCCCCGTTGAACGGGTGGACGCACTCATGGCCCGTTACCCGCTGTTGATGGGCGAGCTGTCTTACCGCCCCGGCCTCACCTGCGAGGGTGGGCAACTCTGCCCCGAGTGGCGCGCCCTCCTGCTCAAGTACCCCGACCGCTTCATGATCGGCTCCGACACCTGGGTCAACCAGCGCTGGCTGTACTACGGCGACCTGATGCAAGGCTACCGCACCTGGCTCGGTGGCTTGCCGCCCGCCGTGGCGCAGCGCATAGCCTGGGACAATGGGGCGCGCCTGTTTGGCGTGCCCACGCCCAAAAATTGAACATGATCCAACTGCATTACTTTCCCAGCACCGCCAGCATGGTGCCGCACATCCTGCTGGAAGAGCTGGGCGTGCCCTACGAGCGCGTGCTGGTCGACCGCACCCACGACGCGCAAAAAACCACGGATTACCTGAAGCTCAACCCCAACGGCTTGATTCCGGTGCTGACCGACGGCGACCTGGTGTTGTACGAGACCGCCGCCATTGCCTTGCACCTGTGCGACACGCACCCGGCCAGCGGCCTGGCTCCCGCAGTGGGCACGCACGAACGCGCGCATTTCTACAAATGGCTGATGTGGCTGACCAATACGCTGCAGAGCACGCTCATGGTGTATTTCTACCCCGAGCGCTGGGTGAATGCAGGCAACACAGCGGGCGCGGCCGAGGTGAAGCACCACGCTGAAATCCGCGTCAACAACCTGCTGAAGCAGCTCGACGCCGAGTTCGTGCGCCATGGCGGCCTGTGGTTCATGGGCCAGACCTACACCGCACTCGACGCATATGTGTTCACCCTGTGCCGCTGGACACGCGGTTTTTCCAGCGCACCCGCGCGGGACAAACGGCACCTGGGCCCCTACCTGCAGCGCATGCTGGAGCGGCCTGCGCTGCAGCGCGTGCTGGCCAACGAAGGTTTGAGCGCACCGTTTGTTTGAGTCGGTGCGCGGGGCCCGGGGCGCTACCGGCCTGAGTGCGCAATGTAGCGCTTGCGCCAGAACAACACACTGAGGACCACCGCAATCAGGCCCATGGAGCCCATGGCCCACCAGAATCCCGAGGTCTCGTGCAGCAACGGAATGAACTCGAAGTTCATGCCGAAGATGCCGGCAATCAGGTTCAAGGGCAGAAAAATGGCCGTCAGCGCGGTGAGCGTGCGCATGGTGTCGTTGGCGCGGTTGCTCTGCGCCGAAAAGTGCATTTGCACCGCCGTCTCGGCGTTTTGTTCCAGCCGACGCACGTGGTGCACCACCCGCTCAATGTGCTCCAGCACGTCGCGGCTGCGCACTTTGAGCAGTTCCAGGCCCCGGTGACCGCCAAAGTGGTCGTTGCCACCCCCGCTCGCTTCCCATCCCTCCAGTGTCTCAATCCAGTCCTGGATGGCTGAGCGCTGGTCTTCGCAAATTTCGTCGAGTTGGTGCAGTGAGATGCGTGCGTCCAGCAGCGAACTCCAGTTGCTGAAGCGCGTCTTGGGGTTCAGCAACTCGGCTTGCCAGTGGTCGAGCTGGCGCGTGAGTTCGCGCCGCAGGTCCAGGTAGCCTTCCACCATCTGGTTCACGATGCGCAGCATCAGGTCGGCAGGTCCGCTGGGCAGGTTGATGCCCGCGGCGCGCGCAGCGGCCGAGTGGGTGCTCAGCAGGCGTGTCGCGTACTGCTCAAGTACCGTGCAACCGGCGGGGTGCACGGTGAGCAGCACGCGGTCGAACACCGCAAACCCCACCGGGCTGGTGTCGATGCGGCGCAGCACCGGCGGGCCACCGCGCTTGATGTGCTGCGTGAGCACCTGGCCAGGGCGCGACAGATCGGTTTCGCTGTGGCCTGCGGCCAGACGGCGAAACACCAACATGTCGTATTGCGAGGTGTAGTCGAAATGCGAAGGCAAGTGGTTGTTCAGCAGATCGGCCACGTGCAGGTCCACCAACTGAAGGCCGGTGAGCCGGTGCAACGCTTCCTGCAAAGCGGCTTGCTCCAGTTCGAACTCTCTTCGCCCAAAGGCCATCCAGACAAAACCGGTGTCCGGTGCCTGGGCTGGCATCGCGTCGCTTTCACGCACCGAACCAGGCAAGATGTGAAAGACGCGCATGGGCGGGTGTGCCGTGTTCTGTGGGTTCAGCCGCGCAGCAGCCGAGCGGCGTCGCGGGCAAAGTAGGTCAGCACGCCGTCGGCGCCCGCGCGCTTGAAGGCCAGCAGGCTTTCCATCATCACCGCGTCGTGGTCCAGCCAGCCATTGAGCGCGGCGGCCTTGAGCATGGCGTATTCGCCGCTCACCTGGTAGGCAAAGGTGGGCACGCGGAATTCGTCCTTTACCCGGCGTACGATGTCCAAGTATGGCATGCCGGGCTTGACCATCACCATGTCCGCGCCTTCGGCCAGGTCCAGTGCCACCTCGCGCAGCGCTTCGTCGCTGTTGCCCGGGTCCATCTGGTAGACCTTTTTGTCGGCCTTGCCCAGGTTGGCGGCGGAGCCCACCGCGTCGCGGAACGGGCCATAAAAAGCGCTGGCGTATTTGGCGCTGTAGGCCATGATGCGCGTGTGCACCAGTCCACGCGCCTCCAGCGCCTGGCGAATGGCACCAATGCGACCGTCCATCATGTCGCTGGGCGCGACCATGTCCACGCCGGCCTCGGCTTGTGTGATGGCTTGCTGCACCAGGATGTCCACGGTGGGGTCGTTCAGGATGTAGTTGTGCTCGTCCAGCAGGCCGTCCTGGCCGTGGCTGGTGTAGGGGTCCAGCGCCACATCGGTCATCACGCCCAGCTGCGGAAAGTGCTTTTTCAATTCGCGCACCACGCGCGGCACCAGGCCGTTGGGGTTCAGCGCTTCCTGCCCGTCGGGCGTCTTGAGTGACTGGTCGATCACCGGAAACAGCGCCATGACCGGGATGCCCAGTGCCACGCAGTCTTCTGCCACCGGCAGCAGCAGGTCCAGGCTCAGACGCTCCACGCCGGGCATGGAGCCCACCGCCTCGCGGCGGTTCTCGCCGTCCAGCACAAATACGGGGTAGATCAGGTCGGAAGGGCTGAGGCGGTGCTCGCGCACCAGATCGCGGGTGAAGGCGTCGCGGCGCAGGCGGCGGGGACGGTAGAGGGGGTAGGGGGCAGGTGCGTGCATGTTCGGTATTGTGTCAAAGTGCCATCAAAAAATAGCTTGTCTACGCCGCTTCTTTTACAGCAAGCGCGAAACATCGGACCAGATGCGCGGGGTCTTTGCCGACATCGATCACCTCAGAATAACAAGGTAAACACAGGTCCGTTCCCGCTGCGTGGTGTGCTGGGTTGCAAGCACTCGCCTGGGGGTATCGTTTGGAAGCACATTCCAGTTGCACACAGATTTTGTCGACTTTTTGCCAAGACTGTCAGATTTGACAGGGTGCATGTTGGAGACGAAGAGATATTGGTGTAACATTTAACCCGAGTGAGCCGAAAGGTGAGCTCCCCGCTTTTCCTCCCTGAGCGGGAGCCTTGGTGTGTGACAGCAAAAAGGCTTTCTAACCCGGCCCCGTGGGCCGGGTTTTTTTTGTGCGCCCAGCATGGGCGCACTCCTGCGGGTGCAAGTCCCGCCGCAAGTTGACCAAGACGAGCGAAGCGAAGCGCAACCGCATGAGGGCGACCGAGTGTGGGAAGGAAGCGTGGAGCGCAAATCATGAGC
>NZ_JAUSOO010000094.1 GCF_030656115.1 Hydrogenophaga sp.
CTCGATCATCGCGGTCACACCCATCGCGGCGAGGGTCTGCTGGCAAAGGTCCCAGCGCACCGGCGCAACCACCTGTGCGACGAGGCGTTCGAGCACGTCACGTCCGGCGCCGTGGGATGTCCCGGGGGCCCGGTACGCGGCCCCGTCGGCGTCCGAGAGCAGAGGGAGGGCGGGGTCGGCGGCCGGCCACCCGGCGGCTGCGGCGGCGAACTCCGCCCGCGCGGGTTCCATGTACGGGGTGTGGAACGCGCCGGCCACCTGGAGCGGGATCACCCGCGCCCGAGTCGGCGGTTCGGCGGCAAGGGCGGCGAGATCGCTGAGCGCGCCGGCCGCGACGACCTGACCCGGGCTGTTCACGTTCGCAGGGACCAGTCCGGCACGTTCGATCGCGGCCAGCACCTCAGCCGGGTCCCCGCCGAGCACGGCGCTCATCCCGGTCGGCTCCAGGGCCGCCGCCCGCGCCATGCTGCGCGCCCACACCGCAGCCGCGCAAGACGTGATCGAGTTCGCCGTGCCGCACACCCTGGCGTTCACGTTTTTCCCGTCCTGGCTCTCGGGCTTGCGCGAGGCTTGCGGGCCCATCAAGAGCCGGCTGATCGCGCTGAACGTGCACGACGCCGTGATGCGCCTGGTGGAAGGCAGTTGTGACCTGCTGATTGCCTACCACCACATGGCCCAGCCCATCCAGCTCGATGCCGAGCGCTACGAAATGCTGCCACTGGGCCGCGAGACGCTGTCGCCTTATGTGAAGCCCAACGAACAGGGCGGGCCGCTGTTTGCGCTGCCCGGCACCGCGGGTCAGCCTTTGCCCTACCTGGCCTATGCGCCCGGCGCTTACCTGGGGCGCGCGGTGGACCAGATCCTCAAACAATGCGGCACGCCGCTGCACCTGGACCGCATCTACGAGACCGACATGGCCGAAGGCCTCAAGGCCATGGCCCTGGAAGGGCACGGCGTGGCCTTCTTGCCGTCCAGCGCGGTGCGCAAAGACGTGCGCGCCAAAAAGCTGGTGCCCGCCGGTGGCGGCTTTGAAACCACGCTCGACATCCGCATCTACCGCGAACGCCCCGCGGCCCGCAAAGCCAAGGGCCCGGTCGAAAAGTTCTGGACCGATCTGCAAAACCACCTGGACGCCGCGTCGGCTCCACCCGCCACGCGCTGAGTGAAAATAGAAACATGAGCACCCAAGCCCCCCTGAACCACATCACCCTGACCCGCCCCGACGACTGGCACCTGCACGTGCGCGACGGCGACGCCCTGCGCACCGTGGTGCCGCACACCGCTGCCCAGTTTGGCCGCGCCATCATCATGCCCAACCTGCGCCCGCCGGTCACCACCGCAGCCCAGGCCATGGCCTACGCCGAGCGCATCCGCGCTGCCGTGCCCGAGGGCGTGAGCTTTGAACCGCTGATGACGCTGTACCTCACCGACAACCTGCCCGCCGACGAAATCGCCCGCGCCCAAGACGCGGGCGTGGTCGCGGCCAAGCTGTACCCGGCGGGCGCCACCACCAACAGCGACGCGGGCGTGACCGACATCCGCAAGACCTACAAAACGCTGGAGGCCATGCAGCGCGCCGGCCTGCTGCTGCTGGTGCACGGCGAAGTCACCAGCCCCGACATCGACCTGTTCGACCGCGAAGCCGTGTTCATCGAGCAGCAAATGATTCCGCTGCGCCGCGACTTCCCCGAACTCAAGGTGGTGTTTGAACACATCACCACGAAAGAAGCCGCGCAGTACGTGCGCGAAGCCGGGCCGTTCACCGCCGCCACGCTCACCGCGCACCACCTGCTGTACAACCGCAACGCCATCTTCACCGGCGGCATCCGTCCGCACTATTACTGCCTGCCGGTGTTGAAGCGCGAAACCCACCGTCAGGCCCTGCTGGCCGCCGCCACCAGCGGCAGCGACCGCTTCTTTCTGGGCACCGACAGCGCGCCGCACCCGGCCCACCTGAAAGAGCATGCCACCGGCTGCGCGGGCTGCTACACCGCCCACGCCGCCATGGAGCTGTACGCCGAAGCCTTTGATTCGGTAAACGCGCTCGACAAGCTCGAAGCCTTCGCCAGCTTCAACGGCCCGGCCTTCTATGGCTTGCCACGCAACACCGGCACCATCACCCTGCAACGCGAAAGCTGGACGCCACCCGAAAGCTTTGCCTTCGGCGAGGCCGAACTCAAGCCGCTGCGCTCGGGGGAAGCGCTGCCCTGGAAGCTGGTGTGAACGGGCGTGACGCACATCGGGCCGAGGCACACATAGCGCTGCTCATCGACGCTGACAACGCGCCAGCCGGCAAGATTGATGTGATCCTGACCGAGCTGTCCACCTTTGGCGTGACCAATGTGCGCCGTGCCTACGGCAACTGGAAGAAGAGTGAACTGAAAGGCTGGGAAGAAAAACTGCATGAGCACGCGATCCGGCCCATGCAGCAGTTCGACTATTCCAAAGGCAAGAACGCCAGCGATATGGCGATGGTGATTGATGCGCTGGAGCTGCTCTACACAGATCGCCCAGATGCTTTTGGCATCGTTTCGTCGGACGCCGACTTCACGCCGCTGGTGATGCATTTGCGTGCCAAAGGTGCCGCAGTCTATGGATTTGGTGCCCAAAAGACACCCGAGCCGTTCGTGAATGCCTGTTCCCGGTTTTTGTATTTGGATCGGTTGGGTTCCGCCGAAGTTGTTGAGGCGCCAGCAACACCTGAAATACCCGTCACCAACGCGGCAGGGATCCCTGCCAAACAGGCGCAGACGCTACGGGTTACGCCAGATCAGCTCAAGAAGGACGCGAAGCTGATCAGCTTGCTGCGCGGGGCAGTGATTGCCAGCGAGGACGAAACAGGCTGGGCCAAGGTCGGCCACGTTGGAACGCACATTGGAAACAAGGCCTCATTTGACTCACGCAATTTTGGATATGCCACGTTGACAAAATTGCTGGAGGCTACGGGTGCATTTGATCTGCGTGATGCGGGTACTCCAAAAGTCTGCGTGCGCGACAAGCGGCATTTTCTTGCCTCCACCGTTTCATGAGCGCATGTGTTGAGCAGGGGTTCGCTGTTCGATCGATTGACTGGTCGGCTCCTTGGCTAGCGCATTTCCGCGACCCAGGCGAAGGCTTGGCCCTTCAGATCACCGATGGTTTCAGCGTTCACCAGGCACTGAATTGCGTGCGGATATCCCCCGTGAGTTTTGTTCCCCAGGCCGATTTGCCCCCGGGCACAGCCTACGAAGCACACATCTTCGACACCGGCACCGTGCCCACCCGCGACGGCCTGCACGACTTTTTCAACGGCTTGTGCTGGATGCGCTTCCCCCTCACCAAGCGGCGGCTGAACCAGTTGCAGGCGGCAGAAATTGCCACGGCGGGTGTGGGCCAGGTGCGCGGCCCGGTGCGCGATGGTTTGACCTTGTTGGACGAAAACGCTGCCTTGTTGCAAGCCCCCGATGCGCTGTGGGAAGCGCTGCTGGCGCGCGACTGGACGCGCCTGCTGGTGGACCTTCGCCCGCTGTGGGCACAGGCGCGGCTGGTGTTGTTGGGCCATGCCTTGCTGGAAAAACTGGTGTCGCCTTACAAGTCCATCACCGCCCATGTGCTGCGCGAGCCGGTGCCGTTGACTTTGGGCGACGATCTGGCGGCCTGGGACGCCTGGCTGGCACAGACGCTGAACGCGCCGCTGCTGGCTAGCAAGCCGTTCACGCCGCTGCCGGTGCTGGGCGTGCCCGGCTGGTGGCCGGCCAACGAAGACCGCGCGTTTTATGCCGATGCAGGGGTGTTTCGGCCTCAGCGGGTGGCAAGCGTCTGAGCACCACCACCCGTTTTTGACTGTCTGCCTCATCCCAACCGGGCACCTTATGCCTTCACCCACGCCACCCACCGCGCCCGCCACCGACGGCTTCGCTCACCTCAACCTGCAGCAGGACGCCGACCGCAGCCATCTCGCCGCCCACTTTCGCGCCGCGGGCGTGCGCGACGTGGAATGCCTGTTTGCCGACGTGACCGGCTACCCGCGCGGCAAACTCATGCCCGCCGCCAGCTTTGCAGCCGGTGGCGAACTGCGCATCTGCCAGGCCATTCCCATGCAGTGTGTGACGGGCGAGTACAGCGACGACCCCATCTTTCCCGACAGCGACCCCGACGTGCGCCTGGTGCCCGACCTGGCCACCCTCAAGCCCGCGCCCTGGGCCAGCGTGCCGCGCTATGTGGCGGTGCACGACTGCGTGGAAATGGACGGCAGCCTGTGCGACTTTGCGCCGCGCTCGGTGCTCAAACAGGTGGTGGCGCGCTACCAGGCGCTGGGCTTGCAGCCGGTGGTGGCACCCGAAATCGAGTTTTACCTGACCGCCGCCATGACCGACCCGGCCCAGCCGCTGGCCGCTCCGGTGGGCCGGGGCGGACGGCCCGAGGTGGGGCAGTCGGCCTTCAGCATGAACGCGCTGAACGAGTTGGCGCCGTTTTGGGACGCGTTCCACGCCGCCATCGACACGCTGGGTATTCGCACCGACACTTGGCTGCACGAGGTGGGCCCGAGCCAGTACGAAATCAATCTGTTGCACGGCGACGCGGTGGCCGTGGCCGACCAGGCTTTTTTGTTCAAAACCGCCGCGCGCGAAATCGCCTTGCAGCACGGGCTCAACGCGGTGTTCATGGCCAAGCCCATGGCCGCCGAGGCGGGCAGTTCCATGCACCTGCACCAAAGCGTGGTGGATGCAGAGGGCCGCAATGTGTTCAGCCACGCCGACGGCACGGCCAGCGAGGCGTTTTTGCACTACATCGGCGGCTTGCAGGCCTACACGCCCGACCTGATGCTGGTCTACGCGCCCACCGTCAACAGCTACCGCCGCTACGTGGCGGGCAGCCAGGCGCCCACCCAGGTGCAATGGGGCCACGACAACCGCACCGCCGGCCTGCGCGTGCCGGTGAGTGCGCCCGCCGCCCGGCGGGTGGAAAACCGCTTGGCCGGTGCCGACGCCAACCCCTACCTGGCCATGGCCGCCACGCTGGCTGCCGGGCTGGCAGGCATGCAAGAACGCCTGACACCCGGCGCGCCGGTGCAGGGCAACGGCTACGACCAGCCGCGCAGCCTGCCCCGCACCTTTTCCACCGCCCACGAGCAAATGGCCCACAGCCTGCATGCGCCGCGGCTGCTGGGCGCGCGGTTTGTGCAGGCTTATCTGGCCGTGAAGGCGCTGGAGCACCAGAACTACCTGGCCGAAGTGAGCGCCTGGGAGCGGCGGTTTTTGTTGCCCCAGGTGTGAACCGCCGCAGGGTTTTGGGGTCGTACACCTGGCTGGCGCTGACTTGAAAACGCAGCCCCGATCCCCACTATCATTCGGTCAGTTTTTTCTTTCTTCGGAGATTTCATGAAACGCATCCTGTTGTTTGTCTTGACCAACTTCGCCGTCATGGCGGTGTTGCTGGTCACCACCCGCATTCTGGGCGTGGACCGTTTTCTCACAGCCAACGGGCTGGACATGACGGCGCTGGCCGGCTTTTCGCTGGTGATCGGTTTTGGCGGCGCCATCATTTCGCTGCTGATCAGCAAGCCCATGGCCAAGTTCAGCACCAAAACGCGCATCATCAACCAGCCCCAGACGGCCGACGAAGCCTGGATCGTGCAAACGGTGCAGAAATTCGCCGACAAGGCGGGTATTGGCATGCCTGAGGTCGGCATCTTCGAGGGTGCACCCAACGCGTTTGCCACCGGCGCCTTCAAAAACTCGGCTCTGGTGGCGGTGTCCACCGGCCTGCTGCAGAGCATGACCAAAGAAGAGGTTGAGGCTGTGATCGGTCACGAGGTGGCCCACGTGGCCAATGGCGACATGGTCACCATGACGCTCATTCAGGGCGTGATGAACACCTTTGTGGTGTTCCTGAGCCGCGTGATTGGCTACGCCGTGGACAGTTTCCTTCGCAAGGGCGATAGCCAGAGCAGCGGCCCCGGCATCGGGTACATGGTCACGACCATCGTGATGGACATCGTGCTGGGCTTCGTGGCCGCCATCATCGTGGCCTGGTTCAGCCGCCAGCGCGAATTCCGTGCCGACGCGGGCGCCGCCAACCTGATGGGCCGCAAGCAGCCCATGATCAACGCGCTGGCCCGCCTGGGCGGTCTGACCCCCGGCGAACTGCCCAAGACCATGCAAGCGCTGGGCATTGCCGGTGGGCTGGGCAAGCTGTTCAGCACCCACCCGCCCATTGAAGAGCGCATTGCCGCGCTGCAAAAGAGCTGACGCGGTACAACGAAACAGCCCAAAAAAGAAGCGACCCGAGGGTCGCTTCTTTTTTGGGCTGTTTTGCTGGTTTCAGCGCCAGTCGCGCTCCCAACGCTCTTCCTGCTGGTCGCGCCGGTGTTCCTTGTGGTGGTCTTTCCGGTCGTGGTGCGGGTGCATGGGCTGCACGGTGATCGGCGGGTAACCGTTCACATGCGCGCCTTGAGTCACCGAACCAACGCGGTAAAACGGCGTGCCCACCACCACACGGCTCACCATCGGTACGACCGGCTGGTAGTGCACCTGGGGTGGTGGCGCGTAGCGGCTGGGCGGCGGCGGGTTGAACACCGGTGTCACGCTCAGGCGCACAAACTGTCCGGGGTCTTGGGGCATTTGGGTGGTGTACTGGCGGCCGGCGTATTCGTAGACCACGTTGTAGGCCACGGTGCGGTTTTCATAAAAGTTTTGCGTGCTGCATTGCTGCACGGTCTCGGTGCGGTCTTGGCCACCGCCTTCCAGGCTGTTGCCCAGCATCGCGCCACCCATCAGGCCGATCATGGTGGCCAGGGCGCGGCCACTGCCGTTGCCCACCGCATTGCCCATGGCACCCCCGGCAATGCCGCCCATGATGGCGCCCGCACCCGACTTTTGGCCCGGCACGGTGACCACCTGTTCCTGGCACACCTGGCGCGGCACCACGACCTGCTGCACCACGGGGGTGCTGCTGATCACGCGGCCTTGCTCGTCTTGGGCTTGGGCGGTGCCGGCAGAGGCCAACACCAGCAGCCCGGCCATGATGGGAAACACGGGTTGGTTCATGCTTGTCATGGAAAAAACTCCTGAAATGAGGAGTTTTCAGCATGCGCGGGCTGTGTCAAGCCTTGATGACCCAGATGTAAATTTGGGTATCTCACCCCGTTCCCGACCTTCAGGCGGGCAAGCCGAGCGCATCGCGGGCCACCGCTTCGGCCACTTTCAGGCCGTCCACCCCGGCTGACAAGATACCGCCGGCATAGCCCGCGCCCTCGCCCGCCGGGTACAGGCCGCGCGTGTTCAGGCTCTGGAAGTCGGGCCCGCGGGTGATGCGCAGCGGTGCCGAGGTGCGGGTTTCGACCCCGGTGAGCACAGCGTCGGCCATGTCGTAGCCCTTGATCTTGCGGCCAAACACCGGAATGGCTTCGCGCATGGCTTCGATCGCGTAGGCGGGCAGGGCGGGGGTCAGGTCGCCCAGTTTCACACCCGGCTGGTAAGAGGGCTCCACCGTGCCCAGCGCTGTGGACGGCTGTTGCGCCACAAAGTCGCCCACCAACTGGCCCGGTGCTTCGTACGTGCCGCCGCCCAGGGTGTAGGCCCGGGCTTCCAGTTCGCGCTGCAGCACGATGCCGGCCAGCGGGTGCGTCTGGCCCCGCGCTGCCAGCGCTCGGGCTTCGCTGGCGTAGCGTGCACCGTCGGCCTCGCCGAAGGCGGCGGTCCACAGCGGCGTGTCTTGCGGAAAGGTCTGGGGAAAGTCGGCCGGTTCAATGCCCACCACCATGCCGGCGTTGGCGTTGCGTTCGTTGCGCGAATACTGGCTCATGCCGTTGGTGACCACCCGACCCGGCTCGGACGTGGCGGCCACCACCATGCCGCCGGGGCACATGCAAAAGCTGTACACAGCGCGCCCGTTTTTCGCGTGGTGCACCAGCTTGTAGTCGGCTGCGCCCAGCAGCGGGTGGCCTGCGTGGCGGCCCCAGCGGGCGCGGTCGATCACGCTTTGCGGGTGCTCAATGCGAAAGCCCACCGAAAACGGCTTGGCTTCGAGGAACACACCCGCGTCGTGCAGCAGCGCAAAGGTGTCGCGCGAGCTGTGGCCCAGCGCCAGCACCACGCGGCGTGCGGGCAGCGTTTGCACCGTGCCCGTGTCCAGCCGGCGCACCTGCAGGCCGGTGACCTGGTGGCCACCACCGCCAGCGGGTGCGAGTTGCAGCCCGCACACCTGGTGCTGAAAGCGGATGTCACCGCCCAGGGCGATGATCTTTTCGCGCATGGCTTCCACCACTTTCACCAGCTTGAAGGTGCCAATGTGCGGGTGCGCCATGTAGAGAATTTCGGGCGGCGCGCCGGCCTCCACAAACTCGTGCATGACCTTGCGGCCCAGAAAACGCGGGTCTTTGATCTGGCTGTACAGCTTGCCGTCGGAAAACAGGCCGGCACCGCCTTCGCCGTACTGCACGTTGCTCTCGGGGTTCAGCACCTTCTTGCGCCACAGGCCCCAGGTGTCTTTGGTGCGCTCGCGCACCGGTTTGCCGCGCTCCAGCACGATGGGCTTCAGCCCCATTTGCGCCAACGCCAGCGCGGTGAACAGGCCACACGGCCCCAGGCCCACCACCACCGGGCGGTCCGCTTCGTCGGCCGGCCAGTGCGCCGGCGCATGGCCGGGCGGGTGCCAGGCCATGTCGGGTGTGGCGTGTATGTGGGGGTTGCCGGCGTGCTGTGCCAGCAGGGTGGCTTCTTGCGCCGGGTCGGCCAGCGTCAGGTCCACGATGTACACCGCCAGCAACTCGGCCTTGCGGGCGTCGAAGCTGCGCTTGAAGACGTGCAGGTGGGCGATGCCGTCGGGCGCCATGCCCAGCGCGGTGGCCGCCAGCCGGGTGAGGGCCTCCACCGGATGCGGCGGCGCAATGCGGTCCTCGTCGGTTTCGGACGGCGCGTCGGACGCGCGGCGGTGTTCGGCCGGCACGTCGGCCAGCGGGAGCTTGAGTTCTGAGAGTCGGATCATGGTGAAGAGGGCTTGTGTTTATCAAGCAAAGATCAAGCAAGGACGGCCTATTGTCGTCAAAGCCGGGACGGGGTTTCCGTGCGCGTGGCCTCCGTGGTTATTTTAAATAAACCCGGGTAAAATAATAAGACCCGTACAAAATAAACGCCATGAACACCGCCGTCCCACCCACCTGTACCGCTTTTTTGGGCCACCGCCGCGTCGCCAGCGGCCCCTATGCCGAGGTGGACCAAGCGCTGCGTGCGCTGGACCTGAGCGCCGGGGGGCTGCTGGTGTTTGACGACGCCAGCGGTTCCCAGGTAGACCACCCGTGGCCCGCCGACCACGCACCTGCACCGACCGCCGACGTGCTCACCGACGGATGCGGCATGGGGAGTGCCTCACCGGGCGTGGGCCGGCCGCGCCTGGGCGTGGTGGCGCGCGAGGTCACGCTGCTGCCGCGCCACTGGGCGTGGCTGGCGCAGCAGCGCGGTGGCGCTTCGGCCACCTTGCGCCGCTTGGTGGACGAAGCCCGGCGCAGCCAGGCCGAGCACGATGTGCCGCGACTGGCCAAGGAGCGGGTCTACCGTTTCATGAGCGCGATCGGCGGTGGCCTGCCCGGTTTTGAGGAGGCTTCGCGGGCGCTGTTCGCACAAGACGGTGCGGCCTTTGCCCACCGCACGGCCGACTGGCCTGCCGATGTGCGGGACCACCTGTCCTGGCTCGCCCGCGATGCCTTTGCTGCCGCGCCGCTGGCGCTGACCTGAGCCACCTGAGCGCAGCCACGCCACACCGCTTTCACTTTTCAACGTTTCGTCTTTATGCCACCCCATCCTTCTGGCCCAGCAAAACCGCTGTGGCGCATTTACCTGTTGTTTCTGGCGCCAATGGTGCTGTCCAACTTCCTGCAGAGCTTCTCGGGCACGCTCAACGGCATCTTCATCGGCCAGATGCTCGGCACCCACGCGCTGGCGGCGGTGTCGGGCATGTTCCCGATCTTCTTTTTCTTCATCTCGCTGGTGATCGGCCTGGGCGCGGGCGCTTCGGTGCTGATCGGCCAGGCCTGGGGCGCGCGCGAACCCGGCAAGGTCAAGGCCATTGCGGGCGCGGCACTGGCGCTGGGTGCGTTGATTGGTGTGGTGGCGGCGCTGCTGGGCAGCGTGTTCGCGCGTGAAGGCATGCAGCTGCTGGGTACACCGGCCGACGTGCTCGACGACGCCACCGCCTATACGCGGGTGATGATGTTGCTCATGCCGCTGCTGCTGCTGGTCATCCTTTACACGCAGCTGCTGCGCGGCGTGAGCGACACGGTGACGCCGTTGCTGGCCCTGCTGCTGTCCACCGGGCTGGGTCTGGTGCTGACGCCGGCCTTGATCAAAGGCTGGCTGGGGCTGCCGCCCATGGGCATCCAGAGCGCGGCGCTGGCCGGGTTTGTGTCCCAGGCGGCGTCGCTGGGCTTCCTGGTCTGGCGCCTGCGGGGCAAAGGCAGCGTGCTCGCGCCCGACCGGGCGCTGCTCAAGGCCCTGCGGCTGGACGGCAAGATCCTGGCCCAGGTGATGCGCATCGGCCTGCCCACTGGCTTGCAGATGGTGGTGATCTCGATCTCGGAGTTGGTGATCCTGTCGCTGGTCAACGGCCACGGCTCGCAAGCCACTGCGGCCTACGGCGCGGTCACGCAGATCGTCAACTACGTGCAGTTCCCCGCGCTGTCCATCGCCATCACCGCGTCCATCCTGGGCGCTCAGGCCATCGGCGCGGGCCGGGCGGAGCGCCTGGGTGCCATCCTGCGCACGGGGCTGTGGATGAACGTGTGCGTGACCGGCTCGCTGGTGCTGCTGGGCTACGTGCTGTCCCATTGGCTGCTGGGCCTGTTCATCACGCAGCCGGAGGTGCTGGCCCAGGCCGAGCACCTGCTGCACATCATGTTGTGGAGCATGCTGTTGTTTGGCTTCCAGTCGGTGGTGGGCGGCATCATGCGCGCCAGCGGCGTGGTGCTGGTGCCGGTGGCCATGTCCATCGCCTGCATTCTGGTGGTGCAACTGCCGGTGGCCTACGGCTTGAACCAGCGCTTCGGGCTGGAGGGCGTGTGGATGGCATTTCCCGTGACCTACGTGGCCATGCTGGCGCTGCAGACCGGCTATTTCAGGCTGGTGTGGCGCTTCAAGAAGATCGAACGCCTGGCTTGAAGCGTCGGCAGGACGGTCCGCTGCCGGGCCGCCCCAAGGTGGATCAGCCCCCTCGGGGGGCAGCGACCCGCGCAGCGGTGCAGCGTGGGGGCCACAGATCCGCCGCCGGGCCGCCCCAAGGCGGATCAGCCCCCTCGGGGGGCAGCGACCCGCGCAGCGGCGGAGCGTGGGGGCTTTTTTCTATTGGATAATCTATGGGTGAAGCGCGCCAGACCGTCGCTGGCACAGGGCCCGAAAGGGCGTGCTGGAGGAACGTCCGGACTGCACAGGACAGCGTAGGAGGTAACACCTCTCCACCGACAAGCCAGTCAGGGCAACCTGGGTGGCCCTAAGGTGAGGATCAGAGCAACAGAGACGAGCCGATTCAGTTCGGGTGAAACGGGCAATCTCTACGCGCAGCAATACCAAATAGGCCAACGTTGACGTGGTTCCGCGGAGTTGGCGGGTAGGTAGCACCGAGCCGCTTGG